>JAWKRQ010000054.1:0-64954 GCA_041389545.1 Myxococcota bacterium | reverse complement strand
ACGGGGACGGGCGCGTCGTGGACGAGGAAGAGTCGGGACATCACGCGGTGACCGCTCGCGTCAGGTTGGCACCATGCGGCCGCCGATAAGGTCGGCCGTGCAGGACCCGAGGTCCTCGCACCTGGATGTACGCCCGAGGCCGTTCGGACTTCGGAGGAGGGACCATGAGGCGAGTGTGCTGGCTGGTGTGGACGGTCGGCTGCGGCGTGGCCGAGCCGGACTGGCTCGACCGCTGTGACTGCGGCCCGGCGGAGATCTGCGTCGACGGAGGGGTGGGCGCGTGCCAGGCCGTCCCGGACGCGTGCGCGGACGCCTTCGGCGGCGCCTGCGACGTGGCGAAGAACGACGACGCCTGCACCGCCGCCCTGTGCGGGTTCGCGCTCGACGACCAGGGCGAGATCGCGGGGAGCTGGTCGATCGACGCCGAGTGCTACACGGTCGACGGCGCCACCGAGCGCTGGATGGACTGTGACGCGCCCCTGACCTTCTGACGCCCGAGCGACGGAGCTCCGCCCCCGAGCGCTGAATCTCCGTCGCTCCCGGCCCGCGCCCCGCGCGGCGCGCACCTCCGCGGCTGGCACGGTCCGTGCAGTGGGACCGGGCAACACGCAGGAGGTCTCCGATGACGAGAACGCCGAGGGTCGGCTGGATGTTCCGCCTGGCCGCGATCCCCGCGCTGGGGCTCGCCGGCCTCGTCGCTTGCGACGACACCACGTTCACCTCCGGCGTCGTGGGCGGCGGCTCGACCGCGGGCGGCGACGGCTGGTGCGGCGTCCAGAGCCTGTTCGACGCCCACTGCACGAGCTGCCACTCCCCCGGCGCCGGCCCGCTCGGCGGGCTGGACCTGCAGACCGACGCCTACACCGCCCTGCTCGACGGCCAGAGCGCCTACAGCGGCCGCACGCTGGTCGTCCCCGGCGACCCCGGCGCGTCCTTCCTCGTGGCCAAGCTCGAGGGCACCCAGGGCAGCGACGGCGGCGTCATGCCGATGTCGGGCGCCCTGCCGGCCAGCGCCATCGACGTCGTGAAGACCTGGATCGCCGACGGCGCCACCGACGTCTGCAGCGGCGGCACCGACACGGGCCTCACCACCCCCGTCGCCTGCAACGACCGCAACGAAGACTGCGCGCCGGGCACCTGCGGCGGCGAGGGCGGGCTGATGCTGCCCGGCGCCGACTGCCGCGCCTGCCACAGCCCCGGCCACGGCGAGGCGCCGAACTTCACCGTCGCCGGCACGGCCTTCGCCGACCTGGCCGGCACCGAGCCGCTGGTGGGCGCCACCGTCCACGTCGTCGACGCCGACGGCGTCGGGCGCGACCTCGTCACCAACGCCGTGGGCAACTTCTACACGCAGCAGCCCGTCACCATGCCGTTCACCGCGACCATCACCGCGGGCGGCACGACGCTGTCGATGTCGCAGAGCCCGAGCGACGGCTCCTGCAACAGCTGCCACCAGTGCGACGGCGCTGCCGGCGGCAAGCTCTACGGCCCCTGACCCCTCGGCGCGCGCTCACCCCACCTCGGAGACTCCGATGCTCTTCCTCTTCGCGTCGGCCGCCCTGGCCCAGGTCGATCCGGCCTGCGCCGAGATCGCCGCCGGCGCCCCCCCCTCCTGGTACGTCGACGACCAACACCAGCAGGACTTCCTGCTGAACTACTTCGCGCTCGCGACGACCCTGTCGCCGCTGCACGCCCCCATCCCCGATGCGCCGGGCCACGGCTCGGTCTCGCTCGAGATGTCGGTCATCCCGCCGCTGTCGTGCGACCGGCGGCTGGTGCTCGCCCGCTCGAAGACCGAAGAGACGAACAAGACGCCGTTCCTGCCCAGGCCGCGCGGCACCTTCACCTTCCCGGCCATCGGACGCTTCGCCCTGTACGGCGGCCTCGGCTACGTCCCGCCGGTGACGGTGTTCGGGACGCGCAACGTCATCGCGTCCGGTGAGGTGGGCATCGGCTATCAGGGCGACAGCCCCCTGCAGCTCGCCGGGCGCTACCACTGGACGCTGATGAAGACGGTGGCCGAGATCGCCGGGCCGTTCCAGCCCACCGACCCCGTGTACCTGGACTTCTTCAGCGGCTCCACGCTCGGCGTCGACCTGATGGCCGGCTGGAAGACGGAGCACCTCGTGCCCTACGCCGCCGTCGGCATCACCGACGCGTCCACCTACTTCTGGATCGGCGACGACTCGGTGGTGTCGAACAACGCGTCGCCCTACCTCGGGCCGGTGGCGTCCGTGGGTGCGCAGGGCAACTGGGGGCACCTGGTCGCCGCGGCCGAGCTGTACGCGGCGCCGGGGCGCTTCGACCGCGCCTACGGGCAGCTCGTCACCGCGCGGTTCCGCATCGGCGGGACGCTGTAGCGGCGGAAGCGTCAGAACCCCCGCGCGGGGCCCAGGATCCCGAGCGGGTCGAACACGCCCTTGATGCCGCGCATGAGCTCGAGCTCGCGCGCCCCGGCCATCCGCGCGAGCCAGCTGCGCTTGAAGCGGCCTCGCCCCCGGGATCGGCCGGGTCCCACAGCACGGTGGGGTGCAGGTTGCCGTCGCCGGCGTGGCCGAAGGTGCCGACGACGAGCCCCGTGTCGCGCGCCGCGGCCTCGCAGACGGCGATGAGCTCGGGCAGCCGCGGCACGGGCACCGCCACGTCGTCGAGCAGCCAGCGCCCCTTGCGCTCGAGCGCGGGCAGCGCGTGATCACGCTGACCGACTGCGCGGCGGCGACCTCGCCCGAGGAGCATGCCAACGCGGTGAAGTACGACTTCCCGATGTTCTCGCAGCCCATGACCGCCGCGGAGCTCGACGCGCAGCTCGGGTAGCGCGCGGGTATGCTGTGGCATGCCACGTCCCGGCGTGCTGCTGCTGTGCGTCGCTTGCCAGCCCGAGCCCCACCGTCCGCCCCCCTGGGCGCCCGCGCCGACCGACACGGCGGCGCCGGAGGGCGAGGTCCCGCTCGCCGCCGACGGCTGGGGCGCCTGCGCCACGGTCCGCAGCCTGCGCGCGGTGAGCCCCTACAGCGAGGTGGCCGTGGTCGAGGCCGCAGCCGCGGCGGACGGCAGCGATCTCGTCCTCGCCTACGAGCACCTGGTCGTGCTGGTCGACGGGACCGACGTGCTCGCCCTGAAGCCGCTCGGCGAGGCCGCCCACGCCCTGGTCCGCCGCCGCGACGACGGCGGCTTCGCCTGGGCCCTGCCGCTCGACGGGACCAGCCAGGCTGCGATCCTCGGCGTCGGCCCGGCGCCCGACGGCGGCGCCTACCTCGTCGGCACGGGCGACGCCCTCACCTCCTTCCCGGACGGCCTGCCGGTCGGCGGGGCGGGCGAGGCCGACGCCTTCGTCGCGCGGGTGGGCGGCGACGGGCAGCTGCAGTGGGTCCGCACCCTCGGCTCGGCGGGCGAGGACCAGCTCGCCGCCCTCGCCCCGCTGCCGGACGGCGGCGTCGCCGTGGCGGGCGCCCTGGGCGGCGAGGCCACCGTCGACGGCGTCCCGCTGGCGGTCGAGGGCATGGTGAACCCCCTGCTCGCCCGCTACGGCCCGGACGGCGACCTCGCCTGGGCCCTGACCGTGCCCGGCGCCGCGGGCGTCGTCGGCAGCGCTGCCTACGACACCGTCCACGACGAGATCGTGGCGCTGGGGACGCTGAGCGGCGAGGGCACGGCCGTGTTCGGCGCGGGCACGCCGGCCGAGCGGCGCATCGAGCCTGGCCTGGTCGACACCTTCGTCGCGCGCTTCGGCCCGGACGGCGCGTTCCACGACCTCACCGTCTCGGGCAGCAGCGTGCGCGGCCAGGCGCTCGCGCTGGCGCCCGACGGCGCGGCCCTCGCGGGTGGCAGCCTCTTCGGCGTGTCCACGTTCGCGCGCGGCGAGCCCGGCGCGCTCACGCTGCCCACCGGCGGCGACGACTGGTTCGCCCGCTTCGAGCCCGACGGCCGCCTCGGCTGGCTCGACGAGCTCCGCGGCGACGCCGTCGTGCGCCGCGCGGCCGCGCTGCCCGACGGCCGCGTGGCGGTGCTCCTCGCCTACACCGACGAGGTCACGCTCGGCGCGGGCGACGACCGGGTGCGCCTCGTCGCCGGATCGAGCCACGGAGGAGCGGTCGTCGTCGACACCGCCGAGGGCGCGCTCGCCTGCGCGCTCCCGCTGCAGGGCGACGTCGACCCGACCGCGCTCGCCGCGCGACCCGACGGCGGGCTCGAGGTCGCCGGGACCTTCTGGGACGAGGTCGGCGCCGGCACCGACACCCTGCAGGCCATCCTGCCCCAGGCCTTCCAGCTCACCCTCGACCCCTGACGGGCGCGGTCAGCGCAGCACGGGCTGCCAGCGCTGCACCTCCCCCTCGCGCCAGGCCGTCCACACGCCGCCGTCGGCGGAGAACAGCTGCGCCGAGGCGTCCAGGCACTGCGGGACCGTCGTCCAGGCGCCGACGGCGGGGTCGTACGCGAACAGCCGCCGCGCGCTGGCGCCGAAGTGGTTCAGATCGACCGTCCCCACCGCCGCAGCCGGGCCCCCTGGCAGCCCGACGCCGGAGCGGCGCTCGACGCCCCGGAGCGTGGGCGCCTCGTCCGGATCGGGCGCGGGCCGCAGCCCGTCGGCGTCGACCCGCTGCCCCGTCTGCAGCGACGCCGCGCGCCACGCGCCGTCGAGGCCGACGACCACGAGGCCGTCGGCGGTCGTGCCCGCGACGGTCGAATCGATGGTGACCCAGCCGTCGAAGGTGACCGCCTCCGCGGGGTCGAGCGCGAGCAGCGGGGGCGCCTCGTAGTTCTGGTAGATGGTCCGCATCAGCCAGTCGGCGAGCTCGGCGGCGAGCGGATCCTCGCCCGGGCACAGGTCGCGCAGCGCGGAGAGGGCCACCGGACCCGCCTCGCAGAACTGCGCCATCGCCTCCTCGCGCTGGGCGTGGGCCGTGGGGTAGACGTCGATGGCGTGCGCCAGGTCGCTGCCGAACAGCTGGGCGGCCACCTCCTCCCACAGCGGCACCTGCGCGAGGTCGTCGGGCGACGAGACGCGGTGGCAGAGCTCGTGGCGCAGCACGCGCACCGGACCGCTGTGGACGTCGATCCAGACCTCGTTGCTGCGGAGCTGGCCCGCGTGGCCGCCGTTCACGGCGTTCGTGACGTGCACCGCGCGCAGATCGATGCGCCCCGGGCCGACGTCCTGGTCGAACGCGACGAGCTCGGCGCGCAGCTGGGCCTGCAGCGCCAGGCTCCCGCCTTCGATCTCGACCTCGCCGAGCGGCGCCGCACCGCAGCCCGCCAGCCCCACCACCGCGAGGATCCTCATCCGCGCCGCCTCCGGGTCCGGCTACAGTGTCGCATGCTCCTCGCTGGCCTCGCTGCGTTGCTCGGCTGTCACCCCGATGCCCCGACGGCGGGGTCGACGTCGCCGGGCTCGACGGGCGACGACGACGACACCGGGACCACGCCGCCCCTCACCCCGCTGCCGCCCTGCGGCGCCGTCCGGTCCGTCGAGGCGCTCGGCGGGCCGGGCGACCAGCGGATCGTCTCGGTGATCGCAGGCCCCGACGGCGCGACCGACCGCGTCCTGGTCGTGGGCTCGCCCACGGTGCTCGACCCCGGCGCACCCGAGCCCATCGAGGTCGCCCCGCTCGGCGAGGCGGCCTGGGTCGTCGCGCGGGTCGAGGCCGACGGGCGCTACGCCTGGGCGCCTCCTCGACGGCACCTCCCAGGCGAGCGTGGTCCTCGCGGCCGACGCCGACGGTGTTCGCGGCCGGTGCCGGCGACGCGCTGTCGTCCTTCGCGGGCGGGCCCCGCTCGGCGGCGAGGGCGAGTCCGACGCCTTCGTCGCGCGGATCGATCCGCAGGGCGGCCCCGGGCCGGTCGCCACGTTCGGCACCGTCGGCGACGACGCAGTGCGCGCGATCGTGGCGCTGCCGGGCGGCGACGTGGCGGTCGCCGGCGAGGTGGCGAGCGACGTGCGGCTCCCGGGCGACGTCCCGCTCGCGGTGGCGGGCGACGCCGCGTTCGTCGCCCGGTTCGGGCCCGACGGCGCGGCGCGCTGGGCCACGGTCGTCGTCGACACGCTGGGCGCCGAGGTGACGGGGCTGGTCTACGACCCGTCCGAGGATGCGCTCGTGGTGCAGGGCCAGGTCTTCGGCTTCGGCGACACCGCGTTCGGCCCGGGCAGCGCCGCCGAGGCGCACGTCGACCTGTCGGGCACGCTGTCCTACGTCGCTCGGGTGGGCAGCGACGGCGCCTTCCGCGAGCTGGCGCTCACCGCCGAGGCCAGCGCCCGGGAGGTCATGTGGCGCGGCCTCACCGCGGGCGCCGTGGCGGGCGTCTGGGGCGCCGGTGGACCTCGGCGGCGAGGTGCTGGAGGCCGACCAGGCGACCTGGTTCGTCGCCCAGCTGGCGCCCGAGGGCGTCGCGTGGATCCGCACCCTGACCGGGTACGTCGACGTGCACGACCTCGCGCGGCTGCCGTCGGGCGAGCTCGCGCTGGTGGGCACGTTCTCCGGCGACGTGGCGCTCGCGGACGGCGCGGGGGTGGCCGTCCCCGACCTCCCGGTGTCGGCGCTCGTCGTCTACGCACCCGACGGCACGCCGCGCTGCAGCACGGTCGTCGGGTCCGGCGTCGTCGTCGCGTCCGGCCTCGCGTCCAGGACGACGGCACCGTCGAGGGTCGTCGGCGCGTTCCTCCAGGACGCGCGCTTCGGCGACGGCGACGACGCCGTAGCGCTCACGCCGACGGCCTCGACGGGTTCCGCGCGGTCGTGGCGCTGGATCCCTTGCCAGGCATCTGATTCCTGAACAAGCGCGCCAGTGCCGCATTCTCGCGTATCAAGCAACCAGCGACCGGGTGCGGCGAGGCCTGAATCAAGCCGGGTATTCGAGGTTGCCAAACGGATGGTTGGTAGTCTCTAGAACACCTGCAAACGAGGGCTGACGATCCGTTCAGGCGGTTGACACTCGGCCGTGCTGCGAGCGATAAGTCTCGCGTCAGCCTCGAAATTGCGTGCTCTAGGTCACCCCGCTGGATTCGGTCAGCCGTTCAGGACGCGCAGCTCCACGTGATGAACCGCGGTCGGCCGTCAGGAGACTGGACCATGGCCGGCCGAAGTGGCTCTGTCGCTGTCCGACGTCCGAGGTCGATCAGCGCGAGATCTTGCTCTCGGCGTTGAACCGCTTGATGCGCTGCGGTGCCCTGACACGGCGGCTTGGCGCGTTCGACGTTCTTCCATTCGCCAGCTGGCATCCCGCACAGAAGGTCGGGAACGAACGGCCTGGCATCGAGCGGATTGTCGCGTTCACCCGGATCGCCAGGTGTCGTGCTCGTGGCCTGCTGGCGTCGCCGACTGTCTCGAGTCGATCTCGAAATCGCGCTTGTACCACGAGTCGACCACGTCCCGAACCTCGACGCCCTTCCCGCACGCTCGGACATTTGCACCGCGGCGCCGTCTCCCAGGACGCTCGGGCGACCGGCCGAGCTGGGCGCAACGACGAGTCGGTTCCTGGACGTGCTCGGCGTCGGACGCCATCCCGGACCCGACGACCGTGCTGGCGACGCGTCTTGAACCCGTGATCGGCTGCGATTCGCTCTTTCGGTCTGCCTCGGCGTCCCAGAGCAGCTGACGATCGGCGCTGATGACCGCGATCAACGATCTTGTAGTCCCGGGTGCGGGCTGCGCCAGTCTTGGGGCCGACCTTCGCGATTCGAGCGGGCTCTGCATCGGCGAACGCCGACGGCGTCGCTGGTCGCGCACCTCCTTGGCGAGTGCAGGGAGGCGCTCGGCCTCGTCACACAGTCGATGGGAGCGCTCTTGGGGCGGTAAACCCCAGTCTTTTTCCGTCTGATCATCGCGCCTCGCGAACGCCGCCGATCCGCGCGGTAGGTGTCGCTTGGCCCTCGATCATTCGTCGAATCGGCGACCAGCGGGTAATCGACCCCGTCCTTCAGGAAGGTGCCTGCCCTGGAGACCTGCGACCGGGCCATCGCGGACCGTCTGAACGACCGAGACCCCGGGGTTCCTCGGGCTTCGAGCGCGACATCCTGCCTGCGATGGAGACGTCGTTACCTGAACTTCACGCCGTGAGACGCGGCACCTCGCCCATCGTCGGGATGGAACTCCGAAGGTCCAGCGACACGAGCTTCGGCTACGAGCCGCGCCCGTCGAATTTCCCAGCCGGATCTCGTCAGGGCCTCGAGCAGCGATGCCTGGAGGTAACGTGGAAGACGAGCATGGGTCCAGGCGGTGTTGGCGGAAGCGTCCGTTGCCTTCGTGGAAGCGGACAATCGATCAGCGCGCCCAGCCCGCGAGCGGACGGTTCCTGGGAACTGAAATGCTCGAGAGGCTATCGCCTTCCAAGCGGTCACAAGTGCGAACAGTCGGTCGCGTCGAAGTCTCGAAATGCGTGCATCGGTCCCCTGGAGTTCGAGCACCGTCCGACGGCGCTGCAAGACGGAACCGGTTTACCGCGTCGACCTGGAACTGGACCATGGCCAGGCCGAAGAACTCAGCGTCGAGCCACCGGACCGGCGAGACGGTCCGCGCGCGCGAGGACGTCGCTCTCGGGTCGTTGAACCGCTTGATGCGCTGGAGTCGCTCGTGGGCATTGCACCAACGACCGGCCGAGCGTTCGACGTTCCGCCTTCGCCGCAAGCGTGGCATCCGCAGTTCGGTCGGCGAACTGAACGCTGGCACTTACGTCGGAGTTGTCGGGTTCTTCCAACCTCCATCGACCAGGTGTCTTCGTGCTCGTATGGCCTGCAGACATGGCGTTGTCTCGCGCCTCCATCTGGCGCCCGCTTGTGAACACCTCAACGCCCTCCGAACTGCGGCGGACATTTGCCCGTCCCGTACGCCGTCTCCGAACCGCTTCGGGCAGCCTGTCGAATCGGGCGATCGGCTTCGAATCGTGGATGCTGGCGTCCGTGACGTGCCCGTCTGCCGGAAGGCGAAGCACGCAGTCATGAACGCCGGTCATCGGCTGCGCATGCTCTTTCGACGTGCCTCGCCTGGGTCCTGCTCGACGGGCCTGACGACCCCGCACGTCATCTTGGAGTCCCGGCTGCACCACTTTGATGCCACCTTCGCCAATTCAGCTCTCGGGCCGGCGGCGGCCGCGATCCGTCGCTTCCTCCGAGCAGGGCGTCGCTCGGGCGGACCAGTCGATGACAGCGTCTTCCCGTACTGGGTGCCCGTTTCGCTCCCTTCTGCCCTGCATCGCGCCTCTCGCGCACGACGCCCCGAGCCCGCGCATCAGGTTGGGTCGCAGGCGACAGTCCGTATTGCCGCGGCGACCTGGCGGCGAGCAAGCCCATCCTTCGGAAGAGTCGGGAGACCTGAACACCACTCGAACGGCGACCGGATCGACGGAACCGTCGAACGCCGAGACCTTCCCCGCAATCCGGCGCACGCCCCAGGTCTGAATGCACCTGGCGAGGAGCGCTCGATCCGTCAGGTTGCTGAACTGGCAACATCGCCTTGCGGACCAGCACGTCCATCTCGACGGATGCGACTCCCGGAAGTCGTTCAGGGAGCCTACGAGCCCCGCTCGACCAATTCCATCCTGGATCTCGTGGGTCACCTCGCAGCAAGCGATCGCCTGATAGAACGTGGAAACAGCATGGTCCTCACGGGCGGGTCCGGTGTTTCTTTTCGCGCCGCACCCCCGGTCGGGCAGGCATTCGGCTTGCTTGCTCGCTCAATACGTCGGAGGTCGCGCTGGCGCGCGTCCTCCGACTCCTGCGAGACGCGCCCAGGCATCCGCTGGCGCGGATGTCTGGTCGCGTCTCTAGCCGTCGAGGTCCGGGATCAGCAGGTCGTCGAGGGACCAGGCGGCCTCGGCGTCGGTCAGCTCGAGGGCCTTCGCGAGGAAGGTGGTCACCATCGGCACGGTGAGCGCCTCCACGCCGAGCTCGTCGAGGTAGGCGTCGGCGTCCGCCTTCGCCTTCGCGAGCTCCTCCTCGTCGCAGTCCTCGCAGGCGAGCTGCAGGTCGGGCCAGGGGTGCAGCATGCCGCGGAGCTCGGCCTGCGCGACGAGCGTGCTCACGCGGATGCGGATGCAGCCGTTGCAGGTGAAGGCCGGCGGGACGGGGACGCTCAGCACCTCCCAACGCCACTGGCCGTCGCCGAAGGTGACGAACGTGTCGGCGTGGCTCCCGTCCGGGTCGCGGCGCTCGAGGTGGTCGTCGTACAGCACGTACACGTCGTCGTCGGCGCCGACGTCCACGCTGCGCACCTCCGCCGCGCCGAACGGCGGGTGCGCCAGCAGGTGCGGGGGGCTCGCCATCGTGACGGTCAGCCGGGTGACCCCCGCGTCGGTGGCGACGTAGGTGTGGCTGGACCCGTCGGCGATGGCCCGCGGCAGGCCGGTGATCGGCACGTCCGTGCACTGGCCGCCGACGCACGCGCTGACGTAGTGGTTGCCGCTCAGGAAGTAGGTGTGGAGCGGCACACCGGTGCGCGTGTAGCCGACCTGCCCGGGCAGGCCGGCCGACGTGGCGGCCTGCTGCAGGTTCCAGTGGGCCGTGTCGTACTCGGCCAGATCGGTGCTGTAGGTGGGCCCGAGGACCGTCGTGGCCACCTGCGGATCGACCGGTGAGGCGGCGACCAGCTCGGCACCGGTGACGGTCTTGCCGAGGTACCACAGGTCGCTCGGCTGGAAGACGTGCACCCCCTGGGCGGCGTAGACCACGCGCTGGCGATCCGCGGACACGGCGATCTGGCCGGGCGCGGGGAGCGGCAGCGTGGTCGGGGGCGACCACGAGCCCGGTCGGGTTGATGCGGTAGACGGCGCCCCAGTTGTCGACGGCGAACAGCCAGGCGCCGCCGGGGCTGGCGGCCACGTCGACGAAGGCGCGCCCCATCGACGGCGCGACGGTGCCGCGGAAGGTGCCGTCCTCCTCGTAGGACGCGAGGGTGCCGTCGTCCTGCAGGACGAAGAGCCGGTCGGCGGCGTGGGCGGGGACGAGCGCGAGCGCGAGCAGCAACATGGAGCCTCCTGTCGCCCCGGGAGGCAATCGGCCCATGGACTCCATCACGCGCCGGCGAGGCGGACGGCCTCGGCCACGTCGCGCGGCGCGGGCAGCCCGGCCTGGGCGAAGGCCCGCGCGAGCACCTGGGGCGAGCGGTACCCGACGACCTCGGCGACGACGGCCACGGGCGCGTCGGGCCGCGAGAGCAGCGCCACCGCGAGCATCAGGCGCCGCCGGTTCCGCAGGTCCACCCACCCTGCCGCGTTGAGGCCGTACCGCTCGTGCAGCTCGCGCGTCAGGCGCGACGCGTGCCGGGCGGAGTGCCCGAGCGCCTGCTCGAGATCGACGGCCATGGGCTGGGCACCGAGCGCGCCGAGCTGGGCGTCGAGCGCGGACGAGAGGCGCTGGAGCGCGTCGGGCACGGGCTCGAAGCCCTGTGGCGCCGCGAAGACCACCCCGGACTCCGCCAGGCGCTCGGCGTGGTCGGCGAGCATCGCGAGGATCCGGTCGGGTGGAGCCCCCGCGCGCAGCGCGCCGTACAGCGCATCGCCCGCGCCAGTGCCGTCGAAGGTGCGGAGCGTCGGCGCCGGCTCGTCGTCGGGCCATTCGTACACGACGGAGCGGTAGGTGGGCGCCGCCTCGATCCGCAGCGACAGGCCCTCCTTGCGGCCGAGCCGGAAGCCCCGCCCCGCGACGACCCGGGCGACGGTGCCGCCGGCGCGCACGACGGCGCTCCCCTCGAGCACGACGGTGACCACGCTGCGCTCGAGCCCGCCCCGGCGCGGGAACGCCCGCAGGAACAGCGCATCGTCGAGGACCAGGTTGCGGACGTGGGCGGCGTGGACCCGGGAGCGGGTGTCGAGCGCGGCGTGGCTCTCCACCGCGGCGTCGAACGCGGGGACCTCGTTGGCACGGACCGAGCGCAGCACTCTCGCCCCCGACGTCCGATCATGCAACGTGCGCGGAGGCGCAGCAAGACTACGCTCGGAGCACGGAGGTGGACGTGGTGTGGCTGCTGCAGGGGCTCCTGGGCTGCGAACCGGGCGAGGTCACCGCACTCGACCTCGGCTGCGGCGACGCCGGCCGGCTGGTGGTCGCCACCGGCGCGCGCGAGGGCAGCGACCGCGGCGTCGCCGTCCGCCGCGAGCCCGACGGCACCACGCTGCTGTTCGGCACCGTCGACGATCCGCTCCCCGAGGACAGCATCCAGGAGGCCTGGCTCGCGAGCGTCCGCCTGGACGACAGCTGCGCCGTCGACCCCGCCTACGGCGCGGGCGGGCTCGCCTGGCTGGTCGCGTCCGACCCCGACAGCGCCCCCGAGTCGCTCGGCGCGGTCGTGGCGGCCGAGGACGGCGGCAGCGCGCTGTACGGCGTCGCGGCGGCGCCGTACCCGCTCGACGACGGCACGGTCGCGTCGTTCCCGGCGGCGTTCGCCACCGCCGTGGACCGCGACGGCGCGCCCCTCGGCGGGCTCGCGGCGCGCCACGTGGTCGCCCCGGGGCAGCCGTACCCGGAGGACCTCGAGCTGCGCGGCGTCGCAGCCCGGCCCGACGGCAACGTGCAGCTGCTGACCGAGTCGTGGAGCGGGCCGGCCCTGCTCGCCACCGACGGCGTCGCCGTCGACGAGGCCCTGGCGTGGCTCGCGCTCGACGCGACCCGGGTGGAGGGCCTCGCGGTCCTCGACGACGGCGCGATCGTCATCGGCGGCACGTTCCCCGATGCTGGCGCTGTCCCGGGGCTGATCCGGCTTGCCGCGGACGGCGCCGTCGACACCGCCTTCGGCACCGCCGGGGTCGCCGGCGTGGGGACCGGCGGCGACGTGGAGTCGCGCACCTCCGTCGCGGCGCTGCCCGACGGGCGGCTCCTCCTGGCCGGAGTCGTCGACCTGGACGGGGGCTACCAGGCGCTCGGCGTCATCCGGTTCGCTGCGGACGGCGCGGTGGACCGGACCTTCGGCGACAACGGCGTCGCGCGGATCGACCTCGGCGCGCTCGGCCACGCCAACCACCACGCCCTGCAGGTCCTCGCCGTCGCCAGCGACGGAGCGATCCTGCTCGGCGGCGACGTCGACGACCTCGACGACCCCAGCGGGCCTCGGATCGGTGCCGCGCGGCTGCTCCCCGACGGCGACCTCGACCCTTCCTTCGCCGACGGCGGCGTGTTCACTGCAGACACCGCCGACGAGACGCTCGGCGGCCTCGACGCCGCGACGGACGGCGTGGTCACGCTGATCGCGACCCACGCCGTCTCGGACCGGGTCGGCGAGTGGGTCGTCTACCGCCTGGCGCCCGGCGCTCAGGGCCAGGCGGTGAGGTAGGGCCCCCCCTCCCCCACCACCAGCGCCTCGCCCGTCGGCAGCGCCGCCACGTCGGAGAGCATCACGTCGCGCCCGAGCGACACGTCGCTCCACGTGGCTCCGGCGTCGAGGCTGACCAGCGCCTGCCCGGCGCGGCCCACGGCCATCCCGTGGTCGCCCTCGAACGCGACGGCGTACAGGTCGATGCCCGTCTGCGCCACCACGTCGAAGGAGGCGCCGTCGTCGTCGGAGCGCAGGATCACGCCGCCGTCGCCCACGACGACCCACACGCCCGGCGCCACGGCCGCCACGTCGAGCAGCCACTCGCCGGGGCCGGTGCTGCCGACCTGCTGGAAGGTGGCGCCCGCGTCGGTCGAGCGGCCGAGCCAGCGGTAGTACCCCACGGACACCCAGGTCCCCGTCGGCCCCTGCGCGGCGGCCTGGCCCTGGGCGCGGTAGGTCGACCCCATCGCCGCGTCGGCCCAGTCGAGGCCGTCGGCCGAGGTGCCGGCCGACCAGTAGCCGAGCCCGAGGACCACGTCGTCGCCGCAGCCCACGCCGTTCCAGTGGGTGTAGCCGAACATCGGCGGCCCGGGCTCCGACAGCGGGTCGAGGTGCCGCCAGGAGCCGCCGCCGTCGTCGGTCCACAGGACGGTGCCGTTGCCGACGGCGGCCCCGCGCCCGTCGGGCAGCAGGCACACCGACGTGAGCGCCGGCACGGCGAAGACCGAGCTCCCGGCGATGGGCGCGGCGACGAAGGCGGCGCCGTCGTAGGCCACGACGCTGCCGTCGGCGCCGGTCAGCCACGCGAGGCCGTCGGGATCGACGTCGACCCCGAGCAGCTCCGTGGGCGCGCCCGGCACCTCGGTCCAGCCGGCGGCGAGCACGCCGGGATCGGGCCGCTCGCCGCGGTCGAGGAACGCCCACAGCTCGGGGTACACCCAGTCGTACAGCTCGTGGCCGGAGAACGACTGGCGGTCGAGGCGGTCGGCGCTCGGGACGCCGGCCTCGTCGAGCAGATCGCGCAGCTCGGCGTCGTAGGTGCGCATGTAGTCGCGCCAGGGCGTGTGCAGGTAGAAGCGCCCGGCCGGCTGCTGCGTGTCGACGGTCCAGGCGCCGCCACCCACGTGGCCGAAGCCGTGGAACGGCGTGTCGGGGTCGGCGGCCATCACCGAGGTCTGGTTGGTGCCCGACGAGAAGCCCATGACGTAGACGCGGTCGTCGGCGACGGCGTAGCGCTCGCGCAGGTCGTCGAGGAGGGCGCGGAGGAAGACCCGGTTGCGCTCGGGGTCGCCCGGGTTCTGATCCCAGCGGAAGACCTCCTGGCCGCCCTCCAGGCTGCTGCGCGAGCGGGGGCGCACCAGCAGGAAGCCCTCGGCCTCGGCGGCGTCGAGGGCGCCCTGCAGCCCGTAGGCCTCCTCGGGGCGCCCCACGGCGGTGCCGTGGAGGTCGAACAGCACGGGGGTGGGCGCGCAGGCGTAGGTGGAGGGGACGTGCAGCAGGTAGGTGCGCGTCTCGCCGTCGACCTCCAGCGTCTGCTCGTGGAAGGTGCCGACCTCGGCGTCGCAGGGCGCGGTGGTGTCGGTGTCGGTGTCGGTGGACGGCGTCGTGGTCGTCGACGTGGACGTGGACGTGGTGGTGGTCTTCGGGCGGTCGGGCGCCTGCGGGGTGCAGGCGAGCAGCAGCGAGAGCAGCGGATGCATCGTGGGGTCCCCCGGCAGCGGGGGTGGCCCGCGCCGAGCCGGTGTTCACCCGGTGGGGCCGGACCGCGCGAGCGCCTGCACCACCAGGCTCCCGCCCTCCACGGCGGCGGCCTCGGCCCACAGCCCGGCCTGCTCCTCGGGCGGCGACACCTCGGCCCGGTCGGCCAGCAGCTGGCTGCGGGTGTGGGGGTCGGCGCCGACCACGGCCAGGCCGGCGCGGAACGCCGCGCGCGCGTCGTCGACCCGGCCGAGGTCGGCCTGGGCCAGGCCCAGGTGGCGGTAGAGCTGCGCGACGGGCCACTGCGCCGCGGCCCCGGCCGCGAGCGCCGCCCGCTGGACCGGCCCGATGCGCCCCCCCTCCAGCTGGTGGAGCACGGCGACCACCGCGTGGGGCACCTCGGCGGCCGCGATGCGGCGAGAGAGCGCGAGCCAGGCCCGGTTGTCGTACCACCCCGGCGCGATCCGCTCCACCTGCTCCTGCAGGGCGACGGCGGCGGCCACCTCGCCGCTCTGGAGCAACACGAAGGCGAGCTGGTAGCGGCTCGCGGGGTCGTTGCGGTCGGCCCGCGCGGCCCGCTCGAGCGCGGCCCGCGCGCCCGGCAGATCCCCCCAGCGCACCCCCTCGCAGCCGCGCGCGGCGAGGGCTGCAGCGCGCGGCAACGTGGCGACGGACCGGACGAACACGGGCTCGCCCTCGCACAGCTGGACCTGCAGCGCCGGCGCGTCGCCCCGGCCGAGCCAGCGCAGCGCCTGCTCCAGCAGCACGTCGTAGTGCGACGGGTCGCCGCCGCGCGCCGCCACCCGCTCCCGCGCCTCCTCCAGCAGCGGGACGGCCTGCTCGGCGCGCCCGGCGAGGTAGCGCAGCTGCCCCACCAGCCCGACCGTCGCGTCGAGCGGAGACGGGTCGTCGAAGGTGTGGGCGCGCATCTGCGCCAGATCGGGCTCGACGAGCCCCAGCGCCTCCTCGAGGCGGTCGTCGCGGGCCAGGGCGACGGCCTGCTCCCGGTGCGCCGCCCAGCGCTCGAGCGGGCCGCCCGACAGCCGGCGCAGCATCCGCGCGTCGCCGAGCGCCGCGAGGTGCTGGGCGGTGGCCGCCACCGTGCGCCCCCAGCGGCGGACGGCGGCCGGGTCGCTACGCAGCGGCTCGGGCACGCGCGCCCAGCGCGGGGTCGCGGCCACGATCTGCTCGGCGTGCGTCGCGCACAGCGCGTTCAACCCGTCTCCGTCGCCCTGGTCGACCGCCGCGGACAGGGCCTCGAACAGCGCGTCGTCGCTGGGGGGCCGGGCGCTGCCACCCCGCCAGGTTTGCCATCCACTCATCCGCGGATGATAGCCGTTCAGAGCGGAGGAGTCGAGCCGAAAATGCGTGAGCGGAGCCGGCGGGAGCGCGATGCGGCCGCCTGCCGCGCCTCGACCGCCACGGGCTCGCGGTCGCATGGCGCTCCCGTCGTGCGAGCACGCGCCATGGTGGTGGGAATTGGCGTTCGCCCGTGCGAAGCCGGGCGGACGACAAATCACCTGCTGCCAAACAGGAACGCATCGACGGCCCGCGCCGCCTCCCGCCCCTCCCGGATCGCCCACACCACCAGCGACGCCCCGCGCCGGGCGTCGCCGCAGGCGAAGATCCCGGGGACGTCGGTGCGGTACGTGTCGCCGCCGACCCGGCCGCCCACCACCCGCACGCCGAGCGGGCCGTCGACCCCGACGAAGCCGACGGCGACGAGCACGAGGTCGGCCTCGACGACCACCTCGTCCCCCAGCTGCAGCGCCCCGTCGCGCCAGTCGGCGCGCGCGCAGCGGATACGCTCCAGGCGGCCGTCGCGCCCCTCGAACGCCGTCGCCACGAGCGACCAGCCGCGGCTGGCACCCTCCTCGTGCGAGGTGGAGGTCTGCAGCGTCATCGGCCACAGCGGCCAGGGCGTCTCGGCGGGCCGCTCCGACGGCGGCGCTGGCTTGTAATGGAACTGGCGAACGCTGGCGGCCCCCTGCCGGATTGCAGTACCGACACAATCGGCACCAGTATCCCCACCGCCCAGCACCACCACGTGCCGGCCTGCAGCCTCGATCCGCTGGTCTGGTGCGTCACCCGCCACCACCCGGTTCTGCTGCACGAGGTACGGCAGCGCGTCGACCACGCCGTCGAGCGCGGCGCCCGGCACCTCGAGCCGCCGCGGCGCCTGCGCGCCGACGGCCAGGCACACCGCGTGGTGGTCGGCGAGCAGCGCGGCGGCGTCGTGCACGGCGACGCCGGTGCGGAAGCGGACCCCCTCGGCCGACAGCTGGCGCAGGCGCCGGTCGATGTCGGCCTTGTCGAGCTTGAAGTCGGGGATGCCGTAGCGCAGCAGCCCGCCGAGGCGGTCGTCGCGCTCGAACACCGTCACCTCGTGGCCGAGGCGGCGGAGCTGCTGTGCCGCGGCCAGACCGGCGGGCCCCGAGCCCACCACCGCCACCGAGCGGCCCGTGCGCTGCGTCGGCGGCTGCGGCACGATCCAGCCCTCCCGCCAGCCGCGGTCGGCGATCCGCTTCTCGACGTGCTTGATGGTCACGGGCGCGCCGTGCAGATCGAGCACGCACGCCCGCTCGCAGGGCGCCGGGCAGGTCTTGCCCGTGAACTCCGGGAAGTTGTTGGTGCGGTGGAGGCGCTCCACGGCGTCCCGCCACAGGTCGCGCGCCACGAGGTCGTCTCCACCGGGCACCAGGTTGCCGAGCGGGCAGCCCTGGTGACAGAACGGCACACCGCAGTCCATGCAGCGCGAGGCCTGGTCGCGCAGGGCGTCGGCGGGCAGGTCGAGCTCCACCTCGCGGTGGTCCAGGATCCGCTCGGCGACGGGCCGCTTCGGGGGATCGCACCGGTCGGTGTCGAGGAAGGCGTCGGCCATCAGCCCTCCGCCGCGCGGTGGCTCGGCGCGGGCTCGGCGGCGCGCCGCTGCGGCACGACCTTGCCGAAGCGCCGCTGCTCGCGCTCCCAGCGCGCCAGCAGGCGCCAGGCCACGCTGCTGCCGGTGCGCTCGCGGTGCTCCACCACCAGCGCGCGCAGCTGCTCGAGGTCCTCCGGGTCGAGCGGCGCCAGCGCGACGCCCGAACCGAGGCGCTCGGGGGCGGGATCGAGCAGGAACGCCGCGCCGCCGCTCATCCCGGCGCCGAAGTTCCGGCCCACCGGCCCGAGCACGGCCACGAGCCCGCCGGTCATGTACTCGCAGCCGTGGGCGCCCGTCCCCTCCACCACCGCGACCGCGCCGCTGTTGCGCACGGCGAAGCGCTCCCCGGCGCGGCCGCGCGCGAACAGGGTGCCGCCCGTCGCGCCGTACAGCGCCACGTTGCCGAGGATGACGCTCGCCTCGGGGAGGGCGGCGGCGTCGGGCGGGACGAGGACGATGCGTCCGCCCGCCATCCCCTTCCCCACCGCGTCGTTGGCCTCGCCGCACAGCCGCACCGAGACGCCGGGCGCGAGGAACGCCGCGAAGCTCTGCCCGGCCGTGCCGTGCAGCTCGACCTCGACGGTGTCGTCGGGCAGGCCGGCCGGGTGGCGGGCGACGATCTCGCCCGACAGCCGGGCGAGCACGGCCCGGTCACGGTTGTCGACCGCCTCCACCGCCGCGACCCGCTCTCCGCGCGCGATCGCGGGCGCAGCGGCGTCGAGCAGCGCGAGGTCGAGGCGCGACGGCCCCGGGCGCGGCGGCGCCGCGACGAACCGCCGCTCGCCGTCCACCACGTGGCACAGGGGCGCGAGATCGAGCCCGGCGGGGTCGGCGGCCGGGCGGAGGCGGTCGGCCCGCCCCACCAGCTCGTCGAAGCGGCGGAACCCGAGCCGCGCCATCTCCTCGCGGACCTGGCGGGCCACGACGCCCATGAACGCGATGACGTGCTCCGGCTCGCCCGCGAAGTGCGCCCGCAGCTGCGGATCCTGGGTGGCGACCCCCACGGGGCAGGTGTTCTTGTGGCACACGCGCATGAGCACGCAGCCGAGCGAGACCAGCGCCGCGGTGCCGAAGCCGAAGCGCTCGGCGCCGAGCAGGCCGGCCACGATCACGTCCCGGCCGGTCATCAGCTGGCCGTCGACCTCCAGGCGGACCCGCCCGTGAAGATCGTTGAGCGCCAGCACCTGCTGGGCCTCGGCCAGGCCGAGCTCCCACGGCAGCCCGGCCCGCTTGATGGAGCCGAGCGGCGCGGCGCCGGTGCCGCCGGATCCGCCGCTGATCAGCACGGCGTCGGCGCCGGCCTTGGCCACCCCGGCGGCCACGGTGCCCACGCCGGCCTCGCTGACGAGCTTGACGCTGATCTCGGCCGCCGGGTTCACCGCGCGCAGGTCGCCGATCAGCTGGGCGAGGTCCTCGATGCTGTAGATGTCGTGGTGGGGCGGCGGCGAGACGAGCTCGGTGCCGGGCGCGGCGTGGCGGAGCCGCGCGATGACGGCGTCGACCTTGTGCCCGGGCAGGTGGCCGCCCTCGCCGGGCTTCGCGCCCTGGGCCATCTTGATCTGCAGCTCGTCGGCGCTGCGCAGGTAGCCCGGGGGTCACGCCGAAGCGCCCCGACGCGATCTGCTTGATGGCGCTGCGCCGCTCGTCGCCGGCGCGCGCGGTCCTCGCCGCCCTCGCCGCTGTTGGAGCGGCCGCCGAGCCGGTTCATCGCCACGGCGAGCGCCTCGTGGGCCTCGGCCGAGAGGCGAGCCGAACGGACATGGCCCCGTGCGGAAGCGCGCGGCGATGGCGGCGACGGGCTCGACCTCGTCGAGGGGGACGGGCCCGCGGGCCACGGGATCGAGCAGGCCGCGCAGGGTGCGGGGCGCGAGCGGCGTCGGCCCGGGCGGCGAAGCGGCGGAAGCGCTCGTAGTCGCCGCTGCGCACGGCGTGCTGCAGCCCGGCGATGGCGTCGGGGCCCCAGGCGTGCTGCTCGCCGTCGCGGCGCCAGCGGTAGTGGCCGCCGGGATCGAGCGCGTCGGCGGGGAACGGGCGGGCGAGCGCGGCCAGGCCGAGGCCGCCCCGAAGCCGGACGGGCGTGCCGGGGAAGAAGGCGTCGACCAGCGCGGGATCGAGCCCAACGGCCTCGAACAGGCGCCCGCCGCGGTGGCTGCGCACGGTCGCGATGCCGACCTTGGCGAGCACCTTGAGCAGGCCGTGGTGCAGGGCGTGGACGAGCCGCTGCTGGGCGGTGACGGCGTCGGTGCGGACCTCGGCGCGCGGGTCCTCCGCGAGGGCCGCGGCGGCCTGCAGCGCGAGCCAGGGGTGCACGGCGTCGGCGCCGAAGCCGATCAGCACGGCCACGTGGTGCACCTCGCGGGCGTCGCCGGCCTCGGCGACCAGCCCGACCCGGGGGCGGAGCCCCTCGTCGACGAGGTGGTGGTGCACGGCGGCCACGGCGAGCAGCCCCGGACGCGGGCGCCCTGCGCCGCGGTCGCTGACGACGAGGCGCGAGCGCCGTCGCGCACCGCGGCCGCCGCGGCGGCGCGCAGGCGGTGCAGCGCCTGCCGCAGCCCGGCCTCGCCGGCGGCGGCGTCGAAGGTGGCCTCGAGGCGGACGGTGCCGGGCCAGGCGGCGACCCGGGCGGCCCCCACGGCGCTCAGCACCGGCCCCCGCAGCACGAGCTGCGGGCCCCCCGCCCGCGCCCGGCGAGGTCGGGCGCCGGGCCGAGTGCGGTGCGCAGGAGGTGAACGCGGCCTCGCGCAGGGATCGATGGGCGGGTTCGTCACCTGGCGAGCGCTGCTGAAAGGCGTGGTACACCGGCTGCGGCGCTCCGACAGCGCCGCCAGCGGCGTGTCGTCGCCCATGGCGCCCATCGGCTCGCGCCCCGTCGCCGCCATCGGCGCGAGCACGAGCTGGAGCTCCTCGCTCGTGTAGCCGCGGGCGCGCAGCGCGGCCTGCAGCGCCTCTGCGCCGAGGCGCGCGGGCGGCGGCGGGGCCGGCAGGGCCTCGAGCGCGACGGTGCGCACGTCGGGGCCCGGCGGGAGCCCCGCCCGCGCCTCGTCGTCGCGCAGCAGGCGCCCGGCGACGAGGTCCACCAGCACCATCTGGCCCGGGCCGAGCCGCTCGCGCACGGCGACTCGCGCCCCGCCGACGTCCACCACCCCGGCCTCGGAGGCCAGCACCAGCAGCTGGTCGCGCGTGACGAGCCACCGGGCCGGGCGCAGGCCGTTGCGGTCGAGCGCGGCCCCGGCCACGCGACCGTCGGTGAAGACGACGCACGCCGGGCCGTCCCACGGCTCCATCCAGCTCGCCTGGCGCTCGGCGCGCGCCCGGCGGGCCGCGGGGAGCGACGGGTCGTGCTCCCAGGCCTCGGGCAGCAGCGCCGCCACGGCGTCGGGCAGGGAGCGCCCGGTGTGCACCAGCACCTCGAGCGCGTTGTCGAGCGCCGCCGAGTCGCTGCCCTCGGGCTCGACCAGGGGCGCGAGGTCGGGCGCCTCGCCGGCGCGCTCCCGCGCCCGCATCCGGTCGACGTTGCCGGCGAGCGTGTTGATCTCGCCGTTGTGGGCCAGCATCCGGTACGGGTGGGCGCGCGCCCAGGTCGGGAAGGTGTTGGTGCTGAACCGCTGGTGGACCACCGCCACCGCGCTGACGCAGGCCGGGTCGGCGAGGTCGGCGTAGAACGCGGCCAGGCTGTCGGGCAGCAGCAGCCCCTTGTAGACGACGGTGCGACTCGACAGCGAGCAGACGTAGGACGGCTGCGGCTCCTCGCGCGCCAGCCGCTTGCGCGCGCAGACCAGGGCGCGCTCGAACGGATCGCCCGCCGCGGCGTCGCCGCGCCCGACCAGCACCTGCGCCACGTGGGGCGCGGTCTGCGCCGCGCGCGGCCCGCACACCGACGGATCGACGGGGACGTCGCGCCAGCCCAGCACCGGCAGCCCCTCGGCCCGCAGCGCGGCCTCCACCCGGGCCACCGCGGCGGGACGTCGCCACGGATCGGCGGGGAGGAACACCATCCCCACGCCGTACTCCCCCGGCGCCGGCAGGGAGGCGCGCCGCGCGAGCACGGCGTGGGGGATCTGCAGCAGCACGCCACACCCGTCGCCCGACAGCGGATCGGCCCCGACGGCGCCGCGGTGGGCGAGGCGGTCGAGGGCGCGCAGCGCGTAGCGGAGCACGCGCCGGCTCGGGCGCCCGCCGACCTCGGCCACCAGCGCCACGCCGCAGGCGTCGTGCTCGTCGGTGGGCCGGTACAGGCCGCGGCGCGCGGCGGCCTCGGCGCGGCTCACTCCGCCGCCTTGCGGGCGCGCCGCGGGGCGGCGAGCGAGTCGGGCAGGTGCAGCGTGGACCGCTCGCGGCTCGTCGACAGCACCACCATCGTCTCGGTGCGCTGCACGCCCTCGACCAGCCGCAGGTGGCTGATGACCCGCTCCAGCGCCGCGGTGTTCGCCACCTTCACCTTGAGCAGCAGGGTGACGCCGCCCGTGACGTGGTGCACCTCCAGGATCTCCGGCAGGTCGGCGATCGCCTGCTCGAAGCCCCCGTTCTCCTTCGGGTAGTTGAGCGCGATCCCGATGAACGCCGTGATGTCCAGCCCCACCTGCCGCGCGTCGATGGCTGCGTGGTAGCCGCGGATCACCCCCGCCTTCTCGAGCTTGCGGATCCGCTCCATCACCGAGGGCGCAGACAGGCCCACCGCCTCGCCCAGCCGGGCCAGCGGCGCCTTGCAGTCGTCCTGCAGCAGGTTCACGAGCTGGATGTCGACGGCGTCCAATCGGTGCACCTCTCTCGCCGGAGCCAGTGCCTAAAATTCTTAGGCAATGCTCCGCCGATGCCTAAGCCTGTAAAGGGTACGGGGTTAGATGCGCCGTGTCAACAAGAACGTTACGTCGGCACCGGAATCCTACGAAGATGTAGGACCGGATCCACGATGCTCCGTCCGCTCGCCGACATCGCCCAGCACCTCGTCGACCCGGAGGTCGCCGACCTCGACGACGTGCTGGGGCCCGTCCTGCGCTCGCTGTCCGAGGACCTCGGCCTGCAGCGGGTGGCGCTGTCGCTCGTCGAGCCCGACACGGGCGACGTCGCGATCGAGGCCGCCCACGGGCTGACGCCCGCCGAGGTCCGCCGCGGGCGGTTCCAGCTCGGCGAGGGCATCACCGGCGAGGTCGTCCGCAGCGGCCAGCCCGCGGCCGTCCCGCACATCCGCGCCGATCCCCGCTTCGCCGACAAGACAGGCGCGCGCAGCGGCGCCGACCGCGCCTTCGTCTGCGTGCCGGTGGTGGGCGCCGACCAGGTGCTGGGCGCCCTGTCGGCCTACCGCCCCGCCGGTGCGCCCGCGCTCGAGGGCGACGTGCAGCTCCTGCAGGTCGTCGCCGCGCTGCTCCTGCCCGCCATCCGGCGGCACCAGGCCCGGCGCGCCGAGCGCCCCGACGGGCCGGGCGCGCGGCCGCCGCCCAACGTCGTCGGGCGCTCGAAGGCCATGCAGCAGGTCTACGGCCTGGTCGAGCAGGTCGCGCCGTCCCCCGCGACCGTGCTCCTGCGCGGAGAGTCCGGCACCGGCAAGGAGCTCGTGGCCACCGCCATCCACGAGGGCAGCCCGCGCCGGCGGGGCCCGTTCGTCAAGGTGAACTGCGCGGCCCTGCCGGAGTCGGTCATCGAGTCCGAGCTGTTCGGCCACGAGCGCGGGGCGTTCACCGGCGCCCACAGCCAGCGCAAGGGCCGCTTCGAGGTCGCCTCGGGGGGCACGCTGCTGCTCGACGAGATCGGCGACCTGTCGCCCGCCACCCAGATCAAGCTGCTGCGCGTGCTCCAGCAGCGCGAGCTGCAGCGGGTGGGGTCCAACGCCACCGTCACCGTCGACGTGCGCGTGGTCGCCGCCACGAGCCGCGACCTCGAGGCGATGATCGACGACGGATCGTTCCGCCAGGACCTCTACTACCGGCTCAACGTCTTCCCCATCCACCTGCCGCCGCTGCGCGAGCGCCGCAGCGACGTGCTCATGTTGGCGGACCACTTCGTCGACACGTTCAACCGCGCCCACGGCCGCTCCGTCCGCCGCATCTCCACCCCCGCCATCGACATGCTGATGGCCTACCACTGGCCGGGGAACGTGCGCGAGCTCGAGAACTGCATCGAGCGGGCGGTGCTGCTGGCCCGCGACGACGTGATCTTCGGCCACCACCTGCCGCCGTCGCTGCAGACGGCCGAGGCCACCGGCACAGCGGGCGCCGGCGGCCTGACGGCGCGGGTCGAGGCCTTCGAGCGCGACCTCGTGATCGACGCCCTGAAGTCGAGCCGGGGCAACGTCGCCCGGGCGGCGCGCGAGCTCGGCGTGACCGAGCGGATCATGGGCCTGCGGGTGGCGAAGTACGGCATCGAGCCCCGCCGGTTCAAGCATCCTACGGATTCGTAGGACGCCGGATCCCGTCCTACGGAAATGTAGGACATGCGACCGCGCCCCTCGGACGAACCTTCGCTTCTCGGCTGGCACGGAACGTGCGAATGCGCCCCGGCGACGGCCGCCACTCGCGCGGCCCCCGGAGGACTCGTGGACGCCACCCCCATCACCGCCGCCGAGGTGCTGTTCTGGGTGAACAACGCCTGGATGCTGCTCGCCGCGTTCCTGGTGTTCCTGATGCACCTGGGCTTCGCCGCGCTCGAGACGGGCAGCACGCGGGCCAAGAACACCGTGAACATCCTGTTCAAGAACCTGTGCGTGCTCGCGATCGGGCTGCTGACCTACGCCGCCGTCGGCTTCAACCTGATGTACCCGGGCCCCGCGGCCGCCGGCGGCGTCGTCGCCTGGCACGGCCTCGGCATCGCCGCCGGCGCCACCGGCCTGTCCGCCGCCTACGCCGACGGTCACTACACCTACTGGACCGACTTCCTGTTCCAGGCCATGTTCGCGGCGACCGCGGCCACCATCGTCAGCGGCGCCGTCGCCGAGCGCGTGCGCCTGTCGGCGTTCCTGGTGTTCAGCACCGTCTACGTCGCCGTCGTCTACCCCGTCGTCGGGTACTGGCACTGGGGCGGCGGCTGGCTGGCCGCCCTCGGCTTCCACGACTTCGCCGGCTCCACCATCGTCCACGGCGTGGGCGGCTGGGCGGCGCTGGTGGGCGCCTGGTGGATCGGCCCGCGCCTCGGCGCCTTCGAGGGCGAGGGCTTCGAGGGCCACTCCGCGCCCCTGTCGGCGTTCGGCGTGCTGCTGCTGTGGTTCGGCTGGTACGGGTTCAACGGCGGCTCGGTGCTGTCGGCGGATCCGGGCGCCATCTCCTACGTCGCCGTGACGACCACGCTCGCGGCCGCCACGGGCGTGCTGGTGGCCGCGATGACCTCGTGGGCGCTGGAGGGTCGCCCGGACCTGTCGCAGGCGCTCAACGGCGCGCTGGCGGGCCTGGTGGCGGTCACCGCCGGGGCGGACGTGCTGTCGCCGCTCGCGAGCGTCGGGGTCGGCGCGGTGGGCGCGGTGCTGCTCGTGGCCTCGTCGCGGCTGCTGGTGCGGCTGCGGATCGACGATCCGGTCGGCGCCGTGCCCGTCCACCTCGTGTGCGGCGTGTGGGGCACGCTGGCGGTCGGCCTGCTCGTGCCCGAGGTCTCGCTCGGCGCACAGCTGATCGGGGTCGGGGCGGTGGGCGGCGCCTGCCTGGCCGCCTCCGCGGGGCTCATGTGGGCGCTGGACCGCGCGGTGGGCCTGCGGGTGCCGCCCGAGGCCGAGCACGGCGGGCTCGACGAGCACGAGCACGGCGCGCTGGCGTACGGGATCCCCGCGCCCGCCCCGCGCCACGCGCTGCCGGCCGCCGCGAAGTAGGCGCCGCCGCCGTCCGCCCGACCGCGACGCGTTATGCGGTGCGCGACGACGGAGGGCGGGTGGAGACGGCGTGGCTCGACGGGGAGGGCCTCACCCTGCCGCTGGTGGCCGCGGTCGCCCGCCAGCGGGCGGTGCCGCGGCTCGCCGAGGCGGCGCGGGAGCGCATGCAGCGGTCGGCGGAGTGGGTCGGCGCGGCCGCCGAGGGGCGGATCCGCGGGCCGGACGGCGCGGCGCTGCCCGTCTACGGGGTGAACACGGGCTACGGCTCGCTGGCCCGGGTGCGCATCGAGCACGACCAGATCCGCGACCTGTCGTGGAACCTCGTCCGCTCCCACGCCGCCGGGGTCGGGCCGCCGATCCCGCGCGAGCAGGCGCGCGCGATGATGCTGCTGCGCGCCAACGCCCTGTCGAAGGGCGCCTCCGGCTGCCGCCCCGCGCTCGTCGAGACGCTGTGCGCCATGCTCGAGCGCGACGTGGTGCCGGTCGTGCCGAGCCGCGGGTCCTGCGGCTCGTCGGGCGACCTCGCGCCGCTGGCCCACCTCGGGCTGGTGGTGTTCACCGGCGCCGTCGACCCCGACCCCGGCCGCGCCACGTTCGGCGGCGAGGTGCTGTCGGGGGGCGAGGCCATGGCGCGCGCCGGCATCCCGCGCCTCGTGCCGGGGCCCAAGGAAGGCCTGGCGATGACCAACGGCGCGCAGCTCACGACCGCCATCACGGCGCTGTGCTGCGTCGACGCCTGGGCGCTGGTCCACGCCGCCGAGCTCGCCGCCGCGCTGTCGTTCGAGGCGCTGCGGGCCACCACCCGCGCGCTGCACCCCGCGGTGCACGCCCTGCGGCCGTTCCCGGGCGCCATCCGCTGCGCGGCCTCGCTGCGGGCGCTGCTCGCGGGCAGCAGCCTCGTCGACTCCGACCCGGAGCGGGTGCAGGACGCCTACTCGCTGCGCTGCGCGCCGCAGGTGCTCGGCGCCGTGCGCGACGCCGTGGCCTACGCCTCGCAGCAGGTGCAGGTCGAGGTCAACGCCGCCACCGACAACCCCGTGATCCTGGTCGACGAGCCCGACCTGAACAAGGCCTTCAGCGCGGGCCTGTTCCACGGCGAGCCGGTGGGCTTCGCCGCCGACCACCTCAAGCTCGCGATGTGCGAGCTCGCGGCCCTCTCGGAGCGGCGGACCTACCGCCTGACCACGGGCCACCTCTCGTCGCAGCTGCCGCCGCTGCTGGCGGAGGCCCGGGCCTCGGTCTGATGCTGCCCCAGGTCGCCGCGGCGGCCGCGGTGGCGGCGGCCCGCCAGCTCATGTTCCCCAACTCCGCCGACACCGTCCCCACCTGCGAGGACCAGGAAGACCACGTGGCGATGAGCACCTCGGCCGCGCGCCGGGCCCACGACGTGCTGCTGCTCGCGCAGCAGGTCGTCGCCATCGAGCTGCTGTGCGCCGTGCGGGGGCTGCACCTGCTCCTCGAGGCGCCGGCGCACCGCGGCGCCGCGCTCGGCGCCGGCACCCGCGCCGCCTTCGAGCTGCTCCGCCCGCAGCTCGGCAGCGAGGCCCCGGCCGACGACATCGCCATCGTCCTGCGCCACCTGCGCGACGGGTCGCTCGTCGCCGCCGCCGCCGCCGCGGCCGGCCCGCTGCCGCCGGTGGTCGACCATGCCTGAGCGCACCCGCCCCGACCGCACCGTCGCCATCGACGGGCGCACCCTCGGCTGGGCCGACCTGGCCGCGATCTCGCGGGGCGAGGCCGCCGCGAAGCTCGAGCCCGAAGCCCGGCAGCGCATGGCCGACAACGCCGCGTGGTACGCCGAGCACGCCCCGCCCGATCTGCTGCGCAGCAAGTGGGCCTGGCTCGTGGGCGGCACCCCGCCGGCCCACACCGACGAGGCCGTGCGGTTGTTCGTGGTGTCGCACTGCGCGGGCGTCGGCGAGCCGCTGCCGGCGAACGAGGTGCGCGCCATGATCGCCGCCCGGGCCAACGCCCTCGCGGCGGGCTGGTCGGGGGTGCGGCCGATCGTCGTGGATCGGCTGCTGGCGCTGCTCGAGCGCGACCTCGTCCCCGTGGTGCCGGCGGTGGGCGCGGTGGGCGCGGCGGGCTCCATCCAGCTCGCCCACGTCGCGCGCGTGGCGCTGGGCTTCGGCGGCGAGGTCCTGGTCGACGGGGTGCCGGCGCCGGCCGGCCCTGCGATCGCCGCGCTCGGCCCCGTCGTGCCGACGGAGAAGGAGGCGCTGTCGCTCATCAACGGCGCCTCCTGGTCCAACGCGCTGGCCGGGCTCGCCGTCGACCGGGCGGCGCGGGTGCTCCGCGCCGCGGAGTCGGCCGCGGCGCTGTCGCTCGAGGTGGTGCGCGCCGAGGCAGGGCTGCTGTCGGTCGCCGCGGCGCGGGTCCGGGGCCACGCCGGGGCCGAGGCCGCCACGCGCCGGCTGCGCGATCTCGTCGAGGGCAGCGAGCTCGTCGCGGGCAACCGGCGGCCCGACTCCTTCAGCGTCCGCTGCGCGCCGGTCGTGCTCGGCGCGGCGTGCGACGCGCTCGGGTACGTGCAGGGCGTCGTCGCGCAGGAGCTCAACGCGCCGAGCGACAACCCGCTCGTCCTGCCCGACGCCGGCGGCGTGGTGGAGGGCGGCCTGTTCCACGCCGCGCCGGTCGCCCTCGCGATGGACCACCTCAAGGTGACGCTCGTGCAGGTGGCCTCGATCGCCGAGCGCCGCATCTTCCGGATGACCTACGGCCGGCTGTCGGGCCTGCCGAGCTTCCTCGTCGCCGACTCGGGCGTCAACAGCGGGCTCATGCTGGCGCAGTACACCGCGGCGTCGCTGCTGGCCGAGGCGCGGGCGATGTGCGTGCCCGCGTCCACCGACTCGATCCCCACCGTGCAGCACCAGGAGGACCACGTGTCGATGGGCCCGGTCGCGGCGCGGTCGGCGCTGGAGGTGGTCGACCGGGTCGCCGACATCGTCGCGATCGAGCTGCTGTGCGCGGCGCAGGGCCTCGACCTGCGGATGAGCGGGCTCGTCCAGCCGGATGGCGAGGTCGTCCCGCCGCAGCAGCCGGGCCCGCGGACCCGCGCGCTGCACGCCAGGGTCCGCGCGCTGGTCGAGCGCTGGGACGACGACCAGGTGCTGCACCCCGACCTGGCCGCGCTCGGGCGCGCCGTCCGCGAGGGCGTCTTCTCGTAGGCCGGGAGCGCCATGCGCCGCGAACTCATGGCGGTTGAAGCTCGGCAAGCGGCCGCATCGCGCTCCCATCGGCTCCGCTCGCGCAAATGCCTCCTCCCGGAGGAGGAGCATGATCGGAAGCATCTGGCCTGCTCACCGCGCGCTGGCGGCCGTCCTGGTCGTCGACAGCAGCGATCCGCTGGCGTACCCGACATCCAGTCCGCGGTGAACGCCGCGCGCCGGCGACACCATCGACGTGCGGCCAGGGTGTCGGGCTCTACCAGCAGAGCGTCGTCATCGTCCGGAAGCCGCTCACCATCGTCGGGGCGGGCTGCGGGGCGGTCACCGTGTACGGCGTCAGCGGGCCGACGTTCGGCGTCACCGAGACCGACGACCTCGTGATCCAGGCTCGCGATCCGCGCGAGGACCCGTTCCGCGGGGCGGAGGTCACGCGCAGCGGCACCCGGTTCCGGGAGGTCTGCTTCGAGACCTCGGCCCGGGCATCACGGGCGGCGGGGCGGCCGTGCTCGGCGTCGACAGCAAGCTTACGTTCGAGGCCGACGAGTTCGACCACAACACGCGGACTTCGGCGGCGCCGTGGCCGTGCAGGACGCGGTCGGGACGCTCACCGTCACCGACAGCACGTTCCGCGACAACGGCGCCGATGCGGCCACGGCGGCGCCATCCACGTGGACGGCGGCACCCTCGCCGCGACGGGCACCACGTTGAGCGCAACCACGCGGCCGTCGACACGGCGCGCCGTCTACGTCAGGCGGAGGACGGCCCCATGGCCATCGACGGCGCCATCACCGACAACACCGCCAGCGACGACGCCGGCGCCGTCTGGACCCGCGGCGACGCCGGTCGTGACCGTGAGCACGCTCGGCAACGTCGCCGACGACCACGGCGGCGCCGGTGGTCGTGGGCAGCGGCACGCTCACGGTGAGCGTCCTCGATTCTCGACACGAGGCCGTGAACAGCCAGGGCGGCGCCATCTACGCGGCGGCGGGCGCGCTCGCTTCGACCGACACGACCTACAAGAGCAACCGCGGGCGCGAGGGCGGCGCCGTGGCGCTGTCGGTGCTGGCCCGACGCGAGCTTCAGCGGCGGCGCGTTCGGCGAACACCACCCCGAGAAGGGCGCCGGGATCTGGGCCGACGCTCGACCTGGCGATCGACGGCGTGCCGTTCACCGACAACGTCGCCGGGCAGTACGGCGGGGCCGTCTACCAGTGGCGCGGCGGCGATCGACCGTGACCAACAGCACCTTCACGGGCAACAGCGCCTACGACGGCGGCGCCGTCAAGTACTGGCGCAGCCGCCGGCGGTCGGCGCGTCGTGCAGCTGCTCGACAGCGTTCGCCGACAGCGGCGATCTCGCCGGTGGAGCCGTGGCGGCGGGCGGCGCCGTGTCGGTGGACCGGGCGACCGTGTTCGAGGTGCACGGGACGCGGTTCTTCCGCAACCTGGTCTCCGGCGGGCCGGCCCAGCGCGGCGGCGCGATCTACGGCAACAACGGCGAGGTGACGGCCACCGACAACGTGTTCTGCGGCAACGACGGCCGCCAGGCGGCGTGCTCGCAGTCGACGGCGGGCGCCGACACCTGGACGAACAACGTCTTGCGCTCAACAGCACCTCGCTGTACGCGCGGCGATTCTTCAACCAGGGCAGCGCGCTGAGTTCACCCACAACACCGTGCTGGCGAGCGCGGGCGGCAGCGTCGTCGATGATGTACTTCACCGCGCCCGGCGGCAGCGCCACGACCGACGACAATCTTCGCGTACGACACCGCGACGAACGGCGCCATCGGCGTGACGGCGGTGGGCACCGTGCTGGCGGACGTGGTCGCCGGGTGGGGCGCGAACGTGTCTTCGCACGCCCGCCGACTTCACCACGGCCTTGGCGGCAGCCCGCCGCCGTGCACCACGGGCGGCCGGTGCCCGACCCCGCGGGTTCGCCTGCGAGGAGCTGGCCGCCGATGTCCTCACCGTCTCGGGCGAGTACCCGGGCGCGGGCGCCGACCCGAGCACGCTGCCCATCCGTAGTCACCAGCCGCTCGCGCGCACGCCGAGCGTGGTGACGGCGGCGGCGTCGCGCGTGGCGGGCAGCGTGACCAGCGCGGGCATCCAGGTGCCGGGAAGGGGGCCCACCGCGGCGACGCCGTCGCCCACCGGCGTCAGCGCGACGACGGCCCCGCCGCGCCGCCGACGGTGCTGCCGAGCACGGCGCGAGCGCCACGTCCGCGCCGTCCTCCGAGGCGAGCGCCGCCACGAGCGCGCCCACCGTGCCGCCCGCCAGCGGCCAGCTCCGGGACGACGGCGTGGCGCGGGGCCAGGCCGCGGGCGGGCAGCATGGCGAGCCCCGTCCCCGCCATCCCCACGGCGGTGCCGACGGCCGCCGGCAGCAGGACGCCGCTCGCGCGGGGGTCGAAGCGCAGGGCCTCGGGCAGCAGCGCGCCATAGGTGCCGCCCCAGGCGGCGGCGGTGCCGAGGAGCACGGCCTCGTCCGGGGCGGTGTCGAGGACCGGCGCCAGGCCGAGCAGGGCCGCCCCCGCCACGCCGCCCGACAGCGCCGCCAGGCCGGCCGCCTGGTCGGCCTCGAACGTGCCGAGGTCCGACAGCGCGCCGCCCACGAGCGCGCCCTCGGCGCCGGCCACGGCGGTGCCCACCCCGATCACCACGGCGTCGCCCACGTCCGGGGCGAGGTGCGGGGCCAGCAGGTAGGCCGCGGCGGTGCCCGCGACGCCGACCGGCACCATCACCCCGTCGATCACGCGCGGATCGGTGGCGCCGGCCACGAGCGGCAGCCCCCCGCCGATGGCGTTGCCCGTGACGGCGCCCCAGCCGGTGGCGGCCGTCCGCGACAGCGGCACCGGCGCGAGCTCGCTCACGGCCAGGCCGCCGGCGATGGCGGCGTTCCACGGCAGGCGGATGGTGCCCTTCAGCTCCTCGTCGTCGACGCCGAGCGCGCCCGGGAGGAAGGTGCCGACCCAGGCCGCCTCCGCGCCGAGGGTGAGCCCGAAGGCGGCGTCGTTCCAGTCGAGGTCCCAGCGGTCGGCCAGCAGCAGGCCGGCGCCGAGGCCGAGGCTGGCCCCCACGAGCTGCGAGCCCGCCAGCCAGCGCGAGGCGTCGAGGCGGTACGCCTCGTAGGCGCTGCCGGTGCGGGTGCCGCCGTAGGGCGTCTGCTTCGGCGCGGGCGGGCGGTACGCCGCGAGGCCCACCGCCCCCAGCGCCACGGCGGAGCCCAGGTAGCCGGCCGTGTCGACCTCCAGCACGTCCCAGGTGCGCGGCTGCCGCGACAGGGCCCAGCCGCCGAGCCCGGCGCCCACGGCCACCCCCACCCCGCGCCAGACGGCCCCCGGCCGTGCGATCTCGCTCGGGTCGTCGCGCCAGCGCGCGCCGCCGTGCACGGTGGTGGTCGCCCACAGGCCGTAGGTCAGGCCCCACGACACGCCGCTCGCGTAGGCCAGGCCTTCGCCCAGCGTCAGCGGCGAGGTGGACGCGTAGAGGATGCCCGAGCCGAGGCCCACGGCCGACCCGCCGACGGCGCCGATCACCTCGGCGCCCTCGAAGGCGCCGAACACGCCGAGCGAGGAGAACACGACCCCGCCGGCCACGCCGTTGGCGACGGCGAAGGCCGCGCCGCCGAGCGGATCGACCACGCCCGGGCGCGGCCCCAGCGCGTCGGCGAGCTCGGGGTAGCTGCGGTCCAGCACGTCGAGCGCCTCGGCGCGCACCGTGGCCGGCACGTGGCGGTCGCTCGCGACGGCGAACAGCCCGCGCGCCGCTGCCTCCGTGCCGTGGGCGCCGAGCGCGTCGAGGACCGTGCTGCTCACGTCGCGGGGCGTGTCGCGGTCGGACACGACCCGCACGGCGACCTCCGGCCCCTCGTCGCCGGGCAGGGCGAGCGCGGCGAGCGCGGCGGCGCGGCGCACCGCCGGGTCCGGATCGAGCGAGGCCGCACGGAGCAGCCAGCGGACGGAGGCGTCGCCGGTCGCGCCGAGGGTGCGCGCGGCGTCCACGCGGGCGGCGGTCGGCTCGCGGTCGTCGAGCAGGATCCGCCCGGCGTCGAGGACGTCCTGCACGGGCGCCTCCTGGGCGGCAGCGGGCGGGGCGAGGAGGGCGAGAAGGGTCACGGCGGGGTCCTCCGGTGGGGACGCTGCACGGGGTGTGCCAGGCCCGGCACGGGGATTGCTCTGCCCGGATCGGCGGTGGGACGCCGCAGGGCGCCGCGGGCGAGCCCGGGAGCGCTTGGTGCGAATTCACACATCCGACGGGGCAACCCGCACGGGAGGAGCGATGGCGCGAGGGTTGTATCTGGTGCGGACCGACCGCTGGTACACGGAGCGGGCGACCTGGGGGCTGTCGGGCCTGGTGGTGCTGGCGGCCACGGCGCTGGCCGCGCTCGTCGACCCGCGGTTCGTCGGCCTGGTCGCGGTGACCGGCGCGTTCTCGGTCGCGGTCGCGCTGACCGGCTACTGCGCGATGTCGACGGCGCTGCTGCAGCTCGGGATGCCGTCCCGCCTCACGCCGAGCCACCCGCGCCCGACGCTGTTCGGACGCCCCGTCTACCGCGCGCGCACCGACAGCTGGTACCTCGAGCGCGGCATCTACCTGATCGTCGGGGTGAACCTGACGATCGCCTCGGTGCTGACGCTGGTGCACAGCCCGTGGTGGCTGCTGTTCACGGGCTTCGTGGGCGGCGCGTCGCTGCTGTTCGCCGCGAGCGGGTTCTGCCCGGTGGCCAACGCGCTGTACCAGCTCGGCTTCGAGCCGCGCCTCGGGCCTGTCGCGCGGCCGCGGAACGTCGCCGCTGGCCGCTGAGCGGCGCGCGAGCGCGCGTCAGTCGCACTGGACGGTGACGCGCCGGTTCAGCGCCCGCGCGTCGCGGTCGGGCAGCTCGTCGACGCCGTCTGCCGGGCGGGCGGCGCCGGCGCTGCCGATCTCCATCCGGTGCCGGTCGAGGCCCTGCTGCTCGAACAGGCGCCGGATCTCGCCGGCGCGCGCGATGGCGACGCGGTCGTTGACGATGTCGCCGCCGCGCTCGTCGGTGTGGCCGACGATGCGGATCGGCCCGGCGCAGCGCTGCACGTCCGCGATGAGGTCGAACATCGCCTGCGTGTCGACGTCGATGGGCTTCCAGTCGTTGAACGCGAAGGTGGCCGGGAAGCGCACGCCGTCGTGCAGCGCGCCGCGCGGCGCCGGGGTCGGGGCGGGCACGGGGGACGGCGCCGGGGACGGGGACGGCGCCGGGGCTTCGGGGGACGGGGACGGGGACGGGGACGGCGCCGGCGCCGGCGCGGGCGCTTCGCGGGACGGGGCGGGCGCCGGCGGCGTGCCCGGCGCGGTGTCGCCGCTCAGCGCGTACCAGACGATGACGGCGCACGAGCCCCAGCGCGACGAGCCCCGCGCCCGCCACCATCGAGAAGCCCGCGAACACGCCGCTCGCCGCGATGATCCCGCTGTTCCTGCCGCCTGCGCTGCTCGCCCGCTCGGACGCGGGCGCCAGGCTCGGCGACGCGCGCTTCGCCGACTCGGGCGTGACCCGCGAGCCGGTGGGCAGCAGCTGCACGATCTGGACGGGCGGCGGCTCGTCGAGCGGCCGCTGCACCACGGTGTCGGCCTGCGAGGGCGCGCCCTTCAGCATCGTGGTGTGGTCGGGCACCTCGCCCTCGACGATGTCGGCCTCGTCGAAGTAGCGGGCGCCGAACAGGTGGTTCTCGAGCGAGGTGAAGCTCGTCTCGGTGTCGTTGTCTTCGACGCGCTCGTCGTCTTCGTCGTCCGGATCCATGCCGTCGACGCCGCGTCGGCCGTCGTCGGTGTTCACGAGGTCCTGGTCCGTGGCGTCGCGTCGACGGGCCACCCTGCCCCCCGGATCTGCGTCGGAACCTGATGGCTAGCCGATGCGGACGCCTCTGTCCACCCGGTCAGCGCTTCGGCTGGTGCGCGATGGCCTCCAGGCGCGGCTGGAGCTGCCAGTCGGGCGACCACTTCGGCGTGTGGCACGAGGTGCACACGGCCTCGATGACGCAGACGGGGCAGCTGTCGCCCAGGCCCTGGATGTTGTCGGTGCCCCCGCCGGCCGCCACGTGGGCCTCGCCCGGCCCGTGGCACGACTCGCACCCGACGCCGCCGAGCGTGTCGTAGCCCGACAGCGTCGCCGGCGGCGGGCCGCTGGCCTTCGCCGTCGCGTGGCAGCGGACGCAGTCGGGGTCGCGGCGGTGGTCGTCGGTGAGCTCGTCCATGGCGCGGGCGTGGCCGTTGGCGGACCACCAGGCGTGCTCCACGGCGTGGCACGACAGGCAGGCCTCGCTCCCGACGTTCTTCCCGGCGGGGAAGGCGAGCAGCTCGCGCGGGGCCTCGCCGGCGTACAGCTCGCGCCGCGCCTGGGTGTAGGCGGCCTCGGACAGGGCGTTGGCGCGGTAGTGGTCGATGAGCGGCAGCCCCTTGTCGAGGCTGAAGGCGATGCTGTGCTCGCTGTCGTGGCAGCCGGCGCAGGCCTCGCGCGCGTCGGCGCGCTCGCCGTCGTGGGGCCCGCCGGGGCCGTGGCAGGCCTCGCAGCCCACGTCGACGAGGGAGCTGTCGGGGTCGCCGCTCCAGCCGCCCGGGCTGCCCGCGCCGGTGACGTGGCAGCGGTTGCAGGCGGGGTCGGTCTCCTTGCTGCTGCGCACCAGCGTGCGCCAGGCGACGGCGTGGTGCGTGAGCTCCCAGCTCGCCTGCTCCTGGGCGTGGCAGGCGCCGCAGACGGCGTTGCCCTGGTACTCGCCGGGCCGGAACGCGCTGTAGACGTCGCCCGCGAGGCGCCCCTCCACGAGCGTGTCCCAGCCGGGCAGGTACGGGTACCACGCGTCGACGACCTGGACGGTGCCCTGCCCCTTCTTCGGCTTGTGCCCGGCCACCGGCGCGACCAGCATGGCCGAGGGCGTCGACTGCACGCCCATGGCGCTCATGATCTCGCGGTCGGCGTCGACGATCACCTCGAAGGTGACGCCGAACGTGGCCACGAACTCCTGCAGGTCGGCCTCGCTGGCCGAGCCGCTGGCGATGCCGAGGACCTTGCCCTGCTCCGACGCGGCGAGCCGCTGCGACAGCGCCTGGACCTCGGCCGCGACGTGGCGGCAGTGCGGGCAGGTGGGCGAGAAGTAGAACAGCAGCGTGGGGCCGTCGATCTGGTCGACGACCTTGCGCGGCAGTGCGAGCTCGGGGCGCTCGGCCGGGCCGGACAGCACGCGCTCGGCGTTCTTCGCCAGCTGCCCCGCCGTCCACCCGCGCGGGTCGCGGCTCGGGGCGTCCGCCCGCGACGGCGCGACGGTGAGCGCGAGCAGGATCCCCAGCGCGAGGCGCTTCACTCGGCCCCCTCGGGGGCGTCGTCCTCGGGGGCGTCGTCCTCGGGGGCGTCCTCGCGTCCGGCGTCCTCGGGGCCGGCGTCCTCGGGTCCGGCGTCCTCCGGGACGGTGCCCTCCTCCTCCACGCCCTCTTCGGCCGCCAGCGCGCGCTTCTGCTTCGCGGCCTCGACCTTGGCCTTGCGGGCCGCCGCGCGCTCGGCCTGCTCGGCCGCCTCCTTCGCCTTGGACGCAGGATCGATGCCGAGGCGGAACGCCCGCGCCTCCTCGGCGTAGTGCCGGGCCCAGGCGTTGGGCGGCCAGACGGCGACGGCGTCGGAGAACAGCCGATAGGCGTCGTCCCAGCGGGCTTCGGCGCGGGCGGCCTCGCCCTCGGTGTAGAGCGTGTCGGACAGCGGCCGCGCGCGCTCGGCGTAGGCGTCGGACCAGTGGTCCCAGCGGTGGGCGCGGACCAGCCGCGCCACGCGCTCCTCGCCCTCGACCTCGTCGGAGGCGCGCGCCCAGCAGTCGGCCAGGGCCGGCGCGATCGCGCGCTCGTGCTGCCGGCGCCAGTCGGCCTCGCCGGGCCGGTGCCACACGGCGTGCCACCAGGAGTCCTCGGCCTCGTCGCAGCGGACGGCCTTCGCCTCGGCCAGCGCCGCCTCGCGGTCGGCGATCGCGGCCTGCGCGCGGTCCTCGACCGACAGGACGGTGAGGGCCTGCGGGTACACGACCTCGGCGGGAGAGTATCGCGGCGGGACGCCCTCGCCGGGCACGGTCACGCCGAGGCCGAGCTCGGCGTCCTCCCCCGTGAGCGGCGCCCGCGGCGCGCCGTCGGGCCCGAGGACCAGCAGCCCGAGGTCGTACGTCCCCGGCGCCATCGTGTCGGGGACGGGCAGGTCGAACTTCCCGACGAAGACCTCGGCCGGACGCCACTTGTTCGGCGGCAGCCAGTCGTACCCCGGCGGGATGTCCCACACGGCCTTCACGCCGTCGGCATCGGCGGCGAACAGCAGCGCGCGGAAGTCGTCGGCGGCGGCCTGCTTGGCCGCGTGGGTCGAGGAGAAGCCCACCTCGACGTACACCTTGCGCCCGGTCGCCGGCTCGCTCGGCACCCAGGGCCCCCAGGCGACGATGCCGCCCTCGAGCATCGCGCGCCGCGCCTCGCCGTGGGGCCACTCGCCCTGGACGACGAGATCGCGGCGGATGTGGTTGCCCACGTGCGGCTTGGTCGACGAGCCGTAGCCCGGCACCTCGACGTAGTCCCGGCGCCACTCGGGGTGGGTCGGGATGCCGGAGGTGCGCGCCCAGGCGTCGTGGACGTGGGCGTAGTCCGGGCGCCGCTCCTGGAACAGGTACTCGCGGACGAACGCGCGCTCGAACTTGTTGTGGGCGAACGGCACGTCGACGAGGCCCGCGATGTCCATCATGTCGAAGTCGGACCACCACAGGTGGGCGCCCTGGTCGACGTCGAGGTCGACCCACGGCTCCAGGACGTGCAGCCGGTCGCGCAGGCCGTCGACGTAGTTCACGCGCTGGCGCACCTGCTGCGGCGAGGCGTCGGGGCCGCTCGCGACCTTCACCGTCATCGCGACGTTGCCCGGGACCTGCAGCAGCACGAGCAGCACGGCCACGCCGATGCCGAGGCGGGACCAGCCGCGCCAGCGCGCCGGCTCGGCCTCGCGGGTGCCGAACATCTCCTCCACGAAGCGCACGAACCCGTCGACGCCGAACGCGAACAGGAACGACGCGGGCACCACGGCCGTGGCGTACCACCGGAAGCCCTTCATCCAGTCCCACTGGACGTAGATGGCGAAGAACATCACGGCGACGCAGAACAGGAACGACATGAGCCGCAGCTGCCAGCCGCGGACGCCGAGCCCCAGCACCGGCAGCAGCACCAGCGCGGCGATCTCCCAGGACGGGAGGCCCTTGGCGAGCCTCGGGCACGGGGATCTGCGAGGGCATCATGCCCCACCGCCAGCGGGCGAGCTCCGAGGCCGCGACGAGCAGCAGGGCGAGTACCGTGGAGACGCCCACCAGCCAGCGCGGCGGGCGGTCTTCGCTCGCCTTCAGGCCGAGCCAGAACGCCGCCCACAGGGTGCCCACCACGACGGGGAGCAGGAACCGCTGGTCGTGGGACAGCTCGATGCTGCCGCCGAGCAGGGCGAACAGCAGCACCGCGACCACGAAGCGCCACCGGCCGTCGCCCATCACGCCGATCAGCCACACGGGCAGGAAGTAGCCCTGCCAGGTCTGGTGGAAGAAGTTGCGCGTCCAGTTCCAGCCCTTCTTGTCCCACTGGAAGGTGGTCGGATCGCGGTCTTCGAGCTTCCCGTAGTAGGTGTTCGGGAAGGGCCACGAGAAGTACCAGAGGTGGACGGCCTGGTAGACGGTCCACGGGACGAAGAACAGCGCGAGCCACTTGAGGGTGGGCACGAGCGATCGCCGCGCGTGGAGCTGGAAGATCATCGCGCAGAAGCCCGCCACCGCCGAGTACAGGATGCCTTCGGGGCGGGTGAGCGCGACGAGCAGCCAGACGAGGGCCGACCAGGGGGTGCCCGCCACCGGGCGCGACGCTTCGCGCAGCGTCATCCGGAAGCCGACGGCGATCAGGAAGTTGAGCAGTCCGTTCTCGAGGCCCGCGCCGCCGTAGATGGCGAACTGGCTGCTCGCGGCGAGGAAGGCGGTGGCGACCAGCGGCGTGTCGCTGTCGCGGCCGACCACGTCGCGCACCGTGGCGTAGACGATGGGGACGATGGCGATGGCGAGCGCGAGCTGGATCCAGCGCGTGGCGTCGAACGGGTCGACGCCGAACAGCTGGATCAGCGCCAGCAGCGCCACCCAGGTCGGGTTCGAGTAGCCCTCGATGCGCTCGCCGCCGGGGATGGCGACCAGGCCCTCGCCGTGGACCAGGTTCCGGGCGTAGGCGAAGCTGATGGCCGTGTCTTCGACGTACCAGTCGAAGAGGGCGCAGTGGTGGACCACCAGGCCGACGGTGATGAACAACAGCAGCGCGCCGTGGACCTTCTGGCGGGTGGTGCGCTCGGCGCGGACCCACCGCTCGAAGGTCTGCCAGGCGCCGGCCAGAACGACGGACGCGCCAGCTCGGGCCGGCGCGGCGTGCGGATGGGGCGTGTCGGACATCGCTCGCAGCCTATCGTACCGGGCGGCGACCGACGACCCCGACGAGCGCGCCGCGGGGCGCGCTCAGATGGTCTTCTTCACCGAGGCGCCGCCCTCGGCCACGGCGGCCTTGCGGGACTGCATCTGGCGCTTCATCTCCTCGAGCTGGCTGCGCGCGGAGTGGTTGGCCGCCTTCTCCTTGATCGACTTCAGCTTGTGGTCGAGGGAGTTGCCCTGGATCTCGCTGCCGATGTCGGCCTCGGCCTGGAGCTTCGAGATGTCCTCGCGGACGTTCTCGAGCGCCTTCACGTCGGCCTCGGTGGACAGCCCGTCGAGGGTCTCCTGGATGCGGATGCGCGCCTCGGCGTTGGCCTTCTTGGCGAGCATCTGCTCCTTCTCGCGCTTCAGCTTCTCGATCTCGCCCTGGAAGGCGAGCAGGCCCGACTTGGCCTCCTCGGCCTGGTCGCTGACCCGCTTGAGCTCGGCGGACAGCGACTCGATCGAGGTGGTCAGCTCGTCCTTCTTCTGGATGAGCACCAGCGCGACTTCGTCTTCCCCGTCTTCGATCGCGACGGGGAGCTGGGTCATGACCTCCTTGAGCTCGCGCTCCTTGCCCTCGAGCTCGGTCGAGAGCTTGTTGCGGAGGTAGACGATGCCGGAGACAGCCTTCTTGAGCTCGCGGTGCTTGCGGACCCGCTCGTCGATCGCGGCCTCGTAGACCGCCTCGGGGTTCCGGCGCTCGATGTCCGAGACCCACAGGCTGAGGAAGCCCCTCCAGACGTTGGCGAGGCGATCGAAGAACCCCATGAACTTGCTCCGTTCGTCAGTGGGCAGCCTAGCCGTGCCGTGATGACGCGGCAACCGATCCCGTCGGTATCTACGCCCGCCGGCGACCGCTATTTCTGCGACGGGTGCTCGGCGTGGGTTGCCCCCCTCCCCTGCCCCTGCCCCTTGCCCCTTGCCCCTGCCCCCTGCCCCTGCCCCTGCCCCTGCCCCTTGCCCCTGCCGAGGCGAGCAGCAGCAGCACGAACACGACCACCTCCACGACCACCACCACGGGCCGGCGCCGAGCGCTCGCCGAGCCCGATGGCTGCTGGTGGTGCTCGTGGTCGTGGTCGTGGTCGTGGTCGGTCGGGGCGGGGCAAGGCAGGGGCAGCACACGAATGATGATCACCTCCACGACCACCAGCACGGGCCGAGCGCTCCCGCCGAGCCGATGGCTGCTGGTAGGCCGTGGTCGTGGTCGCATGTGGTCGGGTCGTGGGCAGGGCGGGGGCAGGGGCAGGGGCAGGGGCAGGGCAGGGGCAGGGGCAGGGGCAGGGCAGGGGCAGGGGGCGGGTTACCCCGCCCCCACCCCCGGAACATCCCCTTGGCCGCGCAACCTGACCCCCGAAGCCCGTCGGCACCGACGACACCCCGGCCCCGACCGACGAGGCCCCACAACCCGCCAGCCACGGGCACGGGCACAACGGCCCCTGGCTGGCCCTCGCCATCGGCGCCACCGGCATCGTCTTCGGCGACATCGGCACGAGCCCGCTCTACACCTGGAGCGAGATCCGGCGGCACGGCGCACTCAACAACGAGGCCGACATCTTCGGCGCCGCGTCCCTCATCTTCTGGACGCTCACGCTGATCGCCTTCGGCAAGTACGTCCTCTTCGTCCTGCAGGCCGACAACAACGGCGAGGGCGGCACCTTCGCCCTGCTGTCCCAGGTCCGACGCATCCGCGGCAAGGGCGTCCGCGCCGTCTCCGTCCTGCTGATGTTCGCCTCCGCCCTGCTCTACGGCGAGGGCCTCATCACGCCGGCCATCTCCGTCCTGTCGGCCGTGGAAGGCATCGCCGTCGCGAACCCGTCCCTCGAGTGGATGATCGTCCCGGTCACCCTCGGGCTGCTCACCGGCCTCTTCGCGGTGCAGTACCACGGCACCGCCCGCGTCGGGCGCCTGTTCGGCATCGTCATGGTGCTGTGGTTCCTCATCATCGGCAGCCTCGGCGTCTACCAGGTGGTGCGCCACCCGGCGATCCTCGAGGCGCTCTCCCCGCACCACGGCCTGGCCTTCCTCGCCCGCAGCGGGTTCGCCGGCGACCTCGCCGTGCTCGGCTCCGTCGTGCTGTGCATCACCGGCGGCGAAGCGCTGTTCGCCGACATGGGCCACTTCGGCGCGCGCGCCATCCGCATCGCGTGGATGAGCCTCGTCTACCCGGCCCTGCTCGCGTCCTACCTCGGCCAGGGCGCCAAGCTGCTGTCGGGCGAGGAGATCGTCCGCGACAACGTGTTCTTCAGCCTGGTGCCGAGCTGGGCGATGTTCCCGATGGTCCTCCTCGCCACCTGCGCGACCATCATCGCCTCGCAGGCCCTGATCAGCGGCGCCTTCAGCCTCACCCGGTCCGCCATCAACCTCGGGGTGCTGCCGCGGGTCGCGGTCGTCCACACGAGCCGCGAGATCGAGGGCCAGATCTACATGCCCGCGGTCAACTGGGGCCTGTGGCTCGGCTGCTGCTGGCTCGTCGTCGAGTTCCAGCGCCAGACCGAGCTGGCCGCGGCGTACGGCCTGGCCGTGACGGGCACGATGACGACCACCTCGATCGCGATGATGTACATCGCGCACTTCCGGTGGAAGTGGTCGTGGTGGCGCACGATCCCGCTGTTCGGCACCTTCCTGGTGGTCGAGTTCGCCTACCTCGTGGCGAACGTCGCGAAGATCCCGAACGGCGCGTGGCTCCCGCTCGTCATCGGCGGGATCCTGTTCGCCGCGATGCGGCTGTGGCGCCAGGGCCGCCGGCAGCTCGCCGCGGCCTATGCCCGCGTCACCCGCATCTCGGTCCGCCAGCTGGTCGACCTCAAGCGGCGCATGCCCGAGCTGTCCCGCGCGATGGTGTTCCTCACGCAGGAGAAGGTGCAGGAGTTCGAGGATCCCGTCCCGCTGGTGCTCCTCAAGTTCCTCGACCGCTACGGCGCGCTGCCGCGGCACCTGACGATGTTCTCGATCGTCCCGGAGCCCGTCCCCGTCTGGCGCGAGAAGCGCTACGACGTGCGCCAGTTCGGCGACAACGTCACCAGCGTGCGGATGCACGTGGGCTACATGGAGCAGCCGAACACGCGCGCGGCGCTGGTCCACCTCAAGCAGCAGCGCCAGATCCGGATCCACGCGACGCGCTGGACGATCGTGATGGGCCGCGAGGAGCTGATCATCGAGCCCGGCAGCCCGTGGTGGCGCCTGCCCTACCAGCTGTTCGGCCTGCTGCAGCAGCTCGGCAGCGAGGCGCACGTGTGGTTCGGCCTGTCGGGCGACACGGGCATCTCGAAGGAGGTCGTGCCGGTGCGGGTCGGCCAGGAGGGCGTGATGGAGGTGGTCGTGCGGCCGCCGGAGGTCGACGCGGCGTGGCAGTCCGAGGGCGGCCCGCCGAGCGTGGACGGCCCGTGACGCCGGCGCCGTGGGTCCAGTGGCTCGCCATCGCGGGCGGCGGCGCGCTCGGCGCCCTGTCGCGCTACGGCGTGTCCCTGCTGCTCGCGCGCTGGCTCGGCCCGGCGTTCCCCTTCGGCACGCTCGCCGTCAACGGGGTCGGCTCGTTCGTGCTCGGGCTCGTCGTGGCGCTGGGGCCGCTCGCCCCGGGCGACGACGACCTGCTCGGCCCCACGGCCCGCGCGCTCGCCGGCACGGGCTTCTGCGGCGCGTTCACCACGTTCAGCACCTTCTCCGTGGAGACGATGCGGATGCCGCCGGGGCTCGCCGCGACCAACGTGGGGGCGAACCTCGCGCTGTCGCTGGTGGCGGCGTCGACGGGGCTGGCGCTCGGACGCTCCTTGTCCGCGGGGCTCGGAGGGAGCTAAGGTGTCGGGTCAGTGATTCCGGCCCTCGGGCCCAGCAGGTGGACCATGCTCCTGACCCTCGCCCTCGCCCTGCCCGCCGCGGCCGGCACCGTCACCGCCGCTGCGCACCCCGACGTGCCGATGCTCCGGGCCGACGCCGCGTATCCCGGGCCACACGCGCAGCAGGTCGCCGAGCTCGGCGCCGAGGCCGACGCGCACCCGGCCCTGCCGGTCCCGCCGCGCGGGCCGCTGCCCGTCCCCACGCCCGGGCCCGACCTGCGGGTCTACGGCTACCTCGCCTACTGGGACAACGACCTCGCCTCGGTCCCGTGGGACGACATCACCGACCTCGCCATCTTCAGCGCGGGCGCGAACAGCGACGGCACGCTCTACGACACCTGGAAGTGGGACCTCGCCGACGACGCCGTGATCATGGCCGCGCCCTACGGCGTGCGCGTCCACCTGTGCGTCACGAACTTCGACCCGACCAGCCTGCAGACGCTGCTGTCGTCCACGACCAACCGAAACGAGCTCATCGCCGAGCTCGTCGACTGGCAGGCCACCACCGGGGCCCACGGCGTCAACATCGACTTCGAGGGCCTGCCCTACGCGGTGAAGTCCCAGATGGTGACGTTCACCCGCGACCTCGAGGCGGCGGTGGGCGAGGTCGTGCTGGCCACGCCGTCCGTCGACTGGGCCGGCAGCTGGGACTACGACCAGCTCGGGCTCTACGCCGACCTGTTCATCATGGGCTACGGCTACCACTGGGGCGGCTCGTCCTACGCCGGGCCCACCGACCCGCTGTACGCCGGCGCGGGCACCGTGTGGAGCGGGGTGCAGTCCTACTCGCTCGCCACCACCGTCGCCGACTACACCGACCCGAGCTACGGCGCCGATCCGTCGCGGGTCATCCTCGGCCTGCCGCTGTACGGCATGTCCTGGGCCACGAGCAACAACAACGTCCCCACCGCCACGCTCGGCACGGGCAGCACCGCGTTCTTCTCCGACGCATGGGACGACGCCGCGACCTACGGCCGCAGCTGGGAGTCCACCTCCCACACCCCCTACACCTACGGCGGCGGGCGCCAGATCTGGTACGGCGACGAAGAGAGCGTGCGCGACCGCATCTCCTACGTGCGCGACCAGACCTCCATCGCGGGCATCGGCTTCTGGGCCCTGCACTACGACGGCGACGACCCGTCGTTCTGGTCGATGATCCACACCGAGACGACGTTCGCGTCGACGGGCACGACCGACACCACCGGCACCACGGCGACCGACACCACCTCGGGCACGAGCGGCACCTCGGGGACCACCGGCACCGACGGCACCGATGGCACCGACGGCACCACCCCCGGCGGCCCGCCGCCCGCCTGGCAGGCCGACGCCGGGCTGCCGTTCCTCGCCTACGTCGGCGACACCGTGGTCCTTTCGGGCACCGGCTCGCGCGGGCCGGCCGGGGCGCAGCTGTCCTACGAGTGGACGCAGCTGTCGGGCCCCGCCGTCACCCTGTCGTCGACGACCGATGCCGAGCCCACCTTCCAGGTCGAGCACCCGGGCACGCACGTCTTCGAGCTCCGCGTGGGCGACGGCACCACCTGGTCGGCACCGGCGCGCAGCTACCTCGTGGTCATCGACCCCGACCTGCCGAACCGCCACGCCCGCGGCTGCGGCTGCGACGGTGCGCTGCCCGCCGGGTCGGCCGGCACCTTCGGCGTGGGGCTCGCCGGCCTCGCGCTCCTGCGGCGGCGCCGTCGCCGTTGAGACGGTCTCAAGAGCCCAACCGACGAGCCGAAGGGCCGGCACCGCCCGTGCGCCGGGACCGACCGCGGAGCGCTGGTATACTTCCGTTCGGTTGGGAGTCCGCTTGAGGCGATCCGCAGGACCATTCGAGATCCTGGAGATCCTGGGCGAGGGCTCGTTCGGCACGGTCTGCGTGGCGCGAGTCCAGACCGATCCGCTCCGGCGGCGCGTCGCGCTGAAGATCCTGAAGGGCGCCTACGCCCAGAACAAGAAGATCGTGAAGCGGATCCGCGACGAGGCCCGCCTCATGTCGGCCATGAGCCACCCGAGCATCGTGCGGGTGGAGCGGCTGATGGAGATCAACGGCCGCCCCGTCGTGGTGATGGAGCACGTCCAGGGCGTGTCGCTCGACCAGCTGCTGCTGCGGTTCAAGAGCGGGCTGCCGGCGGCGATCAGCCTCGAGGTGCTGCGCCAGACCTGCCTCGCGCTCCACGCCGCCTACGCCGAGGCCGTCGGGGAGGACGGCCACCCGCTGCGGGTCATCCACCGCGACATCAAGCCGAGCAACATCATGCTCAGCATCCACGGCAAGGTGAAGGTCCTCGACTTCGGCATCGCCCGCGGCGAGTTCGAGGGGCGCGAGGCCCGCACCGAGTCGGTGGTCATGGGCAGCCGCCCCTACATGGCGCCCGAGCGGCTCGACGGCATGTCCGACACGCCCGCGGTCGACGTGTACTCTGCCGGCATGACGCTGTACGAGCTGCTGTGCGGCAAGCCGATGAACCTGTCGATCAACCCGAACAGCCACGCCCAGGCGATGAACCGGCAGCTGCAGTTCATCCAGGTGCCCGGCATGAGCGCCGCAGCCACGGAGGACCTGCGCGACCTCATCCGCAAGATGTGCAGCTACAATCGGGATTATCGGTTCTCGGCGCTCGACTGCTCGCGCGAGCTCGAGCAGCTGCTGTACGCGATCGACCGGCGCTACCACATCAACATCGAGGAGTTCGCCCGCAGCACCGTGCTGCCGATCTACGAGTCCCGCCAGCGCACGCAGCCCGAGGAGGGCGCGGTCCCCGACGAGGAGCCCGACGAGTTCCTCAAGGAGGTCACCGGCGCCGTCACCTCGAACACGCCGCGGCCCGCGCGGCCGAGCTCGAACACGCCCTACCTGTTCGTGGCGGTGCTGGCGGTGTTGGTGATCGCGCTGGCCGGGCTGGCGGCGCTGAAGTGGGCGCGGCACGGCGGGCAGCTGCCCGGGATCGGGCCCGTGGCCACGACGCAGGCCGACCCACCCGCCGAGGGGCTGGTGCGCGTCGACCTGTGGTTCCCGTCCGAGGCCCACGCCGTCGTGAGCGGCGGGACGGTGATGCAGATGCGGGGCCGCGCGCGCGTCCCGGCGGGCAGCAACCAGCTCGACCTCAAGTTCGACGACGGGGGCGAGGTGGAGTGCCTGTTCGAGGCCCACGACGGCACGGTGGTGCGGTGGGTGGGCGACGACCGGATCAGCGTCGACGACGGCGACGCGGTGCCCTGCCGCCGGATCCACTGACCCCGGACGCCGAGACGCCGACCGGAAACGCAGACGCCCCCTCACCGCATCGCGGGAGGGGGCGCCGCCGGAGCGCGAGGCGCTCAGTTCCCGAAGCGGTAGCTCGCGAACATCAGGTCGATGCGGGCGTCCTGATCCGAGGTGAACTCGAGCATGCACGCGTCTTCCGAGTAGTCCATGAAGTTCTCGATCGGGTCGTTGCCGCCACCGTTGCAGGTGTCCCGGCCCTGCGGGCAGCCGAACGCCGCGCTCGCCTCGGGCGGGGTGTCGGCCACCTCGTCGCCGGGGCTGCCGCAGCCGCCCTGGAACGTGTGGTACAGGCCCATCCAGTGCCCGACCTCGTGCACCAGCGTGTCACCCTCGTCGTAGGGCGCCGCGGAGCCGCCGGGGATGCTGCTGTACAGGATGACGACGCCGTCGTCGGTCGGGTTGGCCTGGTAGTCCCACGGGAAGGTGGCCCAGCCGAGCAGCCCGCCGCCCGGGTTCGCCGTGTAGATGTTCAGGTCGTCGCCCGTGCCCTGGCGCAGGTGGCTCTTGACGCGGCCCTCGGTGGCCGAGCCGTAGCTCATGTTGAACGCCTGGCGGCGGTTGGTCCAGTCGGTCGAGACCAGGTTGAAGCTCCAGCCGGTGCCGGCGTAGGCCGCGTTCAGCACGGCCATCTGGTCGTCGACCTCCTGCTGCGTCAGGTTGCCCTGGTTGTTCTTGTGCAGGACGTGGAAGTAGACGTTGACGACGCCGCCCGTCGGGACGGCGGAGCGGTGCGCGAAGTCGACGCCGTCTTCCTTCAGCCGCAGATCGATGTCGTCGACCTGCTGGTCCGTCAGCTCCATCGCGCAGCGGTTCCCGGACTCGACGAACACCGCCTGGTCCTGGTAGACCTCGTCGCCGACCTGGAACGGGCCCTCTGCCTCGGTGGCACAGCCCACCAGCGACAGGATCATACCGAGAGACACGAGACGCATCAGACACCCCCGAAGACGATGGGACCCTAGCACCGCCTCCCCGGGGTCGCCCGTCAAAGTCGCGTCCAGGGAGACGAGCGTGTTCTGAACGACGGAATAGCCGATCCGTTGCTCGCGACGGCCCAGATCGTTACGCCGGCGTAACCAAAGGGTTCACCGAACCGTCACTCAATCCGCGCTGTCGGGCTCCGAGGACTCCGCCTCGTTGCGCAGCTCGGCGTTCAACGACCGCCGACGCTCCGCGAAGCCGGCCCACAGGGCGGCCGGATCCTCGCCCGGCAACGCCCGCCGCACCACGAACAGGAACGATCGCAGCCCGTCGGACACCGGCGCGACCTCGTAGTAGTCGGGGACGTAGCGGTCGGTGACCTCGACCGGGACCTGCCACTGGTCGAGCGTGTCCTTCATCCGCCCCGCCGCGAGCTTGCCCTCCACCGCGCGGGCGTAGAGGAAGCGCGGCTCGTACTTCAGGAAGAAGGTCGGGTCGACGTGCTTGTCGTGGCCGGGCGACTGGGTGAGCGGGCCGTCGGGCATGGGCCGGTAGGCGACCTCCTTGGTGACGAGGCCGTGCTGGTCGTACACCTGGATCCCCGACCAGTACCCGACGGCGCCGACCGCCGCGGCCACCACGGCGTCGGTCGGCTCGGCGATCTGCGCGAGCGCCCGGCCGCGGCGGGTGAAGCCGTCGGTGTTCTCCTTCTGGTTCTCCCAGCGGTTGAGCTCGGTCAGGAAGGCGCGGTCGGACAGGCGGAAGTGCATGGTGCGGCGGACGGCGTCGGGCACGACGTGCAGGTCGAACGCCGGCAGCACCGAGAGCACGACCAGCACGGCCCCCACCGCCTGGACCCGCTGCGTGCGCCCGCGGGCGCGGCGGACGAGCTCCTGCAGCCCGCCCGCCACGAGCAGCGCCGCGAACGGCACGCCGGGCACGAGCAGCCGGCCGAAGGGCATGAAGTCGCCGCCCACCACGACGGCGTACGCCGGGAAGGCGAGCGCGAGCAGCGTGACGGCGAGCCACGAGCCGTGCCGCTCGCTGCGCAGCACGCTCGGAACCGCGAAGAAGCCCGCCAGCGGCGCCAGACACGTCGCGTAGAACAGCCCGACGTACTTCGCGCCGCGGGCCAGCAGGCGGGGCCCGAAGCCGACCTTGACCAGCGCGGTGTTGGGGACGAGCGTGCCGTAGTACTGGTAGCGCCACAGCTGGTAGACGCCGACGACGACGGCCACCGGCGCCGCGACCCGCCCGAGGAACACGAGGTGCTGGCGCATCGGCGCGCGGTCGATCCACTGCGCGAGGACCGACACCGCGAGGATCACCGCCACCCAGGCGGCGCCCTCGGTGCGGATCAGGGTGAGGCCGACGGCGAGGAGCGCGGGGACGACCTCCTCGGGCAGATCGCCGGGGGCCTGCCCGGCCCACCGCGCGGAGCGCTCGAGCACGACCTTCTCGAACAGCAGGAACGTGAGGAGGGCCTGCGGCATCGTCTCGAGCCCGCTCGTGGCCCAGCAGCCGATGGCCGGCGCGGCCGCCGCCACGAGCGTGCCCCCACAGCGCGGGCTGCGGCGCGAGATCGAGCCGGTCGCGCGCGACGCGGTGGATGCGCAGCACGAGTGCGGCGCCGCACAGCGCGCTGATCCACGGCACGAAGCGATCGGGGCGCAGGCGCACGGCCTCGAAGGCGGTGGCGAGCAGGAGCCACAGGAAGTCGGAGTACCCTCGACGGGCGGCCACTCGCCGGGGTTGAACACGAGGCCGCGGCCCGTGGCGAGGTTGTGGGCGAAGCGGAACGTGATGAACGCGTCGTCGCACACGAACCAGAACCGGGCCGTGAGCAGCCCGTACACGACGAGCAGCACCGCGAGGTGGGTCCCAGATCGGCTGTTCAACGCGCCCCCGGCGCCCCTGCTAACCGAACCGGCTGGCCGGCGCCCCGCCCTCCGGCTACCCAGCCGCATGTCGCATCCGGTCCACGCGGTCCACGCTGCCCCCCTGGCCCCGGCGTCGGGGCTGCCCGCGCCGTCCGGGAGCTGGGCCGATCGCCCGCTGGCCCGGCTGGTGGTCGCGGCCGCCGTCGTGTGGCACCTGCTCGCTGCGTTCGGGCCGCCCGCGCAGCCGCCGCCGGCCAACACCGAGGGCCGCGACTTCGCGAGCTACTTCTACGCGGCGCGGGTGGCCCTGGCGGGCGGCGATCCCTACGACAAGGCCGCGCTCGACGCCGCCGCCAGCGCCGACGGCACGCGCGCCGAGGTCCACCCCTACTTCTACCCGCCGCCGTTCCTGTGGCTCGTGGGCTGGGCGGCCCCCGTCCCGCTCGCGCGCGCCTTCGTCGCGTGGAAGATCTTCGGCGAGCTGGCGCTGCTGGCCGCCGCGGTGTCGCTCGCCCGGTGGTGGCGGCCGTTCGGCGCCGAGGTGGTGCCGATCGTCGCCGCGTTCGGCGCGCTGATGTACGGTGTGGCCTACAGCGTGGAGCTCGGGCAGGCCAACTTCCCCGTCCTGCTGCTGATCGTGCTCGGCCTGTCGGTCGAGCGGCGCGCGCCGGCGCTGGGCGGCGTCTTCGTCGGGCTCGCCGCGATGATGAAGATGTCCCCTGCGCTGTTCGTGCTGTGGTGGTTGCTGCGCGGCCGGAACACGGCCGTGCTGGCCGCCGTCGCCACCGCGATCGTGACCTCGGTGCTGTCGCTGCCGCTGCTGTCGCTGGCGCACCAGCTCGAGTTCTACACGCGCGTGCTGCCCACGCTCGGCTCGGGCGACTACAACGGGCTGACCATCAAGATCGAGATGTTCGGCAACCACTCGTTCCCGAACCTGTGGCACCAGTACTTCCCGAGCGGCGCGAACCAGCTGTCGCCCATGGCCCGCGGGCTGTCGCTGGTCACCACCGTCGGCCTGATCGGGGCCACCGGCTTCGCCTTCCGCCGCAAGACCGACGACGAGCTGCGCATCGCGGCGCAGGCCTGCGCGGTGCTCGTGGTCATGCTGCTCGTCCCCGTCTACACCTACGAGCACCACCTGGTCTTCGCCCTGCCCGCCATGATCCTCGGCGCGCTCGCCGTGCTGCGCGGGTGGCTCGGCCGCGGCTGGGGCGTCGCGCTCGCGCTCGCGATCCCCGTGATGCTCTACGACCTGCCCGCGATCCGGCAGCTCGCGCTGCGCGTCGTCACCACCCAGCACCCGGCCCTGTACTTCTGGCTGCAGGAGGCCAAGATGGTGGCGCTGATCACGGTCGGGCTCGCCATGGTGCGCCTCGGCGGCACCGCCTTCGAGGACCCGAGCCGCGCGCCGGTGCCCGCGCCGGTGGGCTGACACGGCTGTCGCGGTCGCGCCGGGCCCCCGGATCGCGATCCGCCAGCAACGCCGAGGATGGCGCGGCACGCCACGTGCATGGAGGCCCCGGAGACCCAGGGGGTTCCCGTGCCGTCCACCCACCGATCCCATGCCCGGCTCCCGCTGCTGCTGTCACTCGCCCTCGCAGGCTGCGCCGACTACGCCGTCGACAGCGCCTCGCGCGGCTGGTCCAGCAGCGCACCGAGCGCCACCTCCGCTGCGACCTCGGCGACGTCGTCGGGCGGCGGCTCCACGGCGCCGCCCGAGCAGGAGGAGGACCTGCTCCTGCTCCCGCCCGCCCAGACCGACGTGTACGTGTTCGTGGCCAACCCGGAGCGCAACACGGTCACGCGCATCGACGTGTCGACGCAGCAGGTCGACACCACCGAGGTCGGCGTCCGCCCCGACCTGGTCCTCACCACCGACGACTACCGCCAGGCGCTGGTCCTCAACCGCGGCGACGACACCGTCACCGTGATCGAGGCGCCCACCCTCGAGAAGCGCACGGTGCCCGTCCGCGACAACCTCAACAACATGGTCCTGTCGCCCGACGGCACCTGGGCCGTGCTCTGGCACGACCAGGCGCGCGAGGAGCCCGACGACCCGCGCGCGGCCGGGCTGCAGTCGTTCAACGAGATCAGCTTCGTCCACACCGAGACCGCCGCGCACTTCCCGATGGCGGTGGGCCCGAACCCGCGCATGGTGCGGTTCACCCCCGACGGCGCCACCGCGGTGGTCGTCTCCGACTCGCTGCTCGCCCGCATCGACCTCACCTCGCTGCCGCTGCTGCCCGAGCTCATCGAGCTCGCGCCCGGCGAGCTCGACCCGCCGCTGGCCGAGGAGGTCCTCGTCGCCGCCGACGGCAGCTTCGCCTGGGTCCGCCAGTTCGGCGCGACCGAGCTGCTGGTCGTCGACCTCGACAGCGGCGTCATCGACCGGGTGCCCGCCGGGGTCAACCCGACCGACCTCGACCTGTCGCCCGACGGCCGCCAGGCGGTCGCCCTGGCCCGCGGCAGCGACGAGCTGTGGGTCTACGACGCGCGGGACCCGTTCGCGGCGCCCGAGGTCCTCGACCTGCCGCAGACGGGCTACGGCTCGCTGCTGTTCGACCCGACGGGCGACCAGGCCATCCTCTACACCACCGCCGCGCGCACCGAGCGCTACGGCGTGTGGGACCGCGCGAGCGACACGATCACCGAGCGGTCGCTGGTCAAGCCCGTCGCCGGCATGGCCATCACGCCCACCGGCGGCTCGCTGATGGTGTTCCACACCCTCGAGGACGGCCCCGACACGGCCCCGCAGTTCGCCGGCCGGTCGGCGCTCACCCTCGTCGACCTCGCGGACCTGGCGCGCACCAACCCGCTGCTGCTGCCCGCAGAGCCCCTCGCCTACGCGAACAGCACCACCGGCGAGCTCGGCTACTTCGTCATGGACGGCAGCCCGTACTTCGAGGTGCTGGACTACGTCACGCTGCTGCACGACCAGTACGTCCTGCCCTCCATCCCGTCGTTCCTGGGGGTGCTGCCCGACCTCGACCCCGGCGACGCCGACGAGCCGCCCGCCTGGGTGAGCCAGGACCACCCGCTCGGGCGGATCAGCTTCTTCGACCCCGACGAGGGCTCGCTCGAGACGCTGACCGGCTTCGAGCTCAACTCCGGCATCGAGGAGGGGGAGTGATGCGCGCCCTGTCTGCGTTGACCCTGGCGGCCCTGGCGGGCTGCGGCTGGGACCACCTGCCCCAGCAGGCGAGCACCGGCAGCGAGCCCCTGTGGGACGCGAGCGACGTGGTGCCCACCGTCGACGGGCTGTACGTGCGGCTGCCGCGGGCCGGCGCGCTGGCGCTCGTGAAGGAGAGCGGCGCCTCGCGGCGGATCCCGCTCGGGGAGGGCCGCGTGACCCGCATCGACGCGGCGCCCAACGGGCACACCGTCGTGGCCTTCGTCGAGCGGTACCGCTGCCTGTCGGACGACGCCAGGGTCGAGCTCCCGAGCGACTGCGCGAAGCGCGACCTCGACGTGACCACGGAGATCACGCTCGTCGACCGCGGCGAGGTGACGATGGCGCAGCCGCTGTCGGGCGCGTACAACGAGCTCACCTTCAGCGACGACGGGCGCATCGCCGTCGGCTACCTCGACCTCTCGCAGCCGCTCGAGGTGGACTCGGTGCTCAACCTCACGGGCGTCGTGGTCATCGACCTCGAGCGGGGGACGAGCCAGCTCGTGCCGGTGGGCTTCGCCGCCGACCACGTCCTGTTCGTGCAGGACGAGGAGACGGGCGCCACCGTCGAGGCCGTCGTCGTCAGCCGCAACGCGGTGGCGGTGCTGGACGTGCAGGACGAGGTGCCGCGGGAGGTCGTGACCTTCCCGCTCAGCCTCGACCCCGACACGGTCGTCGACCCCGTCGGCATCGACCTCACGCCCGACGCGCACTACGCGCTGCTGTCGGCCCGCGGCACCAGCGACCTGTACGCGCTGGACCTCGAGCTGCACGCCATCAACATCGTCGACCTGGCGGGACAGCCGGGCGCCATGGCCGTCGACGGGCCGGCGAACCGCACGGCGTTCGTGTACCCGAACCTGCCGCTGGTGCAGCTGCTCGACCACCGCTTCTTCGACACGCAGACCATCGCGCTCGACGAGCCGATGGACCGCATCGCGCTCGGCGACCAGCAGGCCGTGCTGTGGTCGGCGTCGGGCGCGCACGACCTCTACCGCATCGACACCCGCTCCACCGACCTCGTGGAGTACCGGCTGCAGAACCCGGCCACCGACCTGTTCCTGGCGCCGACGAAGGAGTTCGCGCTGGTGCTGACGCGGCCGGAGGGCGGCAGCGGCAGCGGGGTGGACGGGCTGTACGACGTGCACCCGGGGATGGAGGTCGTGGACCTGCGCTCCGAGCGGTCGGAGCCGTTCCTGCTCGAGGGGCAGGGCCTCGGGGTGGCGTTCGCGCAGGATCCGGCGGGGACCACGCTCAACGCGCTCGTGCTGCAGCAGGACGTGGACTACCTGTTCCGGCTCGACCTGTACACGCGGCAGACCGAGGAGATCCCGCTCGACGCGCCGGCGGTGCGCATCGGCTCGATGCCCGACGGGACCTTCTTCATCACCCACGACCGGGCGCTGGGGCTCGTGTCGTTCCTCGACCCGGACACGGGCGAGGTCACCACGGCGGCGGGCTTCGCGGCCGCCGGCAGCCTGGACCTGATCGAGCTCGCGGCGAGCGGGGAGGAGGAGTGATGCGGGCCGTGTACGCAGGGGTGGTGGCGGCGCTGTGGGGTGCGCCGGCCTGGGCGCAGGAGGCGCCCGCGGAGGCGGCGGCGGAGGCGTCGGAGACGGCGGGGACGGCGGGGACGGGGACGGAGGCGGCGGAGGCGCTCGTGCCGGGCGAGGCCGCATCCGTCGAGGCCGAGGCCGAGGCGTCGCCGGTCGAGGCCGACGCCGCGCCCGTCGAGGCGCCCGTGGTGGTGCAGGCTTCGCCGGTGGCGGACGCCGTGGTCGAGGACGCCGCGGTCGTCGAGCCGGTGCGCGCCGCACCGCTGCCCGAGCGGCTGCTGCGCTTCACCGTGGCGCTCGAGGGCGGGACGCTCGCCAACCGCGACCCGAGCTACGACCTGTTCGCCCACGGCGACGTGATGGGGAGCATCGGCCTGGCTGCCGGCCTGCGGCTCACCGACCACCTCTCGGTGGTGGGCGCGATCCACCAGGTGCGGCGCGGCGCCTGGGTCACCGTGGACCTCCCCGAGGCGGCCGCCGACTGCGCGCAGCGGTCGCTGGTGGCTGCTCGGCGTGGCCCACGAGGCCAGCGCCGGGGTGCGGGTGGACGTGCCCGTGGCGCGGTAGCACGGCCCTACGCCGCGGCGCAAGCCCTGGCCGTGCGCACGCTGGTGCGCCTCGACGACGACCCCGCCCACGACGACAACGCCAGCCCAGGTGGAGGCCGTGGGCCTCGCCCTGAGCGCGCGCGCTGCTCACGTTCGGCGCGGAGCTGCGCATCCCGGTGAGCCGGCAGCTGCAGCCCGGCGCTGCACCTCGAGCTCGGGCCGTCGTGGCTCACACCCGCGCCGAAGCTGGGCGAAACCGGCGCGATGCGGATGGGCGGGCTGGCCCTGCGGACAGGGGGTCACGGCGTGTGCTTCTGGGCCATCCGCCAGTGTGACCCGGAGACACCGTCCAGGGTATCCGTGCCGAGGGGACCCCAGAGGGGTCTCGTGCTGCTGCTGTTGTGGCTCGCCGCCGACAGCCCGCGCCACCCCGGCGTGACGGCGCACGTCGCGCCGAGGCAGTGCGGGCGGCGCCGCCGGTGCCGCAGGCGCGGCTCGGGCACAACGGCGACGGGGGCGCGCTGCTGACCGCGCCGCCGGTGCGGCAGCGCCCGACCAGCTGAGCTGACCACGATCGCGCCCGATGACGCGATCGCGCCCGACGCGTTCCGTCAATTGACGGAAATGCGTCAGGCACATTCCGTCATGGCTCGCGCAATTGGCGTTCGCCGGCTTCGCACGGGCGAACGCCAGTTCCATCACCACGGCGCGTGCTCGCACGACGGGAGCGCCATGCGACCGCGAGCTCATGGCGGTTGAAGCTCGGCAGGCGGCCGCATCGCGCTCCCGCCGGCTCCGCTCGCGCAATTCAGCTGCCCGGCAGCAGGAACGGCAGCTGCTCGAGGCCGTAGCGCTCCTTGAGGTGCGCGGCGAAGGCGGCGGTCGCGGTCTCGTCGAGGCGGGTGCGGGCGGCGACGTACAGCCCGACCATGTCGTCGGCGGCGCCGTCGGGATCGCCCTCGGCCCGGCCGCGCGCCGCGGCGATCTGCACGGTGTAGTAGTCGCCGACCAGCGCCGTCAGCCACTTCACGAGCTCGGCCGCCGTCTCGGCGTCGCGCTTCGCGACGAGGTCGGCGTCGGGGACGGGGTACTCCTTGCGGTCGACGGCGACGCCCGCAGCCTCGAGGCCCTCGTGCGACCGGTCGGTCGTCTCGGCGGTGGGCGTGTACCGCTGGGTGAGCGGCTGGTCGGTCTTCCAGCGCGCGGTGGCGGTGGCCGACACCGGCGCCTCGCAGGTGCGCGTCCAGTCGTGGACGTCGTAGGCGAACGTGGCCATCACGTCCTCGGTGACGGTCTTCGGCGTGCTCGTCATCTTGGAGGTGATCGTGCCGAGCGTCTCGCCGGCGGCCTTCTTCCGGGCGTCGATCTCGTCCCAGGCCGCCTTCAGGCGGGCGTGGGCGTCGGCTGCGGGCGCGCGGGCGGCGGTCGCCTTGGCCAGGGCCCGCCGGGCAGCGCCCTCGCCCTCCTCGCGCACGATGACCTCGCCGGACCACTCCGAGACGCGCAGCCCGAGCTGGCCGAGCTCCTTGTCCATGCCCTGCAGCGTGGCCTCGTCGGTGCCGGCGGCCTCGGCGGCGGCGATCTGCGCGTCGAGCTCGTCGCGCTTCTGCTTGGCGCCCTTCAGCTGCTGCGCGGCGGTGTCGTAGGCCGCCTCGGCCTCGGCGTGGGCCTTCTCGGCGGCGGCGACCCCGGCGTCGAACTTCGACAGCGTGCCCTCCGCAGCCTTGAGCTCCGGCCACAGCCGCTCCCCCTCGGCGGTGGCCGCCTTCTCCTCGGCCTGGGCGTGCTGGAGCTGCACCTTCAGCTCCTCGTAGGCCGGGTTCGGCTTGTCGACCTGCCCCGAGACGTACTCCTGGCTCGCCGGCGTGACGGCGTCGGCCTCGGTGCACTTCGGCGCGGGCGCGGTGACCTTGACCTGCAGCTTGGCCGGCGCCTCGACGAGCTGCAGCTGCCCCACGCCCTTCGAGGCCCTCCAGGACCTGCGCGCCCGCTGCTCGGCGCGCCAGGCCAGCCCGGGACGTCGATGCGGCCCGTCATCGCCACCCGGTCGCCGAGCTGGGACGCCAGCTTGCGCGCCTCGTCGAGGTCGGCCTGCCGGCCCGCCAGCTCGTAGGCGTGGGCGTACAGCGCCGCCGCCGCGCCGACGTGGCGCCGGCGGGCTGCACCACGGCCTGCTTCACCACGTCGTCGCCCCATGCGTCGAGGATCCGCTTCTCGAGCGGCGCCATCTCGGTGGCCTTGTCGGGCTCGAACTCGGTGATGGTGCGGACGGCGGCGAGCGACACGTCGAAGCGCTGGTCCTTCAGCAGCGACTCGGCGGCCTTGGTGAAGTGCCCGCGCACCTGCTCGAAGGTGGCCGGCAGGTACTCGGCCTTCGGGAAGAGCTTCCGCGCGCACCGCCAGCGAGTGATGTGGCGCGGGCGTCGCCGCTCTCCCAGTTGCGGATGATGGCGTCGCGCATGGCCGCCTCGACGTCGCCGCGGACCTGGTAGACCTCGGGGTGGTCGGGGTCGAACTGCTCGGCGTAGTCGAGCTTCTCGACCGCGGCCTCGTAGTCCGCCGCCTCGAGCGCACCGCGCGCCGCCTCGAGCGAGTCGCCGACCACGCGCGCACGCGTGCGGTCGCGCGCCGCCTCGGCGTCCTCGTGGTCGGGCTTGCGGTCGCAGGCCTTGTCGTAGGCCTCGTAGGCGCCCGCGTAGTCGCCCTGTGACTCCAGGCGCTTGCCCTTCATCATCGCGAGCTGGAAGCCGCACCCCGTGAGCGTCAGCAGCAGGCCCGCCGCGAAGGCCAGCCTGCCGACCGCACCGCCGGACCACCCGACCATCCCCGAACCTCCGCCCCGGAGCCTACACCATCCGGGGCGGACGGTCAGGTCCCGAGCCGGTGGGCGTCCTGCAGGGCCTCGGCGAGGCCGGGGGCGGCCCAGCACCGCTCCATCAACGCCAGCAGCAACCAAACGGTGCACATCACGTCGCCCATGGCCCGGTGCGGCGCCGGGTTGCGGATGTGCAGCGCGGGGGCGAGCTCCTCGAGGGTGTAGCCGCTGCCGTCCTGCTTGCGGCGGGGCAGCAGGCGGCGGGAGAGCTTCAGGGTGCACAGCGCCGGCCGCGACCAGACCGTGCCCACGCTGGCGAACGCGCGCGAGAGCTGAGCGTGCTCGAACGCTGCGTTGTGCGCGACCAGTGTGGCGTCGCCGAGCAGCTGCCACAGCGAGGGAGCGACCTGGGCGAAGGTGGGCGCGCCCTGGACGATGGGGGCGGTGAGGCCGTGGATGTCGGTGTTCCAATAGCGTCCGGTCCGGTAGCGGGCGGCGGGGCCGGGATCGATCCAACTGTGCCACGCCACCGGCCAGGCGCCGCGCTGCAGCCGCACCGCGGCCACCTCGACGATGTGGTCGCGGGTGGTCTCCACGTCGAGGAACACGAGGGGGGACGGGAGCGCGGGCTGCCCGGCGTAACGGAAGACGGCAGCGCCCTCGGCGAGCCACTGCAGCGCGTGCGTGGCGTCGGTGTCGGCCCCGAAGTTCCCGGTCCAGCCCACCATGAGAGCCCCGGTCACCGCAGTAACGACGCGACGATCCGCTGTCGAGTTCGATCATCGACCGATCGACCGGATGGTCACGGGGCGGGAGGTCCACTGGCGGGACGGGTGATCGAGAACTTCGGCGGAACCGATCCTTTGCGCGTACGGGCGGCGGGTGGCCCTCCGGGGCCGATCCGCGCCGACCGGGTGGCGCCGGACGGAAAGTTCTCAGCTCCGATCCAGCGCCGCTGCAGATCGGACGTCTCCCTCCAGGAAGTACAGCCCGGCGTAGACCTTGGGATCGGCCATCACGCCCTGCCGGTGGCGCTCCGCCAGCCACTCGCGCGCGCTGTCGAGCGGGACCTCGTGCACCACGATGTCTTCACTGTCGTCCCCGCCGCCGGGGCCGATCCGCACCAGATCGTACGCGGCATAGAACGTGAGGACCTCGCTCGTCATGCCGGCCGAGACCGGACCCGCGCACAGCCAGACCAGGCGCCCGGCGCGGTAGCCCGTCTCCTCCTCGAGCTCGCGGGCCGCTGCCTGCTCGAGGGCTTCGTCGCCGGCGTCCGCCAGATCGCCGGCGAGGCCGGCCGGCATCTCCAGGACGCGCCCGCCGATCGGCGGCCGGTGCTGCTCGACGAACAGCACGCAGCGATCCGGCGTGAGCGCCGCCACCCCCACCACGCCGCTGGCGTTGGTGCGCTCGGCCCACTCCCAGCCGCCCTCGCGCACCAGCCGCAGGAACCGCCCGCTGCCCAGGACCTCGTTCATCTGGCCTCCCTGCGCGCAGCATAATTCTGGGGGTGTGCGCGTGTTCATGGGGGTGTGCTCGGGTCGGGGGGGCGGGCACCCGAACGTGCGGACGGGAGTGATGCCCTTCACGCCGTGACGTTCGCCCGCCCGCACCCCGACCCTGCGCGCACCCCGGCCCCGCGAGCTTCGAGCTGGACGCGGCCCCCGGCGGCGCGGCTGGTTGCGAGCACGGCGAGCGCGGCCAGCGGCGAGCGCGGCCAGCGGCGAGCACGGCGAGCACGGCGAGCACCGCGAGCACCGCGAGCCCCGCGAGCACCCCGGCCCGAGCTTCGAGCTGGACGCGGCCCCCGGCGGCGCGGCTGGTTGCGAGCACGGCGAGCGCGGCCAGCGGCGAGCGCGGCCAGCGGCGAGCACGGCGAGCACGGCGAGCACCGCGAGCACCGCGAGCACCGCGAGCACCGCGAGCACGGCGAGCACGGCGAGGCACGGTGAGCACTGGCTGCGCGGCCAGCACGGCGAGCGCGGCGAGCGCGGCGGCGCGGCGAACACGGCGGCAGCGCGGCGAGCGCGGCGGCGAGCGCGGCGAGCGCGGCGAGCGCGGCGACGCGGCCAACGCGGCCAGCGCGGACGGGTTGCTGCGAGCGCGGACGGGTTGCTGCGAGCACGGGGAGCGCGGCGAGCACGCCCGCGGCTCGGTCCTCCCGGAACGTCCGCCCCACGGACCATCTCGCCCGACCGCCATCTGATCTCGGTCCCGCCGGAACGTCCGTCCCACGGACGATCTCGCCACACCGCCAGCTCGGTCCCACCAGAACGTGGACGTTCTCGCCGCACCGCGGCTCGGTCACGGGTACGTCCGCGCGGACGATGTCGCCGAGCACGGCCAGCACCGCCAGCGCCGCCAGCGCCGCCAGCACTGTCGCGAGAGCTGTCGATTCGCACCGGCTCACCACCAGGCAAGCCACCCCAGGTCGCACACCTCGCGGAGGTATGCCGTCGTGAATCGCACAGTTCGGCGTCCGAACCTGCGCCGGGCAGCGGATACACGAGGTTCACTCGTAGGCCGACCGACGCTCGACCGGCCAACTGTCTCACTGAGGGTGGCTTGCCTCCTTCGGCTGTGCGCTTCACGGTGGCTTGCTCCCCGGGCCGGGTTCCGGAGGTGTGTGTCAGACGTTCCGCGCCCGACGATCGACCTCGCAGCTCGCTGCTGCCCGGCCCCGACGACACGCGCTCGCCCGCGGGTGGCACCGCCGGTCGAAGCCCCCATGCCGGTCGCCTGCCGACCACCACCACGACCGCACCCGCACGTGGTCATGAGCCACGCCGACCTCGCTCGGCGTGGTGGTGGTCGTGGTCGTGGTCGTGGTCGTGGTCGGCAGGCGCCCGACGCCGCGCGCCCCACCACGGTCCACCTTCCAGGGCCGGGCGCGCTCCGACGGGCTAGAGCAGGGGCGGAGGCCGGACGTGGGCGAGTGGGCGGCAGAGGTCGAGGTGGCGACGGTGGATGCGGCGCTGGCGCCGGGCGCGCCGGCGGCGCTGGTCATCGATCTGCCACAGGCGACAGCGCCGAGCCAGGCCGTGCGCCGGGCGCAAAGCCGGCGCCGGGCGCCGTCGTCGTACGCGCTGGCCCAGGGCGTCGCCGCGCAGGGCGCCGTCAAGCTCGATCTGCTCGACGCCGCGCTCGCCACCTGGACCGACGCACACCTGGCCAAGGTCCGCGCCGAGCCCCCCGGCGTGCCGCCCTGCGACGGCCTGCCCCCGGTGGAGCCCCTCGGCGTGCCGCCCGCCGGCCGGGTCATCGGGCTGCGGCACCCCGCCGAGGGGGAGCCCACCATGGCCGGCGACCTGTCGGTCCACCCGGTCGGCACCGACGGCCGCTGGTGGCACGTCCACGCCGCCGGCGACGGGGTCGTCGCCTTCACCCACGGCGACGGCGCCCCGCCCACGCGCTTCGCCGTCCACGCCGACCTGGCGCTGTTCGTGCCGCCGGGCCGCGCGGTGTCGGTGCCGCGAGGCGGCGTCGCCGTGGTCGACCTCGGCGCGCCGATCGTCCACGCCGAGGTCGTCCCCGACGACGTGGTGCGGGTGGAGCCCGTGGGCACACACCTGCTCGTCATGGCGTCGGCGTCGGGGCTGGTGCAGTCCGCGGCGGTGCTGGTCCGCACGGCCGACGCCGCACCCGAGTCGCTGCGCATCGAGCTCGGCGCGCCGCCGCTGCCCGACCCGCGCGACGTGGTCGTCCCCGTGGGCCACAAGAAGCGCATCACGGTGGACGCGCCGCTCGACCAGGTCTGGGTCGCCGATCCGGCGCTGGTCGAGGCCGAGGTGCAGCTGCTGCCGCGGGGGCGCAGCCGGGTGGTGCTCACGGGCCTGGCGCCGGGGCGCACGGCGCTGGTGTTCAACAGCGACCAGGGCCCGCTGCCCGTGCCCATCGCCGTCGGTGGCTGACCGCACCGGCGAGGATCCCGCCACCGCCGACATCGCGGAAATCCAGGGCGGGTAGTGGTGATCGCCCCTGCCGAGGACGGGGACGAACCGCTACCTCTCCGACATGGACATCCTCGCCCCGCCTACCGCGCGCACGTGCCGCTGCACGGCCTGCGGCGCCACCCTCGTCGTCCCCGACGCCCTCACCATGGTGTGCGTGTTCTGCGACAGCACCCTCGCCCCCGTCGAGGTGCCCGACGAGCGCATCGACCGGGTCGTCCCCTTCGAGCGCGACCGCCGGGCGGCGCTGCAGGCCATGGCCCGGCACCGGAACCGGCGCCTGGGCGCCCTCGAGGCCTACCGCCAGGGCGCGATCCGCGATGTGGTGGGCGTCCTCGTCCCGCTGCACGTCTTCGAGGTGACCGTGGAGGCGTCCTACGTGGCCGCCGTCCGCGGCGAGCAGCTCCAGGGCACCTACGGCACCCAGTCCCTCCAGCGCCTCGTCCCGGCCACCCGGGGCATCCCGCAGCAGCTCGCCGACGCGCTGGCGCCGTTCGACCTCGACCGGGCCCTGCCCTACACGCCGGCGCTGGTCGCCGGCTACGTGGCCGAGCGGCCGGAGGTCGGCGTGGCGGCGGCGCGCGAGCGGCTCCGGGCCCAGGTCGAGCGCCACGCCCGCGCCGACCTGCGCCACGTCTTCCTCGGCGCCGTCGACGCGCTCGAGGCGACCGTCGACGCCGACGTGCAAGGGGAGCACGTCCTGCTGCCCCTGTGGGTGGGCGTGCTGCGCGGTCGGCGCGGGCCCGTGCACCTCGTGGTGAACGGGCAGTCGGGGCGGGTGGTGAGCGAGCCGTTCCCCCGGTCGGTACTGAAGCGCTGCGGGGGCTGGCGGCTGCCGCGCTGGCGTTCACGCTGGCGCTGCCGTTCGTGGCGCTGGTGATGCTGTGATCGCGCCGCTCGCCGTCGCCCACGTCCCGTGCACTGCGTGCGGGGCGCCGTTGGCGCCGCGATCCGATCGGTGCAGTGCGTGCGGGGAGGCGATCGCGGCGGCACCGCGGCGGAGCCGGCCGACCTGGCGCTGCCGTTCGCCGTCGATCGGGCCGCAGCGCGGGCTGCGTGCCAGCGCGTGGCGGAGGCCCGGGGGCTCCGGGCGCCGCCGGAGCTCCATCCGCTGTGGGTCCCCGCCGCGCGCTGCACCGGCACCGTCCGCACGCGCTGGTGCCAGCAGCGGGACGGTCGCGCGGCGCGCGTGGGCGAGGCCAGCGAGGCGTTGACGGTCGATGCGGCAGCGCCCGAGAACCTGCGCCTCTGCTTCGGGGTCGACCTGGGCGCCGCCGTGCGCCTGGCCGCCGGCGACCGCGTGATCCCGGTCGGTCCGTCGCTGGGACCGCGCGCGCTGCGCGCCCTCGCCCACGAGCGCTTGATCTCGGAGCACAGGCGCCTCGTCCGGCGGCGGATCTTCGGGACCGGCCTCGAGCCGCACCGTCGTCACCGAGCTGGAGGTGCGGCGCGTGCTGGTGCCGCTGTGGGTCGGCCGGGACGGAGCGACCTCGCTCGAAGTGCACGGCGTGACCGGGCGTGTGCGCCTCGACGCGCCGAGCCCGCTCGCGCGGTGGGTGCTCGGGCTCGCGTTGACCGCCCTTGCCGCCTCGGTCGCCGGGGATCGTGCTGTTGTCGCTGGTACTCGACTTCGTCGTCGTCGTCAGCTGGGCGCTGGGGGGCTGAGTGCGGTCACCGCCACTCGAGCTGGAGGTCCATCTCGGTGCGCAGCTGCAGGTGGCGCCACTCCGCCCACAGCAGCGCGGCGTCGTCGGCGACAGGCTCCGGCTCGCCGCCGCTGTCGAGGCGACGTGTAGGCGCCCGTCGAGGCCGCCGCCGGGATGCCCTCGTAGGCTTGGACCGCGATGCGGTAGGTCCCCGTGAGCGGCGCCTGAGCTCAGGCCCCCGCACCACTGGCCCTGGCGGGGAACGAGCACTGATAGGCGGAGAAGTTGCCGCCGATGACGCAGCCGTCGGGCGCGATCACGACGACGTAGGGCTGGAACGCGTCGTCGGCCGACACCGTGTCGACCCCCACCCGCAGCTCGCTGCCTGCGTCGATCGGCACCTCGTAGACGTCCATGTGACGGTAGTCCATGGGGAGCGTCTGCGGGTGCATCGCCACGTCGGTGAGGCGGGGCGTGGGATCGGAGCGGTCGGCCACGCAGGCGTAGTCGAACAGGGGCGAGGGGCCGTAGCCGTACTCCAGCTCGAGCTCGCTGTCCCACTCGAGGGACTCGGCGTCCCAGGCGAGGTCGCCCGAGAACCCGTCGTAGTGGATGAGCGTCCACACCGGGCCCTCGAGCACGTCGTAGCCGCGGTCGGACAGGTCGATGCCGTAGCCGAACCACAGCACCTCGTCGAAGCCGACGTAGCTCGGGCTGAAGCCGATCTTCGGGTTGATGGTGACGCCGTCGGACAGGAAGGTCCAGGCCGGGATCATCGGGCAGTCTTCGGTGGGTGCGCCCGAGGAGACCACCTCTGCGTCGACGTCGAAGGCGAACGTGCAGTTGGGGCACCCGCCCTCGTAGGTGCGGCCGGTGAGCTCGATGACGGCGTCGCACCCCGGCGAGTCGTTGAGCGACGCGTCGTAGTGGATGGTGGCGGTCATCGCGCCGTAGTCGCTCTGCCAGCCGTTGGCGTCGTCACCGTCGGTCGCCGGGTCGTCCGGGAGGTCGGTGTGGTGCAGCCCGCCGTCGAAGTCGCTGCGCACCTTGTAGGGCACGACCTCCTTGCAGGAGATCGACCCGAGGACGGGGAGGGCGAGCAGGCTTGCCCCCAGCGACCACCCCACGGACCTGTGCCACTCGCACCGCATGTCCCCTCCGAGCCCGCGTCTGCCGAGTGTACACGAACGGGGGATGCTTGCGCGACGGCGGGCGTGCATCGGGGGAGCGCGCGGTTAACCTGGCGCCATGCCCGCCTCAGTGACCCGGCTGACCGAGCGCACCCTGGACATCGTGTTCGGGCGCACACCGTGGATGTTGCTGCTCGTCGATCGGCTGCCCAACGCCTCGATGCACCGGGCGCTGCCGGATCTGCTCGACTTCCGGTTCCCCGGGCTGTTCACCTTCGCCACCGTGGCCCGCGGCGACTTCTCGCCCGCGCGGCTGGGCGAGCTGCTGCAGAGCGCCGTGGGGCGGCTGCGGGGCGGCGTGACCGACGGATACTACCTGCTCGAGGCGGGGCTCGTGGTCGGGCACCACCGGGGCGCGATCCTGCCCGACAACGTCTCCTACGGGCAGGAGGCCGAGGCCGAGGCGCAGCGGGCGCGGATCCGCGCGATGCCGCCCGGGGTGTCGCTGACGGGGCGCGACCTCGAGGCGGCGCGGCAGCTGATGGCGTACTTCGAGCCGATCGTGGAGCGGAAGCAGCGGGCGGCCGGGTTCGGGGCCGATGGGACGTCGAGCGGTGGCGAGACGGTGATCGGGGCGGACGGCTACACGCGGAGCAGCGGGCCGACGTATGCCGACGCGGGGAGCTTCGGGGGCTACGGCGGCACCGCGCCGCCCGCGCCGGCGCGCACCGACGATCCCGACGATCCGTACACCGTGCTGGGGATAGCGCCCGGAGCCACGCAGGACCAGATCAAGGCGGCGTACCGGGAGCAGCTGAAGCTCAACCACCCCGACAAGGTGGCGCACCTGAGCCCGGCGTTGCAGCAGTTCGCAGCGCAGCAGACGTTGAAGGTCAAGGCGGCGTACGAGCGGCTGTCGGGCCGCCGCTAGAGACGCGACCAGGCATCCGCGCCAGCGGATGCCTG
>JAWKRQ010000053.1:0-65982 GCA_041389545.1 Myxococcota bacterium | reverse complement strand
AGCGCGAGGAGACGGCGTTGTGGTGGTGGACGGTGACCTGCCGCGCCGCCCTCGGCCAGACTGCCGACGACCTCGACGCCGCCTTCGCCGAACGCGACACGGACGCCGTCTCCGCCGTGGCCGAGCGCACCTGGTGGCCGGTCAGCCGCTGCATCGACGGCGCAGCGTCCGTGCTCCGCGACGCGCTGGACGACCTGCGCGCGCTCGATCAGCGCCACGACCGCCTGCAGAGCGCGCTCCGGCTGCGACGCTAGAGACTCGACCCACCATCCGTGGACGTGGGTCACCTCGCAGCAAGCTTCGCCGAATGCACCGCCTCGATCGCGGGTCCGGCTTCGCCGCACCCCCGGTCGGTCAGGCATTCGGCTTGCTTGCTCGCTCAAGACGTCGGAGAACGCGCTGGCGCGCGTCCTCCGACTCCTGCGAGACGCGCCCAGGCATCCGCTGGCGCGGATGCCTGGTCGCGTCTCTAGCCGCGCTGCGGCGCCCGCAGGGCCTCGTTCACCACGCGCGGCACGTGGGGCACCACGCCGTCGCGCGCGTGGTCGGCCATCGTCTGGATGACCGAGGCGATCCACCGCACGTCGCCGTCGGTCTCGCCCACGTCCCACCGCCAGGTGCCCTTGCGCGTCTGCACGCACAGCCACAGGTGCTGGTCGCCGAAGCCACCGTGGGAGATGCGCACGTACGCCTCCTCCACGTCGGGCACGGCCACCGACCAGCCGCCGATCCGCAAGCGCTGCGGCGTGACCCGGATCGTCATCCGGTGCGGGATGTACGACGCGAGCGACGACGCCATCAGCGGCACGAGCAGCCACGCCGCCGCCAGCGCCGAGGCCGGATCGGCCCCGAAGCGGAACGCGACCACGCCGACCGACGACATCGCGCTGATCACGTAGAGCACGCCGGCGAAGACGGTGCCGGCGCCGACCCGCGGGATCGCGCCCTGTCGATGGGGACCCCACAAGTTCGCCTGGACCGTGCCGATACGAACCTCGTCGGCGTCCGTCTCGACCCGCAGGCGGCGCGGGGGGTGCAGCAGGAGGAGGCTGAGCGATTCCATGGCAGGGGAGATAGCCGGGCTACCGCGGGTCGCGCCAGCGGTGACGGGTGGATGTCCGTCACATTGGGTTCGACCAGGTTGGAGCGGCAAGTCCGCGGAGCGGGGGTACCGTGCCGGTGGGACGCACAGCAGACGGGACGTGGCAAGCCGGCAAGCGCCGAACCGTGGCGCTCACGCCGGCCGAAGCGTGGGCGTGGGCGATCTCCGCCGGTGGGGAGCGAGGCTGTCGGCGGCCCTGCGGCCCTGTGTCCGCGGAGGCCGACGGCGTCACCACTTTCGTCGCGGGCTCGCACTACCGGCGTCGACTGGGCGATCACGTCGTCCAGGTGCGGGTGATCGAGGCCGGCGAGCGCGCGACGGTCGCGCTGCACGCCGAGGGCGCCGATGATAGCCGCGCACAGCGGCCCCTGCGCGCTCGCGGCGGCGCTGAATTCATGGAGGCAGCCGGCTGGCGCCGGGCACTCCGAACGTGCGGACGGGGAGCGACGCCGTCGAGCCGGAGTGACGGTATTCTGGCGGGGAGGCGTGCTCGGGCCGGGCGCCGGGCACCCGAACGTGCGGACGGGAGCGACGCCCCGGAGCGGAGTGACGCCTGCCCTGCTGCCCGGCCCTGCGCGCACTCCAGCGTATTCATTCATGGGAGTGCGCTCGGGCCGGGCGCCGGGCACCCGAACGCGGACGGGAGCGACGCCCCGAGCCGAGTGACGCGTTCGCCCGCCCGCCGCCCGGGCCCTGCGCGCACTCCATCCCCAGGGCGTTCGCGCCGGTTTCACGCGCCACGCCCGCCCCGTCCCCCCGGGTAGTGGATCGTCGTGGGGTCCCCGGGACGATCGCTGCTGTCCGCCGTCGCTCTCGCGGCTGGCTGCGCCGCGCCCGCGCCCGGGGACCCATCGCTCGCCTGCGGGCCGGGCACCGTCGCCGAGGGCGGCCTGTGCGTGGTCGCCCCGCTCGACCCGCGTCTGGACGCCCCGCCCTGCACGGGCGACGCCTTCGCCCGCAACGGCGGCTGCGCCGACCTCGGCGACGCCGCCCTCGACCCCACCCTCGCCTGGCTCCCCTTCACGGCCGGCCGCGAGGTGCGCGTCGGGCAGGGCTTCCACGGGCCGCTGTCGCACACCGGCGCCGCCGCCTACGCCGTCGACTTCCCCGTGCCCGAAGGCACGCTGGTGCGCGCCGCGCGCGCCGGCCGCGTCGCGTCGCTGCGCGAGGACAGCGACGCAGGCTGCGGCGACCCGTCGTGCGCGCCGCTCGCGAACAGCGTCGTCGTCGACCACGGCGACGGCACCTTCGCGACCTACCTCCACCTGCAGCGCGACGGCGTCCTCGTGTCCGACGGCGACATCGTCGCGCGCGGCCAGCCGATCGCGCGGTCGGGCACCACGGGCTTCTCGACCGGGCCGCACCTGCACCTCGAGGTGCGCGACATCCTCGGGCAGAGCCAGCCGCTGCGCTTCGCCGAGTTCGAGGCCACCGGCGGCACGCCGTACACCGGGGTCGCCGTGACCTCGGCCAACGAGGAGCAGCCCCCGCCCGACGCCATCGGCTGGTCGACGTGTCCGCCCGACCTGTTCGCGTTCCTGGGCGTGCTGCTGGAGCCGGGGCTGTCGTGCAGCCGGGTGGAGGGGCGCAGCGTCCTGCGCGGGGAGGTCCTCGTCCCCGGCGCTGCCGCGGCCGTGTTCCTCCTCGACGACGCCGGGCTCGACCGGATCTGCGCCCCGCCCGGGCCGTTCGAGGTCGAGGTGCCGTGGGACGCGCTCGGCTACGCAGGGCCCGCGATGTTCGCCGTCAGCGCCGCCGCGCCCGACGACTGCGTCCCCTTCCGCGGGACCGCCGTGGGCGCGCTGGTCGACGTGCGGTAGCTACCCGTCGTGCGGTAGCTACCCGTCGAGGCGCTGGAGCACCGCGGCGAAGCGCGGATCGTCGTGGAGCGAGGCGAAGTCGCTGTCGTCGGCCGCGCCGAAGTCGGCGCCCCGGTCGGCCAGCCGCTCCAGCGCGCCGAGCGCCTGGTCGAGCTGGTTGGTGAGCGCGTAGCCGCAGGCGAGGTTGTACAGGTCGCGGTCGCTGTTCGAGTACTCGGCGACGCGCTCCATGATCTGCACGAAGGTGGCGTAGTTCCCGGCCTTGTAGTGGGCCATGGCCATGTCGCGGACGGGCTCGAGGCGCCGGTCGGCCTCCTCGTGGAACTTCGCCCGCGCGATGAGCTGGTAGAACTCGGGCCGGCTGCGGAGGGACGCGAAGTCGTCGTCGGCCGCGAAGTCCCAGTCGGCGCCCTGCTGCACGAGCTCGGTGAGCACGGCGAGCGCGCGCTCGGGCTGCTGGTCGAGGGCGTAGCCGCAGGCGAGGTTGTAGCGATCGACGCCGTCGCCCGAGACGCCGGCGACGGCCTCCATCAGGTTGACGAACACGTCGTAGTCTTCGGCTTCGTAGCGCGACATGGCGTCGGCGCGGACGTCGTCGATGGTGTGGCCGGACGGCCCCTCACCGTCGCAGGCCCAGGCGGCCGGGAGGATCGCGGCGGCAGCGAGGGAGAAGGCGAAGAGCCAGGACACGCGGCGCATGAGAGCCTCCGAAGGGCAGTTCCGAGTAGTGGCACGGTGCTCGTACGACGGTCCTCGTAGAGTATTTCCCTCCCGCCCCACGCGCACGCGCAACGCTCGTCTCGCCGTGTCTCACCTGCCGGACGCCCTCCCGCCCAAGTACCCGGCCCGCGAACGAGGATCCTACGGCGTTCGCTGGTGGCTCGGCGAAGACGACGACGATCGAACAGATCGACCAGATCGAGCCAGACGACGATCCCGTCCCCTCGACGGCCCCCGAGACCGACGCCCGGGCGCACGTCGACGCCCAGACCTTCCTCCTCGCCACGGTCACCGGCTCGCTCGCCGTCTGGGACCTCGGCTTCAACCTCGCCGTCTACGGCGACGTCTTCTTCGACAAGTACCTGACGCTGTGGGTCGTCGCGACGGCCGTGGTCCTCGGCTCGCTGGTCGTCCCGACGGGGCACAAGCCGATCGGCCTCGGCGGCGGCGCGATCCTGCTGCTGCCGGGCACCTACTTCTTCGGCGCCTTCGTGCTCACGCAGGGACTGCGCTATGCCGACACCGATCTCGGCTGGCTCGTCACCCTGGCCTCCGTGCTGGTGGGCCTCGGCACGCTGATCGTGTTCCTCGTGTCGCTCCCCTACGTGCTGTACCTGCTGGCCCGCATCCTCAACCCGGAGCTGGTGCAGTTCCACAGCTGGCGCTACCGGCTCGGGTTCGCGGGCATCGTCTGCTTCGTCGGCCTGTGCTCGGTGATCGCGGGCCTCGCCCACCCGCTCTACCTGACGTGCGGCGACTTCACGCTGTCGGGCAACGATCGCCCGTCGAACTGCACGGATGCGTCCGCGGCGGACTAAGGTCGGGGTGGGCACGGCGGAGCACAGATGACGCTGGTGATGTGGGCGCTGACGCAGGCGAGCACCGCCTGGGCGTGCGCGGGGCTGGTCCACACCGAGGACACGCTCGCCGAGTCCGACGCCGCCGAGGTCCTCTACGAGGTCGGCGACGGCACGGTCACGGTGACCTACGGCGTGCGGTTCGAGGGCGACGCCACCGAGCTCGGCTGGGTGATCCCGGTGCCGGGCCCCGTGGAGCTCGTGAGCGACGGCAACGCCGAGATCCTCGCGAGCTACCGCGAGCTGTCGTCGCCCACCGTCTACCGCTTCGCCGACGACGCGGGCACCCCCACCGGGTGCGGCTGCGGCGCGGTCGCGAACGACAAGGCCGGCGGCTCGCTCGAGTCCCGCGGCGGCGACAACGCCGTCACCGTCGTGGGCTACGGCTTCACGGGCACCTACGACTACACGCTCGTCACCGCCGCCGACGCCGCCGCGCTGACCGCCTGGTTCGACGACCACGGCTGGGCGGGCCTGCCGGCCGAAGACATCGACTACTACGTCGCGACGGGCCAGACGTTCGCGGCGATCCAGGTGAGCGTCGGCGCCGACCAGGCCGAAGACCACGCCCTGCCGCCGATCAGCATCCGCTACCAGGGCGACACGCTGTCGTTCCCGGCGGTGATGGCGCGCCACGCGTCGGTGCCGACCCAGCGCACCACGCTGTACGTGGTGGGCGACACGCGCGCGACCGTCGCCGACGGCTGGACCCAGGACGACACCGACCAGCTCTCGGGCGCCCTGTCGGACGACCCGCTCGACCTGTGGACGGCCCACCTCACCGCGCTCGGCGCCGACCGCACCTACGCGCGCACCTACGCCGACCGCCTGCCGGAGTCGGTGTTCTTCCTCACCCGCTTCGACACCCTCGCGCCCACGGCGGTGCACGATCGCGACGTGGTGCTGGCCTTCGAGGACAGCATCGAGCCGCTGGGCGTGGAGATCGACCTCGAGGGCAGTGGCTCCGGCGCGGCGGGGATCCCGCTCGGCCTGCTGGCCCTGCTCTGGCTGCGCCGCCGGCTGGCCTAGCCCTCGCGGCAGCCGGGGCAGCGCCCCGAGAACAGCACGTCGGCGCGGTGGACCTCGAACCCGTGCCGCTCCGACGGCTCCAGCGCGCCCGCGAAGTCCTCCTCGGGGAACACGTCGAGGATCCGGTCGCAGCCGACGCAGACGAGGTGGTGGTGCGGCTGGACCGTGTTCGGGTCGTAGCGGCGCAGCCGGCCGATGCCGTCGATCTCGCGCAGCTCCCCCATGCCCACCAGCTCGTTGAGCGTGTTGTAGACGGTGGCGACGCTGATCTCCGGGAGCGCCGCGCGCGCCCGCTGCGTGACCTCCTCGGCGGTCAGGTGCAGCGAAGGCCCGCTCAGCACCTCGGCGATCACGCGCCGCTGGGCCGAGAGCCGCCACTGTCGCGCCCGGAGTCGTTCGATGAGGACCATGCCCCAGTGTGTACACGATCCGCACCACCCGCAACGCCGGACGGAGAACGGGCTGCGCACCGATCCGCCGAAGCCGGGCTATCCCGCTGGCTTCCCGGAGCCCCGTCCCCGTTGCAGTGGTCAAAGATTTAGAATTGGTCTAATAAAAGACCACTTCGCGGAGGCCGAGGATGAGGAAGCACTCGCACCCGGGCTGGCTGCTGCTCGCTGCGCCGATCCTGGCGGCAGCGGACGCGCCGGCCCCAGCCGGGGGCGCCCACGGCGCCGCACCGATGGACGCCCAGCGCGCGCGGGCCGACGAGCTCGTGGGCCAGGTGGCGCTCGACCGGGCGCCCGCCGGGCTCGACCCGGTCCTGTGGAAGCACCAGCAGCCGAAGCAGGCGCTGCCGAAGCCCGAGGTCGTGGCGCTCGGCGAGAAGCTGTACTTCGAGGCGGCGCTGTCGAAGGACGGCACCGTGGCCTGCGCCACCTGCCACGACAGCACGCGCAGCTTCACCGACCGCCGCAACGTCTCCGAGGGCGTGGCCGACCAGCTCGGCCGCCGCAACGCGCCCACCACGATGAACGCCGTGCTGCTCGGCAGCCAGTTCTGGGACGGCCGCGCCGCCGACCTCACGGAGCAGGCCAAGCAGCCCGTGCTCAACCCCGTCGAGATGGCCCAGCCCGACGAGGCCGCGGCGCTGAAGTCGCTGCAGGCGGCGGGCTACGGCCCCGAGTTCCAGAAGGTCTTCGGCCGCGCCATGACCTACGACGACGTGGCCACGGCCATCGCGTCCTACGAGACCACGCTCGTGTTCCTCGACGCGCCCTACGACGCGTTCCTGGCCGGCGACGCCGGCGCCATCGACGCCGCCGCGCAGCGCGGCTTCGCCCTGTTCGAGGGCAAGGGCCGCTGCACCGCCTGCCACCAGATCAACGCCACGAACCCGCTCGGCACCGACAACCGGTTCCACAACGTCGGCGTGTCGGCGCGCACCCAGAACTTCGAGGGGCTGGTCGCCGAGGCGCTGACCGCGCTCGACGCCGACCCGTCGATGAAGAAGCTCGACGAGCTGGCCGTGGGCACCAACCTGTCGGAGCTCGGCCGGTTCATGGTCACCCGCAACCGCGCCGACATCGGCTCGTTCCGCACGCCGCAGCTGCGCAACGTGGGCATCACCGGCCCCTACATGCACGACGGCTCGATGCAGACGCTGTGGGACGTGATGGACCACTACAACAAGGGCGGCGAGGTCAACCCCTGGCTCGACGGCGGCATCGAGCCGCTCGCGCTGTCGGACGCCGAGATCGACGACCTCGTCGCGTTCCTGTTCCCCTGACCGACCGGCGCTTCGCCGACGCTCAACGCGCGGCGCAGCTGGGAGCAGCGCACCGCGCGGCCTCCGCAGCGGCCGTTCCGCGACGACGACCTCGCCCAGCGGAAGGTGTTTCCCCTTCGAGCGCCGCATCTTCGGCGAGGCCGTCCCGCCGCCCCTGCCCCGCGCCCGCCCCCGAGTGCCCAGTGAGCCAGCGTCGCCCCAAGGCGCCAAAGAGCGTCGAGACCCGGGACTAAGAGGAGCGCGACGCGCTGTTACAGGGGCTCCAGAACCTCGACCGCCGCTCGTTCATGCGGGTGTCGTCGGCGGCCGCGGCCGCGGCGGCCACCGCGGGCGTGTCGGTGACGCCGACCTCGTTCCTGCCCGTCAACGTGGCCTACGCCGCCGACGACGGCGCGAAGGGCGGCTTCCGCTTCGCCTACCTCTCCGACTCGCACCTGTACGAGCGCGAGATCAACGACCGCTTCGTCCGCTCGCTCATGCGCGCCGTCGACGACATCAACCGGCTGGACCCGCAGCCCGACTTCGTGCTCTACGGCGGCGACCTCGCGCAGCTCGGCCAGAAGGCGGAGCTCGATCTCGGCGCCGAGATCCTGAAGGCCGTCAAGGCGCCCGTGCGGATGATGGTCGGCGAGCACGACTGGTACCTCGACATGGGCGAGCACTGGCAGGAGCTGTTCGGGGAGCCGAACTACTCGTTCGACCACAACGGCGTGCACTTCGTCGTGCTCAACAGCGTCATCGAGGCCGACTTCTGGACCGCCCGCGGGATGACCCCCATGGAGCGCATGAAGACGGTCGCCGGGCTCGACAACGGCAAGCAGAACTCGTTCACGGTCGGCGAGGCGCAGCGCGACTGGCTGAAGAACGACCTCGCGAAGGTCGACAAGAAGACGCCGCTGGTCGTGTTCTCGCACAGCCCGCTCTACAAGCTGTACAAGCCCTGGAACTTCTGGACCGACGACGCCGACGAGATCCAGGCCATCCTGAAGAAGTTCGACAAGGTGTCGGTCATCCACGGCCACACCCACCAGCTGCTCACGAACCGCATCGGCAACATCCGGTTCCACGGGATGCTGTCGACGGCCTGGCCGTGGCCGTACGCGCCCGAGGGCCTGCCCGAGCTCACCATCCAGATGAACCGCCCCGATCCGTTCGACCCGAACGACGGCTGCGGCGATGGCGAGGTGATCGTGCACCCCGACGGCCTCGTCGACAAGGTCTACAACCTGTGGAACCGCAATCCCATCGAGGTCACGAGCGAGTACATGACCACGAACGGGAAGAAGCCGAGCGAGCTGCCGCCCAATGCCAAGTCCTACTGAGGTGACCATGCGTCCGAACATCGCCGGCGCGACGTCGCTGCTCGCGCTCTGCCTGCTCGGCTGCCCGAAGTCGGCGCCGAACGACAACATCGAGGTCAAGCTCTGCGACAACCACACGACCACCGAGGTCTCGGCGTCCGAGCCGAAGACCGAGGCGTTCGGGCGGGCGGTCGCGGCCACGCTGATGGAGAAGTGGCAGCAGGAGCACCCCGACGTCGACTGGGAGGCCGACGAGAAGCAGTCGCGCAAGTTCGTGCCCCCGGCCGACAACTCGGGGCTGCTCGCCGACCAGACCCAGGCCGCCGGGCACCCCTACCGCGACTACACCGAGCAGGACCTGCTCACGTGGTCGCGCGAGACCGAGAAGCTCGCCGTGGCCGGGTCGCGCGTGTTCCACTCGGCCGACGAGCTCGGCAGCACCATCGCCGTGTCGTGCGACATGTGCCACCCGAACGCGGCGAACACGCACCCCGAGACCTACCCGAAGTACCAGACCCAGATCGGCCAGGTCGTGCTGCTGCGCGACATGATCAACTGGTGCCTGCAGCACCCGGTGCGCGCGGAGCCGATGTCGGCGGACGACCCACGGATGCGGGCCATGGAGGCCTACATCATCAGCCTGCGCGCCGGCACGCCGCTCGCGTACGGCAAGCACTGAGGGCGCCGACCTCAGGGGGCGGCGCTCAGCGTGAGCGCCGCCAGGTCGGTCTGCTCGAACCAGGCGTAGGACCGCGGCGCGGCCCGCGCCAGCGCCTCCGGATCGCACCGGTGCAGCGCGAAGGCCTCGGCGAAGCCCTCTTCGGGCGAGGTCTCGCCGTAGCGGGTGGGGGTCTCGCCGCCGGTGGCCTCGAGCCAGGCGCGGACCAGCGGTGCGCCCTCCTTCAGCGTGGCGAGGTGCCCCTCCGCCGCGGCCCGGCGGGCCAGCACCGTGTGCACGAGCTGCTCGTGCTCGTCCCGCTCGGCGGGCGTGGGCCGCTCCAGGGCCTCGAGCTCGTGGATCCGGGTCACGTCGGCGTCGTCGGCGGCGATGATGCGGTTCATGGCGCTGTCGGGCACGTGGGCCAGCGCGTGGCCGAGCTCGTGCAGGACCACCGCGACCGAGGGGTGCACCGGCGCCCAGGGGCTGCCGCGGAACGACGAGCTCGGGTCGACGGCCACGTCGTAGACCTCGATGCGCTCGCCGGCGCCGTCGAAGGCGTACACGGCGGAGGGCGTGCCCTCGTCGAGGCGCTCGGCCAGCCGCGCCGAGGGCGCCGCCGTGCGGTGGAACGGGAGGTCGGCCAGCACGGCGCGCTCGGCCGGGGTGAGGCGCTCCATCGCGTCGCGCAGGACGCCGCGCGCCAGCGGGTCCCAGTCCCGGCCCACGCCGACCAGCACGCCGATGCCGTAGCGCTCGCGCAGCTCGGCCACGTCGGGCCCCTCGGTGATCATCTGCGCGTGCGTGGCGCCCTGCTCGAGCACGACCCGATCGGGCTCCCAGCGGACGGTGGCGAGGTCGTAGCCGCCGTCGTCGCGGGCGTCGATCACGACGTCGATCTCGGCGCCCTCCTCGCCGCGCAGCAGGGTCACGATCAGCCCCGAGACGAGCGGTCCGACCCGGCGGGACGACGGGCGGACCCGCTCCTCGGCCCCGGCGCGCGTGCGCAGCACCAGCGGGAGATGGTGGCTGCGCAGCTCGCGCGTCGCGAGGCTGCGCAGCTGGGTGTCGGAGCCGTGCACCACCACCCGGTGCTCGACGGCGTCGTAGAACGGCTCGGCCGAGGCCGCAGCGAACCACCAGAGCATCGGGCGTACGCCTCCTTCGGCGCATCCTAGCACCGTCAGAACAGGCCGAGCTTCGCGAGCGCCGCTTCGAGCGGTCCGCGGAGTTCGCTAACGCGCGCGGGAGACCGCTTCCCGCACCCGCGCGAGCATCGCCGCGAGGCGCGTCCGCGGCGCCACCCCCCCCGCCAGCGCCTCCGCCTCCTCGAGCACGGCGCCCGCGGCGGACGGGTCGCCCGCGTCCAGCTCGAGCAGCGCGCGCCACAGCAGCACCTGAGCGAGCGCCGGCGGCACGGCGAGCTCGCGCAGCAGCGCCTCGCTCTCCGCGAACCGGGCGCGCGACGCGGACCGCTCCCCTCGCCGCCGCAGCGCCTCGCCGAGCGCCCCGAGCGCGATGGCCTCCATCCGCCGGTGCCCGGCCTCACGGCACCGCGCGAGGCCCTGCTCGAGCGAGTCGACGCCGACGTCGAGCCGCCCGCACTCGACGTGCGCGAGGCCGAGGTTCACGAGCGTCTCGCCCTCGGAGCGGCGGTCGCCCAGCGCCTGGACCCGCACCAGCACGTCCTCGAGCACCGCCCTCGCCTCCTCGAACTCGCCGAGATCGGCGTGCAGCACCGCCAGGTTGCCGAGCGTCTGGGCGAGGCCGAACGGGTTGCCCGACGCGCGGTGCAGCGCGATCGCCTCCTCGTACAGCGCCAGGGCCTCCTCCGGGCGGCCGAGCTGCGTCACCGAGATGGCGAGGTTCGTGAGGGTCGTCGCCTCGGAGCGGCGGTCGCCGAGCTCGCGCTGGGCGTCGCGCGCCCGGCGCTGCAGCGCCGCAGCCCCCGCGGCGTCGCCGCTCTCCCAGCGGATGGAGCCGAGCAGGCTCGTGAGCCCGGCCTCGCTGCGGCGGCTGCCGAGCTGGCGGTGCTGGTGGATCGCCACCTCGATGCAGGAGGCGGCGTCGTCGAGGCGGCCGGCCATGAGGTGCACGAGGCCGAGCCCGCCGAGGCTCGTGGCCTCGAGCTGCGGCTCGCCGGCGGCGCGGGCCAGCGCCAGGGCCCGCTCCCAGGCGGCCTGAGCCTCGGCGGCGCGGCCGGTGTGCAGGGCGATGGAGCCGAGCTGCCACTGCGCGCGCCCCCGCAGGACGTCGTCGTCGAGGCGCTCGGCGAGGGCCTGGGCGGCGTCGACGTGGCGCTGGGCGGCCTCGCCGCGTCCGGCCATGCGGCAGGCGTTGGAGGCGTCGGTGCTGGTGGCGGCGCGCAGCGCGTCGTCGAGGCCCAGCCCGAGCGCCGCCTCGAGCAGGGCCACGCCCTCGCTCGGCGGGAGCTGGAACTCGATGGCGCGCCAGGCCGCGCGCGCGGTGCAGGCGGCGACGTCGCCGTCGCCACGGTGACGGCGGCCCGCGACGCCGCGCGCAGGTTCGCGAGCTCCGTGGCGAGGCGGCGGCGCCTCTGGCGCGACGGCGGCGCGGAGGATGGCTCGTCGCCGAGCCGGGCGTACCACGCCGTGGCGGCGCAGCCATCACGCAGGACCTCGCCCGGCGCGCGGCGGGCGTGCTGGCGGATGGTGGCGAGCAGCGCGAGGCGCCCGTCCACCCGCCGCACCAGGCTCTGGTCGACGAGGCGCTGCACCATGTCGAGCCCGAGCGGCGCCAGCACAGCCTCGGCGGCCTCGAGCAGGAAGCTGCCCGCGAAGACGGTCAGCGCGCCGAGCGCGCGCCGCTCGGCGGGATCGAGCAGCTGCGCCAGCTCCAGTCGAACGTCGCCTCGAGGGTGCGGTGCCGGTCGGCTTCGTCGCGCCACTGCCGGAAGGCATTGAGCAGGCCGCGGTCGCTCATCCGCGCGAGCAGCTCGCGGGGACCGAGCAGGTTGGCGCGCGCCGCGGCGAGCTCGATGGCGAGCGGGAGCCCGTCGAGCAGCTCGAGGAGCTGCTCCAGCGCCTCCTCCTCGGGCGCCGCCACCGAGAACCCGCGCCGCACCGCGGCCGCGCGGGCGACGAACAGCGCCCGGGCGGCGTCGCGGGGGAGCGGGGAGACCTCGAACAGCACCTCGCCGGCCACGCCGAGGCGGGCGCGGCTCGTGACGAGCACCCGGAGGGACGGCGCGCGCTCGAGCCAGCTGCGGACGGCGCGTGCGACGTCGACCACGATCCGGTCGGCGTTGTCGAGGACGAGCAGCCCCCGCCCCCGGCTGGCGAGCGCGTGGCCGAGCTGGACGACGGGATCCTGCGGCCCGAGCGCCACGTCGAGCGCCTGGGCGGTCGCGTGGGCGACCTCGGCGGTGTCGTGGGCGGTGGTGAGGTCGGCGAACCAGGCCCCGGCCTCCCCCGCGAGCAGCGACGCCACGCGCACGGCGAGGCGCGTCTTCCCGATGCCCCCCGACCCGGTGAGCGTGAGCAGGCGCGCGCTCTGCTCGAGCTGGGCGCGGATCTCGGCGATCTCGGCCGCCCGGCCCACCAGCCCGTCGGGCTCGGCCGGGAGCACCGTGACGGGCGGCAGCTCCAGCCGGTAGCCGCCGCCCCGGGTGGAGACGAGCCAGCGGGGCGCCTTCGGGTCGTCCTCGATCTTGCGGCACAGCCGCGAGACGGTGTTGTCGACGGCGCGGGTGACGGCGCGCGACGAGTAGCTCCACACCTCCTGGAGCAGCTGCTCGCGCGAGACGGTGCGGCCGCGCTGCGAGGCGAGGAAGCGCAGCAGGTCGACCTCGAGCGGTGTGAGTGGCTGCACGCCGCCGGCGGTGCGCACGCAGCGCTCCGCGAGCAGGACCTCGGCCGTGCCGAGCTCGAAGCGGTCGTCCGCTGTCTGCACGCTCCCCCCCCGGACTCTCAGAAACCCGGGGGACGCCGGCGGTCAACGCACGATCCGGGCCAGCCATCCGGGCGAGTTCGGCGAAGGGACGATCACGGTGCGTGCAGCGCCTCCTGCAGCCGTCCGTAGTCGCGGTCGACGACGGCGGCCCGCTCGAGCAGCTTCGTCAGGGTGAACGCCAGGACCGGCACACAGCGGCTCCCCGGCACCCAGCCCCGCCAGCCCTCCACCGCGGCCGCGCCCGCCGCCGCGATCCCGGCGGGATCGCGCGCCGAGGCGGCCGCGTCGAGCGCGGGTGCGGCCCGCACCAGCGCGCGCCGGCACCAGGGCGCGTCGAGCGCGTCCGACACCCACAGCAGGTCCGTCGCCGCGATGTCGCTCGCCGCGGTCGGGGCGGGTTGCAGCCCGTGCAGCCGCTCCGCCGCGCCCGCCACGCGGACCCGATCCGCCGCCGCCAGCCGCGGCGCCACCGCCAGCAGCGCCTCCAGCGCGTCCGCCTCGACGTCGTACGCCAGGGCGGCCGAGACCAACGTCCCGTCGTGGCCCTGGTGCAGCGCCGCGCCCCACGTCTCGAGCGCCGCCGTCGCGCGCTCGGGCGCCGACAGCCGCACCGCCTCCGCGAGCGACGCCTCCGCGAGCAGCGCCACGGCGCTGGCGTCGTCGGGGTCGACCGGGCCGCTGCGATCGCAGTGCGCCAGGTGCCGGAACGCGCGGGTCACGCCCGGCTCGGCGCGCACCCCCTGCGCGTCCCGCTCGACGCCCTGGACCAGCAGCTCCAGCGCGCCCGCCGCCTCGCAGCGCTCCAGCGGCTCGAGCGGCGCCACGTCGTGCACCGGGACGGGCGGACGGGCGGGCGGGCGCCACACGCCGGCCAGGGCGGGGACGGCGACGAAGGACAGGACGACGGGCACCAGCCGACGAAGGGACATGCAGACCTCCCACGCGCCCAGGGAGCAACGCCCGTGCCACGCCTGCCAGCCCGCCGCCACCGACGTCGCGACGCCGTCCCTCGCCAACCTGTCACCGCGCCCGCAGCGAATCCGCGCGCGCCGGACCGGGTGTCACCGGCCGGCCGCCTCTGCTAGGCTCGCGGGCCGCGCCGGGGGGCGCGGAGAGGAGGCGCGAATGTGGTCCTGGCGGTTGATCCTGCTGGCCCCGTCCCCGGCGGGCGCGGCCGAGCCGCTGCACCACCAGCTGCGCGTGCAGCTCGACCCGCCGGCCCACCGGGTCAGCGCCGTCGACACCCTGGCGGCGCTCCCGCCGAGCGACGACCGGACCTGGCACTTCACCCTGCACCAGGGGATGGAGGCCATGGTCGTGAGCAAGGGCTGGACGCTCGAGCGTGCCCCGGCCCCCGCCGACCCCGAGGCCGCCGTCCCGCTCGACGAGTGGATCCTCCGCAGCAAGCGCCGCAAGCCCAAGCTGCCGGTCAGCATCGCCTGGAAGGGCGCCATCGACCACCCGCCCGAGCAGGTCGCCACGGAGTACCAGCGCAGCTTCTCGGAGACGCCCGGCATCATCGGCGGCGAGGGCGTCTACCTCGCCCGCGCCTCGAGCTGGCTGCCCACCTTCGGCGACGACCTGCTCACCTTCGACCTCACCGTCTCCGGCCTGCCCGACGGGTGGACCGCCGTGTCGCAGGGCGAGCGGGTCGAGGGCGCCAGCGCCGTCACCTGGAAGGCGGCCTTCCCGACCGAGGAGGTCTACCTCGTCGCCGGCCCGTGGCGCGAGACCGACGCCACCTACGAGCGCGCCGACGGCAGCACCGTCGCCGTCCGCGCCATGCTGCGCGAGGACGACCCGGCGCTCGCGAACCGGTACCTCCAGGCCACGCGCCGGTACCTGAAGATGTACGAGTCGATGCTCCCGCAGTACCCGTACCCGTCGTTCGCGCTCGTCGAGAACTTCTGGGAGACGGGCTACGGCATGCCGGGCTTCACCCTGCTGGGCCCCGAGATCATCCGCTTCCCCTTCATCCTCACCTCGTCGTACCCGCACGAGCTGCTCCACAACTGGTGGGGCAACGGCGCCTACGTCGACTACGACCGGGGGAACTGGTGCGAGGGCCTCACGAGCTACCTCGCCGACCACATGCTGTCGGAGCAGCGCGGCGAGGGCGGCACCTACCGGCGCAACACGCTGCAGCGCTACAGCGACTTCGTCGACGGCGACACCGACTTCCCGCTGGTCGACTTCGGCAACCGGAACTCAGCCTCGTCGGAGGCCGTGGGCTACGGCAAGTCGCTGATGCTCTTCCACATGCTGCGCCGGCGCGTGGGCGACGAGGCGTTCACGGAGGGGCTCGGCCGGTTCTTCGAGGCGTCGAAGTTCCAGCGCGTGTCGTACCCGGCGTTCGTGGCCGCGATGGACGAGGTGACCGGCGAGGACTGGGGCCCGTTCGTGGACGCGTGGACGACCCGCACCGGCGCGCCCACCCTGGCGCTCACCGCGGCGGACGCGCACCCCGACGGCGACCAGTACGTGCTCGACCTCACCGTCGCCCAGACCCAGGACGGCGACCCGTTCCCGCTGCAGGTCCCGGTCGCGGTGACCGTCGCGGGCGCGCCCGAGGCCCAGGTGACGGTGGTGGACGTGAGCGCGGGCGAGGGCAAGGCCACGCTGCGGCTCGACGCCCAGCCGCTGCGCGTCGACGTCGACCCGCTGTTCGACGTGATGCGCCGCCTCGACCCGCTCGAGGTGCCGCCCGCGGTGTCGACGCTCATCTCGGGCCACGAGGCGACCTTCGTGGTGCCCGCGGAGGCGCCCGCCGCCGAGCGCGAGGCCTGGGAGGCGCTCGCCGCCGCCTGGGCGAAGCCGAACGCGCCGAAGATCGTGACCGACGCGCAGGCCGACCAGATCCCGGCCGAGAACGTCTGGTTCCTCGGCTGGGGCAACCGGGCCGCCGACCGCGTGCTGTCGCGGCTCCCGGCGGTGAAGGTGGACGCGAAGAGCGTCACCGTCGGCAAGGAAGCCACGCCGCGGGCCGGGCACAGCGTGGTGCTCGTCGCGCGGAGCCCCGACGACCCCGGGCAGGCGCTCGGCTGGGTCACCGCCGACCCGCCCGAGGCCATCGCCGGGCTCGCCCGCAAGCTCCCCCACTACACCCGCTACTCGCACCTCGCCTTCGCCGGCGCCGAGCCCCAGAACACCGGCAAGGGGACCTGGGAGCCCACCGACTCGCCCCTGTCGCGCACGCTCTCCCCGGACGCCCCCGCGCTGAAGCTCCCCGAGCGCGACGCCCTGGTCGAGCTCCCGGGCCGCTTCGAGGCCGGCGACCTGCTGAAGACGGCCACCGCCTACGCCGATCCGGCGCTGGCGGGCCGCGGGCTCGGGTCCCCGGGCCTACAGCAGGCGACGGAGCAGCTGCAGGAGGCGCTCCGCGGCGCCGGGCTGCAGCCTGCGGGCGACGACGGGTTCCTGCAGCCGTTCGAGGCCGACGGCCCCGAGGGCAAGCCCGTCGCGGTCGCGAACGTGGTCGCGGAGGTGCCGGGGACGGACCCCGCGCTGGCGCCCGTGCTGGTCACGGCCCACCTCGATCACCTCGGCACCGGCTGGCCCGACGTCCGCAAGGGCGACGAGGGCCAGGTGCACCCCGGCGCCGACGACAACGCGTCCGGCGTCGCCGTGGCGCTGGAGCTCGCGCGGGTGCTGGCCGCCGAGCCGCCGCGGGCGCGCGCCGTCCGCTTCGCGTTCACGACCGGCGAGGAGGCCGGCCTGCTCGGCGCGCGCCACCTGCTCGGCGCGCTCGACGAGGGCCACCGCCCGTTCGCCTGCGTGAACCTCGACACCGTGGGGCGGCTGGGCGAGAACAAGCTGCAGGTCATCGGCGCCGACAGCGCGCGCGAGTGGCGCTTCGCGTTCATGGGCATCGGCTACGTGACCGGCACCCAGTCGGCGTTCGTGGCCGAGCCGCTGGCCACCTCCGACCAGGTGGCCTGCCACGAGGTCGGCGTGCCCGGCGTGCAGCTGTTCAGCGGGCCCAACACCGACTACCACCGCCCGAGCGACACCGCCGACAAGCTCGACGGGCCCGGCATGGCGCGCGTCGCGGACGTCGCCTACGAGACCGTGGCGTTCCTGGCCGAGCGCACCGATCCGCTCACCGTCCAGCTCGACGGCGCGGCGCCGGCCGCGGTCTCGGCGGGCAGCGAGCGCACCGCCAGCCTCGGGACCATGCCCGACTTCACGTTCGGCGGCCCGGGCGTGAAGGTGCAGGAGGTCGGCCATGGCTCGGCGGCCGAGGCGGCCGGGATCCGCGCCGGTGACGTGATCGTGGCGCTCGGCAAGGCGAAGATCGCGGATCTCCGCGGCTTCTCCGACGCGCTGAAGGAGCACCAGCCGGGGGATCGCGTGGACGTGCACGTGGAGCGCGGCGGGAAGGCCGTCGTCGTGCATGCGACCCTCGGGGCACGCTGACCGCCGCGCGTTGAAATATCATGGGCGCCACCCGAGGAGGGGCGTTGAAAGGGATGGAGAGAGGCGCTCTCTTTGCGGTTGCCGTCGCGGCGGTCACCTGGGCGCGCCCCGCCGCCGCTCAGGACGAGTGGGACTACATCGACCAGCTCGACGATCTGGCCGGGCTGTCGCTCGACGACCTGCTGAACCTCGAGGTGCGCGCCCCGTCCACGCTCGCGCAGACGGCGCGCGAGGCGCCCGGCCTCGTCACCGTCGTCTCCCGCGATCAGGCCCGCGACTACGGCTGGGTCACGATGAACGAGATCCTGTACCGGCAGGCCGGCTTCGCGCCATCGCGGGACTTCGATCGGCGCACGGTCTCCTCCCGCGGGCTGTTCGAGGGGTGGAACAACAACCACCTGCTGATGCTGGTCGACGGCGTGCCGTTCAACGACAACCTCTACGGCACGGCCTACACCTGGGAGCTCACGCCGCTCGTGTTCCTCGACTCGCTCGAGATCGTGCGGGGGCCGGGCTCGGCGCTGTACGGGTCCAACGCGACCAACGGCGTGCTGAGCCTGAACACGGTGTCGGCCGAGGATCTTGCCCGACCGGGGGCAGGCGCGGGTGCCTCGGCACGCAGGCCCACCGCATCGTCGATCTCGTGGCGGGGACGGCGGGCGACAAGCTCGGCGTGGTGGTCGGCGCCAACGTCTTCGACACCGACGGCTACAACTACGACTCCGTCGACGTCTCCGACCGCTACCCGCGACAGTTCACCATCCGGGACCAGCGCTCGAGCAGCTACCTGTTCGGGAAGGTGGAGGGCCGCGGCGCGCTGGAGGGCCTGCAGCTGCAGATCCACCGCCACGGCTGGGACTTCCAGACGGGCCACGGCTGGCTGTTCCAGATCCCGACTTCGCGGAGGCGATGAAGGAGAGCCGGTTGCTGGGCTCGCTGTCGCGTTCGCAAGGACGGCGAGCGGCTCAGCCACTTCTACGCCGTGCGGTACCAGCGCCACGACATCGACTGGAACATGCGGTACTACCCGGACGGCGCCTACGAGGGCTTCTACCCGAACGGGCTGTGGGAGTACCTGCGGACCCACGGCGAGGACGTGCTCGGGAAGGCCATCCTCACCGTGCACCTGCCGGCCGAGGCCAGCGTGCTCGTCGGCTACGACGCGAGCGTGTTCTGGTACACGGGCGACGCCGAGCACTACAGCAACGTCGACCTGAGCGTGACGTACGAGCCGTTCCCCGGCGGGCAGATGCGCGCGCTCGACCCTGTTCGGAGTGGATCGACGACCTGCCGACGGTGAACCTCGGCGTTCACACGCAGGCGACCTCCGGCGAGGCGCTCGGAGAGCACCTGTCGCTGACGGCGTCCGCCATGACCGGCTCGCCGTGCCACGACCGACGTGGAGGCCAAGAACCCCGACGTGACGCAGCGGGTGTTCCAGCAGGTGAGCCCGCGGTGGGGCTCGTGGCGCGCGCGAGCGACGATCATCACCGCGAAGTTCCTCGTGGGGCGCGCCTTCCGGGCCCCCTCCCCCACCGAGCTCGCCGGGGCCAACACCTTCACCCTGGCGTCGAACATCGAGGGCCTCGAAGCCCGAGGAGATCACGACATCGCTCGGACCGACTGGCGCGTGGTCGAGCCGCTGTCGTGGGCGGCTCAACGGCTTCTGACGCAGTTCGACAACTTCATCGGCTACAGCCCCGTGCTGAACCTGTCGACGAACCTGCTGTCGGCGTCGACGGTCGGCGGCGAGACGGAGCTGTTCTTCCAGCGCGGGCCGATCGGCGGCTTCGCGAACTACTCGTACGCGCTGCGGATCGGCGAGGAGGCGCTCGACGAGGCCGTCGCGACGGCGGACCAGGTCACCTGGGCGCCCGCGCACGTGGCGAACCTGGGGGCGCTGTACCGGCGGGGGCGCGGGACGGGCTCGCTGCAGGTGCACTACCAGGGCGACGTCGCGCGGCGCGACAGCGACTTCGCGCCGGGCCCGGGCACGAGCCGCGCGGCCCGCGGCGACAGCGTGCCGGGCTGGGTCGGGCTCGACGCGCGGGTCGCCTACCGGCCGTGGACGGCGGTGGAGGTCGAGCTGTCGGGCCAGAACCTGCTCGACGGCGTGACGGGCGAGCACCCCGCGCTGCTCAAGAACTTCCCGCACCCCTTCGACTACCGCGCCGACGGGATGCGGGTGCTGGCGGGGGTCACCTTCGGCCGGTGAGGCCTACGGCGTGGCGTCGACGACCGTGCAGTGGCCGGCGTCGCAGGCGACCTCGCCACCGTCCCGGGATCAGGGCTTCGGCGCGGGCGCGGGCGCGGGCGCCGGCTTGGCCGCCTCCGGGGCGGGCGCGGGCTTCGCCGGGGCCGGGGCCGGCGCAGCGGGAGCCGGGGCCGCCTTGGCCTTGGCGTCTTGCATGGCCTTCTTCACCGCGCCTGCGGCCGCCGGCGGCGGCTTCCCGCCGGTGGTGCGCTGGCAGTGCATCTCGAGCTCGACCTTCGGGTCGGTGACCCCCTCCCCGAGCGCCTTGCCGTCCTTCGCGCTGACGGTGACCTTCCACTTGAAGGTCTCGACGGTGGTCCCGCCCTCGGTGTGCTTGCGGAACGGCACGATGGACGCCTGGTCGGCGTTCCAGGTGATGCGGTCGCTGTTGCCGTCGACCAGGACCTTGGAGCCGTGGACCCACCGATCCTTGCTGGCGCCGCCGCCGTCGGGCGACACGGACAGCCACCGCCAGGTCAGATCCTTGGTCACACAGTCCGTCTCCGCCGCGCCCGCCACCGTGAGCCAACCGAGCCAACCCAGCAGCACCATGTACCCTCCCGTTGCTGGCGGCGAGTATACGGCAGGAGCCGGCCACGCGGGTCTCCGCGCGGTGTCGACCGGCGGGCGGCGATCGCCGGGTGGACGGGCTGGCACGCCGGTTAATCCGCCGGCGTGACCCCCCTGCCACCCGATCTGTTCCCGCCCGAGTCGCGGCCGTGCGCGCGCGCGCGATCGAGGGCGCGGCGCCGCCGTTGTGGCCTGGCGAGGCCGTGGCGCGGGCCGTCGAGAAGCGCCAGCGCGCGAGTTCGCGTTCGCGCGGCCTGTGCGCGCGCCGCGCTCGCCGACCTGGGGCTCCCCGCCCGTGGCCCTCCCGGCGCCGCTCCTGACCTGCACCCCCGCGCCGCCGCCGGGCGTGGTGGGGTCGCTGTCGCACAGCCGCGACCTCGCCGTGGCCGCGCTCGGCCGGGCGAGCGACCACCGCGCCCTGGGGCTCGACATCGAGCTCGACACGCCGCTCGACCCGGGGCTGTGGGACGCGATCGCCACCCCACCCGAGCGCGCCGCCTGGCCCGATCCGGCGGGCCACGCGCCGAAGCGCCTGTTCTCGGTCAAGGAGTCCGCGTTCAAGGCGTGGTTCCTCGCCGGCGGCGGGCGGATCCTCGAGTTCGAGGAGGTGGCGGTGCAGTTCGACGAGGCCGGGCCGGACCGCGCGAGCTGGCGGGTCGTGCGCCAGCCGGCGCCGGCGGTGCCGATCATCGGGCGCTGGTGCCGGTGGGGCGGCCACCACTGGTCGTTCGCCCGCGTGGCTGCGCTGTAGTCCGGGGGGAATCGCGCGCAGCGGCGGCGGGTCCTGCCCGCGGAGGTCGCGATGATCTGGCTCGCCCTGTGCGCCGCGCCGAGCGACGCCGCCCCCGTGCGGCGGGTGGAGGCCAGCGCCGGCCCCGCGGCCCTCACGGCCGCGCTCCTGCCCCAGGATGGCGCCGACTACACCGTGTGCGAGGCCGACTGCCCCGTCGGCGTCTCGCGGGTGGTGGTGGCCCGGCCGGGCCTCGATCTGGTGGGCCGCAGCGTCCGGGGGCGCGGCCACGTCTCGCTCGACCTCGCGCTCGTCGGCACCGTCGAGGCCGACGTGAGCTGCAGCGGCGCCCCCGTGCTGCTGCCGGGCGGGCAGCTCACCGTGCAGCCGGGCGCCTGCACCGTGGAGCGGCTCGGCGGCGGCATCTCGCCCTGGCTGCGCGGCGGCGTCACGCGCAGCGTGCAGGCCGCGCTCGACGCGCTGGTCGCGCTGCAGGTCCAGCAGGCCGGGCCGTACGACCTGCTCGGCGACGCCCGCGCCGGGCTGCTCGCCCCCTACGCCGCCGACCCCGCGCTGGCGCCGCCCGCCGCCGCCCGCTGCGTGCAGGGGCTGTCGAGCCTGGAGGTGCGGCCGGGCGCGGTCGTGCTCGGCGTCGACGTGGGCTGCTGACGCGCTACTCGGCCGCGAACACGATCTCCTCGAAGTGCGGCCGCACCGCGTCCAGGACGGCGACCACCCGCACGTAGGCGACGCTCGGCGCGGCCTGCACGGTGACGGTGGCGCCGGCCCAGCCCGGCCGCGCGGCGACGGCGGCGAGGGCCTCGCCCAGCGCATCGTCTCCGCACGGGGTGGCGCACGGGACGGGCTCCCCGTCCGCGGCGACCGCCGCACCGTCCGCCGCGAGCCGGATGTCGACGTGGTGCTCGACCGCAGGCCGTGGCGGCGGGACGGTCACCCCCAAGGGCTGGTCCAGGGCGACGAACGTCGCGGCGACGAGCCACCCGAGCGTCTCGGGGTCGAGGTCGGGCGCCGCGCCGCGCGCCGCGAGGGCGTCGTTCACCTTCGCCGCGCAGGCGGCCGTCACGCCAGGCGGCGGGGCCGCGCCCGCGATCGCCCGCCGGCACGCTGCGTCGGGCACGAGCGGGGCGCAGGCCGCCCGCAGGCGGTGCGCATAGCTGTCGGCGGGCTCGGGCTGCGCCCACACGGCGGCGCAGGTGGCGACGACCTCGGCGGGCGCAGCCCCCGCGCTCAGGGCGAGGGCGAGGATCACTTGGCCACCGCCTGCGGCAGGTCCGCCGGCAGCCCCGACTGCAGGTGGTCGGCCAGGCCGAACATCCGGCCCATGTCGGCCGGGAGGAACAGCTTGGTCGCGTGGCCGTTGGCGAGCTGCCCGCCCACCTCCGCCGCCTTGAGCACCGACAGCGCCGCCACGAAGGTCTCGGCGCCGGGGCCCTCGAACACCCGCCGCAGGCTCTCGTAGCCCTGGGCCTCGGCCTCGCGCAGCTTCACCGTCGCCTGCGCCTCGGCCTCGGCGCGCAGCAGCGCGGCCTCCTGCTCGCCCTTGGCCCGCAGCACCATCGAGCGCCGCTGGGCCTCGGCCTCGAGCACCGAGGACTCGCCCTGCCCCTGGGCGCGCAGGATGTCGGCCTGCTTGCGGCCCTCGGCCTCGGTCACCGCCGTGCGCCGCCGCGTCTCCGTCGCCCGCTGCTCGGCGAGGATCTGCCCGAACGCGCCGAGGTCGATGTCCTTGAGGTCGACCCGGTCGACCTTGATGCCCCAGGGGTCGGTCGCCTTGTCGAGCTCGATGCGCAGGGCCACGTTGATCTGCTCACGGCTCACGAGCAGCTCGTCGAGGTCGTACTTGCCGCAGGCGTCGCGCAGCGCGGACTGCACGAGCTTCTGGAGCGACGCGACGTAGTCCTCGACGGCGTAGACCGCCTTGTCGGGCTCGACCACCCGGTAGTACACCACCGCGTCGATCTCGACCGTGGCCTTGTCCTTCGTGATGATCGACTCCTTCGGGTAGTCGTCCACCTGCATCTTCGTGCTGATGACGTCGACGACCCGCGGCAGGACCCGCGTGCGCCCCCCGTCGTCCGCCGCGATGCGGGAGATGCGGAACTTGCCGATGGTCTCGCCGTAGCCCCACATCGACAGCAGCCAGGTGACGCCCGGGTGCGCGAGCCGCGCGAACTTCCCGCGGCGCTCGATGACCCGCACCTCGCCCTGCCGGACGACGCAGAACTGGAACAGGCCGAGGGTCACGAGCTCGAACAGATTGGTCATCGGGTCTCCTGGCAGTGCACGGAGGACGTCGGACCCGACGGGATCATTGCCCCTCCGCGGAGACCGGCGCCGGACGGGCCCCGTGAGCCGTCACAAGTCGAAACGGATCGTTGCCGGCATCCCCCGTTATCCGCTCCGTCTTGCAGGGAGGCGACGATGCGGGCAGGACCGTGGTGGGTGGTGCTGGGGCTGGGGCTGGTCGCGTGTTCGGGGGGCAAGGCGCCGCTGCCCACCGACGGCACCGACGCCGTCGACCCGGGCGACGACGACGACGACGACAACACCAGCACGACCTGGACCACCAGCAGCAGCACGTCGAGCACCGGCCCGACCAGCACGTCGGTGCCCGACGGCCCGCGCATCCTGTCGCTGTCCACCAACGTGAACCGCATCACCGAGTACGACAGCTTCCGCATCAGCGCCATCGTCACCGATCCCGACGGCATCGACGACCTGATCGGCGGCGAGCTCCTCAACGAGGACGGCGCCTCGCTCGCCACGTTCGCCACGGGCGCACAGGAGGGCGCGTACGAGGTCAGCGTGTCGTGGGAGGACATCGACCGCTCCTCGCCCATCGAGATCTACGGCGACGAGCAGGTGCCGCTGCTGGCGCGGTTCTACGACGTGGCGGGCCACACCGCCCAGTCCATCGTCGACATCACGCTGTACTGCGACGAGGGCGCCGCCTGCGACGGCCACTGCCTCGACGTCCAGTTCGATCCCGAGAACTGCGGCACCTGCGGCACCGTCTGCCCGCTGATGCCGACGCTCGGGGCGGGGCTGTGCGGCCAGGGCACCTGCATCGCCGAGAGCTCCTGCGTCGCCACGGGCAACGTCACGTGCGACGACGTGTGCGCGAACGACGGCCTCGGGCCGTGCGTCGAGCTGTACGACGGCTACGGCGGCACCGCGGCGGGCGTCAGCCTGGAGGCGCCCCAGTGCTCGGAGTTCTACGGCTGGTACGTGCCCGACTGCACCACGCGCGTCGACTTCGTCGAGCAGTCGGGCGCGCAGGTCCGCAGCGCGTTCTGCTTCTGCGAGCAGTAGCGGGCAGGCGCGCCCACACCGGGCGTGCCCTTTCCCACACCTCCCCGCGGGGGCAGCGGCCTGCACCCCCTGTGCGGTTGGCACGGACCCTGCATGTGCCCGGGGCAGGAGGCTGCGATGAACCTGTTCCCGCGCAACGAAGGCACCGTCGACCGTGTCGTCCGTGTCATCCTCGGCATCGGGCTGCTGTCGCTGATGGCAGTCGGCCCCGTCCCGGGCTGGGGCCTCGTCGGCCTCGTCGGCCTCGTCCCGCTCGTCACCGGCGCGCTCGGCACCTGCCCGATCTACACGGCGCTCGGGATGAGCACCTGCCCGATGAAGCGCTGACGATCAGCGCTCGGCGAGCGCGAGCGTGGTGACCACCACCGGGTGCCGCGTGAGCACGCGGTGGACGGGGCACTTGTCGGCGATCGAGAGCAGCCGGCCCAGCTGCTCCTCGGTGAGGTCGCCCCGCAGGGTCACGGTGCGCTCGATCCGGTCGACGCGCGGGAAGTCGGGGTCGGGCGGGCAGTCCACGCAGTCGGCGCGCGACATCGTCTCGAGCTTCAGCTGGACGTGCACCTCCTGCAGGTCCCACGCCTTGCGAGCGGCGTACATCCGCCGCGTCATCGCCGTGCACGCGCCGAGGGCGCCGAGCAGCATCTCGGTGGGCTTCGGCCCCTCGTCGGCCCCGCCCTCGTCGGTGGGCTCGTCGAGGACGACCTCGTGGCCGCGCACCGCGGCCGTCGTCCGGAACCCCGTCGCCCCCAGCACCACCGTCACGACCTCGGCCGCCATGCCGCCTCCGAGGGCATCGTAGCACGCTACTGGCGGCGGCCCAGCCAGATCCTCCCCTCGACGCGGAGCGCGCGGCTCGGCACCGTGGTCGACTCGCGGAGGGGGTACCCGTCGCGGTTGATGGCGGTCACGGCGAGATCCTGCTCGAGCCAGGCGGCGACGGAGAGGCCGACGCCGTCGAAGGGCGGGGCGAGCGCGGCGCCGACGGCCACGGTGGGCAGCCAGTGGGGGCGATCGACCGCGACGCCGACGAGCTTCTGGGACACGACGCGGTGGGTGGCGCCGGCGGCGGCGCGCAGGCCGAAGTAGCGGAGGACGACGCGTCCGCCCTCGACGCCGATGGCCTGCTCCGCGACGGTGACGCCGGGGGCGAAGAAGGCGCCGTGCGCCGGGCGGAGGGCGCCGCGGAGCGACACGTCCCAGCGGGGGCCGCCGAGGCCGAGGCCGGCGGCGAGGCCGTAGCCGAGGGCGTGCTCGGGCTTGAGGAGGGCTTCGCCGCCGAGCCAGGCGCGGGCGGAGGCGTCGGCGTCGCGGGGGGCGCGGGGACGGGGGCGGGGTCGGTGCGGACGGTGACGGAGGCGGGCTCGGAGCGCCGCGGGTGCGGGCGGGTGCTTCGGGTGCTTCGGGTGCTTCGGGTGCTTCGGGGTGGGTGCGGGGGGACGGGGACGGGGACTGCGGGGTGGGTGCGGGGCGGGGACGGAGGGCTGGGCGGGGGATGCGGGGGCGGGGGAGACGGCGGCGGGCGCGACCGGAGCAGCGGGTGCGGGCACGGGCTCGGGTGCGGGTTGGGGTGGGGCGGGACGGCGGCGGCAGGCGGGGCGGAGCGGGCGAGGGCAAGGGCAAGGGCAAGGGCAAGGGCAAGGGCGAGGGTGGTGGGGTGGGAGGGCGGTGGGGAGGGAGAACGCGGTGGAGAGGCTCTCCACCAACGCCACCACCGCCTGCCGCTCCTCCGGCGTGTGCGGGGCGTCGACGCGGACGGTGCGCGCGGGGCCGGAGGGCGGGCGCACCTCGATGAGCCACACGTCGTCCCCGGGCGTGACCTCCACCTCGACCCCGGCGGGCGCCGCCCAGCCGAGGCCCGCCAGCCCGAGCCACAGCGGCATCACCGCCCGAGCCGCTCGCGCAGCGCATCGCGGACCGCCCGCCACGCCCCCGGCTCCGACACGCCGTCGAGCAGCGCCCGCGCCCGCTCGGGGTCCTCGTCGATCACGCAGCCGGCGAGCGCCACGGCGAGCACGGAGCCCGGATCCTCGGCCACGGCGGCCTCGAGCGCGCCGAGCGCGCCGCACTCCTCCTGCGCGTAGCGCTGGCCGGCCACGAACGCCGACATCTCGGCACGGCGCGCGACCTGCCCCGTCTCGAGGTAGGCCCGCGCAGCCCGCATCGCCTCCGCGGGGTCGCGGCTCGCCCGCAGCCGCACGTCCTGCGCCATCAGCTCCGCGCGCACCGCCACCGCGGCGTCTTCGTCGCGCAGACCGATGTCCACGGCCTCGAGCGCGGCGTCCGGGTCCTCGGCCGCGAGCGAGACCACCCGCCGCAGCAGCGTCGCGGCGCCCTCGGGCAGGCAGCGCTGCGTCTGCCCGGCCAGCAGCCGCACCGGCGCCTTCCCCGCGCAGCGGACCTCCACGATGCCGTGCCGGACCGCCACCTCGGTGGCGAAGTGCACGCGCTCCACCGAGAACCCCGTCCCGATCACCGGGACCGTGGCCTCCTCGGTGTGCACCTGCAGCCGCGTGCCCCGGTTGGGCGCCACCTCGGCCGAGAACCTCCCGTCGCTGAGCTCGATCACCGGCGCGTGGCGCGTGCCACGCACCTGCCCCGCCCCCTCGATCGACATCTGCACGTCGTCCAGCGGCGGCGCCAGCGCGAAGACCGCCGCGGCCGCCGCCAGCGCCGCCACCGCCCCCGCCCCGACCCAGCGCGGCCAGCGCCGGCGGCCCGTCCCGAGCGCCAGCCGGCGCGCGGATCCGCGCGCTGCCGCCCGGGGCGGCGCCGTCGCGTCGCGGGCGCTCGCGTCGATGCGGCGCCGCAGGGCGAGCTCGCCCGCACCCGCCCGACGATGCGCGCGCGCGCGAGGTCGTCGATGCGGGTGGCGCCCTCGATCAGCGCCCGGCCGCGGTCGTCCGGCTCGCCGGTCACGGCCCGTCCCCCAGCAGGTCGCGGCACTGGTCGCGGAAGCGGGCGCGCGCGTTGAACAGCCGGCTCTTCACCGTCCCCTCCGCCACGCCGAGGATCTGCGCCGCCTCGGCCACGCTCGTCTCCTCCAGGTAGCACAGCGTCAGCACCTCGCGGTCGTTGACCGACATCGCGTCGAGGACGGCCCGGATCCGGCGCGCCTGCGCGGCGTCGTCGAGGTCCTGGTCCATCGTGGCGGGGCTGCCGCGCTCGACCATGGGGCCGGGCAGCCAGCGGCGCCACCAGGCGCGCCGGCGGTGGTTGGCGACGACGCGCCGGCAGGCCGAGAACATCCACGAGCCGAGGCGATCGGGCTCGCGGATGGTGGCGTGGCGCCGCACGAACAGCATGAGCACGTCGTGGGCGGCCTCCTCGGCGTCCACGGTCGGGCCCCCGAGGCGCGCGCACCAGGCGTACAGCCGGTCGACCCACTGGTCCACCACGCGCTCGATGGCGTCGAGATCGCCGTCGATGGCGTCGCGGACGAGGTCGTGGGGTCGTCGCCGCTCCATGTCAGCGCCCCTGCGGGCCGGCGGCGTAGATCTCGAAGTCCACGGGCCGATCCCGGCGGCGGCGGCTCACGACCAGCTCGTCGAGGCCGTCGCCGTCGAGGTCGCCGAGGTTGGCGAAGCCCATCCCGAGCTCCTCCCCGGGCATCCCGGTGCAGGCGTAGCTCTCGTACACCGAGACGCCGGTGGAGAGCACCGGGTACACCTCGACCCGACCGGCGTTGTCGGGCGGACCGGCGGTCGCGATGGCGAGCTCGCCGAAGCCGTTGCCGTCGAGATCGCCGACGCCGACGGCGTTCTCCCAGCGGCCCTTGCGGTACCAGCCCTCCACGTCCCAGCCATCGCCGCCCTTGCGCACCTCCAGCCGGTCGGCCCGGCCGACGGCGAGCTCGTCCTTGCCGTCCAGATCGAGGTCGCCGAGCGCCGTCAGCGTCTCGACGTTGCCCAAGCCCTCGTCGTGTTCCCGGACGCCGTCCCACCGGAACAGGCGGCCCCCGACGGCGTAGGCGAGGTCGGCGTGGCCGTCGCCGTCGGCGTCGCCCACCGCGAGGGCCTCGACCGGGCCGTCGAGCGGCAGGTCGAGCAGCAGCGGCAGCGTGTCGTCGCCGCCCCGCAGCCCGAGGATGCCCTGGTCGGTGCCGTAGACGAGGTCGTCCTGCCCGTCGCCGTCGAGATCGCCGCAGCCGAGCACGCGCCCGACCGAGGTGTCGCCCGCCAGGCCGGTGACCTCGCTCGGCGAGTAGTTGCTGATGTCGCCGTGCCACCAGATGCTGACGACGTTCTCCGTCAGCCCGCTCTGCCCGACCTCGACGCTGTCGTCCTCGCTCGGGTCCGCCACGACCACCTCGTCGACGCCGTCGCCGTCGAGGTCGCACGTCAGCAGCTGCAGCCCGCGCCCGGGCGTGCCCAGGCCGACGGACCCGCCGCCGCGGTCGGCGAGGTACGGGTCGCCGCCGGGCTCGGCGTTCAGCTGGCCCCCCTCCCCGCAGCGCGGCCCGCACGGCATCGTCCACACGAGATCGCGCCGGTCGTCGGCCTTGCCCGTGGACTCCGCCAGCCACCCGCCGCGGAGCGTGAACGGGACGAGGGCCTGGCGGTTGTCGGTGCCGGTGGCGTGGCTCGCGAGGGTCTGCTTGCGCCGCAGCAGGCCCGCATCGCACGAGCCGGGCGCGGCCGGCGGCATGACGTAGCTGTCGTCGACGGTCGTGGCCCCACCCTCCGACGTGGCCTGGACCCCAGCGAGCTGCAGGTCGATGATGCAGCCCCCCGCCGTCGTCGACAGCAGCGCGGCGAGTGGCACGGTGACTCGGTGCATGAACCCTCCGGCCCCACCGTGTGCGGCGGCCGGGATCCGGTTCGCGATCCAACCACTTTCCGTCCGACGCGTCACGGTCGGCTACGATGGGGACATGTCGGCGCTCGCTCTGCTGCTGTCGGTCCCCGCGCTGGTGACGGCGCTCCTGCTGCCCGCCGCGGCGCGGCCGAGCGCCCCGCGGGTCGACCACAGGCACCTCGCCTGGCGGTCCGGGCCGGTGCGCCGCGAGCGCCTGCAGTGGTGGTCGGTGCTCGCGGTGGGCGCTGCCATCGCGGCGACGGTGCTCGCGCTCCTCGTGGCCGACGCCTCTGCCGTGGAGTGGGCCCACGGCTTCGGCCCCCACGCCCACTTTGCGCTGACCCGCGACGGCGTCCTCGTGACCGAGCCGGTCGGCTACCAGCTGTGGGCGCTGCTGCCGCCCATCGCCTGGCTGCTGCCGATCCCCCTGCTCGCCTGGGCCGCGCTCGCGGTGCCGGCGCTGGCGCTGCAGGCGCGCTGGCGGCTCGAGGCCCGCGCCGACGGCCTCGTCGTCCGGCGGGCCTGGCCGTGGCGGTCGCGCGCCATCGCCTGGTCCGACGTCACCGAGGTCTACGCCGCTGGCGCCACCCTGCACCTCGAGACGCGCGGCGGGGCGCTCGCGCTGCGCGCCGACGGCGGCGAGCTCGACGTGGCGGCCCCGGCGGAGCTGCACCGGCTGCGGCGGGCTGCGCGCGCCGCCGTGGGCTGACCCGTCACTTCTGCCCGAGCCACTTCACCGCGCCGGGCTCGCCGAACACCGAGCCCATCGCGTAGCGCGCGGTGAAGCTCGGGATGCAGTAGGCCTCGTACCAGGCGACGGACGGGAAGGCGCTGCTCTGCAGGTTCATGTGGCCGCTGAGCTGGCTGTCGACGGACGCGGTGATCGACGGCAGCATCCCCCGCGACACGGCCGTCACCCGCAGGCCCACGTCGAACGCCGACAGCTCCACCGTCACGCCGGGGCGGCCGAAGATGCGCGCCGCGCGCTCCTCGAAGGTCGCGAAGCCGGTCTCGCGCATCCCGACCTTCGCGTAGTGCATCCCCTCCTCCACCTGGTCGAGGTGGGCGAACATCTCCTCGAGCTCCATCCGGACCACGTCGACCAGCTGGGCCTCGAGGACGGGGTGCAGCTCGGCGATGGCCGCCTGGACCCCGCCGTCTTCGAGCGCGACCTGCTCGCGCTGCTCGTGCATCGCCGGGACCAGCTCCGCGAGCTGCTCGAGCGGCAGCACACGGGCGACGATCGCCCAGGTGTCGGCGTCCTCGTACACGTGGAAGCGGTGCGCCGGCGCCATGTCCTTCAGCGCGCGGTACACGACGCCCGGGTCGGGCGCGGGCTTCGCGATCTCGGCGCGGAACACGGCGAGGGGCGCGCTGTCGCCCTGTCCGGCGCCCTGCGCCTCGACCGCGCCGGCCCCGAGGACGTCCTCGGCGAACGCCGCGTTGCCCCAGGGCTGCGTCCCGAGGGTCCCGCTCGACGGCGGCGCCTCAGCCGTCCTCGGCGCCTCGCTCGACGGCGCCTTCGCGTACGACATCCCCACGCCCACCTCCCGAGACGTCCATCACGCGGGCGGACCCCGGGTTCTGTCGCAGGGATGTCGCAGCGTCGGCCGTCCGATCGGACGCGTGCGGCGGCGTGAGTTACGGCCCGCACGATGCGCACCCTGCCCTGGCTCCTGCTCGCCGGCTGCCCCTGGATCACGCCAGGGCAGCAGGCGGAGCGGCTCGCCGCGCTCGGGGCCTGCCGCGAGCGCGACGCGTTCGTCGCCTTCGTGGACGCGGACGGCGACGGCGCGGGCGACCCCACGCGCTACGACCTGGTGTGCGCGCTGTCGCCCGGCTGGTCCGCCACCGCCGACGACTGCGACGACGCCGATCCCGACGCGTACCCGGGCGCCGTGTGGGCCCCAGACGGCGATGGGGACGGCGCGGGCGACGCCTCTGCTCCCCTCACCTCCTGCGGTCGGCCCGGCGCCGGCTACGTCGCGGGCGCCGACGACTGCGACGACGACGACCCGGCCATCCCCGGCCCCGAGGTCTGCGGCGGGGGCGACGAGGACTGCGACGGCGAGGTCGACGAAGCCGACGCCATCGGCGCGGCGACCTGGTACCGCGACGCCGACGGCGACCACCTGGGCGACCCGACGCAGCCCCTGTCGTCGTGTGCGCCGCCCGGCCCCGGCTGGGTCGACCAGGCGGGCGACTGCGACGACGCCGATCCGCGCGTTCCCGACGACGTCGACCTGTGCGACGACGGCGTCGACAACGACTGCGACGGCACCGTCGACGGGCCCGACTGCTGGCGCGACACCGACGGCGACGGCATCCCCGACGACGAGGACCTCTGCCCCGAGCTCGCCGACCAGGGCACCGCCGACCGTGACGACGACGGCGTCGGCGACCGGTGCGACAACTGCGACCACGACTACAACCCCGACCAGGCCGACGCCGACGGCGACGGCCGCGGCGACGTCTGCGACCGGGACTGAGCCGCTACGGCCCGCTACTGCGCGTCGGGACCGCCGTACCGGCCGATGTTCGAGACGGTGCCATCGGGATCGAGGATCGCCGGGTCGCCCGCGTCGACGAGCGGGCTGCGCGGCTTGAGGCGGAAGTCGCCCGTCCCCGGGGAGCGGAACTTCGGCACGCCGTCGACGTTGCCGTCGATCCCCACCGGGTCGGGGAAGCCCGCCGTGCGCACCGCGTTGCTCGAGAACACGCTGTAGCGCACCGTCGGCGCCGCCCCGCTGTTCAGCTGCAGCGCCGGGCCGGTGGCGCTGCGCCCGAACACGGAGTTGACGATGTCGAAGGCGCCGCCGTTGGCGATGGTGACCGCCCTGCCCGACGGAGCGCTGCTCCGCCACGACACCACGTTGGCGAGGTCGCCCGTGACCTGGCTCAGGAACAGCGCGCCGCCCGACACCGACGCCGCGTTGCGGTCCAGCACGACGTTGTGCAGCACGAGCTCGGAGTCGTCGCCGAACACCGCGCCGCCGCGCCGGGCGGTGCCGCCCGTCATGGTGACGCGAGTGAAGGTGGTGGCGTAGCCCGGCAGGTTGACGTAGACCTGGCCGCCGTCCTGCGAGGCCGTGTTGTCGAGGAACTCGCAGTCCACGAGATCGGTGCCGCCCCAGCCCGTGTCGATGGAGAGGGCGCCGCCGTAGGCGCTGGAGTTCAGCGAGAAGCGGTTGCCGCTCAGCAGCGACGCCGACTCCTTCATGTAGAGCGCGCCGCCCTCCGACCAGGCGTCGTTGTCGACGAAGACGTTGTCGTAGAGCTCGACGGCCTCGTGCGAGATCTTCGAGGCGCCGCCCCGGTAGTTCGCGTGGTTGTACTGGAAGGTGTTGCCGCGGATGACCGAGGTGGCGAGCTTGATCCGCAGCCCGCCGCCCTCGTCGCCCGAGTCGTTGGACTCGAACCAGTTGCCCTTCACCAGCGGGCTGCCGTTGAGCACGTAGAGCGCGCCGCCGTCGTCGGTGGAGCTGTTGTTGGTGAAGGTGTTGTCGGAGACCTCGCCGGTGCCGTCGAGGATGTAGACGGCGCCGCCGTAGCGGCTGTCGTTGCCGTCGAAGGTGCTCTCGAGCATCTGGGCGCCGGCGTTGCCGAACATGGCGCCGCCCGACCAGTCGGCGTGGTTGCCCGTGAAGGTGCTGCGGCGCGCCACGAAGGTGCCGCCGTCGACGAACAGGCCGCCGCCGCTCCAGCCCCGGCTGTCCTCGAAGGTGGAGTCGGACACGCCGCCGTCGCAGCCGATGACGGCCATGCCGCCGCCGTTGCCGGAGACGCCGTTCGCGATGCGGGCGTTGCGGACGTTCAACGTGGACGCGTCGCACCAGACGACGCCGCCGGTGTTGGCGTCGAGCCCGTTGATGAGGTCGAGCCCGTCGACGGTCACGTCGGCGGCGCCCGAGACGGCCAGCGCGCGCCCGAAGGTCTGCGCGTCGACGATGGTGGTGCCTGGCCCGCCCTGCGCGTGCAGCGTGATCGCCTTGCCCGTGACCGACAGGCGCTCGTGGTAGGTGCCGGCGCAGATGTCGAGCACGTCGCCGTCGATGGCGTCGTCGATCGCGGCCTGGATCGTGGCATAGGCGGATCCGGCGCAGCCGGGCTCGAGGATGCGGGCTCCGGAGAGCGGAGCGGGGCGCGCGAAGACGTCGGGCGCCTCGGCGGTGCAGGCGGGCAGGAGCAGCAACACGACGAGCTTGGCCTGGGTCATGGGGGTCCCTCGCGCAAAGGGTGTGGCACGTGCCGTGGGCAGCGCAGATCCATGCCCGCTCGACCGGGTCCGTTGGTGAATTTTACGTCGGGAGGCGGACGACCGGGGTCAGTCGGCCTCGAGATCGAAGCGGATCCGCAGCGTGCCGTCGCGCGTGTCGACGGTGACCTCCTGGCGCGTGATGTCGAGCCGATCGGCGAGCGGGAGCGTGCCGACGGCGGCGATGATCTCGGGCCACACGGCGTCGAAGCGGGCCTGCAGGCGGGCGGTGCCGGCGGAGTCGAGCGGCGCTGCGAGCGGCGCTGCGAGCGGGGCGCTGACGTCGCCCTGGAAGCGCATCCAGTTGTCGAACCAGGCGAAGCGCAAGCCGCTGTCGGGGCCGAACGCGACCTCGAGGCGGCGCAGATCGACGTCGATCCCCTCGTCGTGGAGCACCTCGACGACGATGCCGAGCAGGAACCGGCGGATCTGCGCGAGCACGGCCGGAGGGAGGGAGCCGGTCTTCACGCCGGATCCCTATCGCGCCGCGCTACTCGACGAGGAGCGCGTCGATGGCGCGGCGCCGGGCGCGGGGGCGCAGCTCGGGGTCGCGGCCGTCTAACGCGAGGGCGTCGAGGTCTGCCTCGTCGGGGTCGACGAGCGGCCGCACCACCACGGTCAGGTCGCCGCGCGAGGCCGCGGTGAAGCCGCCGTCGAGGACGTCGAGGTCGAAGCGGTAGTACCAGGGGTCGCTGCCGACCCGGCGGGCGATCTCCATCGAGACGGCCACGTCGTCGTCCGCCAGGACGGGCACGAGCTGCACGCTGAGCTCCTGCTCGTCGTCGCCCGTCGCGAGGGTGCCGAGCTCGCCGGAGGGCACCAGCATCGAGGGCGCGGCGAGGAAGCGCGCGTCGTCGAGCAGCAGCGCCACGGCCTCCTCGGCGGCGGCGGCGTCGACGTCCCAGGTCGCCTCGAGGCGGTCGGCGAGGTCGGCGTCGGGGGTGTGGAGCAGGACCAGCTGCACGAGCACCATGTGGGTCTCCTCGGGTACTGCCGGGATCCCTGTGCAACGCCCGTGCCGAGGACCGGACCGCGGCGCCGCGCGGATCGGGCGCGGCACCGTCGACAACGCGTCAGCGCCCCGCCGGACGCGGCGCCGAAGCGCGACAACCTGTCACGCCCCCCGGAAGCGGATCGGGCCCGACCCCTTTTCATCCTGGCGCGGAGGCAGATCCGGCCCGGCCCGGCCGAAGCGCTGCCGCGCGACGCCGCACCGGTTACCCGGCTCGGATGCTGTTCTTCCTGCTGGCCGCCCAGGCCGAGACCACTGGCGCGCCGTCGTGCACCTGCTTCGCCGGCGCATCTCACGGCAACGACGAAGTCCGCACGCACCTGCAGCTGTGCACCGCCGGCGACACCGTCGCGGGCACGCTCGACTGGGTCGGCTCCCGCAGCGGCACCAACACACGGGCGCTGTCGGGGACGCTCACGCCGAGCGGCTACCTGCTCCGCGACGACGCCATCACGGCCCAGGCGCCGAACCCGCCCTGGGTCTTCTGCCGGGTCGATCGCTACGACCTGCGGCTGACGCCCGACGGCGGCCTGCAGGGCACCTACCGCTCCGACAGCTGCCGCGACACCGCGACGATGCAGCTCGAGCCCGCACCGTGCGCTCGACGAGGTGATGCTGACGCCCGGCCAGGTCGCGGATGGCGGCGCCCCGCAGCGCCGCCGCACACCTGGCAGCTGGGGGCGGTGCGGTTCGGCCTGCCGCTCGGCCCGGACTGGCAGCCCTCCGAGGTCCCAGCGGTGCGCGACGGCGCGCCGTGGGCGGGCGTGAGCTGCCGCGTCGCCACCTTCGCCACCGGGCCCGAGCTCGTCGTGGACGTACGCGAGGTCGACGTCGCGGACGGCGAGGGCACCTGCGCCCTGCCGACGGGCGGAGACCCGGTGGTGGTGCCGGTCGCGGTGGTGACCGTGCCAAGCCGCCCGGCGGGCCCTGACGGCCGATCCGCCCGACGCAGTGGCCGACCGCCCCCCGCGGGGGCATGATGCGCCCCACGCCGCCCGGGGGACCCATGCGCAACATCACCGCCACCGCCCTCCTCCCTGCGCCTGCCACACCGAGCCCGCCCCCGAGGCCACCGCCCCGCCCCTCCCCCCGCGACTCCGCCACCGCCCACCGCCACGACCCCACCACAGCGGCTCCATCGAGCAGTGGCCCGACCTCGCCTGGACCCGCCCCGATCCCGACGCCCCCACTGGCCTCCACCTCGACGTCTCCGACGCCCCCTGGCTCGACGAGCTCCCCGGACTCGTCGCCGCCGTCCCCGACGCCCTGACGCGCACCTCCGGCTTCGCCACCGTCGGCGACGCCGTCCTGCGCTTCACCGGCCCGCTCGGCCCCGTCCCGTCGGGCGCCGTCGACAGCGTCACCTCCGACGCCCTCCAGTGGCTCGACCTCGACGACCACGTCCGCATCCCCTACGAGACGTTCCTCGAAGACGAGGGCCGCCAGCTCCGCCTCCGCCCCCTCCACCCGCTCTTCCCCGGCCACCGGCACCTGATCGTCGCCACCCGCACCCTCACCGACGCCGACGGCGACTGCATCGCCCCCTCCCCCGTCGAGGCCGACCTCCTCGCCGGCGGCGGCGACCCCGCGCTGGCCCCCGTCGCCGACGCCCTCGCCCGCGCCCTCCCCGACGCCGGCCTCCGCGCCGACGCCGTCTCCGCCGCCGTCCCCTTCGTCACCCACCGCGACCACCAGCCCCTGCTCGCCGCCGCCGCGGCCCTCCCCGCGCCGACCGGCTGGCGCACCCGCAGCTGCACCCCGGACGGCGCCGGCCGCACCTGCGCCCTCACCTACGACGCCCTCACCGCCGACGGCCGCGCCCGCACCCTCGACGTCACCGCCTGGCTGCCCGACGGTGCCGGCCCCTGGCCCACCCTCGTCTACGGCCACGGCCTCGACGGCTGGCGCGGCCAGGGCGCGCTCCTCGCCGACCGCATCGTCCCCGAGGGCTACGCCGTCGTCGCCGTCGACGCCATGCACCACGGCACCCACCCCGACGGCCACGACGGCGGCGCCGCCTTCCTCGGCCTCGACCTCGCCGCCCTCACCTTCGCCCCCGACGCCCTGCGCGAGTCCATCGACCAGGCCGCGCTCGACGAGGCGCAGCTCGTCCGCCAGATCGTCGCCGACCCCGACCTGTCCGGCGACGGCGCCCCCGACGCCGCCGACCTCGGCTACGTCGGCATGTCGCTCGGCGGCCTGCTCGGCTCCGCCGTCACCACCCTGTCGCCCGACGTCGACCTCGCCATGTTCGGCATGCCCGGCGGCCACCTCGCCGCCTTCGTCACGGGCTTCGGCGCCGTCGATCTGAGCGGCCTGCTCGTCGCCATGTTCGGCAGCGACGCCGCCCTGGAGCGCGCGCTGCCCGTCGTCCAGACCGCGGTGGACGCGTCCGACCCCGCCCTGTGGGCCTCGCTGCTCGCCGCCGGGCGCGAGGGCGGCGACCCGGACCTGCTGATGGCGCTCGTCGCCGAGGACGCCGTCGTCCCGCCGGTGTGCGGGCTCGCCGTCGCCCGCGCCGCCGGCGTGGCCCAGCTGCGCCCGGTGATCACCGACATGGACGGGCTGGAGGTCGTCGACGCCCCGCTGTCGGGCAACCACGGCGGGCGCACCTGGGGCGTGCTGCAGATGGACCGCATCACGAGCTGGCTCGGCACCGTCGTGCCCGCGGAGCACGACACCGCGCCCACCAGCCCCGAGATGACGCTGCTCATCCAGCACTTCCTCGACACCTGGCAGGACGGCGCCGCCGAGGCCATCGACCCCTACACCGCCCTCGGCACGCCGCCGCTGTAGCTACTCGGCCCAGGCCTCGAGCTCGCTGCAGCCCACCTCCCCCGCGACCCGCACCCGGACGCGCTCGAGGGCGCGCGGCGGGAACGCGAAGGTCCAGGCGTCGCCGTCGCGGGTGACCTCGGCGGGCAGCGGCGCCCAGCCGGCGCCCTCCCCCACCTCGAGCGCCACGTCGCGCCAGTCGCCGCGTGCGTGCGCCACCACGCGCCCCACGGTCGTCGGCGCGCCCCAGTCGAGCCCGAACGCCGGGTTCGTCGCGCCGGGGGCCGCCGCGGGGACGGCGTAGGCGCCGAAGTCGACCACCGTGTCGACCAGCGCCGCGGCGCCCAGCACCTCCTCCCCCGTCGGGCGGGCCCGCTGCGCCAGGTTCGGCGCCGCACGCTCGCCGCGGCCCCAGGCGTCCGCCCAGAACGACCGCGGCATGACGTCCAGCACGTGCTCGTACCAGGCGATCACGGTCGAGTCGCCGTTCGGCAGCCAGCTCCGGGGGTCGAGGCGCTCCCCGTCGACCTCCAGCACCGCGTGGTTCTTCGGCGGCCAGGCCGTGTCGAGCTGCAGGTAGTCCGCCGCGCGGCCCTCGACCTGGTGCCACCACTCGTGCAGCGGCAGGCCGTAGGGCGGCACCCCGGGGTTGTCCCGCAGCTCGCTGCGCGAGGGCACCATCCCCGTCGACACCGTCGCGCCGCCGACCGTGATGCCGCGGTAGGTCACCCCCAGGGCCGAGCGGGGGAAGCCGAGCGGGCTCGCGCCCCACACCATCACCGCGTCGTACTGCCCGCGGCCGATGGCGGCGAGCACGCTGGGCGGCAGGTCGCCGGGGGAGACCGTGAAGCGGTCGAAGCCCTCCTGCGACAGCTCGCGCTCGGTGACGAGGACGGCGGGGATCGTGCGGAAGGTGAGGTGCAGGTGCAGGCGATCGTGGGTCATCCGCGCGACGGCCTCGGCCATCTCGCGGTGGATGGAGCGGACCGAGCGCGGCGGAGAGGCGCCCGCGCGCCTTGTCGACCGGCTGCGCGTGACGCTCACGACGAGCATCTCGATCTCGACGGGCGGACCGTCGGCATCGTCCGCGACGAGGGTGGCCACGTCGGCCTCCTCACGCGGCGGCGCGGCGCGGGGGCGCAGCAGCTGCACCTTCAGCTCGACGGGGGTGCGCAGGTGGACGGGCGGATCGACCCGCTGCGCCGCGAGCCAGTCCACCAGGCACTGCTCGACCTCGGGCTCGTCGATGCCGTCGACGACGTGGACGTCGCGCAGGTCGTCGTGGACGGCGACCCCCTCCAGGTAGACGTCGAGCGGATCGCCAACGACGCGGCGGGAGGCGGCGCAGGCGTCGAGGGGGACGCCCCAGCCGTCGGCGGCGCGCTGCAGCCGCCCGCCCTCCCCCACCCCCTCGCCCGCGGCGACCAGCGTGCGGACCTTCACCTCGGCGCCGTGGAACGCGTCGACGGTGGTACGGAGCCGCGACGGGCCGGCGCCCGCGGGGCGGACGTGGGCGGTGCGCAGGACGTCGACGACGCAGTCGCCGTACGCCGCGTCGAACGGCTCGGCCGACGCGGTGATTGCCGATGCGGCGTCCCCTGCGGATCGAGGCGGACGCCGGACACGTCGATCGCGCCTTCGACCTCGCTTGCGGCGCCCGATCGCCGGCGAGCAGCGGTGGAGGCGCGCTGCAGGTCGAACAGGCCGCGCTGCACGTCCTTCGGGTGGGCGGCGGCACGGCGTAGCCCGGGACGGGCGGCGCGCCCGGCGCAGGAAGGCGGCCTCCTCGCAGGCCTCGGGCAGGTCGGCGCAGGCGGCGTCGAGGCCGGCCAGGACGGCGTCGCGCGGGGCCTCCCCGGCGGCCAGGCGAGCTGGGACAGCAGCGCGCAGCTCGGGCGGTCGCCCGGCTGCAGCAGACGGTCGGCGGCGGCGGCGCGGGCGGCGTCCGACAGGGCGCCCACCGTGTCGGCGGCGAGCCGCGCGCAGCCCACGCCCGAGCCGGCCAGGCAGGCGGCTCCTGAGGCGCGCGGGGCGCTGCGTGGCGTGCCGGCAGGTCGGCGAGCGCGAGGAGCGCCAGGATGTCCAGGATGTCGCCGTCGGCGGCGGGCAGCCCCCGGCGTCCAACGCCAGCGCGGTGCACGCGCGCGGCTCGCCGCTGTCGCAAGCGGACGTCCACAGAGTGCGCGCGCGGCGGGCGTTCGGGTAGCGGACCAGGCCCTCGAGCCAGGCGTAGCCGAGCTCGGTGCAACCCCGGCGCACGCCGGCGTCGCAGGCGGCCTGCAGGCGCGCGACGAAGCGGTCGCGGCCGCGGCGGGCGCAGCGGTGAAGGCGGCGGTGGGTGCGGGTCGATCTGGTGCCAGGCGGCGCCGAGGGCAGGGCCAGGCCGTCGCCCTGGTCGCACAGCGTAGCGCGAGGCTGGCCTCGAGGTCGTCGAGGTCGGCCGCGCAGGCGACGGCGCTGCTGGCATCGCAGGCTGCTCCAGGCGGTGAGGCCGGGCGCGGGCGAGCACGCCGTCGCGCCGGTCGCGACAGGATGTCGAGGACGTCGCCCGGTCGTCCCCGGCGAGCGCGTTGTGGCGAGCCACAGGAGCATCGCACCTCCTGCGGCGAGCCTACCGGATGCGTGCCGGGCGCGATCCTCACAGGCCGACGCATCGTCAGTTCACGGCGGCACCGTAGTAATTGATCGTCGGCGGGTTGCGAAGAAATTCACGGCTCGTTAATTCCTTCACACCACCGCGGAGCCCCCATGCCCGACGACGCCCCGCCGGCGCTCTCCCGCCGCGAGCGCCAGCTCCCGACATCGTCTACCGGGTTCGATCGATCGCGCCACCGCCGCCGAGATCCGCGAGCAGCTGCCGGACTCGCCCAGCGACTCCAGCGTCCGCACGCCCTGCGCCTGTCGGCGGACAAGGGCCACTCGACCCACGAGGTCGACGGCCTCGGGCTACGTCTACCGCGCCACGACCTCGCCCGAGGTCGCCGGCCGCACGGCCCTGCGCCACCTGGTCGCCACCTCTTCGGCGGATCGGCGGACCGCCCGGTCTCCGCCCTGGTCGACGACGAGCAGCTCGACGAGCAGTCGCTCGACGAGCTCGCCCGCCTGATCGACGCGCGTCGCAAGCCCACCCCGTAGCGCCCCGGAGCTCCCATGTCCCTCCATCTCGCCCTCGCAGCGGGCGCGGTGTACGCGTCTGCCCTGCTCCTCGCCCGCCCGCCTCGCCCCCGCCTGCCGCGCCGCCCTGATCAGCGGAAGTGTCGCTCACGGTCCTGGCCTGTCGCTCGGCGCGCGGCTTCGGTCCGAGCTGGCCGGCCCTCCCGCCCCGCACGTGCTCGCCGTGGTGCACGCGTTGTAGGAGCCTGCCGTCGACGCCGCCGCGCTGCCTGCACCGCCCCTCGCGGCCCCCACGGCCCTGCTCGCGCTCGTCTGGCACCTCGGGCAGTCCTCGCGGCGTCGCCGGGGCGCGCCTCCTGGCGGACCGCTCGCCGTCCGCCGGCTGCGCGCCGGCACCGGTGGCGAGGTCGCCTACAGCGACGACGTGATCCCCGTCGTCGTCGGGCTGCTGCGCCCGCGGATCCTGCTCCCGCGAGCGCCGCCGCGGCGTGGACGCCCGAGCGCCCGCCCGGGTGCCCGCCCACGAGCGGGCGCACGTCCAGGGCCACGACAACGTCTGGCTCCTGGTGGCGCGGCTCGCCGCTCGTAACCACTGGTTCGACCCTCGCCTGGGTTAGCCGCCGTCGCCGCCCTGCGCGACGCCTGCGAGCACCGCGCCGACGAGCGACATGCCGCCACGGGCGCCGATCTCTGGCCACCTACGCCGACACCCTGCTCGACGTGGCGCGCCGCGCGCCCGCCGCCGCCTTCGCCATGGCCCGGCCGAGCCGCCTCGAGGGGCGCGTGCGGCCGTGCCGGCGCCCGTCGGCTCGCGGGCCGCGTCGCCACTGCGCTCGCCGCCGCCACGGTCGCCGCGCTCGCCATCGGCGTGGCGACGGCCGCGCCGGCCGCCCCCGTCCCTGCCGGCCTCGACCTGGCTGGCCCGCGAGGCCGGCGCCTCGCGCGACCCCAGCCCGACGGCGTCGCGCTGCTGGTCCTCGACGCGCGCACCGGCGCCGTGCTCGGCCGCGCCGACCGCGGCGGCGCTGCCGAGCGCGCGCCATGCTCCCTGGGCTCGCTGCTGAAGCCGTTCGTGGTCGCGGCGGCCCTGCAGGCGGGCGTCCCGGCGGGCGACACCTTCGCCGACGGCGACATGGCCTCCGTCCTGGAGCGCTCCTCCAACGAGGGCGCCGTCGCCATCGCTGCGCGGGCCGGCCGCCCCGCCGTGGAGGCCGTCTACCAGCAGGTGGGGCTGCCCACGTCGGCGCCGACGCTCGAGGACCTCGTGCTTCGGCGGCGTGCCCGTCGCCCCGCTCGACGTGGCCCGCGCCTGGACGCACCTGGCGGGCCACGGCGCCCTCCCCGCGCCGGTCGCCGCGCAGACCCGCGCCCTGCTCGACGGCGTCGTGTACGGCGAGCACGGCACCGGCCGCGGCGCCGCCGTCGCGGGCGTCCGCGTGGCCGGCAAGACGGGCACGGCACCCCTGCCCGACGCCCCCGGCCGCCATGCGGCGAGCTTCGTCGGCCTCGTCCCCGCCGCCGAAGATCCGACTACGTCGTGCTCGTCACCGTCGCCGGCGCCCACGGCGACGCCCTGGGGCGGATCGTGGCGGCGCCGGCCTTCGCGATCGCCGCCGCGCTGTAGCCCGCGACCCCGCTATGGAGGGGCGGGAGGAGCGATGGGGTTCGGACGGAACTGCACGTGGCGAAGGTGGCCAGGCGGCCGAAGAGAAGGCCGAGGCGGCCGAGGATCCGGCGATGGCGGCGCAGTACTGGCGCGAGGCCGCCCGGCCAGGGAGCGCGCCGCCGATCGGGAGACCGACGCGAAGCGCAAGGCGGCGCACGAGAACGCCGACCGGCGCGCGCCACGGCCGACGGGGCGCCGCCGGAGGATTGAATGACGGAAACGCGTCGGGGCGATCGCGTCAATTTGCGGCCCGCTGTCGCCGGCGGACGCCACCGGAGCAAGCCAGCTCGAGTGAGACACCCGGGCGGGAGGTATGCGCCTCCTCGATCGCACAGTTGGACCCGTTTCGGGGCGTACGATGCGGCGCGCAGAGAGTGACGGTTGCATCGTCGCGCGACCGCCGGGCAGGCGATCGAGGGCGGCTTACCTCCCTTTCGGAGGTGTGCGACTCGACCTGGCTTACCTGCGGGTGAGCCGGTGCGAATCACCACGGTGCCGCCGGGCGGGGCTCGCGACAGCGCGTCCCGGACGTGCGCGACCGGCGCCCCGCGCGCTACGTGGGCGCATGATCACGGCCACCTCCCTGTCCACACCTTCGGCGGCCAGACCCCGTTCACCGGCGCGACCTGCAGCTCGACGGCGGCAACCGCTACGGCATCGTCGGCGCCAACGGCGCGGGCAAGTCCACGCTCCTGCGCATCCTGTCGGGCCAGGAGTCCTCGAGCTCCGGCGACGTGGTGCGCCCGAAGAGCGCCCGCATCGGCGTCCTCGACCAGGACCACTTCCGCTACGAGGACACCCGCATCCTCGACCTCGTGATGATGGGCAACGAGGAGCTGTGGGCCGCGATGCAGGAGAAGGAGGCGCTCCTCGCCGCCGACGACTTCGACGACGCCCGCTACAGCGCCCTCGAGGACGTGGTCCTCCGCTTCGACGGCTACAGCCTCGAGTCCCGCGCCGGCGCCATCCTGGAGGGCCTCGGCATCCCCGTCGCCGTCCACGACCAGCCGCTGCGCGTGCTCTCGGGCGGGTTCAAGCTCCGCGCGCTCCTCGCCAAGGTCCTCGCCGCCGAGCCCGACCAGCTCTTCCTCGACGAGCCCACGAACCACCTCGACATCCTCGCCATCCGCTGGCTGGAGGAGTTCCTGGCGCAGTACCGCGGCACCGCCGTCGTCGTCTCCCACGACCTGCGGTTCCTCGACGCCGTGTGCACGCACATCCTCGACGTGGACTACGAGCGCGTGACCACCTACCGCGGCGACTACACCGCGTTCGTGGCCCGCAAGGCGGAGGACCGCGCCCGCCTCGAGGCCGAGATCGACAAGCGCCAGCAGGAGATCGCCGACCACAAGGCGTTCATCGCGCGCTTCGCCGCCAAGGCCACCAAGGCGCGGCAGGCCAACTCGCGCCAGAAGCAGATGGAGCGCATCGTGCTGGAGGAGCTGCCGCGCAGCTCGCGCCGGCACCCGGGCTTCCGCTTCAAGGCGCGGCGGCCGAGCGGCCGCGAGGTGCTCAAGCTGCGCAACATCGACCGGGCCTTCGGCGACAAGGTCGTGCTGTCCGACGTGTCGGTCGCCGTCGAGCGCGGCGACCGGCTCGCGATCATCGGCCCCAACGGCATCGGCAAGTCGACGCTCCTCAAGATCGCCATGGGGCGGCTGGAGCCCGACGCCGGCGAGGTCGTCTGGGGCCACGAGACCGACGTGGGCTACTTCCCGCAGGACCACGCGGAGGCGCTCGGCTCGCCCGACGACAGCGTCCTGTCGTGCCTGTGGGACGCCTGCGTCGGGGAGGGGCGCGGCGCCGTGATGGCGCGGCTCGGCGCCGTCCTGTTCGACCGCGACGACAGCGAGAAGGCCGTCGGCAACCTGTCGGGCGGCGAGGGCGCGCGGCTGCTCTTCGCGCGGCTGTCGGCGCAGCAGCCCACCGTGCTCGTGCTCGACGAGCCCACGAACCACCTCGACCTCGAGGGCATCGAGGCGCTGGCCGACGCGCTCGCCGCGTACGACGGGACGCTCGTGTTCGTGAGCCACGACCGGTGGTTCGTCGATCGGCTGGCGACGCGGATCGTGGACATCGGGCCGAGCGGCGTCGAGGACTACCGCGGGACGTACGCCGAGTACCTCTCGCGTGCCGGGACGGACCACCTCGACCACGACGCGGTGGTCGCGCGGGAGCGGCAGGCCCGCAAGGACGCGAAGCGCAAGCGGCGCGCCGCGGGCTGACCGTCAGTCCATCTGCAGGTCCCAGTCGAACGGCGAGGTCGTCGTCACCTCGCTGTGCAGCGGGAAGCGCCACTGCACCGCCAGCTGGTGCTCCAGCGGCCGCTCCATGCACCCGTCGTCCACCGTCACCGCCCCCTCGAGGGCGCCCTCGGTGCCGAGCAGCGGGTCGTCGACGGGGAGCTCGCCACCGATCCAGAACTGGTCCCCGGCGGACGAGCTCTCCCCGAGCGGATCCATCGACAGGAACAGCCGACCCTCCTCGCCCGCGAGGTCGAACGAGAAGCTCACCGGGCCCGGACACCGGCCGCCGATCTCGACCTGCGCCGCGCACATGTCGAGCACGGCGTACATCCGCCGGCCGGTCTGCGTGTTCGTCGCGTAGCTCATGTAGGCGGCGTCGCAGGGGAAGACACCGGCCGCGTCGCGCTTGTCGACGCTGTCGACCGCCTGTTGGCTCAGCCCGGGCAGGGTCACGTCGACCGTGACGCCCGCGCCCGACAGCGGCGCGAGCTGGAGCGACATCTCGCCGCCGTGCTCGAGGATCTGCGTCTCGCTCGTCCCACAGCCCGCCAGCAGCGCGAGCCCCCACTGCAGCAACATGGTGCCTCCCCCGTCAGCCTACGCAGCCCGCGATGACGAAGTGTTCACCTGGACGATGCGTCACCCTCGCCCGCCTCGAGCAAGCGGTGGCGCGCGAGGTCGACCGCCCCGGGTGCGAGGTCGTTGCCCAGGAACCGCCGCCCGAGCCGCACCGCCGCCACCCCCACCGCCCCCGACCCCGCGAACGGGTCCGCCACGACCTCCCCCTCAGCCGAGCTCTGCCGCACCAGCACCTCGCACAGCCCCACCGGCTTCTCCGTCGGGTACCCGCCCACCACCCGCGGGTGCGCGAGCACGTCGGGCACGCCGAGGTCCGCGAGCCGCCGCTTCCCCTTCTCGAAGAACAGCACGAACTCGTGGCGCGCCCGGTAGTGGTAGCCCATCCCGATCCGCACCTTGTCCCACACGATCGGCTTCCAGAAGCGGAACCCCACCGCCTCGGCCACGGGCTTCGCCACGAACATCGTCTCGGCGTCGCAGAACAGGGTAGAAGTGCTGCGCCGCATCACCCGGTGCACCTCGCGAACAGCTCTCGAACCGCTCGTTCGGGAAGATGGGAACCAGTCGTTGCTCGACGCCTTGAGCGGGAGCCGCGTGGTGGTGCCGCGGGCGCGTGCTTCTCGAGCGACTCGTAGGGCGGGGGTCGGTCACCACGAGGTCGACGGACCCGGCCTCGAGGCCCTGCAGCCAGGCGACGGCGTCGCCCGTGTCGAGGCGGAAGGTCGGCATCGCCCTCCCTGAACACGTCGACGCGCGGCTGTCCCGCGCGGGATGCGCGCGCCGCGCACTCCGCACACCCCCTCGATCCGCACCGCCGGTCCGGCACCTTGGACCACCTGTTGCAGCCCCCGGGCGACGGCGCTCCTCCCCGCCGTCCGGAGGGGACATGGGCTACGCCCAGGCGCAGCGACAGAGCACCCGCGAGACCGAGCCGGCCGTCGAGCCGCAGCAGCAGCCTGCCGCCATGGCGGCCGCGCCTGTCCACCCCGGCGACCTGGCGTTCCTGGAGCACGCGTCGCCCTGTTCGGCGAAGACCTCACGGGGGTCGACGTGCGGCTCGGCAGCGCCGGCGCCGGCGCGCTCGGCGTGGCGCGCGGCGAGTCGGTCACGGTGCCCGCCGGCACCGATGTCTCGGACCCCGACGACCTCGCGCTGCTGGCGCACGAGTTCGCGCACGTCCTGCAGCAGCGCAAGGGGCGCGTGGACCCCGCGAACCCCGATCCGTCGCTCGAGCTCGAGGCCGAGGCGCTCGGGCAGAAGGTCGCGGCCGGGCAGCGCGTCACCGTCCCGTCCGGCGACCACGGCCGCACCGCCACGCCGCAGTACTTCCGCCGTCGGACTGGGTCCGCACTTGGATCCACGACGACACGGAGGTCGCGACGGGGCTGACGGAGCGCGAGAAGTCCGTCGCCGACGCGCTCATCGCCGAGGCCGAGCGGCTGGTCGCGCCCTGGGACACGGCCCGCACCGAGCTCGAGGTCCCGTTCGACCCCGATCCTCGAGAACGCCTACCGCAACGCGCGCAACGACTGGATCGGGTCCACGGGCCAGCGCTCGACCGCATCGAGTCGTACGGTCGCCGAGCTCCGCCAGGGCGGCTTCGCGCAGCGCCTCCGCGAGATCCGCGTTCCACCTCGCCGCCTGCGTTGTGGGCCGAGGCGTTCGGCCAGGGCCCCGCGCCGCGCAGCACGTCTACGAGATCGAGCTGCTCGAGGACGTCCGCGGCGGCGGCGGCTTCTGCGTGAAGGGCGAGTCGATCCACCGCATCTAGCCGCCTCACCTACACCAACAAGGATCTCCCCGACCTGACCTGGTCGACCGACCTCACCGTCGACATGGGCAGCATGGGCATCGACACCTCGGTCTGCAAGCCGTGGGTGACCGGCGGCGCCGACCTGCCCGGGTCCACGAGCACCACGGCGCCGCTGTCGAAGTACCGCCCGCCGTCGTGGTTCGAGGACTGCGCCGCAGGCATGGTGAGCGTGTCGCTCAGCGAGTCGACGGGCGTGGCGTCCGCCGAGGCCTCCACCCTGTACCTGGGCAAGGACGCCGACACCATCTACTTCGACTCCGAGCTCGGGCTGTCGGTCAAGCTCCCCGTGCCGGGCGAAGACATGCTGAAGAACAAGGACATCGACAGCTGGAAGGACCTGATCCCGACGGGGTCGGCGACGGTCACGCCGCTCGGCCAGGCCAGCATCGACACGGGCGCCGTCGACGCCGAGTGGGATCTGGGCGTGATCGCGCCCGAGGAGGCGACCCCCGGCCCCGAGAACTGGGTGCTGGTGCACATGGCGAAGTTCTTCTTCGAGACCGGCGAGGCCGAGCTCGACGACCGCAACTACGACACCGTGGGCGAGCTGATGGAGCGGCTGATGGTGTACGACGCCACGCACCCCGGCGCCGAGTTCATGCTGGAGGTGAAGGGCGGCGCCTCGAACCGCTGGGACAGCGTCAAGCGCGACCTCGAGCGGCTCAAGGCGCGCCACGAGCGCGGCGAGATCGACGAGGCGGCCTGGGCCGCCGGCGTGGCGTCGCTCGCCGAGGAGCGCGCGACGAACAACGAGCTGCTCGCGGCCGAGCGGGCGGGTGCCGTGCACTACGCCATCGCCGACGCGCTCATGGACATGGAGAACGCGCACGTCATGGAGGAGGCGATCGGGAAGTCGGAGGCCGGGCCCGAGACGATCTCGGAGGAGCGCCTCGAGACGCTGGGCGAGGACGAGGACTCCGACTACGGGAAGGACCGGGCGGTGCGCGTGTCGGTGTTCTACCGCGTGCCCTCGAAGTAGGGAGCCACCGGGCCGGTCGCAGGCACGGTGGGGAGAGGAGGCCCCGCGCGCGCCCTCACCTGGCTGCTGCTCGCCGCCGCCTGCCGCCCCGTCGCCCCGGGTCCGCGGCAGGTCGCGGTGCTCGGGGACGACGTCCCGGCGGTGTCGCGGCCGGTGGTGGGCGGCGCGGCGGCCGCCTCGTCGCGGTGGGTCGTCGCGGCGGACGTGGGCGGCGACGCGCTCGTGGCGCTGGACGCCCCGGGCGAGGTCCGGCGGGTGCAGTTCCCGCGCGGCTACGCGCCGTCGGCGGTGGCGCTCGACGGCGACGTCGCGGCCGTGACGCTGCCGGGCGCCGGCGCGGTGGCCGTCGTGGCGCTGGCGCCGCTCGCGGTCGTGGTGACGCCGGTGTGCGACGCGCCGCGCGGCGTCGACCTGGCGGGCGGGCGCTGGGCCGTGGCCTGCGCCGACGGGACCCTGGCCCTGTCGGACGGCGCGCGCTGGCCCGTCGCGCGCGAGCTGCGGGACGTGGTGCTGGACGGCGACCGCGCCTGGGTGCTGCTCGGCCGCGACGCCGCCGTCGCGGTGGTGGACCTCGCGGACGGCCGGGTGATCGCGCGCTGGGGCCTGCCCACGCTGCCCGACCCCGACGGCCGCCCGCTCGTCGCGCGGGCCGGGCGCCGGATGGTGCGCGCCGACGGCGGCGTAGCCGTGCTCTACCAGGCCCACGTCACCGACGAGGTCGCGCTCGACCTGGCCGGGCCCGCCCCCTACGGCACCGGCGCCTGCAACGCCGTGGCGCGGCCGCTCGTGAGCTGGGTGGGGCCGGACGGGCCAGCGCGGACCGTGCGCCTCGACGCGGTGCTGCCCGTCGACCTCGCGCTGTGGCCCGAGGGCGACGGCGCGTTCACGGAGCCCACGCCCGTCGTGGGCTCGGCGGGGGCGGCGCCGTGGCGCGGGGCGCTCACCACGGCCTACCCGCCGTCGGGGATGACGGCGCCGGCGCTGTACTGCCTGCGCGTGCCGAGCTGCTCGCCACCGACGGCATCGTCACCGGCGTCGCCGTGACCCCGACGGGCCGCTCGCCGTGACGCGCAACCCGTTCGCGATCCGGTCGGCGGCGGGGCCGTGGCTCGAAGCCGAGCCGGAGCGCCCTTCGACGCCGGGCTCGCGCTGTTCCACGAGGCCGCGCCGTCGGGCGTGGCTTGCGCAACCTGCCACGTCGACGGCGCAGACGACGCCCACACCTGGCAGTTCGCCGGCCAGGGCGCCCGGCGCACCCAGCCCCTCGGCGGCGGCCTGCGCGCCACGGCCCCCTTCCACTGGGACGGCGCCCTCGCCGACCTCACGGCCCTGTTCCTCGACACGGGCGTGCTCCGCATGGGGCTGCCGCCCGCGGAGCCGCAGCAGATCGAGGCCCTCGGCGCCTGGCTCGACGGGTTGCCCGCGGCGCCGCCGTCCTCCGACGTCGACGACGCCGCAGGGGCGGCGCTGTTCGTGTCGGCCGGGTGCACGGGCTGCCACGAGCCGCCCGGCGCCGGCAGCGTCGACGTGGGCACGGGCGGCGCGTTCCAGGCTCCGCCGCTGCGCGGGCTCGAAGCGCGCCTGCCGCTGATGCACGACGGCTGTGCCGACACGCTGGAGGCGCGCTTCGACCCGGCCTGCGGCGGCGCGGACCACGGCGCGCCGCTCACGCCCGACCAGATCGCGCACCTCGTCGCCCACCTCCGCGCGCGCTAGGCCGCGCGGGCCAGGGCCGGCAGCGGCGGCAGCCCGCGCGCCGCGTCCAGCACCGCCGCGCGCACCCGCCGCGCCGCGCGCGTCCGCGGGGCGTCGCCCCGCCAGACCACGTCCACGCGGTCGTCGTGGTGGGGCAGGTCCTCGTGGACGACGGTCAGGCCGGGCCGGTCGGTGGCGACCCGCCACGGGAGCAGCGCCAGCGCCGTGCCCGAGGCCGCCAGCGCGCGGGCCAGGCCGAGATCGCCCGTCACCAGCACCTGCCGCGGCGAGACGCCGGCGTGGAGCAGCTGCTCGGCCAGCCCCTCGAACGGCGCCCGGCCCGGGATGGCGAGGATCGACTCCCCCACCCGCCGCCGCGCCTCCGCGAGCGTGGTGCACGGCGGGCCGGCGCCGAACAGCCGCACCTCGTCGCGGAAGGCGTCCACGATGACGAGGTCGGGGTGCGACACCGTGTTCACGACCAGCCCGATGTGCACCTCGCGGTCGACGACGGCCTGGCGCACGTCGGCGGAGCTGGCGCAGAACAGCTCGATCTCGATGCCGGCGTGCTCGCGCAGGAAGCCGTCCAGGAACGTCGGGAAGAAGTAGCTCCCGAGCTGGTCGTGGCAGCCGATCACGAAGCGGCCGCGGTCGCCGCGCTCCACGTCGCGGATCTCGTCGGCGACGCGCTGGACCAGGCCGAACAGGTCGTCGGCGCGGTCGAGGAGCAGCTGGCCCGCGTCGGTCGGGACGACGCCGGTGCGGGTGCGCAGCAGCAGCGTGCTCCCGAGCTGCTCCTCGAGGCGGCGGACCGCCTCGGAGAGGGTGGACTGGGCGACGCCGAGGGCCCGGGCGGCGGCGCTGAAGCCGCCCTCCCGGGCCACGGCGTGGAAGTGACGGAGGTGCGCGAGGTCCATGCCCTCCGGTACCGCGCGGGCGGCGCCGGCCCACCCCCGATTATGCCCGATTAAGGGCAGATCACCGTGTCCAGCGCCCCGAAGGCGGTCGAGACCTCGACGGTGTCGTCGTCGATGGACTGCAGGAACGCGATCAGGTTGGTCAGGTCGGCGCCCGAGGGGGTGAAGTTCGCGGAGAAGGCGCGGTGGTGCGACGAGAACGTCGACGACAGCAGCTCCTCGAGGGTCCGCGCGTTCCCGGCGTGCAGGTAGGGCGCGCCGGTGCCGGCGCCGAACAGCGACGGCGGGCCGAAGCCGGTCGCGCCGGCCGCGAGGGTGACCATGTCGTCGCGGCGCTCGGACACGACGACGCCGGCCGGAGCGATGCCCGTGGTGCCGCTGGCGGGGAAGGTGCCCACCGCGCGCAGCACGCACTGGATGGAGCCCGCGCTGCGCAGCACCGCGGTGCCGCCACCGAGATCCGCCGTGGGGTTGAGGCCGATGGGCAGCGTGCCGCGGCTGTAGGTGTCGGTCGACAGCGTGCCGCCGACGGCCGCGTTGGTCACCTGGTCGGGCGTGTAGAAGCGCTCGGCGATGGTCCAGTCGGCGCCGCCGTGGCAGCCGCCGCAGCCGTTGCTCTCGAAGACGACCCGCCCGGCGGCCACGGCGGCCGGGTTCAGCACCGGCGAGCGGGGGGCGCGGATGGTGAGCGCGTAGTCGTCGATGTCGCGCCAGTCCTCCAGCACGGAGGTCGCGGTCACGGCGGCGCCCGTCACCAGCTGACCCGGCACCCCACCGTCCAGGATGTCGCCGACGGCGCCGTTGAGCCCCGCCTGCAGCGCGACCGTGGCGACCTGGTTGCCGGTGATGCCGCTGCCGTCGAACACGATGCGGTCGTCGGCGACCACCGCGCCCGTGTTGTCGTGGACGACGGCGCCCACGCCGCCGCTGATGCCTCGGGTGTTGAGCTCGAAGTCGGGGACCTCGTCGAAGATGGCGGTCCAGTTGAGCATGCGGTGGGTGCCGTCGGGCGCGTAGGTGCCGTCGAGCGGCACGGTCTGGCGCGGGCCGGCGGCGAAGAACCAGGTGACGTTGTCGGTGAGCCCGTTCGGGTGGCAGCCCTCGCAGGAGTTCCAGGCCTGGCCGGCGAGCGACCAGCGCGCGAGGCCCGTCACGAAGAAGCGCCGGCCGTTGTTGACGGCGACGGCCTCGGGATCGGCGGCGTCCACCGGCGAGGCGCAGCCCACCACGCTCTCCACCGCCTGCGTGCCCAGGTCGACGAGCGACAGGTTGCGGGTGTTCTCGTTGACGAGGACGGCGTGGCCGGCACCGTCGAGCGCGATCCCGTACGGGAGCCGCCCGATGCTGCTGCCGCCGGCCAGGTTCACGAAGTCGTTGAGCACCGAGCCCACCTCGGCCACCTGGCCCGCGCCGTCGAACTCGACCCGGAACATGGCGTCGGCGCCGTAGGCGGACAGGTACAGGATGTGCGTCCCGGGGACGAACGCCAGCGAGGTGGGGATGAGCGGGTAGCGGCGGGAGGCGTCGTCGGGGACGCCGGTGGCCTCGTACTCGTCCTCCCAGGCCGCGTTGAGGTGCAGCCGCCGCGCGGCGTCCTCGGCACCCGACACGGTGTCGACCACGTACAGGACGGGCTCGACCTTGGTCTTGACGTTCGAGACCTTGTCGACGACGCCCGGCCCGGCCGGACCGCGCGGCGAGGCGCACATCCCCGCGACGTACAGGTCGTCGCCGTCGAGCGCGAGGGCGTACAGCGCGTTGGGGAAGCAGCCCGCGGTGTCGCCGTTGCTGTCGGTGAAGCCCATGTCGGCGGACGCGCCGAGCGAGATCGCGGGCAGCACGGTCTCGGCGCCGGTGGTGAACCGGTAGACGAAGCCCTGGCGGCTCGTGTCGAAGAAGCTGTCGTCGACGAACGCGGCGTTGGGGTCGGCCTGGCCGAAGAACTCGGTGACGAAGACGGTCTCGTCGGTGTCGTCGCCGTCGCCGTCGTCGGTGACGACGAGCGCGTAGGGCCGCGCGAGGCCCGGGCGGGCGGCCGCCACGGCGCTCCCGAGGGCGCCGGTGGCGAGCAGCGAGCCGTTGAGGTCCACGGCGTGGGTCGCCATGGTGGTCGTGTCGACGACGGTGACGGTGCCGGCGCCCCAGTTCGCCACGTACAGCTTCGTGCCGTTGGGGAGATCGCGAGGCCGGAGGGCTCGGCGTCGGTCGCGGCGCGCACGCCCCGACGGCGACGCGGCCCCGCGCGGATCGTCGATGCGGACGACCTGCTGCGACTTGCGCAGGATGGCGAAGGCGCGCGTCTCGTCGGCGGAGATCACGGCGCCCCACGGCTCGCCGTCGCCCTCGGCGAACTGCACGCGGATGGCGCCCGTCGCGTTGGGCAGGTCGAGGTCCATCACGGTGATCTCGCCCGAGGTGCGGTTGGCGACCACGGCGACGGTCCCGTCGGCCGTGAGCGCGACGCCGGCGCCGTTGGTGGGCGTGGCGCGCAGGGTGAACACCGTCGTGTCGGTGTCCGTGTCGGCGTCCGCGTCCGCGTCGGCATCGCTGTCGGCGTCCGCGTCGGCGTCCGCGTCGCTGTCGGCGTCGGCGTCCGCGTCCGCGTCGGTGGGCTGGGTGTCCTCGTCGGTCGCGGTCGCATCGGTCGCCGTGCCGTCGGTCGCGTCGGTGTCCTTCGAGGGACGCCGGTGCAGGCGATGGCCAGCAGCAGCGGCGAGCGGGGCGAGGGTCCTGGCGCCTGTCGTCATGGGGCCTCCACTGGATACGCTACAGTCCGTAGCGGGGCGCCCCCGGCCCGACCGCGGACCGTTCGCGATGGGGCCCATCGGTCCGGCCGATGACCCGCCGGGATTCCGGGCGATTAACGCTCTGGAGTCCCCACCCCGCGTCCACCGGGTGGGGCAGAGGTGACGGATGACCTACGGACTTCGCGCACTGGCTTTCGCTGCTCTGTACGCGCTCGTCGGGTGCAACGGCGACGGCAAGGACCCCACCGACACGGGCGCCGAGCCCGCGGGCGACACGGCCCAGGACGCCACCACCGACGTGGGCGGCAGCGAAGACGCCGTCTCCTACGAGGACGTGGCGCCGATCCTGGCCGATCACTGTGTCGCGTGCCACGGCGACCCCACCGCCAACGGCGCCCCCTTCGCGCTCCTCGCCTACGACGACGTGGCATCGCGGGCCGATCGCATCGTCGCCCGCGCGGTGGACGGCGATCCCCGGCCCATGCCGCCCGTCGAGCTCGTGCTGTCGGCCGCCGAGGCGCAGACCCTGCTCGATTGGGTGGAGGCCGGGACCCCGGAGTGATGGCGTCGCTGGGCGTGGCGGTTAGCTTCCGCGGTATGAGACGCCCACCGCAGCTCCGAGTCGTGGTCCTCGTCGCCAGCATCGGCTGCGCGGGGGGCGAGCGCCCCTTCACCGGGGAGGTCGACGGCACCGATGCCGTCCTGGGCCTGGTCGCCGACGGCGATCGGGGCGTGCTCTACGTCTGCGGCGGGCCGCAGACCATGGGCCTGCTCAACGGCTGGGTGTCCGTCGCGCTCGACGGCGAGGCCCTGTCGGGCACCGGCGACGGCTACACCGTGTCGGGCTCGCTGGCCGAGGGCGTGCTCGCGACCGACGCCGGGGACGAGTGGACCTTCACCCTGTCCGAGGCCGAGGGGCCCGACGGGGCCTGGTCGGCGACCGAGCCCGTCGGCAGCTGCCCGGTGGGCGTGGTGATCCTCGAGCGCGGCAAGCGGGTGCAGGGCGTCGCCTGCCCCGCCGTGGCCACCATCCCCGCGCAGGTCGTGCCGGTCGGGGTCGTGGCCGACGACACCGTGCAGCTGGACGTCCAGACCGACGACGGCGCGCTCGACTTCGTGGTCGTCCCCGCCACGCTGTGAGCGAGCCGATCGGGCGCGCGGCGGCCCGCGCTGCAGCCGAGGGGCTGCTGCGCGACGGCGTGCGCCTGGTCACCCTGTGGGGGCCGCCCGGCATCGGCAAGACCACGCTCGCCGCGGCGCTCCCGGGGGCGCGGCGCCACTGGGTCGGGCTGGCCGGCGTCGCCGGGGTGGAGGGGCTGGTCGCGGCCGTGGCCGCCGCGGTGTCGCCCGGCGCGGCCGAGCCCGACCTGCAGCGGCTGGCGGGCGCGGTGCTGGTGCTCGACAACCTCGAGCACCTGCTCGAGAGCGAGGGCGAGGCGGTGCTGCGCCGGATCCGCGACTGGCTCGCGGAGGTGGGCGGCCTGCAGATCGTGGCGACGAGCCGGCGGCTGCTGCGGATCCCCGAGGAGCACGCGGTCGCGCTGGAGCCGCTCGGCGCCGACGACGCCGTGGCGCTGTTCGTGGCCGGGGTGCAGCGGCGGCGCGCCGGCTGGGCCCCCGACGGCGCCGAGCGCGCCGACCTGGCGGCGCTGGTGTCGCTGCTGGAGGGCGTGCCCCTGGCGATCGAGCTCGCGGCCGCGCGCTGGGAGCTCCTCGGCACCGCCGGCCTGCTGCAGCGGCTGTCGGACCCGCTGCGGGTGCTGGCGCAGCCCCGCGCCGAGGACCCGCGCCACGCCACGCTCCGCTCGGCGATCGCCTGGTCGTGGGACCTGCTGGCGCCGGCGGAGCAGGAGGCGCTGCAGGCGCTGTCGCGGCTCGAGGCCCCGTTCGACGTGGACACCGCAGAGGCCATGCTCGGCGACTGCGCGCTCGAGCACGTCGAGGCCCTGCGCGACGCCGCGCTGGTGCAGGTGGGCGAGCCCGGGCGCTTCGCGCTGCTGGCGTCGATCCGGGCGTTCGCGCGCGAGCACACGCCCGCCGGAGCGAGCCGATCCCGCCGAGCGCCGCCACGCCGCCTGGGTCGCCGGCCGGGCGGCCGACCCCGACCGCGTCCCGGCGGCGCTGCAGCCGGATCCTCTACGCCGCGGCGCGCTTCTGGCTCGAGCGCGGCGACGCCCGCGCCGACGCCCTGCTCGCGGCGCTGGGCACCGTCGCTGCCGGGCGCTTCCTCTCCCCTGCTCGACGATGGCGTGGCGCGGCTCGGCTCGCCGGCGGCGCTGCGGCCCGCGGCCGGGCGCTGCGGCTGCTGCGCGGCCGCCCCGACGAGGCCGAGCGCGACTTCACGCGCGCGCTCGACGCCGCCGGCGACCCGGGCCTGCGCGGGACGCCCGCGCTGGTACTCGGCGTGCTGCACCACGGCCTGCGCCGGCTCGCGACGAGGCCCGCCGGTGCTACGAGGCCGCGTCGGTAGGGCTGCGCGCGCCGCGGGGACCGCCGGGGCGAGGGCCGTCACCGTCGGCAACCTCGGCGCCATCGACCACGACGCCTGCCGCTACGAGGACGCCGAGCAGCGCTACGCCGTGGCGCTGCAGGGGCTGCGCGAGGTCGGCGACCGGCGCACCGAGGCGACGTTCCTGCAGAACCACGCCGTGCTGCTGCAGGAGCAGGGCCGGCTGGTCGAGGCCGAGGCGCAGTACGGGCCGCGCTGGCGCTGCAGGTGGCCGCCGGCGACGGGCGATGATGGCCATCACCCTCGGCAACCTCGGGCTGCCGCTCCACGAGCTCGGCCGGCTCGACGAGGCGCTCACCGCCTACGACGCCGCGCTGCGCCGCTTCGTCGACGTGACCGACCCCGTCTCCGAGGCGCTGTGCCTCGCGCGGCTCGGCGCCGCCCGCGCCGACGCCGGTGACGCCGACGGCGCGCGGGCCGCGCTGCGCCGGGCCGAGGAGGTGGCGGCGCCGGTGCGGGATCCCATGCCCGTCGGGGTCACCGCGCTGTTCCGCGCCTTCCTGGACCTGGCCGAGGGCCGGCGCGACGAGGTCGAGCGCCGCATCGACGCCGCCGCAGCGGTGCTCGCGCAGTCGGGCGACGCGCGGATCGCGGTGCGGCTGCTGCGGGTGCGGGTCCCGGCGCCGGCGGCGGGGCTCGAGGTCGGCGACGCCGGGTTCGCGCTCGATGGTGGCGACTGGCAGGACCTGGCGCGGTTCGCGTCGTGCCGGCGCATGTTCGGGGCGCTGGTGGCCGCGCGGCGCGAGCGGCCGGGCGACGCGCTCGACCTGGACGCGCTGTTCGCGGCGGGGTGGCCGGGGGAGCGGATCTCGCCGGACTCGCTGCGGAACCGGGTGCACGTGAACCTGGCGCGGCTGCGGAGCCTGGGGCTCAAGCAGGTGCTGGTGCGGACGGAGGCGGGGTACCTGCTCGACCCGGCGATCGCGCTGCGCGCGTGACACCCGCTCAGCGCGACGCCGCAGGCCAGCGCGCGTCGAGCCAGCGCCCGAGCCCCACCGCGGCCGCGCACACGGCCGGCGCCAGCGCCGCCACCGCCGGCGTCGGCGCGGCCAGCACCGCCGCCAGCGCCCCGCCCGCGAGCACCGCCGGACGCACCAGCGTGCCCGGCCCGAGCACCAGCACGCTCGACGCCGCCCGCGCATCCACCGACGGCACCCCCCGCAGCGCGAAGCCGGCGGCGATCGGCTGGCTCGGGCAGGCGCTGCTGCTGCTGGCCTGGGTGCAGCGGCCCGCGGCGGCCGAGCGCCTGCTGGGGGCCGTGGCGGCGGCGCTCGACCGGGCGGCGCTGCTGCTCGGGCTCCCGCCGGTGGCGGCGGCGGTGGTGGCGGCGGGTGCCGCGCTGGACGACTTCGTCGCCGACGACGCGGCGCCGTAAGCGACCCGGCGGCGCGGCGTTGGTGCGGCACACGAAGGAGACACGATGTCGATCCGACTGCTGCTGCTGGCCGGCGCCCTGAGCGCGTGCGCCCACCCTGCGTCGACCACCGAGGGGCCGGCCACGGGCCCCGAGGGCGCCGCGGGCGTCACCGCGAGCGCCGCGGAGGTCACGGCCTGCGCCGAGGGCGTCACCGACGGCGGCGCCTGCGCCGAGGCGGGCGCCCAGTGCCGCGACGACGTGGGCGACCTGCTCTGCACGGACGCCCACTGGACGCGGACGCCGCCCTGCTGCAAGCCCTAGGGCTCAGGCTCGCCTGCGTTCCCGGCACGAACACGACCACCCCCACGACCACCCCCACGGCCGGGTGCCCGGGCTCTCGCCGAGGCCGCACGTCAGGCCTTCCGCGCCGTCCAGCCCACGATCCGCAGGCCCTGGAACATCCGGGCCGGCGCGGGGAAGCCCGCCCCCTCGAGGATCGCCTCGATGCGGGCCGCGGGGAGCACGGCCACGCGCTGGTTCCAGTTGGCGACGTTGGCGTCGGCGGCCTCGGCGGTGTGACCCGCCAGCACCAGCGCCTGGCGCCACAGCTGCTGGTCCGCCGCAGCGGACGGCAGCGCCGCGTCGTACACGAGGTCGGCGCTGGCGAGCAGCCCCCCGTCGCCCAGGCGGGCGCCGATGGCGCGGAAGAAGCCGGTGCGCTCGGCCTCGTCGAGCAGGAACTGCGAGACGAGCAGGCTCGTGGCGGCGTGGAACGGCGCGGACGGCGGCAAGGTGTCGACGGTGCCGCAGTGCAGCGTCACCCGCGCGTCGAGCCCGGCGGCGGCGAGCCGCTCGGCGCAGACGTCGAGCATGGCCTGCGCGGGGTCGACGCCGGTGAAGGTCCACCCGGGGTGGCGCTCGGCCAGGGCGAGCAGCTCGGCGCCCGTGCCCGCCCCGACCACCAGGATCCGGGCGTCGGCGGGCAGCGGCGCGAACGCGACGTCGACGCACAGGTGCAGCGCGTCCTTGAGCGGCTGCAGGGCGGCGAACTGGCGGTCGTAGTGGGCGGCGTGGGCGCGATCGAAGGGGCGGGGCTCGGACATGGCGTCCTCCGGCGTCCCCGTACCCTCCTCACGGACGCAGGCGCACCCCGAGGGACACGGCGGGGTACGGCCCCACCCGGGGCGCGCCGGCCTCGATGAGCGGCCAGTTCTCCCCGACCAGCACGCCGAGGGCGAGGTCGACGTTCAGCCCGATCCACTGCCGCAGCCACACGTCGGCGCCGGCGCGCACCCGCGGCCCGACGGCCCAGTCCGAGCCGATCGCGTCGTGGTAGTACGACATCGCGACCACGTCGGCGCCGAGGTAGGGCCCCCACGGGTGCTGGTACACGGCGCCGACGTTCCACGGGAAGATCCAGTTGTCGTCGTAGCGCTCGCCCGTCTCCAGCGCGACGTCGGGCGGCAGCGTGCGGCGGGTGACGTGCAGCCCGCCGCCCGCGAGGACCCGCGCGCGGCCGACGTCCAGCGACACCTCGGCCCCCAGCGTCCGGAAGAAGAACGGGCCGTAGTAGGCGACGCCGCCCCGCAGGGCCAGCGCCAGCGGGTGCTGCAGGGGTGGGCCCTTGCCGGCGGCGCGCGACGGCGCCGCCGCCTCGCAGTCGTCGCGCTCGAGCGCGGTGACGGCGCCGGCGCGCACCTCGCAGCCGCAGGTCTGCGTGGCGCCGCGGCGGGTGATCGTCAGGTCGTAGGCGCCCGGGGCGAGCGCGAGCCGGACGGGGTCGTCGGCCACCTTCGCGACCTCGGCCAGCACGCTGCCCGATCCCCGGTGGGTGACGGTGACCGCGCCCTGCAGCGTGGCGCCGAGCAGCAGGGCGCCCGTCGCGGGGGTGGGGCGCGTCAGGATCCAGTCGCCGTACCCGCGCAGGTCGACGCGCAGCGTGGGGTGCTGCGTGCCGATGCGGGTGGCGGCGGTCTCGGCGACGGTGCGGTCGTAGGCGTAGGCGTAGGCTTCGTCGAGCGAGACGGCGCCGTCGCCGTCGCGGTCAGCGGCGCCGCGCAGGGCGGAGAGCCAGTGGTGCGTGAAGGTGGAGGCGCCGAGCCGCGGGGACTCCTGCGACAGCTCCGACGCGGTCGAGCTGGCGATGACGGCGGTGCCCGAGGTGGTCAGGCCCGCCACGCTCACGAAGGAGAACGCCGCCTCCGGGACGATGCCCTTCGCGCCAGCGTCCTCGCCCGACTGGCAGGCGTCGAGCACGGCGAGGCGCTGGCGGGCGGGCATCGACGCCAGGCGATCGTCGATCGTGTCGACGGACAGCTCGTCGGGGCCGAGCGCGAGCGTGCGCGCGCGGGCGTGGCCCGAGTAGTAGAGGAAGAAGCGGCCGGTGTCGTCGAGGGAGGCGGCCGCGCCGTCGATGGCGGCGAGGACGGCGTCGGCGCCCGGATCGAGCAGGACCTCCACGTCCTCGGGCGCGAAGCCGCCGATCTCCACGAGCACGTCGCGCACGCGCTCGGCGTCGCGGTGCGCCCACTGGAGCGGGACCTGGCCCGGCCCGGCGCGGTTCGAGCCCACGACGACGGCGCGGTCGGGGCCCGCCAGGGCCGCGAGCGAGAAGGCAAGCGTCAGCATCGTCCCTCCGGGGTCTCGTCCGCGGTCACTGCGACACCATCACGTCCACGCACACGTCCGCCGCGTCGCGGTCGGCGGCCAGCACGGCCCGCGGGGGCGGGTCGACGGCGACGCAGGCGACGAGCAGCCCCGGCGCGTCGGCCGAGAAGCCGCCCGGCAGCGGCACCGCGTTGCCGCAGGCCACCGTGGTGCGCGGCAGCGGGAAGGCGGCGGTGCCGCCGTGGTACACGACCACGTCGATGTCGGCCGGGCCGGGCGGGCAGGTCAGGCGCAGGCCGAGGCGCTCCCCCACCGCGACCGTCTCGGGCGAGGCCGTGGTGACGCCGTCGCGCACGCGCAGCAGCTCCAGGGCGAGCGCGCCGCCCTTGTCGCCGGGGCCGCCGCGGGGGAGCCCGACGCTCACCAGCGCGCCGGCCAGGGCGAGGGCGCCGAGCGGGAGCGCCAGGCGCCAGCGGGCGGGCCGCGCGGGGCGGAGGGGCGGTGGGCGGCGGCGGTCGGTGCGGATCGCGTCGAGGATGGCTCGGGCGTCGGGGTCGCTGCGCAGCGCGGCCTCCACGGCGGCGCGCTCCTCGGGTCCGCCCTCTCCCAGCGCGTAGCGCTCGAGGCGCAGCCAGGAGACGGTCACGGCGCCGCCTCGCCGGCGAGGGCGGCCAGGCGGTCGCGGATGTCGGCCAGGCGTGTGTGGACGGTGCGGCGGGAGCGGCCGATCAGGTCCGCGATCTCCTGCTGGTCGAGGTGGTCGAGGTAGCGCAGGACGAGGATCTCGGCGGTCTCGGGGTCGAGCTGGTCGACCAGGCGGGCGAGCAGGTCGAGGTGGACGACGCGGCCGTCCACCGGGGGGACGACGCCGCCGAGGACGGCGTGGCCGTGGCGCTCGAGGAGGGCGGCGCGGCGTCGGCGGTCGCGGAGGCGGTTCAGGGCGCGGTTGGTGGCGGCGCGGAACAGGTAGGGGAAGTCGGGGAGCGGCCCACCGTCGCGCAGCAGGTCGCCGAAGAGGGTCTGCACGATGTCCTCCGCGTCCTCGCGGCTCGCGAGGATGCGCTCGCACTTGCGCAGCAGCGCGGGTGCGTAGCGGGAGTAGGCGTCGAGGGGGTCGGTCACGGGGGTCTCTACCGACTACACCCCCGGGCCTCGGGCGGTGGGAAAACGACGCGATCGCGTCACACCTCGCGCTCGCCCAGCTCGCCGCACCTCCCCGAGGCACAACGGAGCTGACGCGGCTTCCGCGGCGAGCTATCGGGCGTCCGCACAGGGAGGACGCCCGACATGACCGCTCCGACCAGACTCTTGATGGTGCTCGCCGCGACGGGGTGCACCTCCGTGACCGACGACGGCGGCGCGATCGGCAGCCGCCGCTTCGCCGGCGCCGGTCGCATGCTGCCCGACGACTTCGCCACCGTGGTCGCCGCCGACCACCCCGCGGGCGCCGGCCAGTACGAGGTCTGGTACGACGCCGCCGACAACACGTTCGGCACGCCGTCCGCCGCCACGCTCGGCGGCCAGCCCGCCATGCGCATCGACGACGGTGGCTTCACCAACGGCGTCTACAGCATCTACGAGGCCGCCATCCCCGGCGACGGCACCTACGCGCTGCAGGTCACGGCCCAGGTCGTCGAGCCCACCGCGTTCGACGGCATCCGCGCCTTCCAGATCGGCGCCGCGGTGGGGGCGGCCGCGGTGCACCGCGGGCCCAACCCGAGCGCGCTGCCGCCGCTCGCCGCCGTCGGCAGCTACGCGGGCCTCACCCCGGCCGACGACACCGCGCTCGGGCCGCAGGTCCTCACCACCACGCCGTTCGTGGCCCGCGCCGGCGACGACCTGCTCGTGGCCTTCGGCACCGACGTGGCGAGCGGCGGCTGGAACCTAGGCTCGGGGACGTGGTCGGGCAGCCACGTCCTGGTGAGCGACCTGCAGCTGGTGCCCGTCGACGACCCCTCGCTCGTCGTGGACGACGACCTGGGTCCCTACGCGGAGACCGGCGCCTGGTCGCCGGGGAGCGGCGTCGGGTACGCGGGCGGCGGCTACCGCTACGCCATCGCCGGCGGCGCGGCCACGGCCACCTGGACCGCCGCGCTGCCGGCCGCGGGCGGCTGGCGGGTGGAGGCGATGTTCCTGGCGGGTGCAAACCGCGCTTCGTCGGCTGTCTACACGGTCGAGACGGCGGGCGGCCCCGTCGCGGTGCCGATCGACCAGGCGACCCGCAGCCTGTCGTGGGTCCGCCTCGGCCGGTGGGACTTCGACGCCGGCCCCGCCACGGTGACCCTCGACGCGCAGGCCAGCGAGCCTGCGGGCGCCGTGGTCGTCGCCGACGCGATCCGCTTCGTGCCCGAGGAGGCCCCGCCGCAGGACCCGCCCGAGATGCGCCTCGCCGCGATCACGGTGTTCGACGACATCGACGACGTCGACAGCATCCAGCGGACCGTCGACGCGCTGCGCGACCTGCACTACAACGCCGTCGCCGTGCACGCCCGCTACCGCGGCGACGCGACCTACTTCCCGAACCGGGTGGACGCGACGTTCCCGAACAGCGAGCCGCGCAGCCCGGCGGCCGGGGACGTCGACGTGCTGGGCGAGTTCGTCGAGCGCGGCCACCGCGCGGGCCTGAAGGTGTTCGCCTACGTCAACACGCACCTCGTCACGTCGGGTGCGACGCCGGAGCTGCGCCCGGAGCACGTCGTGAACCAGCACCCCGACTGGCGCACCTGGGCGTACAACGGCGGGAACCCCGTGGTGCAGACCGCGGCGGAGGACCCCGACGGGCTGTGGCTCGAGCCGGCGCTGCCCGAGGTCGCCGACTACCTCGCGGACATCGCGGGCGACATCGTCAGCAACTACGACTGCGACGGCATCGTCCTCGACCGGATCCGCTACCCCCAGACCGGGTTCGTCCGGGCCGACCTCGACTTCGGCTACCACCCGGTGGCCATCGACGCGTTCCACGCGTGCAGCGGCGGCGCGGGGGTGCCCGATCCGTCGGACCCCGCGTGGATCGCCTTCCGGCAGGACGCCATCACCGACACCGTAGCGGGGATCCACCGCACCATCACGGCGATCGACCCCGACGTCCAGCTGCTCGCCTACCCCATCGGCCGCCTCGACGACGCCGTGGCCTACAACTACCAGGACTGGCCGACCTGGCTCGAGCGGCACGCGCTCGACGGCGTGATGCCCCAGATCTACACGGCGGACCCGGCGCTCTTCGACGACCGGCTGGTCGAGCACCGGCTGGCCTATGCGGGCGACCGACTGCTCGGCGTGACCACCGACGGCTTCCGGGCGGGGGTCGACGTGGCCGACCAGCTCGAGGCCGCGCGCGCCGCAGGCTTCGACGGCGCCTCGCCCTTCCGCTACGGCACGCTCGACGGCTTCGGCTACCTCGACGACCTGGCGCTCGCCTGGGACGGCGTCGCCGACTGGCCGACCTACCCGGGCCAGGGGGCGCCCATCGCCGGGCTGCGGGTGTGCGGCGACCGGGACGGCGCGGGCTTCTCCTGGACCCTCACCAACCCGAACCCGGCGGCGCTGTGGTACCGCTGGGTCGACCTCGCCAGCGGGCAGACGGGCGAGGGTCTGGCGCCCCCCGGCGCGTCGGCGCTGACCACGCCGGCGGCGTGGCTCGGCGTGCTGCTGGTCGAGTGGTACGACGAGCAGAGCGACTGGCGGCTCGGCGGCGCGGTGGCGGGGTGGCCGGGCTGCTGAACGAGGCTTCGGGCGTCCCTCCGCCGAGATCGTCGGGTGTGACCGTCGTGTGACCTGCGTCCGGTCTGGCCTGGCCTACGCTTCACCCGGTCGCCGACGGCGACGTCACCCCGGAGGTCCTCGATGCATCGTCTCGCGCTCCCCCTGCTCGTCGCGCTCGGCTCCGCCGGCATCGCCTCCGCCGCGACCAACGACCTGGAGAAGGCGGCCAACCACGCCTCCTACGAGGTCAAGGAGACGACCATGCGGTGCAGCGGCAACGACTGCAGCGTGTACGTCATCAACGACAAGGGCGTGGGCGTGAAGGCCAACGGCCACACCAAGAAGGGCGCGCGCGAGAACGGGAAGAAGAAGGCGGACGAGCTGAACGAGGAGGCCAAGGAGGGGACGGTGTCGACCGAGGAGGACGGCGTGGTGGACACCTGTCACATGTTCCCCGAGATGTGCTGACGGTCACGGTCACGATCGAGCGCGCCCGCCGGGCGGGTCCGGGACCCGAGCCGGCGCTCCGGCGCTGACCACGCCGGCGGCGTGGCTCGGCGGGGCCCTGCCGGGCTGGCCCGGCTGCTATCCCGCTCAAGGCGCGCAGCAGGCCGTGACGAGCGAGGTATTGCACGTGGCGGGCGCGAGGTTCCCATCCGCCGCGAGCATCACCCCCTGGATGCCGGAGATGCCGCCCAGCGCGGTGAAGAGGCCCGACGAATCGGAGCAGTTGGGCCCGTTCCCGAGGTTGGTCACGTCGAGCACGAGGCCGTAGGGCGTGACGGCGTGCAGATCGTCGGACGTGCGGTGGTCCTCGGTCGCGATCAGGCGCGCGTCGACGCCGGGCACGGGCGACGGGAAGCTGGACAGGATCTCGGTGTCGCGGCACATCCGGGCGCGCGTGTACAGCGCCGCACAGTCTGCGTTCAGCGTCGGCAGGCCGACGGCGCCGGTGCGAGCCGTGGCGGTCACGCCCACGTAGGTCGCATGGGTGAAGCCTGGCGGCACGGCGGATGCAGGAGCGGTGAGGAGCGCGGCCAGGAGGGTCCACGGAGCGAGCTGCATTCGACCTCCGCGGCCATCGTAGCGTGCGGGTCGACTGCGTCGAGGCCGCGGAACAACTCGGCACGAGACGTGAGGTCCGACAGAGCGTCAGTCGACCGTCAGCTCCGCCATCAGCCGGCCGCCCACCACCAGGATCACCGGCACGCCCACCCCGAGCAGCAGCCCGAGCCCGACCCGCGTGGCGTTGCCCGTGGCGATCAGCCCGAGCGCCTCGGCGACCGCGGCGGTGAAGCCCGTCGCCGTCGCGGCGAGCGCGGCGAGCGCCGCCCGCTTCACCGAGGTCGGATCGAGGCGCACCGCGAGGCCGAGCAGCCCGCCGGCGGCCACGCCGAGGTACAGCCCCGTGCACCGGGCGCAGACCGGCAGCAGGCGGCCGCCGAGGGCCAGGGTGCGCTCGGGCAGGTGGTGGCACAGCGGCCCCAGCCAGGCCTCGGCGGCGGGCACCCACGAGGTGCCGCGCAGGAAGGCCGCGCCCTCCGCGAGCACCGCCGCGGTCGGCAGCACGGCGAAGAGCAGCACGATCGCGACGCCCCCGAGCCGGAGGGCCGCGAGGGTGCGCCTTTCTATGCCTTGTTGCCCTGGGTCGCGCCCACGACGGCGCCGGTGGCCGCCCCGAGGGCGAGCCCGAACAGCGACGCGAACACGGCGATCCCCACGCTGATCGCGATGCCGATGAGGCTGGTCACCAGCGACGCGACGAGGATGGTGACGAAGTCCTCGACCGAGCCCGAGCCGTAGAGCAGGACGTTGAGGGCGGTGCTGATGACGGGGGAGATCAGCGCGACCACGCCGTAGGCCAGGGCGGCGAGCAGCGCCGCGACGAGGCCCGCGCGCGCACCGATGTTGGCGCCGAGCGCCACGCCCTCACCCGGAGGCGCCTGGGACCAGTCGGCGCGGAACGCCGCGACCCCGCCCGCGAGGATCCCGGCGATGGTCGGCATCACCCAGTTGAGGAGGCCCGTGATGCAGCCACAGAACGGCACGAAGCTGGTCACGCCCAGCACGAGGACGGCCACCCCCATGAGCAGCCCGATCAAGCCACCGATCTTCCAAGCGCCACGCTTCGCGTCTTCCACCGCGCCTCCGCCCGTAGAGTGCGTAGTGTATCGCGATGTGGAGGGGCGTCCTGCGCCCGATGCGGCGCTCGGGCATACTGGCCGCCATGGCGCAGCTGCTGCGAATCGGCACCCGGTTCGTGGAGCTCGGCACCGGGCGGACCTCCGACGGCACCCTGCTCCGCCCGCTCGAGCTGGCCCTGCTGCGGTACCTCGCCGACCGGCAGGGGGAGGTCGTCCCGCTCGACCGGTTGCTCGTGGACGTGTGGGGCTACCACGTCAACGTCCGCTCGCGCGCCCCCTACTCCGCCATGATGCGCCTGCGGAAGGCCATCGAGCCCGACCCCGGCGCGCCCCGCCACCTGCTGTCGCACCGCGGCAGCGGCTACTCGCTGGTCGACGCCGCCTTCGTGACCCACACCGCCCTGCGCCAGCAGCTCCCCGCCGACGACGCCCCGTTCGTCGGCCGCGCGGCGCTCATCGCCGGGCTGCCCGGCGCCACGGCGCGGCTCGTCACGCTGGTGGGACCGCCCGGCGTGGGCAAGACCCGGCTCGCCCGCGAGCTGGCGCCCCCCGGCGAGGCCTGGCTCTGCGATCTGCACGCCGCCACCACCCTCGAGGACGCCGAAGCCGCCGTCGCCGGGACCCTGCCCGCCGGCAGCGG
>JAWKRQ010000052.1:0-66945 GCA_041389545.1 Myxococcota bacterium | reverse complement strand
GCGAGGTACTGGATCTCGGGGAACGGCAGGCAGCCGGCGGTCGCCATGCCTTGGGCGACGCCGAGGATCGTGGTCTCGTCGAGGATCGTGTTGAACACGCGGCCGGTGCCGAACGCGGCGTGCAGGCCGGCGGTCACGTGGTACACGCCGCCCTTGCGCGCGACGTCCTCCCCGAACACGAACATTTCCGGGTACGCGGCCATCAGGTCGCGCAAGCCGAGCGCCAGCTGGAACGCCATGTGGCGCGGGCGTTCGTCGTGCTCGGGCAGCTCGCCGGCGAACGCGCGCTCGCGCGCGGCGGCGGGCGCGGTGCGCACCGCGAGCGTGCTCGGCTCTGGCCAGGCCAACGGCGCGGTGACTTCGGCGGCCGACGTCAGCTTGCGCCGCGTGCACGCTTGCGCGCCGGCGCGCTCGATGCGTGCTTGCAAATCGCGGTGCAACGCGCGCATGTCGGCGAGCGACAACGCACCGCTGCGCAGCAGGAGGTCGGCGAACGCCAGCAGCGGATCGCGCTCCTCGTGGGCTTCGATCTCGGCCAGCGTCTTGTAGGTGGTCTCGACGTCGGTGCCGGCGTGTCCCATCAGCCGCTCGGTGCGCAGGTGGAAGAACACCGGCTGCTGCGCGCGACGGCACAGCGCGATCGCGGCCGCCGCCTGCGTGTAGGTGCCGACCAGATCGCGGCCGTCGGCGTGGAAGTAGTGCAGGCCGGGACGCGCGCGGAACGCGCGCTCGATGTAGTCGGCCGGCGTGCGCACCGAGATGCCAAAGCCGTTGTCCTCGCAGGCGAACAAGATCGGGCACGGTTGGCGGTGCAGGCGCGCGGCGGCGGCGGCGTTGAAGCCGGCCTGCGCGGTGGCGTGGTTGGTCGAGGCGTCGCCGAACGAGCAGTACACGATCGCGTCGCGCGGCGAGCGGCCCGGCAGTCCGAGCCGCGCCATCCGCGGCCGCGCGAACGCGCAGCCGACCGCTTTCGGCAAGTGGCTCGCGATCGTGCTGGTCTGCGGCGGTACGAACAGGCTGTGGCTGCCGAACACCTTGTGGCGGCCGCCGGACACCGGGTCTTCGGCCGAAGCGACCAGCGACAGCAGCGTGTCGAAGATCGGGGTTTCGCCTTCGCCCCGGCGCGCGCGCGCCGCCATGAACGCCCCCGAGCGGTAGTGCAGGAACGCGGGATCGTCGACCGTCAGGTGGTCGGCGAGCGCGGCGTTGCCCTCGTGTCCCGACGACCCGATCGTGTAGAACGACTGGTCCTGCTGCTTGAGCTCGCGCGCGAGCAGATCGAGGATCCGGCTCTCGATCTGGGCGCGGAACAGCGCCACGGCGCGCCGCGCCGACAGGCCGGTGCCCTCGCGCACCGGCGCGTCGAGCCCGGCCGCGCGGGGCGCCACCGCCGCGCGATCCTTCACGAAGGCCGCGAAGTTCTGCTCCACGGCGACCGCCCGCGACACCACCGACATCGGCCCCTCTCGCGCGGCGCCCTAACCCGGATGCACCGGGGCGGGCTGGCCCTTATGGGAGGAGCATGGACGATCCCACGACCTCGGATCCCGCCGCCGCCGCCCGCAACGCGGCGGTCCGCAAGGCCAACGGGCGCGCATGGATCGTCGGGGCCGTCGTGGGCATCGTGGTCGGGATCGCCGGCATGCTGGTCTACGGCTTCGCCGCGATGTGCTGCCTCGGCGTGCTGGTGGCGCCCCTCGTGCCCGTCGCCGCCGGGCCGCTCGGCGGCGGCTTCGCGGCCTGGACCCCGGTCTACGCCGCGCTGCGGCCGGGCGACGGGCTCGCCGTGGGCGCGCAGCTCGGTGCCCGCGGCGCCGGGGCCGCCGCGGTGTGCTCCCTGCTCGGCATGGGGCTGCTGACGATCGTGGGCATGGGGTTCGTCGCGTTCAACGGGAACACGAAGCAGGACGAGCTCGTGATCGTGCTCGGGTTCTTCGGCGTCCACGGGCTGATGATGGCCGTCGGCACCGTCATCGGCATCCTGCTCGGCGCCGGCGTGGGCGGGCTCGTGGGCGAGATGCGCCAGCCGATGGCGGCGCGGCCGCCGCCTACATCGTCCCCAGGGTGACCAGCGCCAGCACCAGCGCGTAGAGCAGGGTGAGCCAGCCCACCGCCCCCGTGCCCCAGCCAGTGGCCCGGGCGTGGACGGCGGCGGCGAGCAGGCCGAGCCCGCAGGCGACCGCCCCGCCCGCGAGCAGCACCGCGAACGGCCACGGGGTGAACGGCGCCGCGGCGAGGCAGCCCACGCCGACGCCCCAGGGCAGCCCGTCCGCGGCAGCGCGCCAGCCGGCGTAGCGCCGGTCGTGCCCGCCGTCGCCCTCGGGCAGCGCCAGCCCGCCCAGGCGGCGGATCCGAGGCGCGCACCGCAGGCAGCAGCACGGCGGGGACGGTGCCGGAGGCGCCGCCGCAGTCGCTGATCAGCCACACGCGGGTGGCGCGGCCGACCCGCTCCACGCCGAGCCGCTGCGGCCCGTGCGGCGCCCGTGACGAGCGCCCAGGGCGGCCCCACGCGGACGCCGCGCCGCGGGAACCTCGACGCCGTCGAGCATGCGGACCAGGGGCCAGGCGCCGGCCGAAGCTGCCGCGGCGCCCAGCCCGGCCCCGCCGCGACCGCCACGGCCACGGCGCCGCCGAGCAGCGCGGCCATGGCGAGGCCGACGAGCGGCACCGGCGGGCCGCCGAGCGGCGCGGGGGGGAAGCGCCCGTCGGCCCACTCGGCGTCGAACGGGCGGTCGGGCCAGGCCTCGCGCAGCTCGCGGCGGAGGTCGCCGTAGCCCGGGCCGATGCGGTGCCACTGGCGGCGCGGCCCGCGGATCTCGAGCCAGGCGCGGCCCGTCCACGGGTCGTACCGCTCGACGAAGCCGTGGACCTCGCCCTCGGGCAGCGCTCGCGGGTCGGCGACCACGTCAGCCGGGCGGCCAGCCGAGCCTGCGCCCGCCGAGCACGTGCAGGTGGAGGTGGTCGACGGACTGCCCGCCGTCGTCGCCGCTGTTGGTGACCACGCGGTAGCCACCGGCGGCGATGCCCTCCTGCTCGGCGACCTTGCGGGCGACGGTGAGGAGGTGGCCGAGCAGCGCGGTGTCGTCGTCGGTCGCCGAGGCGAGCCGCACCAGCGGCTTCTTCGGGATGACGAGCACGTGGACCGGCGCCTGCGGGGTGATGTCGCGGAAGGCGAGCGCCCGGTCGTCCTCGTAGACGATGTCGGCGGGGATCTCGCGATCGATGATGCGCTGGAAGATGGTCAAGTGGATGTCTCCGGGCTCCGGCGAACGGACGGTGGCGAAACGTCCGACCCGGACGGGGCCGGCGGGATCGGCCGATCGTTTCACAGGACTGATCGAGCCGTTGCTCGATTGTGAATGGTGGGCCTCCGGGCCGTGAGCTTACCTCCCGGGCCCATGACGCGCCTCGCCCTCCCCTTCTGGCTGCTGTGGGTATCCGCCTGTCGGCCGGATGGCCGGCCCACCGACTACGAGTACGTCGTGGTCGGTGCGGGCGCCGGCGGCGGTCCGCTCGCGGCGCGGCTGGCGCGGGCGGGGCACCGGGTGCTGCTGCTCGAGGCTGGCGCCGACGTGGGCGATCGCCTGCAGTACCAGGTCCCCGCGATGCACGCGCTGTCGACCGAGGATCCGGCGATGGCGTGGTGGTACTTCGTCCAGCACAGCGCCGACCCCGCGGTGGACGCCACCGACAGCAAGATCACCCCCGAGGGCGTCCTGTACCCGCGCGGGAGCGGCCTCGGCGGCTCCACCGCGGTCAACGCGATGGTGACGGTGCTCCCGTCGGCGTCGGACTGGGACGGGCTGGCCGCCGCCACGGGCGACTCGGGCTTCCGGGCGAGCCGGATGGCGCCGTACTTCGACCGGGTGCGCGAGTGGCTGTCCATCGAGCAGCCCGACGCGAGCCTGGCGATGGACGACCCGCAGGTGGCCGACTTCCTGCTCGCCGCGGCCGACGAGGTGGGCACCGACGGCAGCGACGTGGCGCAGGCGGCCGAGCTCGCGCAGCTCGTCGGCGGCGACCTCAACCAGGCCTTCGCCGCGGGCGAGCCCGAGGGGCTGTTCCGCCTGCCCATGGCCACCCGCGACGGCCACCGGCGCGGTACGCGCGAGCGCATCCTGCAGACGGTCGCCGAGGGCTGGCCGCTGACCGTGCAGACCGACAGCCTGGTCACGCGCGTGCTCTGGGGCGACGGCCCCACGGCGATCGGCGTCGAGGTCCTGCGCGGCCACAAGCTCTACGGCGCCGCCCTCGGCGACGATCGCGACGCGCCCGGCACCCCCGAGCAGGTGTTCGCCTCGCGCGAGGTGATCCTCGCGGCGGGGACGTTCAACACGCCACAGCTGCTGATGCTGTCGGGCGTCGGCGACCCCGACGCGCTGGCGACGCTCGGCATCGAGCCCGTCGTCGAGCTGCCGGCCGTGGGGCACAACCTGCAGGACCGCTACGAGGCCGCCGTCGTGTCGGAGCTCGACGAGCCGCTCGCGCTCGTCGACGGCTGCGCGCTCGGCTCCGGCGCGCTCGACGACCCGTGTCTGCTCGACTGGCAGCGGGGCGAGGGCGTCTACCGGACGAACGGCTTCGCGGGCGGCGTGCTGGCGCGGTCGCGTCCCGAGCTCGCCGTGCCCGACCTCGTCGTGTTCGCGTTCCCCGCCGACGCGCGCGGCTACTACCCGGGCTACGCCGCCGACGCCGTCGCGCGCCACGACCGGTTCTCCTGGCTCATCCTCGAGGCCCACACCACCAACGACGACGGCGCCGTCTCGCTCGCGAGCGCGGATCCGCTCGAGCGGCCCCGCATCGCCTTCCACAGCTACGACGAGGCCGCGCCGCTCGACGACCCGGAGCTCCACGCCGTGGTGGACGGCATCCGCCTGATCCGGCGCATCACCGAGCGGGCCCGGGCGCGCGATCCGAGCGGGCGCATCGTGGAGATCTGGCCGGGGCAGGCGCTGGAGGCCGAGGAGGACCTCGCGGCCTTCGTCCGGCGCGAGAGCTGGGGCCACCACGCCTGCTGCACCTCGCCGATGGGCCGCGACGGCGACCCCGACGCCGTGCTGGACGCGCAGTTCCGGGTGCAGGGGGCGCAGGGGCTGCGCGTGGTCGACGCGAGCGCGTTCCCGCGGATCCCGGGCACCTTCGTCGCGCTGCCCATCTTCATGCTGTCGGAGCGCGCGGCGGACGTGATCCTGCGCGGCCTCGGGGAGGCGCCGTGAAGGGCTGGCTGCTCGTCGCCGCCGGGTGCGCGGGCGAGGCGCCCTGCGCGCGGCTGCACGATGCGCTCGCGTCCTGCGATCTCGCGCCCGCCAGCGACACCTGCGGCGAGGTCTCCCCCGGCGTGCAGCGGGCGCTGCTGGCGCAGATCGACGCCGAGGGCTGCGCCGGGCTGTACGGCCCGGACCGCACCGTGCTCCCCTCGGCGTGCGAGGCGTTCGGCTGGGACTGCCCGCCGCCGCTGTACGCCGGCGCCCCGGCGCACCCGGCGCACCCCGTGGTGCTGGTCAGCGGCATCGACGACGCGCCCGCCTTCGACTGGTCTCCGGAGGTCGTCGACGCCGTGGACGCCGTGGCAGAGGCCCACCACGTCACGCTGCCCGGCTGGGAGACGCGCGAGGTGCGCGCGCGAGCGCTGTGGGACGCGCTCCAGGCGCTGCCCGGCGAGCGCCTCAACCTCGTCTGCTACGCGGTCGGCGGGCTCGACTGCCGCTACCTCGCGTCGCCGGGCGGCCTGTTCGTCGACGACCCCGCGGCCTACGGCGCGGTGGCGCGCAAGATCGGCTCGATCACCACCCTCGCCACGCCGCACCGGGGCACCAACGTGGCGGACGCGCTGCTGGCGGCGCCGCCGGGCGAGTGGACGGATCTGGTCGGCAGCGCGCTGCTCGGGCCGGACGGCGGCAGCGAGGACGAGCGCCAGGCACGGCTCGAAGCGGTGCTGCAGGAGCTGACGCTGACCGCGGGCCGCACCTTCGCCGAGCAAGTCGTGGACGCGCCGGGCGTGGCCTACCGCAGCTACGCGGGGGTCAGCCGGGCGTTCGACCAGGACCTGCTGCCCTCCGAGGTCGAGATCCGCGACGCGTGCACGTCGCTCGGGCAGGTCCGCTACCTGCACTACGAGGGCGGCCACGACCGCATGTCGGACGTCCTGTGGCCGCTGGCCGGCTTCGCCGAGGTGCAGGCCGGGGCGAGCGGCCTGCGCACCACGGGCCCGGCCGACGGGATGGTCGCGGTGGAGAGCGCCGCGTGGACGGGGTTCGCCGGGTGCCTGCCCGCGGACCACTACGACGTGATCGGCCGCCTCGAGGAGCACGGCGCCGACCCGCGCACCGGCTTCGACGCCGCGGGCTTCGCGCAGCACGTCGTGGGCGCGCTGGCCGAGGAGGGGCTGTGATCGCGCTGTGGCTGCTCGGCTGCGTCGCGCCGCCCGACACCGCCTGCGAGGAGCTGTCGGCCGCGCTGGGCGCCTGCACCGGCGTGCCCGACCTGCCCGTCCCCTGCGACGCGCTCACGCCGGGCGACGTGGACGCGCTGGTCGAAGCGGTGGACCTGCTCGGCTGCGGCGCCCTGCAGGGCATCCTGCCGCTCGACGGCGACCCGCTCGCCGCCAGCTGCGCGCTGCTCGGCGAGGGCTGCGTCGACTCGCCCGTCCCCGCCCTGCCCTCGGGGCCGCCCACGCGCTACCCGCTGGTGCTGGTCAACGGCATCGACGTGTCGCCGCTGTTCTCCTGGTCGGAGCGCATCGTCGGCGTGCTCCGGGCGCAGGGCCACACAGTGGAGCTGGCCGTGGTGCCGCCCTACGACGCGACCCCGGCGCGCTCGGCGGTCCTGTGGCAGCGCGTCGAGCAGATCCGCGAGCAGACGGGCGCGCCGAGGGTGAACCTGCTGTGCCACTCGCTCGGCGGCCTCGACTGCCGCTACCTGGTGAGCCCGAACGGCCTGCGCTGGGACCTGCCCGCGGACGGCGACCGGATGGCGGACGCCGTGGCGTCGATCACCACGGTGAGCACGGCGCACCGGGGCACGCCCGTCGCCGACGTGGCGCTGGGCTTCGTCTCCGGCGCCGACCCGAAGGACGGGCTCGACCGGCTCGCCACCGCGCTCGGCAGCTGGCTCACGCAGGACGCCGTCGACCACGACGTGCAGCTGCGGGCCGCGCTCGGCGCGCTGACCGAGTCGCAGGCGCAGGCGTTCTCGGCGTCCATCGTCGACGCAGACGGCGTCTACTACCAGTCCTGGGCCGGCTTCTCGCGGCCGTGGGGCGCGCCCGGCGCCGACGATCCGGCGCGCCTCGCCGAGGCCTGCGCGACCGACGACGGCGACGGGCTCGCGCTCGACGTGACCGCCGAGGAGGACCACCTGCCGGTCACGCTCCTCGACAGCTGGTCGCTCGTGGCCGAGCTCGCCGCCGAAGGCGAGGCGGAGGCGCCGAACGACGGGCTGTGCCCGGTGCGATCGGCGCGGTGGGGGCGGTTCCGCGGGTGCGTCCCGGCGGACCACATGGAGCAGCTCGGTCGGGGCGGGATCCCCGACGCCAACGTGCGCACCCGGGTCGACATCGCGGCGTTCTACGCGGCCGTCGCCCGGGACCTCGCGCGGCAGGGGTTCTGATGCGCTGGGTCTGGGTGCTGGGGCTCGCGGGGTGCCTGCCCGCCGACGATCGCAACGTCTGCGAGCAGGCCGGGCTGCTGCTGCAGCGCTGCGGCGTGTCGATGCCGCTCGTGTCGGAGGGGCCGTGCGTGGGGGCGCGCATCGCGGCCGCGGAGTGCGTGCTCGAACACGTCTCGGACTGCTCGGGCCTGGTGACGCTGCCCGAGCGCATCGACGGCTGCCTGCTCGACTACGTCGACGACCGCGACGGCGGCACCGTCACGGGCACGCTGGGGACCCTGCCGCCCGGCGGGCTGCCCGCGGTGGAGCCCACGTTCGAGGACACCGACGCTGCCTGCGCCGACGGGGTCGACAACGACCAGGACGGCTTCACCGACTGCGCCGACGCGGAGTGCCGCGCGCTCGGCGTGTGCGACACGGGGTTCTGACGATGCGACGGCTGGGAGAGGCCCTCGGGCGGCTGGTGGTCGCGGCGCCGCGGCGCGTGATCCTGGTGGCGACGCTGCTGTCGCTGGTGCTGGCGTCCGGCGCGACGCGGCTGCGGCTGTCGGCGGACTACCGGATGTTCTTCGCCCCCGACGACCCGCGGCTGGCGGCGCTCGACTCGCTCGAGGAGACGTTCGGGAAGTCGGACGACGTGGTGATCGTGCTCGCGCCGCGCTCGAGCCTGGGCGACGTGTTCGAGGACGGGGTGCTGGCGGCGGTGCGGGAGGCGGCGGACGGCGCGGCGGCGCTCCCGCACGCGGTGCGGGTGGACGCGCTGACCACGCACATCGACGCGCGGAGCACCGACGGGGCGCTGGACATCGTGCCGCTGGTGGCGGAGGACGCCGACCCGGCGGCCCTCGCCGCGCTGAGGACCCGAGCGCTGGCCGAACCGCTGCTGGTCGGCAGCCTGGTGGCCGCGGACGGGCGCGCGACCGGCGTGGTCGCGACGCTCGACCTGCCGCGCGACGATCCGGCCGCCGTGACCGAGACGGCGGCGGCCGCGCGGGCGCTCGTGGGCGAGGTCCGCGCCGCGCACCCCGAGCTCGAGGTGCGGCTGTCGGGGCTCGCGATGATGAACGACGCGCTGATGGAGAGCTCCGTCGCCGACATCTCGTGGTCGGTGCCGCTGATGGCGCTGGTCATCGCGGTGGGGATGGCGCTGCTGCTGCGGAGCGCCGCGGCGACGGCCGGGATCCTCGGGGTGGTGGCGCTGTCGTCGGCGGCGGCGCTGGGGGCGGCCGGGTGGCTCGGCTACCCGCTGACCCCCATCTCGGCGTCGGCGCCGACCATCATCGTGACGCTGTGCCTGGCCGACGGGGTGCACCTGGTGCTCGGGGTGCGGCAGGCGCGGGCGGCCGGGCGCGGCGCGCACGAGGCGATCCGGGCGTCGCTGCGGGAGAACCTGCAGCCGGTGGTGCTGACGAGCGTGAGCACGATGGTGGGGTTCCTCGCGCTGAACTTCGCGAAGTCGCCGCCGTTCGCGCACATGGCGAACACCACGGCGGTGGGGGTGGGCGTCGCGCTGGTGCTCTCGGTGACGCTCCTGCCGGCGGTGCTGGCGCTCGCGCCCGGCCGGGAGGACCCAGGTCGGGCTGGATCGGCCGGAGCTGCTTCCGTCCTCGGATCGTCGGCGTGGGACGCCTTCGCTTCGGCCATCACCGCCCGCCCGTCCGCCTGGCTGGCCGGCGGGCTGCTGCTCGGCGCGCTCGGCCTCGCCGCCGCGACCACCCTCGACGACGACGACCGCTTCGTCGCCTACTTCGCCCCCACCGTCCCCTTCCGCGCCGACACCGAGTTCATGGTCGAGCACCTCGCCGGCATCTACGTCGTCGAGGTGGCCGTCCCCGCGGGCGCCCCGGGCGCCGTCGCCGAGCCCGCCCACCTCCAGCAGCTCGACCGCTTCGCGGCCTGGCTCCGCGCCCGCCCCGAGGTCAGCCACGTCAGCAGCGTGTCGGACCTGGTCAAGCGCCTCAACGAGGGCCTCGGCCGCGGCTACGCCGTCCCCGACCGCCGCGAGCTCGCCGCCCAGGAGCTCCTCGCCTACGAGATGGCCCTGCCCGCGGGCCTGACCCTGGCCGACCGCATCGACCCCGACCGGAGCGCCACCCGCGTCACGGCGGTGGTCCGCGACGTGCCGAGCAGCGCCATCGCGGACCTGGCCGCCGACATGGAGCGCTGGTGGGCGGCCGAGGGCGTCGCGGTGCACGCGGTGAGCCCGCCCGTGCTGTTCTCGCACCTCTCCCGCGAGAACACGCTCGCCATGGTGCGCGGGAACCTGGCTTCGCTGCTGCTCATCTCGCTCGGCATGGTCGCCGCGCTGCGCAGCTGGCGCATCGGGCTGCTCTCGATGGTGCCGAACCTGCTCCCCATCGCCCTCGCCTACGGCGTGTGGGCCCTGTTCGTCGGCACCATCGGCATCGTCGCGTCGGTGGCGGTCGCCGTGTGCCTCGGCATCATCGTCGACGACACCATCCACTTCCTGAGCCGCTACGTCGCGCTGCGCCGGGAGGGCCTCGCCCCCGAGGACGCCGTGCGGCGGACGCTGCGCGCCGTCGGCACCGCGCTCGTGCTCACGTCGGTGCTGCTGGTGTGCGGCTTCGGCGTGCTGACGCTGTCGACGTTCGCGGTGAACCGCGTCTTCGGCCAGCTCGTCATCCTGGTGGTCGGCCTCGGCCTCGCCGCCGACCTCGTCGTCCTGCCCGCCGCGCTGCTGGTCGTCGATCGCCCGCGCGCCGCCTACCCCTGGAAGGTCCAGATGCTCGCTCGCCACGTCGCCGTCGCCCTCCTCGCGCTGCTCCCCACGCTCGCCGCCGCCGAGCCCGCCCCGCCCGACGCCGCCGCCGTGAAGCAGCGCCTGCAGGCCCTCGGCGAGGGCTACGGCGACATGACCGCGTCGGTGCGCATGACCCTGCGGGCCGCGAACGGCAAGGAGGCCGTGCGCGACCTGCACCTCGTCCTGCTGGAGCGCGAGGAGGCAGACTGGTCGCTCATCGCGTTCGACAGCCCCGCGGACGTGCGCGGGACCGCGCTGCTGTCGCACCCCTCGGCCCAGGGCGCCGACCAGCAGTGGCTGTACCTGCCGGCCCTCGACCAGACGCGCCGCATCGGCGGCACCGGGCGCTCGGGCGCGTTCGTGGGCACGGAGTTCTCGTTCGAGGACGTGACCGACCTCGAGCTCGCCAAGCACGACTGGACGGTGCTCGGCGCCGAGGACTGCGCCGCCGGCCGCTGCTGGGCGCTGCAGACCGCGCCTCGGAGCGGCTCCGCCTACGCCCGGCGGGTGGTGCTGGTCGACCAGGAGCGCTTCCTGCCTCAGCAGATCACGTTCTGGGACGCCCGCGGCGAGCTCCTGAAGACCCTCACCTACAGCGACTACGAGCACGTCGACGGCAAGTTCTGGCGCGCGAGGACCTGGACGATGGAGAACGCCCAGACCGGGCGCGCCACGGTCCTCGCCTTCGACGGGATGGCCTTCGGCACGGGCAAGACCGACGCCGACCTCGCCCCCGACGCGCTGAAGCGGGCCCTGTAGGGCGTGACGGCGCTCCTCGCCATCGCCGCGCTCGCCCAGGCGGCGCCCGTCACCTACCGCGGCGCCGTCGCCGCGGAGTCGCGCCTGTACGCGGCGCCGCCGCAGTCGGTCACGCAGTTCCCGGGCCCGACGGTGTCGCTGATGGCGGACCCCACGTTCCAGCACCGCGCCGGGCCCGCGCTCACCACGGTCGAGCCGTTCCTGCGGATGGACTCCCACGATCGCGACCGGACCCACGCCGACCTCCGGCGCGCCGACGTCGTGGCCTCGGCGGGCTGGGGGACGGGCGGCGCCGGCGTCGCGCCGCTCCGCTGGGGCGTCCTCACCGGCGGGGCCCGCATCGCCGACGTGCTATCGCAGCCCGACCAGGTCGAGGGGCCGGCCACCACCGCCCGCCTCGGCCAGCCCTACGCGAGCCTGGCCGTGGGGCCGCCCGCGCTGCGCCTCGAGGGCCTCGTCGCGCCGTACACGCGCTCGCGCACGTTCCCCGGGCTCACGGGCCGCATGCGCCCGGGCTACGGCGTCGACCGCGGCGATCCGCAGTTCGCCGGGCGGTTCGGGCCGTGGACGCCCTCCGGCGCGGCCCGGGTGGCGCTGTCGGCGGGGCCGCTCGACCTGCGCGTCGCCGGCTTCCGCGGCACCTCGCGCGATCCGCGCTTCGTGGCGCAGCTCACGGATCCACGCCCCGCCCTCGCCTACGACCCGCTGGAGCAGGTCGCGCTCGACGGCGCGCTCGTCGTCGGGCCGGCGGTGGTGCGGGCGGAGGGCGCGCTGCGGCGCTACCGCACCGGCGAGGACCGGATCGGCTCCGCGGCGGCCGGCGTGGGGGTCGAGCTCACGAAGTACGGCCTCGTGAAGACGGCCGACCTCACGCTGCTCGTGGAGGCCGTGCGCGACGATCGGCCCGTGGGCGCGCCCGTCACGTTCGTGGACCACGACGTGTTCGCCGCGCTGCGGCTCGCCGCCAACGACCCGGCCGGCAGCGAGCTGCTCGCGGGCGCGCTGGTGGACGTGGTCACGGGCTTCACCTCCGTCCGCGGCACCGTGCAGCGGCGCCTGGACGATCACTGGAAGGCGACCGTGTCGGCGACGGTGTTCGCGGGGCCCACCCGCGACGTGCTCGAGTGGTGGCTGCTCGGCGAGGACCACGTCGAGCTGCAGCTGGCGTACCACCTGTGACGCGGCGGGAGCTGGTCCGGTGGCTCGGCGCCCTGGGGCTCGCCCCGCTGGCGGCCTGCGCGGAGGACGGCCCGGCCGACTCCGGCACGCCGCTCGCCGACTGGTCCGTGGACGTCGACGTCGGGACGGCGGAGGCCACGCTCGAGGCGCTGATGGACGTGCTCGTGCCCGCCGAGCGCGGCCCCGACGGCGCGCTGCTGCGCGTGGGCGCCGTCGAGTGCGGCGCGCTGGCCGTGATGGCGCTCGACCGCTTCGTCCCGCTGGCCCGCGCGCAGGGGCTGCTCCCCGACGCGCTGCCGGGCGAGCTCGAGGAGGCGGCGACGGCGCTCGACCCCGTGCTGGTGCGCCTCATCGCCGCGGAGCTCGACGCCTGGGCCGACGAGCATGTCCCGTACACGCCGTTCCGCGACCTGCCGCGCGCCAGCCAGGAGGAGGTGGTGGCGCGGGCCTACGTGGACGCCGGGCGGCGGCCGATCGTGGCGTTCGTGCGCGGGGTGTGCCTGCTCGCCTTCCTCGGCGCCGTCGAGAGCGACGCCGGGCTGGTCGCCACAGGGTACCCGCCGTTCGAGTCGTTCCCCGACCGGCGCGCCGTGTCGGGCTACCCGCGCACCGTGGACGGCGTCGTCGAGGACTACACCTGGAACGAGGCGCCCGCCCCCACCCCGGGCGACGACCTCGGCGACGTGCTCGATCCGAGCGGGGACCTGTACTGATGGCGCGCTGGGACGTGATCGTGGTGGGCTCGGGGTTCGGCGCCGCCGTCATGGCCGCCCGGATCGGGCAGGCGCTGCAGGGCACCGGCAAGACCGTGCTCCTGCTCGAGAAGGGCCCCGACCCGACCGGCGCGCTCGACCTCGACAACCCGGCCGGCGAGCCCGGCGGGCTGCCGCTCAACGCGCAGGGCAACCGCTTCCGCCACACCTACGAGCCCGGCTACCTCGGCGGCGTGGGCGAGCTGTTCACCGACCCCGACGGCGCCTTCCGGCCCGGGCGGCCGAGCCTCACGATCGCGGCCGGGCGCGGGCTCGGCGGCGGCAGCAACCTGTACTGCGGGGTCAGCCTGCGCTGCCCGTCCGCGTCGTTCGACCAGATCCGCGGCGGACGCCGGCTGTGGCCCGTCCGCTACACGCGCGCCGCGCTGGACCCGTACTACGCGCGGGTCGAGGCCGCGCTGCGCGTCCACCGCCTGGCCTGGACCGACCGCGAGGCGCCCCACTGGCAGCTCGCCACCCGCCGGGACTGGGCGTTCGCCGAGGGGTGCCGGCGGATCGGCGCCACCGCCGTCCCGCTGAAGCTCGCCGACGACGCCGACGCCAACGAGGGCTGGTGGACGGAGGGGCAGCGCTTCGCCGGCCGGCAGGACCTCACGGGCAACTACCTCGCCGACGCCGCCGCCGCGGGCGTGGTCCTGGCCTCGGGCTGCGAGGTCGACGCCATCGCTCCCGACGGCCCGGACTACGCCGTGTCCGGCACCGACCGGCGCAGCGGCAGCGACGTGCGCTTCGACCACGTCTGCCGCCTGCTGGTGCTCGGGGCCGGCGCCGTGGGCTCGACGGGGCTGCTGCTGCGCAACCAGGGCGCGTTCCAGGGCGAGCGCGTGCTGGACCTCGGCGGCGACGCGGGCGACGCGCCGAACCTCGGCCGCCACCTCTCGGCCAACGGCGACTACGGGGTGACCGGCCTCGTCGGCGAGGCGTTCGCGCGGCCGCTGCACGGCGAGCGCGGCAAGCCCATGGCGTCGTTCTCGCCGAGCTGGTGGCGCGACCACCGCTTCATCGTGATCGCGTTCCACGCGCCGCCGCTGTTCCTGGCGCTGAACCGCTTCACGACGCTGCTGTCGCCGCGCAACCCGGCCGCGGTCGGCCGCGGGAGCACCACGGCGGCGCTCGGGCCCGACGGGCGGCCGCAGCGCGACTGGGGCGCCGGCTACGTCGACACGCTGACGCGGTTCTCGGAGCGCGTGCTCACCATGGGCTGCCTGGCGCTCGACGCCTGCGAGGGCGAGGTGTCGCTCGGGCCGGCCGGGACGGTGTCGGTGGCCTGGCCGAGGACGGCGAGCGAGACCGAGGCGCGCTGGAGCGAGGCGCTGACGCAGATGCGGCGCATCTACGAGGCACTCGACGGCGAGCTGCTGCTCGACGGCTACCGCGGCGAGGGCACAGTCCACACGGCGCACCCGCTCGGCGGCGCGCGCATGGCCGAGGATCCGCTCGACGGCGTGGTCGACCCGAACGGCGAGGCCTGGGGCAACCCGAACCTGTTCGTGGTGGACGGGGCGATCCTGCCCTCGGCGCTCGGCGTGAACCCGTCGCTGACGATCGCGGCGGTGGCCGAGGCGATCGCCGATCGGCTCGTGGACGGGATCGGGATGCCGTCGCTGCTGGCGCGCCTCGCGTGACCTTCGGCGGGGGTAAGCTCCCGGCATGCGGATGCTCCCCCTGGTGCTGTGCGTCGCCTGCGGCGCCTACGCCTCGCCCGACGAGTTCGCCGACGCCCTGGCCGAGGCGCAGTGCGCCCAGCTCGAGCGCTGCGCCCTCGGCGTGTTCGAGGCCTCCTACAGCAGCGACGACGCCTGCCTGCGCGAGCAGTCCGACGCGCTCGTCGTGCAGGCCGACCAGCTCGACCAGCTCGGCTGCACCTGGCTGCCGGACGAGGCGAAGGCCTGCGTCCACCGGGTGCGGGGGCTGTCGTGCGAGGAGTGGGCGCTGGGCCTCGACGACGACGCCTGCGACCTCGTCTGGCGCTGCGACCAGGGCCCGGGCGTGCCGCCCATGGAGGGCCGATGAGCCGCACCGCGGGCCTGCTGCTGGCGCTCGCCGCCTGCGGCGCACCGAACCACATCGAGCAGGCCGACTTCTCGGCCCGCATGGCCGACGTGCTGTGCGCGCGCACCCGCGAGTGCCTCCGCGGGCTGTACGACGCCTCCTACTTCGGCGACGCCGACTGCCGCGCGACCGCCGAGCGCACGCTCGACGGCATCGTCGACGACTTCGCCTCGGGGATCGGCGACTGCGCCTACGACGCCGATCGCGCGGCCGCCGCCTGGTCCGACATCGCCGAGATGAGCTGCCAGCGCTTCTACGAGGGTGGCTACGTCGACGCCGTCAGCACCGTCTGGAACTGCGACGTGTACCTGCCGCTCGGCGAGTGAGCGCGGCGGCTACTGCACCGTCACGGGGAACAGCAGCGTGCCGTCCTGGTACTTCGGGCCGGCCACCACGAAGGTGCGCCCCATCTTGATCGTGACCGTGGTGTCGAGCTTCTTCTCGCTCGCCTTGAAGACCTCGATCCGCATCGTCGACTGCACCGGGCCCGTGTCCTGCAGCGTGACCTGGACCTTGCGCCCGCCCTCGACGTTGACCGAGGTGGACTGGCTCGGCGACAGCTGCGCCGTGGACGAGGTCAGCACCGTGGCCCCATTGTAGCCCATGATGGAGAGCTGCTTGCGCATCGCCGGGTCGGACAGCCGCCCGTCGATGGTGCCCGAGTGGTTCGCGTGGACCACCATCACGGTCACGGTGGAGCGCGCCGCCCGGCTCTGCGCCTGCTGCCCGCCCGTCGGCCGCGCCCGCCCGTCGGCCGGCGGCTGGACCCGGCCCGGCACACCGGCACCGGGGTGCTGCGGCGGCGCCGCCTCCGCCGCGACGGGCGCGGCGAGCGCGAAGACCAAGCCGAGCGCTGCGGCGTGGCGGAGCAGCCGCCGCCCTGCCCTCTGGAACCCCGTCGCCATCACGCCTCCTCGTCGAGCCAGAGGATGACCACGCCCTGCTCGCCCTCGGTCTGGAACACCACCACGTCGTCGGCGTAGGACAGGTCCTCGACGACCACGTCGCCGGCCTGCGCGAACACCAGCGCCTCGGACGGCACCGGCCCCACGCCCACCGGCACCACGAGCCGGCTGACCACCACCGACAGCAGCGCCGCCGCCGCCAGGGCGAGCCCGGCGAAGGACCAGCCCCGCGCGTCGTTCGCCGGCGCCGGCAGCGCGCCGAAGCCGAGCCGGAACAGCACGGCCTCCGCCACGTCGACGCTGCCCGCCTCGGCGCGCACCGCCGCCGCCACGTCGAGCCCGCGCTCGTGGCCCAGCTCCGCCAGCACCGCCCCGCTCACGTCGACGCTGCCGGCGTGGGCCAGCACCGCCGCCGCGACCGGCGCCAGCGCCGGCGCGCCGAGCACGGCGTGGACCGCGCCCGCCACCTCGACCTGGCCCGCCTCCTGCGCCACCGCCTCCGCGATGACGGGGCCCCAGGCGAAGTCGACGGCCGCGCCGCCCGCCAGCGCCCGCCGCATCACGGCGTGCGCCACCTCGAAGCCCTCGGCCTCGGCCCGCAGGCCCGCGACCAGGCAGGCCCCGATGGGTGCCCACGCGTCGTCGTCGCCCTCGTGGGGCACCTCGTGGGGCACCGGCGGCTCACCGGCCGCCGCCATCACCGCCGAGACCAGCAGGTCGCCGAGGTCGTCGGCCCCCAGGACCGCCAGGAGCCCCGCGGCATCCTCCGCCGCCTCGGTCGGGTCGCCGAAGGCGACCTCCCGCACGTCGTCGGGGATGCGCTCGTCGGCCCGCACCAGGGCGATCGCGCGGGCCACGAGATCCGGCGAGGTCTCGCCGTCCCGCAGCCGAACCAGGATCTGCTCGAGGTGGGTCATGGTTTTTCCGCTCTCTGGTGTCGGTACAGACGCGCGGCGGCGCGCGGCATTCGATGACGGACGACGATCACTGCGCGGTGGTCCCGGCGTCGCTCGCGAGGAGCTTCTGGAGCTTCTTCCGGGCGTAGAACAGGCGCGACATCACGGTGCCCTCGGGGATCCCCATCACCTCGGCGATCTCCTTGTACTGGAGCCCCTCGAGCTCGCGGAGCAAGATGACCTGCCGCTGGTCCTCGGGCAGCTCGTCCATCGCCTCCATGATCCGCGCGAACAGCTGCTTGCGCTCCAGCTGCCGCGACGGCATCTCGTCGACGTGGGCCTCGGAGATCTCGCCGTCCTCGTCGCGCGCGGCCACGCCCTCGTCGAACCCGTTGCGCGCCTGCCGCTTCCGCTTGCGGGTGAAGTCGATCGCGAGGTTCATCGCGATCCGGTACAGCCACGTGTAGAAGCTCGCCTCGAGCCGGAACGTCTCGAGGTTGCGGTAGGCCTTGACGAAGGCCTCCTGCGTGATGTCGCGGGCGTCTTCGCGGTTGCGGACCATGCCGTAGACCATGGCGTAGACCCGGCCCTGGTAGCGCTCGACGAGCCCGCGGTAGGCGGTGCCGTCGCCGGCGAGCACGGCGCGGAGCAGCTCAGCGTCCGCCTCGCGGCTCGCCGCGCGCTCGTCAACCTGCAGTGTGGCCGCGCTCATCAGACCTCCAGCGATTGGACGTAACGGAGGCGGCGCTCATTCACCCTTCGCCTCCTTCCAGTTCCGACCGACACCGATGTCGACCTCGAGGGGCACCATCAGCTCCGCCGCCCCCATCATCTCCGACTCGAGCAGCGCGCGCACGGGCTCGATCCGATCCTCGGGGACCTCGACCAGCAGCTCGTCGTGGACCTGCAGCAGCAGGCGGGCGCCGAGGTCGCTCTCGGTGAGCGCGTGGTGCACCTTGATCATCGCGATCTTGATGATGTCGGCCGCCGTGCCCTGGACCACCGAGTTCACCGCCTCGCGCTCGGCGGCCATGCGCTCGGAGAAGTCGCGGCTGTAGATCTCGGGGATGAGCCGCCGGCGACCGTAGAGCGTCTCGACGAAGCCCTGCGCGCGGCACAGCTTCCGGGTCGCCTCGATCCAGGCGGACACCTGCGGGATGCGCGCGAAGTAGTCGTCCATGTACTGTTGGGCGTCTTCGCGAGGGATCGACAGGTCGCGCCCGAGGCGGAAGGCGCTCATCCCGTACATGAGGCCGAAGTTGATGGCCTTGGCCGCCGAGCGCTGCTCGCTCGTCACGTCCTCCATCTCGATGTCCCACACCTCGGACGCGGTGCGCACGTGGATGTCCTCGCCGCCGGCGAAGCTCGACACCAGCGCCTCGGCGCCGCAGCAGTGCGCGAGCACGCGCAGCTCCACCTGGCTGTAGTCGGCGCTCATCAGCACGTGGCCGGGGGCGGCCACGAAGCCCTCGCGGATGCGCCGGCCCTCGAAGGTGCGCACGGGGATGTTCTGGAGGTTCGGGTCCACCGACGACAGGCGCCCCGTCGCGGCGACGGCCTGGTTGAACGTGGTGTGGATGCGCCCGTCGCGCGCGACGAACTGCGGCAGCGTGCGCAGGTAGGTGCTCTCGAGCTTCTGCAGGACGCGCCAGTCGAGGATGGCCTGCGGCAGCCCGCCGTCCTCGAGGTCCTCCGCCAGCTTCTCGAGCACCGACGCGTCGGTCGAGTAGCCCGTCTTGGTCCGCTTGCTCTTCGCGAGGCCGAGCTCCTCGAACAGGATGTCGGCGACCTCCTTGGGGGAGCCGACCTTGAACGGCCGCCCGAGCAGGTCGTGGCACCGCTTCTCCGCCGCGATCACCCGCTCGCCGATGTCCTGGAAGATGCCCTCCATCACCTGCAGGTCGAGCGCGATCCCGGCCTGCTCCATCGAGGCGAGCACCGGCAGCAGCGGCATCTCGATCTGCTCGTAGACGCGGCGCGTGCCCTCGTCGAGGCGCCGGTCGAGCTTCGACTCGAGCAGCAGCGCGAGGTGCGCCGGCTCCCCGCCCACGTCAGCGAGGTCGGACAGCATGAGCGGCTCGTTGTCTTCGGGGGGGCGCACGTTGTGGCCCAGGTGCCGCTTGGCGATCTCGGCGAGCCCGTGGGTGCGCCGGTGGGCGACGAGCACGTAGTCGAGCAGCTTGATGTCGCCCGTGACGCCGACCAGGTCGCCCTCGAAGCGCCGCGCGATCCGGAGGTCGCGCTTGAGGTCGAAGCCCACCTTCTCGACGGCCGGGTCCGCCAGCAGCGCCAGCACGTCCGCCCGCGCGCGGTCGACGTCGAGCTTCACGTCGTGGCGCGGGACGAGCGGGACGTAGCGGACCTTGTCGCCCCAGGCGAAGGCGCAGCCCAGCAGCTCGGCGTCCTCGATCCGCGCGCCGCTCGCCCGCAGCGACACCGCCACCCGCCCGACGGCGCGCACCTCCGCCAGCACCTCCGCGAGCTCCGCCTCCGAGGTCACCACGCCGTAGCCGGACTTGTCGACGGTGACCCGCGCCGGGAGCAGCCGGTTGGCGACGTCCAGGAACTCCCAGCGGTCGAACAGGTCGCGGAGCGGCTCCTCCTGGATGCCCTGCGGCGCGAGGTCCTCCAGGGTGACGCCGAGGTCGAGGTCGGTGCGGATGGTCGCGAGGTCGCGCGACACGCGGGCGTCCTCCGCCTTCTCGACCAGCATCTGCCCTCGCTTCCCCTTGATCTTGCCCGCAGCGGCAGCCGCGAGGATGCCCTCCAGGTCGCCCCACTGCGCGAGCAGCTGCGCGCCCGTCTTGAACCCGATGCCGGGCACGCCGGGGATGTTGTCGGAGGTGTCCCCCGCGAGCGCCAGCAGGTCGACCACCTGGTGCGGCGGGACGCCGAGCTTCTCCTCGATCTCCTTCGGGCCGAGGATCTGGCCGGCCTTCGCGTCGTCGACCAGCTTCACCTGCTCGTCGACGAGCTGACCGAAGTCCTTGTCGCCGGTGACGACGTAGATCTCCAGGTCGTCCTGCCCCGCGAAGCGCCGGATGAGCGAGCCGATCACGTCGTCGGCCTCGTAGCCCGGGCGGTTGATGCAGCGGTAGCCGAAGGCCTCGACCAGCTGGGGCAGGAACTCCCACTGGCGCCGCATGTCGGCCGGCATCTCCTTGCGGGTGGCCTTGTACTGCTCGTAGACCTCGTGGCGGAACGACTTCCCGGTGTCGAAGGACACGACGCAGTAGTCGGGCGCGTAGGTGCGCATCATCTTCTGGAACAGCTGCGTGAAGCCGTACAGGGTGCGGGTGGGGAATCCATCGGAGGCGTGCTGCGGCGGCAAGGCGTACTGCACGCGATAGGCGTGGTTGCTGCCGTCGACGAGGAACAGCTTGCGAGGCACGGGAGGCGCTCCGGGGCGAGGCGGCTCTATATCTCCCGGGGCTCAAGGCTCGGCGTTCCGGACCGAGGAGTCTCGTGTGACCGTACCGTTGCGCCGGATCCGAGACGCGATCGACGCGCTGGGGCGCTCCCCCGGCGCCACCGACGACGAGCACCTGCCCGTCCGCTTCCTGGTGTGGATGGGCGTGCTGATGTCGACGGGCGGGCTGTTCTGGGGCGTGCTGTCCGCCGCGTGCGGCCTGTGGGCGAGCTCGACCGTCCCGTTCGGCTACGTGGTGCTCACCGCGCTCAACCTCGGGGTGCTCGCGCGCACCCGCCGCTTCGGCCGCGCGCGCTTCGTCCAGGTCGCGCTGAGCCTGCTGCTGCCGTTCCTGTTCCAGTGGTCGGTCGGCGGCTTCGTCGCGAGCGGCGCGGTCGCCCTGTGGGGCCTGCTGTCGCTCGTCGGCTCGATGACGTTCGCCAACGCCCGCGAGACGCTGTTCGCCTTGGCGGGCTTCGTCGCCCTGACGGTGCTGAGCGGGCTCATCGACGCCGACGTCGCCTCGTTGGCGGGCGTGGCCGCGCAGACGCCGCGCTCGACGCTGTTCTTCGTCGTGAACCTCTCCCTCATCACGTCGTTCGTCTTCGGGCTGGTGGTCCACCTCGACGTGCGCCGGCGCACCGACAACGCGGCGCTGCGCGACGCGAACGGGACGATCATCGGCCTGAACCACGCCCTGTCGGAGCATGCGCTGCGGGCGGAGGAGGCCGAGCGCGAGGCTCGCGACGCCAACCGCGCGAAGTCCGTGTTCCTCGCCAACATGAGCCACGAGCTGCGGACGCCGCTCAACGCGATCATCGGCTACTCCGACATGATCGTGGAGGATCTCGCCGACGAGGTCGCCGGGCGTGATGCCGCGCGGATCCACCAGGCCGGGACCCACCTGCTGTCGCTCATCAACGACATCCTCGACCTGGCGAAGATCGAGGCCGGGCGGATGCAGGTCCTGCGCGACGTCGTCTCCGTGCGCCAGCTGGTCGACGCGACGGTGGCGACGATCGTGCCGATGCTCGAGGCCAACGGCGACCGGATCGAGGTCAGCGCGCCGCCGGGCCTCGCGATCGTCGGCGACGAGCGGAAGCTCCGCCAGGTGCTGCTCAACCTGCTGAGCAACGCCGCGAAGTTCACCGAGAACGGCCTGGTGCAGCTGCGGGTGGCGCACCGGGACGAGGAGCTTCTCATCGAGGTCAGCGACACCGGCATCGGCATGAGCGACGAGCAGCTGTCGCGCGCGATGCTCCCCTTCCAGCAGGCCGACGCCTCCACCACCCGCCGCTACGGCGGCACGGGCCTCGGCCTCACCCTGGTCCAGCAGTTCGTGGAGATGCTCGGGGGGACGGTGACGTTGCGCTCGCAGCCGGGCGAGGGCCTCACGGCCACCGTGGTCGTGCCCGCCCCCGCGGCCAGCAGCACCTCCCTGCCCGTGGTGGCCAGCGCCTGAGGCACCCGCCGCGCCACCTGCTCGGGCTGGGTGTTAGAACGCGCGACGCCCAGGAGAGCCGATGACGAGCGACCTGTTCGACCCGACGGAGGGCCACGCCGCGCTGCGCGCCCTCGTGGCCGACTTCACCCGCAACGAGGTGGAGCCTCAGGCTGCCGAGTTCGACGAGAAGGGCGTCCTGAACGTGGACCTGTTCCGGAAGCTCGGCGAGATCGACGTGCTGGGCCTGACGGTGCCCGCCGAGGCCGGCGGCGCGGGGATGGACGCCGTGGCCTCGGTGATCGTGCACCACGAGCTGTCGAAGTCCGATCCGGGGTTCTGCCTCGCCTACTGCGCCCACTCCGTGCTGTTCGTGAACAACTTCTACCAGTGCAGCAACGAGCAGCAGCGCGCCCGCTACCTGCAGAAGGTGCTCACCGGCGAGTGGATCGGCGGGATGGGGATGACGGAGCCGGGCGCCGGCACCGACGTCCTCGCCATGACCACCACCGCGGTGCGCGACGGCGACTTCTACGTGCTCAACGGCACCAAGACCTACATCACCAACGGCTGCGAGGGCTTCTGCTTCCTCGTCTACGCCAAGGTCGAGGGGCGGATCTCGGCGTTCGTCGTCGACCGGGACTGCCCGGGCTTCTCGACGAGCCAGCACATCGACAAGCTCGGCATGCGCGGCTCCACCATGTCGGAGCTCGTGATGGCCGACTGCCGCGTGCCCGCCGCCAACCTGCTCGGCCAGGAGGGCCAGGGCATCACGCACATGATGCGCAACCTCGAGATCGAGCGGCTCACGCTCGCCGGGATGAGCGTGGGCATCGCCGACCGCTGCGTCGACATCATGCTGCGCCACGCGCAGGAGCGGCACACCTTCGGCACGCCCATCCTGAACCACGGCCAGGTGCAGCGCTACATCGCCGACAGCTACGCGATGACCGAGGCGGCCAAGTGCCTCGTGTACCACGTGGCGCAGCAGGTCGGCCCCGAGAGCCGCAACCGCATCGGCTCCGACGCCGCCAAGCTGTTCGCGGCGCCGGTGGGCAAGCAGGTCGCCGACAACGCGATGCAGGTGATGGGCGGGTCGGGCTACTGCCGCGAGTACCCCGTGGAGCGGCTGTGGCGCGACGCGAAGCTGCTCGAGATCGGCGGTGGCACGCTCGAGGCGCACCAGAAGAACCTGGCGAAGGACCTCGCGCGCACCCGGCCGCTGGAGTAGGCGCCCGTGGCGCGCGTCCTGGTGACGCGGGCCGCCGAGGACGCCCCGGTGCTGGCCCACGCGCTCGCCGTCGCCGGCTACGAGCCGGTGGTGGTGCCCGTCCTCGAGCGGCGCTGGCTGCCGTTCGCGGTGGCGGACCTGGCCGCGGAGCGTCCGGAGGCCGACTGGGTCGTCGTCACGTCGGCGGTGGCCGCCGAGATCGTGGCCGTGGGGGCGCCCGGCGCCTGGCGCAGCGCGCGGTGGGCCGCGGTGGGGCCGAGCACGGCCGACCGGCTCGGGGCGCTGGGCTACACGCCCGAGCGGGTGCCCGACAAGGCCACCGCGCGCGACCTGGTCGCCGCCATGGGCGACCTGACGGGGCAGGTCGTGGTGTACCCGCGGGCCGACCTGGCGCCGCCGGCCACGGCCGAGGGCCTGCGCGAGGCGGGGGCCGAGGTGCTCGACGTCGTGGCCTACGAGAACGTGGCGCCGGCGGGCTACGAGGAGCGCCTGCGGCGGATGCTGCCGGTGGCGGCCACCACCCTGCTGTCGGGCTCGGCGGCGGAGCGGGTGGCGGAGGCGCTGCCCGCGGCGGAGCGTCCCGGGCTGGGGCTCGTCGTGGTCATCGGGCCGTCCACGGCGCGGGCGGCGGAGCGGGCGGGGCTCACGGTCCACGCCGAGGCGCAGCCCCACAGCGTGGCCGGCGTGGTGGCGACGCTGCAGCGCCGCGTGCGCCGGTAGCTACCGCGCGAGGACGAGCAGGCTGAAGCCGCCCACCAGGCGCACCGCGGCGTCGGGCGCGAGGGCGAACAGCGAGCGGCGGGCGCGGTCGACCGCGCGGCGGCGCAGCGTGTCGAGCGGCGGGGCGACGCGGTCGTAGCGCACCGACTCCGCGCGGAAGCCGGCCGTGCGCAGCAGGTCGAGCGCCATCTCGCGGGTGTAGAAGTGGCGGTGCCCGAAGCGGTCGCGCGCGGCGAGCAGCCGCCGCGGCCGCACCACGTCGAGCGCCGACAGGTCGAGCGGGATGCGGAACACGAACCAGTCGGAGCGCCGGCGCAGCGCCTCGAGGAAGGCCAGGTCGTCGGCCGTGTGCTCGACCACGTCGATGCACAGCAGCAGGTCGGCGCGCTGCCCGAGGCCTCGAACGCGCCGCACACGAACTGCAGCCGCTCGCCCTCGAAGCGGCGCCGGGCGCGCGCGACGGCGTCGGGCGCGATGTCCCAGGCCTCCCAGCTCGTCTTCGGCAGCTCTCGGTCGAGCCTCGGCCTTCAGCGCGGCCAGCACCGCACCCGTGCCGCAGCCCACGTCGATGACCGTGGCGGGCGCCAGCCCCGCGAAGCGGATCAGCGCGGCGAGCGACGCCGCCTTCTGCGGGGCGTCCTCCTCGTGCCAGTCCGGGTTCCGTCGCGCGTAGGCGCCGCTGCGGTAGGGGTCGACCACGCGAGAGCTTAGCCGCGCCCGACCGGTTAGGCACCGGGGATGATCTCGCTCCTGTGGGCCACGGTCCCGGCGTTCGCCGGGGGCTACTTCTACTCCGACTCGGGGATCGTGGCGACGGGCCGCGGCGGGGCGTGGATCGCCGGCGCCGACACGCAGTTCGCCCAGTACTACAACCCCGCGGGCCTGATCCGGGTGCGGGCGCCCACCCTGAACGTCGGCTGGTCGGGCGTCCAACAGAACGTCCGGTTCCGACGGCTCGACCCCGATCCGGCGGAGGGCGGGCCCGCGTTCGATCGGGAGGTGCACAACCACGCCGCGCCGTTCGACGTCCCCGAGCTCGGGTTCGCCACCCCCGTCCTCCGCGACCGGCTGGCCGTCGCCTTCGGGTTCTACAGCCCGTTCGCGCCCTCGTCCGAGTACCCGGAGGAGGGGCCGCAGCGCTACACGATCAAGGACACCGAGATCTACCAGTTCTCGATCGGCCCGTCGGCGGCGCTGAAGGTCCACGACACGCTCACGGTCGGGCTCGGCTTGCAGTGGCAGTACCTGCAGATCGGCGAGACGGTCGACGTCACCGCCTCGGGCATCGACGATCCCGCGGGCGACATCGCCGTCGAGGCGCGCGCGGCCGATCGCTTCACGCCCAACGCGAACCTCGGCCTGCTCTTCGAGCCCCGGCTGCTCGGCGGGCAGCCGCTGTCGTTCGGGCTCGCGCTCCAGCCGCCCACCACGTTCCACGCCCGCGGCAGCGCCGCGCTCGACTTCGAGGGCAGCGGGCTCGCCGTCGTGCTCGACCAGACCCGCTACGAAGACGACGACGTGGCGCTGAACATCGGCTTGCCGTGGGTCGTGCGCGCCGGGGTCGCCGTGCGGCCGGTGCCGAAGCTCGAGATCGAGGGCGCGGTCGTGTGGCAGGACTGGTCGGCGCTCGAGGACATCGTGGTGGAGGATATCGACATCGAGGTCCAGTCCGCCTTCATCCCCGAGGACCAGCGCCGGGTCGACGACCGGCTGTCGCTGCCCGCCGGGCTCCACGACACCGTGTCGCTGCGCCTCGGCGCCGAGCTCGACGTGCACGAGCAGGTGGCGGTGCGGGCCGGCGGGTTCTGGGAGAACGCCGCCCTCGGCGAAGACGAGGTGTCCGTCGCGCTCGTCGACACGTCGAAGGTGCAGATCGGCGCCGGGGCGACGGTGTGGCCCATCGCCGAGCGCCTGCGGTTCGACGTGGCGTTCGCCTGGCTGTTCTTCCGCTCCCTCGAGATCCGCGACAGTACGGTGAAGCAGATCGACGCGGGCGTCCTCGATACGACGGTGCCGCTGGTCGTCGGCAACGGCGACCTGTCGTCGAGCGGCTGGGTGGTCGGGGTGGCCGGCTCGGTGCAGTTCGGCCGGAGGGACGGCGATGGATGAGCAACCGCAGCAGCCGGTGCCCGCGCTGATCGTGGCGGGCTTCCTCGGCTCGGGCAAGACCACGCTCGTCGACCACCTGCTGCGGCAGGCCCAGGCCGAGGGGGTGCGCCTGGCCATCGTCTCCAACGAGTTCGGCGACACCGGCATCGACCGGGCGCTGCTCGACGCCGGCGAGGAGGGCTTCGTCGAGCTCGACGGCGGCTGCGTGTGCTGCAAGCTGTCGGACGCGCTCGGCGAGACACTCCAGGCGCTGGTCGCCGCCACCCGGCCCGACCGGCTGGTGCTCGAGTGCAGCGGCCTCGCGCTGCCGGGCGAGCTCGTCATCCAGTTCTGGCGGCCGCCGCTCGACGCCCTGTTCTCCGACGAGCTGGTGGTGGTGGTGGTCGACGCCGAGAAGGTCGCGACCGGGCAGCTCGAGCCGCTGATGGTGGAGCAGCTCGAGGCCGCCGACCTCGTGGTGCTCAACAAGCGCGACCTGGTCGACGCCGCTGCGCTGGCCGAGGCCGAGCAGCGGATGAAGGAGATCACCCACGGCCAGCCGGTGCTGGTGGCGGAGCGCAGCCGGGTCGATCCGGCCGTGCTGTTCCCGCCCGACCCGCAGCGGCCGCGCCGGCAGCGCGAGCCCGAGGGGCACCACGAGGGCCACGACCACGGCCACGACCGCTTCGCCACGCGGGAGCTGTCGTTCGACGGCGTGGTCGACGGCGCCGCGGTGGTGGAGCAGCTGCGCGCGCTCGGCGCCCTGCGCACCAAGGGGTTCGTGCGCACCGCCCACGGCATCCGGGTGGTGCAGGGGGTCGGCGCCCGCCTCGAGCTCACCGCGCCGGCCCGGCCCGTGCCCGACGAGCTCGTGGGCAAGGTCGTCGTCATCGAGCGCGCGCCGTGACCGAGGCGCCGGGCCCCTACCCCGTCGCCATCAGCATCGCGGGGTCGGACTCCGGCGGCGGCGCTGGCATCCAGGCCGACCTCGCCACCTTCCTCGACCACGGCGTGTTCGGCACCACCGCCATCACCGCCATCACCGCGCAGAACTCCCACGGCGTGCGCCGGGTCGACCCCGTGCCCGTCGAGGGCGTGGTGGCGCAGCTGCGGGCCGTGTTCGACGACTTCGGCGTCGGCGCGGTCAAGATCGGGATGCTCGGCGGGCGCGCCCACGTCGACGCCGTGGCCGACTTCCTGGAGGCGGAGCCGCGGCGACCGCCCATCGTGCTCGACCCCGTGATGGTGGCCTCCACCGGGCACCGCCTGCTCGACGCCGACGCCGAGAGCGCCGTGGCGCTGCGGCTGCTGCCGCTCGCCGCCGTCGCGACCCCGAACCTCGACGAGGCGGGGGTGCTGGCCGGGGCGCCGGGCCGCGACGCCGCGCTCGCCTGGGCGCGGTCGGCGCCGTGCCCGGTGCTGATCACGGGCGGCGACACGGCCGGCGACGAGATCGTCGACCAGCTCGTCGGCGCGGGCGACCGGACGTGGCGCCACCCGCGGGTGGGCGTGCGCCCGTTCCACGGCACCGGCTGCACGCTGTCGTCGGCGATCGCGGCGCGGCTCGCGCGGGGCGAGCCGCTCGTCGACGCGATCGACGGCGCCATCGGCTACGTGGGCGAGCTCGTGCGCCGGGCCGATCGGATCGGCTCCGTCGGGCACGGCAATCCGTGTTTGCCGCGCGGCGGGCTGGGCCTGCCGCGCGGCGGGCTGGGCCTGCCGCGCGCCTGACCGCTACTCGAGCGGCGGCTCCTCGTCGAGGTCCATCCGGCGCTTCTTCGGGTCGCGGATGTGCGACTGCTCGCGCAGCCGGATCAGCGCCTCGCGCTCGATCTGGCGCACGCGCTCGCGCGACAGCCCCATCTCCTTGCCCACCTCGGACAGGGTGCGGAACTCGCCGTCTTCCAGGCCGTAGCGCCGCGTGAGCACGAAGCGCTGCCGCTCCGACAGCACGAGCGAGAACGCCTCGTGCATCCGGTGCAGCTCCTGGGCCTGGATCGCGTCGGCGTCGGGCTGGATCGCGTCCTCGTCGGACAGGAACCGCTCGAGCGGGCGCGGCCGCGGCCCGTCGTCGACGGGCTGCTCCAGGCTGATGGTGTTGCCCTGCGACAGCAGCAGCTCGGCGCGCTCCTTGTCGATGCCCACCTCCTCGGCGAGCTCGGCGATGCCGTAGGGCAGCCCCGCGGCCTCGAAGCGCTTGATGGCCTTGCGCAGGTTGCGCGTCTGCTCGACGGCGCAGCCCGGCAGCCGCACCGGCCGGCCGGTGTGGTCGATGGCGCGCGTCATCTGGGCGCGCACCCACCACCGGGCGTACGTGCTGAAGCGGATGCCCCGGTCGGGGTCGAACCGCTTGGCGGCGCGCAGCAGGCCGATGTAGCCCTCCTGGACGAGGTCCTCCTCGTCCATGAACGGGCCGGCCAGCTTGCGGGCCTCGCCGTGCGCGATGCGCCGGCCGCTCATCGCGAGCCGCCAGCGCAGCGACTCGGCCTGGGCCCAGGCGCCCTTGGCCTGCCGCGCGTACTGCTTGTACCGCGGATCGTCCTTGCCGGCCTTCCAGACGGCTTCCACCGCGGCCTCGAGACGGTCCACCGCACCGGCACGCGTGCGCTCGGCCCGATCGGGGCGACGCTTCAGGATCTCCTGAGCCGCCTCGTGGTGGCTGATGCCCTCTCGTGCAGCGTCTTCGGCCCGGCGGATGGCACGGGCGATGTCCTTCTCCTCCTCCGCGGTCAGACGCTCCGACTTGCGCGCAGAGGGGAGCAGCGAGAACGGATTCGCCATGGGTCGTCGGGTCGTGCCTGTCGGGTAGGGAGTGGTGGACCGCTCGGGTCGCGAGTAGACTACTGGGCCTCGTTGTACCCGAGCAGGCGCCCGAATACCACACGAGCGTCGCACGGGCGCCTCGGGATGGAGGATCGCGGTGAACAACCTGCTCGGATCGCCGCCGGGATCGCGCTCGTCCGCCGCGGCGGCCGGCGCGCCATGAGCCGATCGCCCTGGCTCGCGGTCCCCTACACCGCGACCACCGAGATCGTCGCGAACCTGCGGTCGGCCGCCTGGCCGCTCGCCCGCCTCGTGCACCCCCTCCCCCGCCCGCCCGAGGGCGGCGCGCACCCGCCCGTGGTGCTGGTCCACGGCTACCTCGGCCACCCCGACATGTTCCGCCCGCTCACCCGCCGCCTGTACGCCGCGGGCGTGGGCCGCGTCGTGCGGCTCGGCTACCCGTCGATGCGGCTCGGGCTCGATCAGATCGCCGATCGCATCGGCGAGGCGGTCCGCCCGCTGGCGGCGGCGCACGGCCGGGTCGACCTGGTGGGCCACTCGCTCGGCGCGGTCGCCTGCCGCGCCTGGCTCAAGGTCTACGGCGGCGACGCCCACGTCCGACGCTTCGTCTCGCTCGGCGGCCCCCACGCCGGCACGGCGCTGTTCCGCTTCACCCCGCCCGTCCTGTGGGACGTGCTCGACCCGGACGGCCCGTGGGTCCACCGGCTGAACACCGGCCCCGAACCCGTCCCGACGACCGTGATCCGCGCGCGGTACGACCACCAGGTCCTGCCCCGGTCCGGGCGACGCTGGCCGGCGCAGACGAGGTCGTGCTCTCGGGCCACGGCCACAACGGCCTGCTGTGGTCGCGCACCGCCCACCGCGCCGTGCTGGACGCGCTCCTGGCCCCCTGAGAGCGGACGATTACTAAGGGCGCGTGCGCGCCGAAATGGCTTCCCGATTCCTGGACACGCTGGAGCAACCTCGTGAACGGAGCAGGAATCGGGGAAGCCCCATCGGCTTTGCTCGCGCAATTACGGCCGATTACTGGTACAACAACAAGTTACAAAGACCGTGTGTCTCGAATCTCACCGGATTCGATACCTCCCCGGCATGCACGACCACCTCCAGGATCCGCTCCGACTCGCCGCGCTCGCCGCGTCCGGCCTGCGCGTCCCGCCCGATCTCGCGCCGTTCGAGCGGCTGCTCCATGCCACACGAACTGCGCTGCGTGCGTCGTCTGCGGCCCTGGTCCTGCTGGACGCCGAGCGCGAGGAGATCGTGTGCAGTGTCGGCGTCGTGGCCCCTGCGCCCGCGCCGCTCGAGCGCTCCGCGGTCCGCGCCGCCTCCGAGCGCGGCGCCGTCGTGGCCTGGTCCGACCTCTCGGCGACGGCCACGGCGGATCCGTCGGCCGTGGCGGCGGCGGTGGCGCCGGTGCGCTCGGTGGACGGGTGGATCCTGGGCGGTCTGTCGGTGATGCAGCACCAGGCGCGGACGTGGTCTCCCGACGAGCTCGACGCCCTCGACGCCCTCTCGCGGCTCGTCGGGGACGCCGCCTCGGCCGCCCACCGCGCGCGGACGCACGCCACCACCCACGACCTCCGCACGCCCCTGTCGATCGTGGCACTCGGCACGGAGCAGCTGGCCGCCCGCCTCGCTCCCGAGGCAGACGCTGCACTGATGCGGATGATCGGGATGGTGCAGCGGAGCGCCGAGCAGGCCGCCGCGCTGCTGCGCCGCGTCGACACCTCGCCCTACGGCGCCGGCCCGACGGACCTCTCCGCCGTCGCGGGCGAGGCCGCGCTCGACCTGTCGCTGTCGGGCGAGGTGGGCGTGCACTGGGACGGGACCGAGCTGCCGGTGCTGGTCCCGGTGCACCCCTCCGACGTGCGCCGGTGCGTCGAGAACCTGCTCACCAACGCCGTGCGCTTCGCTCGGCGCGAGGTGCGCGTCCACGTCGCGATCGACGGCGTCTCCGCCCACCTCGTCGTGGACGACGACGGCGAGGGGCTGCCGGACGGCGCAGAGGGGACCGTGTGGGAGCGCCACCGCACCTTCCACCGCGACGGCCGCTCCGGGAGCGGCCTGGGCACCGCGATCGTCCGCGACGTCGCCCTGGCCGTCGGGGGCACGGTGGGAGCGGGCGCTCGCCCCTCGGCGGAGCACGGTTCGTCGTCAGCTTCCCCGTGATCCCACCGCGCCGCGGCGCCGGGTAGTTGCAGGACGGGGGAGGTGCGGCATACGAGGAGTGCCGGATGTCCATGCAATCCATGCCGAATGGCCTCGCGCGGTGGCGCGACCGCTGGGTGGAAGCTGCGTTGTCGGGAGATCGCTCCGGCGCGATGGCCGCGCTCGACGCAGCGCTCGGCGAGGGGCGCGATCCGCGTGAGGTGCTCGAGGCCGTCATCGGCGCGGGCCAGGCGGAGATCGGCCGCCGGTGGGCCCGCAACGAGGCGACGGTCGCCCAGGAGCACATGGCCACGGCCATCGCCCACGTGGGGCTGACCCGCATCCACGCGAGCGCGCGCGGCCCGCATCCGGGCGTCGGGCGGATCGTGGTGGCGTGCGTCGCCGGCGAGCAGCACGGGTTCCCTGCCCTGCTGCTGGCGGATCGCCTGGACCTCGAGGGGCTCGACGTCCGCTACGCCGGGGCCGACGTGCCGCTCGGGTGCCTCGGCGCGCTGGTGGCCGACCTCGACCCCGACGTGGTGGCGCTGTCCGTCACGCTCGGGACCAACCTCCCCGCGCTGGACGAGGCGGTGGCGGTCGTCCGCCGCAACGCGCCGCGCGCCAGCATCTTCGCCGGAGGCGCGGGCTGTCCGGCGGCGCGCGCCCGGGCGCTCGGCGTGAGCCCGGGCGCCGACACCGTCCCCGAGACCGTCGCCCTGCTGAGCCAGGCGGCCCGGCTGGGCGCGGCGCGCTCGCAACCGCGCGAGGGCGCCTGATGGGCGAGCGCGACGACCTCCCCGGCGATCTCGACCTCGCCGTCGACGCGTTCCGGCGCGAGCTCGCCTTCGCGGTCGACGCCGAGGGGCGCATCACCCGCCTCGGCGGCGGGGGGCTGCGCCTCGGCCTCGGCCTCGGCGATCCCGTCGCCTCGGCGGCGCTGTTCGACACCGCCGACAAGCTCGCGCGGTTCCTGGAGCGCGCCAGGGTCGAGCCCACCCGCGACTGGGAGCTGTGCCTGCGGGTCGACGGCCGCCCCATGACCGTCTCGTGCTCCGGCCTGCCGCACGGCGACGGCGTGGCCGTGCTCGCGACCACCCTGCCGGAAGACCACCAGTCCTCCCTGCGCGCGCTCTCTTCCTCGATCGACGAGATCACGACCCTCAACCGCCACATCAGCAGCCAGAACCGCGACCTCGCGCAGCTCAACACCGACCTGTCGGAGTCCAACGCGGGGATCATGGCGCTGCACACGGAGATCGAGGAGCGCGCCAACTCGGCCGCCACCGAGGCCGAGATCAAGCGCCGCCTCGTCGCCGAGGTCGGCCACGAGTTCCGCACCCCCATCCACTCGATCCTCGGCCTCACCCGCCTGCTCCTCGACCGGACCGACGGCGACCTGACCCAGGAGCAGGAGCGCCAGGTGCGCTTCCTGCGCTCGGCCGCCGAGGAGCTGTCGCTGATGGTGGAGGATCTCCTCGACCTGTCGCGCCTCGACGCGGGCGCGTTCCCGCTGCGCCAGAGCCAGTTCCAGCTCGACGACCTGCTGGGCGAGCTCCGCGGGCTGCTGCGCCCGCTCACCGTCGACCGCCCCGGGGTCGAGCTCCACATCGACTCGCCCTCGGCGGCGATCACGCTCGACACCGACCGCATCAAGCTCGGCCAGATCGTCCGCAACCTCGTGAGCAACGCGCTCAAGTTCACCGACGCGGGCGAGGTGCGCGTCCGCTCGCGGCTCGAGGGCGAGCGGCTCGTGATGGAGGTGTCCGACACGGGCATCGGCATCGCCGAGGAGCACCAGGGCCGCATCTTCGAGGAGTTCGCGCGCCTGAGCCCGGGTCGACCAGGCACCGGCCTCGGCCTGCCGCTCGCGCAGCGCCTCGCCCGCCTGCTCGGCGGCGACATCGAGGTGAAGAGCGCCGTCGGGGTGGGATCGACGTTCACCATCTCCATCCCGCGGGTCCACGAAGAGGTCATCCGGCTGCGCGAGATGGAGCACCGCGCCGCGACGGACGACCGCAACCGCCCCCGCATCCTCGTCGTCGAGGACGACCGCAAGAGCCTGTTCGTCTACGAGCGCTACCTCGACCTGCACGGCTTCCAGGCGATCCCCGTCCGCGACCTCCCCACGGCGCGCCGGGTGCTCGAGCGCGAGCGCCCGGCGGCGATCGTGCTCGACGTGATGCTCGAGAACGACACCTCGTGGGCCTTCCTGAACGAGGTCAAGCAGCACGAGGCCTACCGCGACATCCCCGTGCTCGTGGTCACCGTCGTCGGGCGGGAGCGCGAGGCCCGCGCGCTCGGCGCCGACGAGTTCTGGCTCAAGCCGCTCGACCACGAGCGGCTGCTGCGCCGCCTCGACCAGCTCGTCCGCGAGCGGGCCCCGAAGATCCTGATGATCGACGACGACAGCCGCGCGCGGTACCTGCTGGCCAAGCACCTCGAGGGCACGCGCTGGGCGCTCGTCGAGGCCGAGACGGGGCAGGAGGGCCTCGACGTGGCGCGCCAGCAGAGCCCGAACGTCATCCTGCTCGACTTCGTGCTCCCCGACCTCACGGCCTTCGACGTCCTCGACGAGCTGAAGGCCGATCCGCGCACCCGGCAGATCCCGGTGATCGTGCACACGGCGCGCCAGCTGGCGCAGGACGAGGTCGACCGCCTGAACCAGTCCTGCCAGGGGGTGATGCTCAAGCAGCACCTGTCGCAGGAGCTCGCGATCCATCGGATCCGCGACGCGCTGGCCCAGGCGCAGTCCCATGCCACCGGTGACGCTTGAGCGCGCGCGGGAGCCGTCCGATCCTCGTGGTCGACGACAATGCGGTGCATCGCTACCTCGTCACGCGCATCCTGCGGTCGGACGGCTGGACCGTCGTGGAGGCGGTGGACGGCAGCTCGGCGGTCGACGCCGCCCGGCAGCACCCGCCCGGGGTCGCGGTCGTCGACATCCAGCTCCCCGACTTCGACGGCTACGAGGTCTGCCGCCGCCTCAAGGAAGGCCCGGCGCCCACGCCGAAGGTGCTGCTCACCTCCGCGCTGCACACGTCGACCAAGCGGCGCATCCTCGGCCTCGAGAAGGGCGCCGACGCCTACCTCGCCCAGCCGTTCGAGGGCGAGGAGCTGCTCGCCAACGTCCGCGCGCTGCACCGGCTGTTCGACACCGAGCTCGCGCTGCAGGACCGCGCGGAGCGGCTCGCCGAGGCCGACCACCGCAAGGACGAGTTCCTGGCGATGCTCGCCCACGAGCTGCGCAACCCGCTCTTCGCGATGTCCACGGCCACGCGGCTGCTCGAGCAGCGCGGCGGGCGCGACCCCCAGGAGACGCAGGTCCACGGGGTGCTGCGGCGGCAGCTCGACCACCTGAGCCGCCTCGTCTCCGACCTGCTGGAGGCGAGCCGCAGCAGCCGCGGGCGCATCGAGCTGCAGCAGGACTGGGTCGACGTGACGGAGATCGTCCACGAGGAGGTCGCGACCGTGCGCCCCCTGGCCGAGCGCCGCGAGCTCGAGCTCGTGGTCGACGTGCCGGGGTCGGTGCGCCTGTGGGTCGACCGCACGCGCCTGCACCAGATGGTGGCGAACCTCCTCGACAACGCCTGCCGCTACAGCGAGCCCGGCGGCACCATCACGGTCCGCTGCATCGACGACCCGCAGGCGCGCACCGTCACCATCTCGGTGAGCGACACGGGCATCGGCATCGCGCCCGACCAGCTCGAGGCCATCTTCGGCACCTTCGTGCAGGGCCCGCGCACCCTGGCCCGGCAGGAGGGCGGGCTGGGCCTCGGGCTGTCGCTCGTCCGGGCGCTCGCCCGCCTCCACGCCGGCGACGTGGTCGCACAGAGCGACGGCCTCGGGCACGGCGCCACCTTCACCATCCAGCTGCCGCGCAACAGCCTGCAGGAGCAGACCCCCGCAGACGACAGCGGCGCCATCGACCGCAGCCGCTCGATGCGCCTGCTCATCGTCGAGGACAACCGCGACACAGCGACGCTGCTGGCGACGCTGTGCGAGTCCTGGGGCCACGAGGTGCAGGTCGTCCACGACGGGCTCGAGGCCGTGGCCACCGCCCGGCGCAGCCCACCGGACGTGGCGCTCATCGACATCGGGCTGCCCGGCCTCGACGGCTACGGCGTGGCGCGCGAGATCCGGCGCCTGCCCTGGGGTGCTGGCGCCCGGCTGCTCGCCGTCACGGGCTACGGCTCGGCCGACGTGCGCCAGCAGGTCGAGGCGTCGGGGTTCGACGCCCACTTCGTCAAGCCGGTGGACCCGAACCTGCTGCGGGACGCCATCGTGGCCGACCCGATCAAGCAGACGGGGTGAGCACCGCCGCCCGCTTCCGGGCGCCCGCGCGCGCCAGCTCCGCCGCGAGCCGCTCCATCGCGGCGCGGTACCGCGAGGGCGGCAGCAGCCGCACGGCCCGCCGCGCCCGCCAGCTCTCCTGGAGCATGACCTCGCGGCTCGCCGGCACCCCGAGCGCGCGCAAGCGCTCGGCGAGCTTCCGCGCGTCGCTCGGCTCGCCCTCGTGGGCCAGGCGGCACCACAGCTCCCCGACGGCGGGGTCGGCCTCGCTCGCGAAGACGACCGGCAGCACCGGCCGCCCGGCCATGGCCCGCGCCGCCAGGTGGAGCGCCGGCTCGCCGTGATCGAGCACGCTCACGTCCTCGGCGATGTGCCACAGGCGCCCGACGTGGCGCCCGTAGCGCCCGAGCGCCAGCAGCTCGCGGGAGCCCGCGCCGGCGAGGTGCCCGCCGGCGCGGCAGCAGAACGCGAACAGCGCGCCCGTGTGCGCGTCGGCGTGGTCGAGCCAGTCGTCGTCGCTCGGGACGGCGCCCACGAGCTCGCGCGACAGCGCCTGGGCCTCGGAGAAGTCGCGCAGCGCGTCGAGCAGCTCCTCGAGCACGCCCGGCGCGGAGTGGCGCGACAGCTCGAGCGCGCGCAGCGTGAGGTGGTTGCCCGTGAGCCAGCCGAGGGAGCGGGCCAGGCGCCGGGCCACCCGGCGGCGCTTGCCGCCCTCGCGCCCGAGCGCCACGTCGTGGATGCGCAGGGCGAGGTGGAGCAGCTCCGCGGCGTGCTGCGCCTCCTGGTCGACCGCCGAGGCGCCGGCCGCCCGCGCGGCGACCGCCACGAGGATCGGCCGCATCCGCGGGATGTCGGACCGGCCGACGAAGCCGGCTCCCTGGCCGACGATCTCCGACAGCGCAGCGTCGTCGACCAGGTCGTCCTCGACCAGGCTGCGCAGGGCCGCCAGCTCGACGCCGCGCGGGACCAGCTCGAACAGCCGATCCAGGCCTCGTCCCAGGGTCCGTCTGCCTCTCACGGGCGCTCCCCGAGCGTCGCACGCTCGCAATCACCGACGCGTGCGCCGTCGCTCGCGCAGTTGGCGTATCCGCCCGGTCGCGCGGCCGCCGCAGCCGATCGCTGCGGATGCCGTGCAGGACTCGTGCGTTACCCGGGCGGTGGAGGACGGGCAGATGGCCACCGAGGCGACCCACGAGAGCGACAACCTCTCCACGCTGATCTTCACCAGCGGCATGGTGATCGGCGGGCTCCTGCTGGGCTGGGGGATCCGCAGCCTGTACTGGTCGTTCGGCTGGCCGGGCGAGCCGTGCCTGAACTGCGCCCTCGACCAGGTCGGGAACACGGGCATCGACAACCTCGGCTTCCTGCCGGCCTCCAACTGGAGCATCGGCTGCATCGTGGCCGGCGTCCTGTTGATGGTCATCCTGAACGCCGGCGCGTGGCGGCGCACGTCGGGCTACTGACCCGCGCCGTCCGCCTTTCCGCTCGGTCAGGGCCGCCGTGCTCGACGGGAACCCGTGTGCCCCGCGTCCGTCGCCGCGCACGGGCGCGGATCCTGCCCGCCGAGATCGGCGTCGACGCGCTGCTCGACAGTGCGCTCCGGGTAACCCGGGTGAGTCTCGCCGCCGGACGGACGCGGGGTATGCTACCGACAATTCGCCGACACCCGCGGGCTCCGCTCGCGCAAATCGCACCGACCGATCCGCAACTGCACGTTCAGCTACACTGCGCCCAGCTACAATGCGCCGCAACCCGCGCTATCATGCCCCCGCTTGAAGCCACCCTCCCTGCCCTTTCCCGCCTCCTCGCCGGACCTGCCGGTGCTCGGTTCGGGTCGCCCGTCCGGGTCCGGGGCGTGCGGGATTGGATACACGAGGGCTCGGTAGGCCTGGAGACGATTCAATGACGAGCATCGCTCAGCTGTTCCACGACGGCGGAAACCTGATGTGGGTGAACCTGGTCGTGCTCCTGTTCTCGCTCGCGGTCGTGTCGGAGCGCATGTTCGTCCTGCTCTTCCGGCTGCGGATCAACGCCCGCAGCTTCATGGCGGCCATCGAGAAGCTCGTGATGGCCGGGAACTTCGAGCGCGCCATCAAGGTGTGCACCACCCAGGAGGGCGCCGCCGTCCCGCGCGTGGTCCGCTCCGCGCTCGCGAACGCCCGGATGGGCGGCGCCGCGGTCAGCGCCGCGGTCGACGAGGCGATGACCGAGGTGACCCCGCAGATCACCCGCCGCGCGGGCATCCTGTGGGGCCTCGCGAACCTCGCGACCCTCATCGGCCTCGTCGGCACCGTCTACGGCCTCATCGAGGCGTTCGCCGCGGTCGGCCTCGCCTCGCCCGACGAGAAGGCCACCCTGCTGACCCAGGGCATCGCCCACGCCATGTCGAACACCTTCTTCGGCCTGGCGATCGCGGTCACCTGCGTGTTCTTCCACATGATCCTGAGCGCCATGGTCAAGAACGTCCTCGACGGCCTCGACCACGCCGCCATCAAGATCGAGAACATCATCGCCCGGCGTCGCATGGCGACCGGCGGGCGCGACGGCGCGGCGCAGACCGGCGCCTGAGCCGGCCCGCTCGCCCGACCCGCCAACCGGGAGCCCTCCTTGCGCCGTCGCGTCCGAACCGAGTTCGAGAACCCCGCCGATGAGGCGATGGAGAGCGGTGAGCTCAACCTCATCCCGTACCTCGACGTGGTCACCACGCTGGTGATCTTCCTGGTCTTCACGTTCCAGGTCGTCATCGAGTTCCGGCTGATCGAGCTGCTGCCGCCCGCCTACTCGGCCAACGCTCGCAACAACGGGGAGAACCCCGAAGACCCCAAGGTCACGCTCACGCTCCTCATCACCGAGACGGGGTACCGGCTGGCGACCAACCAACCGGACCTCGGGACGATCGACATCCCGAAGACGGCGGAGGGGTACGACAACGACCGGCTGTCGCAGGAGCTGCTCGACGCGAAGCGGAACCTCGGCCTGCAGGAGTCGATGGTGCTGATGGCGTCCGACAAGATCGAGTACCAAACGGTCGTCTCGGCGATGGACGCCGCCCGTGAGTACGAGGGGCGGCTGCTGTTCCCCGACGTGCTGCTGGCCAAGCCCACCGGCATCGGAGGTGGCGGGTGAACGAGCAGGATCCGGGCCTGGAGCCCGAAGCCGTCGACCCGGTCGAGGAGGCGTTCGGCCGCCGGCACCGCCGGCGCCGCCACCGCCGCAAGATCCCCGGCGAGTCCATCAGCCACCTGAACCTGACGCCGATGATGGACATCATGACCATCCTCCTCGTCTTCCTCGTGAAGAGCTACGAGGCGGCGCCGGAGAACATCACGGTCACCGACTCGCTGAAGCCGCCGGTGTCGACGGTGAAGGTCGCCGTGGCGCCCGCCACCAAGCTCACCGTGACGAAGGACGAGATCCTGGTCGAGGACCACCCGGTGATGGCCCTCACCGACGTGGGCGGCGGCGAGCAGGTCACCATCCCCGCCCTGCGCGACGCGCTGGTGGAGCGGGCCGACCACCTGCGCGCGGTCGAGCGCCGCGGCGGCGCCCCGTTCGACGGGCGGCTGATGGTGGTGGCCGACCAGACCACGCCCTACGCCGTGCTCACCGCCGTGCTGCTCACGGCCGGCGAGGCGAAGTACGCCGAGTACAAGCTCGTGGTGATGCAGAAGTCGGAGGAGTGAACGGCTGGCACGACGACGATACGTCGTCGCGTGCCAGCGGATCCCCGCCGGCCGAGCTGGAGCCGATGACCCGCCGACTGCCTGCCCCCCCGCCCGGCGCTCCCGGCGCGGGCCCGCCTCGCCCCGCCGACGACGCCCCCGAGCCCCGGGAGCCAGGCGAGCTCACCGAGGCCGACCTCGCCGAGACGCTCGACGCCGAGCTCCTCGACCCGGAGGCGTTCGCCGACGACCCCGAGGACCCGCTCCTCGAGGCGATCACCGCCGGCGAGCCGCACGATCTCGACGCCCTGCCGAGCCTGGAGGCGCCGGAGGAGGAGGACGTCGAGGTGCCGCTCCACGAGGAGGCGCTCGACGACGACCTCGGCGACCTCGAAGCGCCCGACGACGCCGACCTGCCCATCGTCGGCTGGTCGGCCTCGGTGCGGATCGAGGGCCGACGCCTGCCGGCGCGCCTCGACCCCGCCCGCCCCCGGACCCTCTGGCTCACGCTCGACGCCCCCACCCCCGAGGTGGAGGTGACGATCGAGCTCGCGGGCCGCGCCGTGCGCCTGGCGATCGAGCGCTCGGCCGAAGACGCCCGTCCGGAGCGGGTGCTCGTCGGTCGCGACGTGCTGGCCGACCGGTTCCTGCTCCGCCCATGAGCACCGCCCCCGCCACACCGCCGCCCGGCGTGGGCTGGCGGTTCCTGCGCAGGTACGCCCTGGCCTACTGGCCGTGGTACCTGGTCGGCGCGCTCGCGCTGGTGGCCACCAACGGCCTGTCGGTGACGATCCCGATGGTGATGGCGCGCGGGATCGACGCCCTGTCGCTCGGCGCCGCCGGGCGGCACCAGGTGGCGGTCGCGGCCGGCGAGGTCGCGGGGATGGGCGCGCTGGTGATCGGCATCCGCACGCTGTCGCGGCTGATGTTCTTCACCCCCGGCCGCCTCATCGAGGCGCAGATCAACCGCGACCTGTTCCAGGCGCTGCTCCAGCAGCAGCCCTCGTTCTACGCCCGGTTCGACCAGGGCGACCTCACGGCCCGGTTCACCTCCGACACCCAGAACGTGCGGCTGCTGTTCGGCTTCACCGCGCTCGGCGTGCTGAACACGGCGACCGCGGCGGTGCTCGCCGGCATGCGGCTGGTGGAGCTGTCGCCGCTGCTCGGCGCCCTGGCGGCCGTGCCGCTGGCGATCGCGTTCGGGCTGTCGGCCGTCGCCGTCAACCGGCTGCGGGCCGTGATGCGCGAGACGCAGGCCGCCCTCGCGTCCCTGTCGACCCACGCGCTGGCGAGCTTCCAGGGCGTCGCCACGGTGCACGCGTTCGGCGCGGCCGAGGCCATGCGCCGCGGGTTCGCCGTCCACAACGAGGAGGTCCGGCGGCTGTCGCTCGAGCGGGCGCAGCTGCGGGTCGCCGTGGGGCCGGTGCTCGGCCTCGCCGCCACGCTCGACGTGTTCGGCGCCCTCTACCTCGGGGGGCCCGGTCACGGCGACCTCGGCCCGCTCGGCACGGTGCAGACGCTGTCGGCGGGCGAGGTGGTGGCCTTCGCCGCCATCGTCGCCTTCCTGGTCGCGCCCCTGCGCACCCTCACCTTCACCCTGTCGGTGATCCGCGTCGCCACGGCCTCGCTCGAGCGGCTCGACCAGGTGCTGTCGGCCCCGCCCGACCGGCCCGACCTCGCCCGGCCGGACGGCGCCCTCCCCGCGCCGCAGGCCGCGCCCGCGCTGGCCCTGCGCGGGCTCACCTTCCGCTACCCGGGCGACGACACCGCGCGCGACGCTCTCCACGACGTGTCGCTCGAGGTGCCGCCGGGCGGGCTGCTCGGCGTGTTCGGCCCGACCGGCAGCGGCAAGACCACGCTGGTGCGCTGCCTGACCCGCCTCGAGCGCCCGCCGCCCGGCACCGTGTTCGTCGACGGGGTCGACGTGCTCGACCTCGACCTCGACGCCTGGCGCGCCGCGGCCACGCTCGTGCCCCAGCGCGCCTTCCTGTTCACCGAGTCGGTGCGCGACAACATCGCGCTCGGCTCGAGCGAGCCGCTCGACGAGGTCGTGGCGGCCGCCCAGCTCGAGACCGACCTGACGGCGCTGCCCGACGGCCTCGACACCGTGGTCGGCGAGGCCGGGCTCACGCTGTCGGGCGGCCAGCGGCAGCGCGTGGCGCTGGCCCGCGGGCTGCTGCAGCGCGCGCCGGCGCTGCTCCTCGACGACGTGCTGTCGGCCGTCGACCCGGCCACCGAGGCCGCCCTGCTCACCATGCTCGCCCAGCGCCGCGCGCGGGGCGGCGCCACGCCCACCCGCGTCATCGTGTCGAACCGGGTCAGCGCGCTGCGCAGCGCCGACCTGGTGATCGTGCTCGACCGCGGCCGCCTCGTCGACCGCGGCACCCACGCCGAGCTGCTGTCGCGGCCCGGGCCCTACCGCGAAGCCTGCGAGCGCCAGTCCGAGCGCACCGGGGGCGGCGCGTGAGCGAGCGCGGCACCACCCGGCAGCAGCTCGCCGTCATCTGGCCGCACGTGCGCCCGGATCTGGCGTGGTACGTCGTCGCGCTGCTGGCCGCGCCCGGCAACACCGCGCTCGCCGTGCTCCAGCCGTGGCTGCTCAAGCAGGCCATCGACCGCGGCATCACCCCCGCCGACAGCGCGATGCTGCTGCAGTTCGCGCTCGGCTACCTGGCGGCAGGCGTCGCGGCGTTCCTGCTCGAGGGCGTCTACACGATGGCCATCGGCGTGGGCGCCACCCGCACCATCAACACCGTGCGCGACGCCGTCTACGCCCACGCCCTGTCGCTCGCCCCGTCGTTCCACGACCGCGAGCCCACCGGGCGGCTGCTCACCCGGGTCACGAGCGACGTGGAGGCGCTCGGCGAGACCCTCACCGCCGGCGCGTTCACCATCGTGCTCGACGTGCTGCTCGTGGTGAGCGTGCTCGTCGCGATGTTCGCGCTCGATCCGAAGCTCACCGGCGTGCTGCTGCTGGTGGCGCCGCCGCTCGGCCTCGCGATCGAGGTCTTCCGGCGCCGGATGCGGGTGCTGTACGTCGCGGTGCGCACCCACCTGGCCGAGATGATCGCCTTCGCGGCCGAGCGCATCGCCGGGATCGAGGTCGTGCAGCTGTACGGCGACGAGGCCCGCGTCCAGGGCATGTTCGACGCCCGCCTCGGAAGTACCGCCGCGCCACGGTCACCTCGAACGTCTGGGACGCCGCGCTGTTCGCGCTCGTCGACGGCGTCTCGTCGATCACCATGGCGCTGATGCTGTGGTACGCGATCTCGCCCTGGTTCGGCGGGACCGCCGCCACCGCCGGGCTGCTCGCCGCGTTCGTCGACTACGTCGGGCGGCTGTTCACGCCGGTGCGCGAGCTGTCGGGCAAGATCAGCATCCTGCAGCGCGCAGCGAGCGCCGCCGACAAGATCGCCGGGCTGCTGCTGTGCGACGAGCGCGTGCCCTTCGGCGACCGCCCGCTGCCCGAGGCGCCCGGCGAGGTCGCGTTCGAGGGCGTCTCCTTCGCGTACGGCGACGGCCCCGACGTCCTGCGCGACATCACGCTCGCCATCCGCCCGGGCGAGGTCGTGGCGCTGGTCGGGCGCACGGGCTCCGGCAAGACCACCATCGGCAAGCTGCTCGTGCGGATGTACGCCGGCTACCGCGGCACGATCCGGGTCGACGGCGTCCCGCTCGACGAGGTGGACCAGGCCGCGCTGCGCCGCCGGATCGCGGTGGTGCAGCAGGACGTGGTGCTGTTCGGCGGGACCGTCCGCGGCGACCTGACGCTCGGGGCCGACATCTCCGACGCTCGGCTGCGCGAGGCGCTCGACCTCGCCCAGGCCAGCGACGTGGTGGAGCGGCTCGGCGGCCTCGACGGGCGCGTGGTGCAGGGCGGGCGCAACCTGTCGGTGGGCGAGGCCCAGCTGCTGTCGTTCGCCCGGGTCCTCGCCCGCGACGCGCCGCTCGTCATCCTCGACGAGGCCACCGCCTCGGTCGACTCGCTCACCGAGGCGCGGATCCAGGCCGCCACCGCCGCGCTGTTCGCCCAGCGCACCGTGCTCGTCGTGGCCCACCGGCTCTCGACGATCACCCACGCCGACCGCATCGTCCTGCTCGACCAGGGGCGGATCCTCGAGCAGGGCACGCACCAGGCGCTGCTCGCGCGGGGCGGCGCCTACGCCGCGCTGTTCGAGGCGCAGTTCACCCACGGCGATGCCGTTGCCAACGGGGCGAGCGCGGAGTCGGGCCGCGCCGGGTGACGATCGTTTACCCGCTGATTACACACAGTCATGGGCATGAGCTCGGGGAGGCGCACCCCGAAGCGGGTCGCCGTGATCACCGGAGCCGGGCTGTCTCTCGAGGGGCGGCCGGGCCACGACACGTTCGCTGGCGAGCGGGTGCGCGACATCGCCACCCGCCGCAAGTGGCACAGCGACCCGTGCTTCGTGCGGCGCTGGCTCGACGAGCTGCGGATCCGCTGCGCCGTCGCGCTGCCCGGGCCGGCGCACGAGGCCCTGGCGTCGCTGCAGCGCGCGATGGGCGCGCGAAGCTGCGTCCTCGCCACCACGGCCACCGACGGCCTGCTGCAGAAGGCGAGCGCCGAGGCGGTGCTCGAGCTGCGCGGCACCGTCTTCCAGGCGCGCTGCGACGCCGTCCCCGACCACCCGCGCCTGCAGATCTCCGCCTTCGAGGCGAAGCTCCCGCCGTGCGCCTGCGGCTCCGACCTGCGGCCCGACGTGGTGCTCGCCGGGGAGCCGCTGCTGCAGATCGAGCGCCTGGAGGCCGCCATCGAGGCCGCCGACGTGGTCGTCGCCGCGGGGCTCGATCCCACCATCGCCGCGTGGATCGCCCGCACCGCCCGGGCCGCGAAGACCCACGCGATCGCCTTCGTGGGCGAGGGCTGGGGCCCGGGCTTCGACGAGCGGCTCGACCTGCCGGCCGAGGTGGGGATCCCGGAGCTCGTGGGGAACTGGCTGGGCGCGCCCGCCCGCTGAGCTCAGGAGGTCGGGGGGAAGAGGTGCGCCTCGATCGCGTCGAGCACGGCCTCGCGACCGGCGCGGCTCACCGCCGAGAACGGGATCGGCTGCTCGGGCGGCAGGTGCAGCTCGGCGCGCAGCTTCGCCCGCTGCCGCTGGATCTGCTGCTTGCCGAGCTTGTCGGCCTTGGTCCCGACCACGAGCCAGGGGATCCGCGACTCGATCAGCCCGTAGATCAAGGCGCCGTCGAGCTCCTGCGCCGACAGCCGCAGGTCGACGAGCACCACCACGAGCTTCAGCACGTCGCGCTCGCCGAGGTAGCCCTCGATCATGGGCTTCCACCCCTCGCGCACGGCGTCGGGCACCTTGGCGAAGCCGTAGCCCGGGAGATCGGCGACGGTGAAGCGCTCGTCGACCCGGAACAGGTTCACGAGCTGGGTGCGGCCGGGCGTGCGGCTCACGCGGGCGAGCGCGCGGCGGCCGAGCAGGCAGTTGAGCGCCGACGACTTCCCCACGTTGGAGCGACCGGCGAACGCCACCTCCGGCAGCCCGGTGGCGGGGAAGTCGCGCGGGAAGCTCCCGAGGAAGGTCACCTGGCCGATGGGGGTCGCCATGGGCGGCTGCGTAACAGGTGCGCGCCGCACCGGCCCACCGCCAGGATAGGGGTCAGCCATGGCTCGCTCCCAAGTCGCCGCCGCTCCCCCCGTCGCCCCCGGCTGGAACCGCCGCGCGCCGGTCATCGACCGCATCGACGCGAACCAGCGCATCTGGTTCGTGAGCGACCTGCACCTGGGCGACGCCACGCCGTCCGACGTGTTCTTCGGCAAGGACCGCCAGCTGATGGCGCTCGTCGACCGGGTCGACCGCGAGGGCTCCACCCTCGTCATCGTCGGCGACGCGATCGACTTCCACCAGGCCTGGTCCTTCACCCGGGTCCTGCGCGCGCACCGCGAGCTGTTCAGCGCCATGTCGAAGCTCGCGCGCGACGGGCGCCTGTACTACGTCATCGGCAACCACGACTTCGAGCTGTCGCTGTTCCACGAGATCCTGCACTTCCGCGTGTGCGACGAGCTGCACGTGGGCGACCGGATCCTCGTGGTCCACGGCTGGCAGTTCGACCCCTACCTGCGCGACGCCATCCACCACGGCCATGGCTGGTCCACCACCATCCACCACGCCGTGGAGCGCTACCTCGGCACCTGGCTGCGCATCCCGCTCGGCGAGTTCTACACCCGCAGCAACCGCCTGCTGTTCTGGCTGGCCCACAAGGTCGCGCTGCTCGCGAACAGCTGGGCCTCGAGCATGGCGGCGATCGGCCGCCCGCGCTCCGCCGAGAGCCTCAACCACTACCTGACCTACTGGGCGCGCTCCAACATGGGCGACCCGATGGGCATCTTCCGGCCCGCGGTCGAGCTGCTCGACACCGACCGCTTCGACGCCGTGGTCTGCGGCCACTCTCACCTGCCGGGCGTGGTCCCCCACGGGCGCAAGGCCTACGTCAACACGGGCTCCTGGACCTTCGCCAGCAGCCACTACGTCGTGTGGGACGGCCAGCGCTTCTTCTGCCGCGACTGGATCAACGGCACCCGCTTCGGGGCCGAGCTCTACGCCCCGCTGCTCGACGGCGTCGTCTACGAGAAGGACTTCTGGCAGTGGTGGCGCGAGCACTACATGGGCCTGTTCCGCTTCCGCGAGGGCGAGGAGCGCAAGGGCCGGCTGCGCGGCTGGGAGAGCTACGTGCGCGACTACCAGCACCTGTCGCAGCTGCACCCGCTGCGGGTCGACCCGCTGCCGCGCGAGATCTCGGAGGAGCTGCCGGCCGTCGCCGCGGCCGACCTCACGGAGGAGGAGGCGCTGCAGTAGCGCCCTTGAACCCCGCGCCGACCACGAAGAACTCGCGGGACCGGTCGCGGGTGGCCTCGGGCTTGTAGCGCTTGACCTTGTCGAACGCGGCGCGCACCTCGTCGACGAAGGCGGGGGCGTCCTCGCCGTCGACCACCTTGCAGACGAAGGCGCCGCCGGGCACGAGCAGCTCGGCGGCGAGCGCCAGCGCCCGGCGGGCGAGCTCGATCTGGACGAAGTGGTCGCCCGTGGGGTCGCCGGTGGTGCGGGGCGCCATGTCGGAGAGCACCACGTCGGCCGGGCCGCCGAGCGCCTCGCGCAGCACCTCGGCGGGGGTGTCGAGCGCGCTGCCGACGATGGCCTTCGCCCACGGCGGCCGGCTCACCGGCTCCTCGAGGTCGACCCCGACGACCACGCCGCGCTCGCCCACCTGCTCGGCGGCGTAGACGAACCAGGAGCCCGGCGCGCAGCCGAGGTCGACCACGCGCTGGCCGCGGCGCAGGATCGGCTGCCGGCGCTGGATCTCCTGCAGCTTGTAGACGGAGCGCGCCGCGTAGCCCTCGCGCTGCGCCTGCTTGGTGAACCGGTCCGGGCGCTTGTACGGCGAGGAGCGCCCGGAGCCGCGGCGCGCCACCGCCCTACCCCGCGCGCCGCTCGACGAAGCTCGCGAGCGAACGCACCATCTCGCCCGTGGCCCCGGCCGGGTACCGCACGGAGCCCTTGTCGTGGAACGCGGGGCCCGCGATGTCGAGGTGCGCCCAGCGCATGCCGTCGGCGACGAAGTGCTTGAGGAACAGGCCGGCGGTGATGGCGCCGCCGTAGCGGCTGCCGACGTTCTTGATCTGGGCGAACTCGCTCTTGAGCTGCTCGTTGTAGGGCGCGTGGAGCGGCAGGCGCCACAGGCCCTCGCCGGTCGCCGTGGCCGCGCCGAGGAGCTCGGTGGCGAGCGGGTCGTCGTTGGTGAACAGGCCCGTGTAGTCGTCACCGAGCGCCACGACGCAGGCGCCGGTGAGCGTGGCGGCGTCGACGATGGTGCTGACGCCCTGCACCTTGCAGGCGCGGATCAGCGCGTCGGCCAGCACCAGGCGCCCCTCGGCGTCGGTGTTGGCGATCTCGACGGTGACGCCGTTGCTGTAGCGGAGCACGTCGCCGAGCTTGTAGGCCAGGCCGCCCGTCATGTTCTCGACGGCGGGCACGAACGTGTCGACGGCCACGGGGACGCCGAGCTCGGCGACGATGCCGGTGGCGCCGAGCACGGTGGCCGCGCCGCCCATGTCGCAGCGCATGGTCATCATGCCGTCGCTCGGCTTGAGCGACAGGCCGCCCGAGTCGAAGGTCACGCCCTTGCCGACGAAGGCGACGTGGTCCTTGGCGCCCTCGGGGCGGTAGGACACGCGGATCAGGCAGCCCGGGCGCTGCGAGCCCTGCCCGACGGCGATGATGCCGACGCAGCCCTCGGCCCGGCAGCGCTCGAAGTCCCAGACCTCGACGGTCACGCCGGGCAGCGCGCCGAGCTCGCGGGCGCGGGCGGCCAGCGACTCGGGGTAGAGGTCGGCGGCCGGCGCGTTGACGAGGTCGCGCGACCAGCCCTGCCACTTCACGCGCACGTCGGCCGCCTTCAGCGTGGCCTCGGGGACGGCGGCCAGCGTCTGGGCGGTGCCGAGGGCGATCCACTCCGAGACGGGGTTGCTGCGGTCCTCCTCGGGCCGGTAGCGCTGGTACAGGTAGTTGCCCGACGCCGCCGACTCCACGAGCTGCACCGCGATCTCCGGCGCGACCCCCGGCAGCGACAGCGCGACCGTGCCCGCCCCGAGCGTGCGCGCCTCCTTGCCGGCGCGCGCGGCGACGACCCGCATGGCGTCGAAGCCCGTGCCGCCGCCGGTGCCGACGACGAACAGGTGGCGCGCGGGGATCCGCCCGAGGGTGGCGAAGCTCACGAGCGAGCCCTCGGCGCCCTTGAACTTGCGGGCGCGCAGCTCGGCGAGCAGGCCGCCCTCGAACCGGGCGTCGAGCGCGGTGATGGGCCCGTCGAGCGTCGGACCGACGGCCACCACCAGCACGTCGGCGGCGACCTTGTCCAGGGGATCGGTGGCGAAGCGGATGTTCACGACGGGCTCCAGGGGCGGGTGATCAGCAGGCTTTCAGGAGGGCGCTCGTGAGGAGCACCAGGACGAGGGAGGCGGCGACCGCGGCACCCACGGCGACGTAGGAGTCGCGCCGGATGGCGTCGACGACGCGGCCCACGACGGAGGTGGCGCCGAACCACGGCTCGGTCGGGCGGGTGCGCGCCACCTCGGGGAGATCCTCGGTGCGCTCGGGGAGATCGCCGCCCCGCACCCGCTCGATGCGCGGCGGCGAGGCGGTGCGCGGCTCGCCGCGGGACTGCGCGGGCTGGGCCCGCGGCCGGGTGGACATCGGCGCGACGGGCGGGGGCGGCTTGTAGAAGTGCGGGGGCGGCGCCGCCACCGGCGTCTCCTCGTCGAGGAGCGGGCGGACGGCCTGGTGCACCACGGGCGGCGCGTCGAGGCTCGCGGCGTAGCCCGGGTCGCTCGGCGACGAGGGCATCGAGGGCGGCGGCGAGCCGAGCGGGCGCAGCGGCTCGGGCGGGAAGGTCACGGGCTGGGCCGTGTCGACCGGGAGGCCGAGGGGCTCCTCGACGCTCAGGCGGGGGTCGGTGCGGCCCGTCGGCCCGATCGCGTCGGTGCGCGGGGAGGCCGGCGGCGGCCAGACCCCGGGCTCGGGGACGGTGGCGTCGGTGAGGTCGCGCTGCAGCGCCCGCCTGGACCGCTCGGACGCCGCGGCGGGCGTCCGGCGCGCCGGCCGCTCGACGACGGGCTCCTCCTCGTCGGCCGGCGGTGCGACGGGCCGCGGGAAGCTGCCAGTGGCGTCGCTCGCGGTGCGGCGGCCCGGCTGCGAGCCGCGCGGCGTCTCCGCGGCCTGCGACGCCTGCGACGGGCGCGACGGCGCCTCCGCCGCCGACGACGGGTCGTCGAGCGGCATCAGGTGCGGCCCGTCCGGCGGCGGCTCCACGCTGGAGGGCCGCGCGCGGTCCTGGGGCCGCGCGGCCGCGTCGGTCCGCTCGGCCCGCGGCGCGGGGGTCGCGGCCTCGGGCGCGGTCGGGCGGCTGCCCCCGGGGAACGGGAGCGCGGCGCGCTCGGGCTCGAGGCGCGGCGGGACGTAGCCCGGCGGCGGGCGCACCTCGAACTCGCCGGAGGCGACCTGCGGCTCGTGGCCGGAGTCCTTCACTGCGAACGCGACCCGCACCCGGTAGCGGCCCGGCGGCACCGCCGGCAGCGACAGGTGGAAGCGCAGCCGCCCCGACGGGTGCACCTGCACGACGATCTTCGTGTCCTCGACCGGCCGGCGCGGGTCGTCCGTCGCGTCGAGGTCGACGAGCTGCAGCCCACAGACGATGTCTTCGTGGTCGGAGATGCCCTGGGTGCAGCCGACGGTCACCGAGAAGGACAGCTCGCCGCCGCCCTGGAACACGCCGTCGGCGGCGGAGGCGGGCAGCAGCAGGCGGCCCACCGCGACCCCCCGCGGGTGGAGCAGGGCGAGGATCTCGGCCAGGCGCTCGGCGAGGTCGCGCGCGGTGGAGAAGCGGTAGGGCGGCGACGGCTCCCAGCTCGCCGACAGCCCGCGCGACAGCAGCGCGCCGAGCCGGTCGGTGACGCGGCCGCGGAACCGCGGGTTGGTGCCCTCGGCCGCGAGCTTGGCGAGCGCGGCGTCCTTCAGCGTGGCCAGCGCGACCTTGTCGAGCCCGCCCTCGGCCAGCACCAGCGTGGCCGGGCGCTCGTCGGTGCCGGGCTCGGTGAGGACGGCGGCGTGGAGGATCTGGCACAGCGCCCAGGTGTCGTGCATCGCCCAGGCGTCCTGCCGGACGGTGGCGCGGTTGCGGGCCTCGGGCGGCAGCCAGTGGCGGACGTTGGCGAGGTCGGCCAGCCGCACCTGGTGCGGCGAGACGGCGGGGGTCGAGACGTCGGCCAGGAACGGCTGGTCGCGCTCGCCGAACACGATGTTGGACGGGCGCAGGTTGCCGTGGACCCGGCCGGCCTCGGCGAGGGTGTTCGCCACGCGGTGGACCAGCGCCACCACGTCGCCCAGCGCGACCCCGCGGCCGAGCTTGCGCTGGAGCGTGTGGTAGCGGGGCAGGATCAGCCCGATCCGGCCGCCGCCGAGGTCGACCGTGGCCTCGAGGCGCGGCAGGTACGGCTCGCTGCCCTCGGACAGGAGCTCGGCCTGCTGGCGCGCAGCGGTGCGACAGGCGGCCAGGACCTCTTCGGGCAGCGGCGCGTCGGCCGGGAAGTCGGACTCGACCAGGGGCTCCTTGAGCACCGCGTCGCGGCCCTGCGGATCCCGGACGATGCGCGAACGACCCCATGTCCCGCGCCCCAGCACGGTCCCCGGCACCCACTGCCGATCCAGGCTGTCGGTGAGGCGGTCTGTGCTCACGTGCCCCCAACAGACGACGACATCTCGGCCCGGTATTGCGCGACCGCACGCAGTGCCAGCGGTGGGCGACGCTCCGCGGACGATGGCGTCCCCTGCGTGCTGTATCCGGTCGGCGGGGTCGTCCGTAACCGAGGTGATGAACCGAACGGACCGCTGGCCGGACGAATGGAAGACCGAGCTCATCGACGTCTCGGACGCTCGACGCGCCGAGGCCGAGTTCGATGACGTGGTCACCGAGGTCGACGTCGTCCCCCTCTCGCTCGAGGGGACGCTCGAGCCCGACGAGACGTGGGCGCAGCCGCCGCGCGCGCAGCGCGACGTCGACACGGCGCCGCTGCCGTATGCGCCGTACCCGCAGTACGCACCCAGCATCGCGCCTCCGCAAACGCTGCCGCCGCGATCCGCCCCCGCGGTCTCCACCCCTCGCGGCGCGCAGCAAGCGGATGCCGGCGTCGTGGCACGTCCAGCGCGCCGTGGTCGGGCCGCGGAGGTCTCGCGCGCCGCCTGGACGCCCTCACCCGCGCCGACCCCCGCGCCGGCGCCGGTGGCCGAGGCGCCGCCGCGCCGCGGGGCCGGGCTGCTGGTCGTGGTCGTCGTCGGCGGCGCGATGGGCGCCGCGGTGGGCGTGTGGGCGATGTCGCTGCTGGGGAGCCTGCTCTAGGGCAGCACGGCGTCGAGCAGGCCGTCCAGCAGCGCCGGGTCGTCGACGGCCCCGTTGAGCAGCACGTGCGCCGGCTCGCTGCGCTCCACCACGACCGCCCCGGGCTCGCCGTCGAGCCGCTCCAGCAGCGCGTCGATCGACACCGGCAGCGGCTGCGGGTCGGCCGTCGAGTAGACGAGCGCGAAGCGGTCCGGCAGCGGCGACGCCCACAGCGAGCCCGTCTGCGCGCCGGCCTCGCCGTCGTTCGGCCACAGCCGCGAGAAGCCCTCGACGATCGACGCGTACAGCCCCGGGTCGGCGAACACGGGCCGCAGGTCGTCGAAGGGAGTCCACCAGCGCGCCGGCGACCGGCAGGTCGGGGATACCGTCGGCGTCGGCGTCGGTCGACAGGATCTCGGCCACGGCCCGGCCTCGCCGAGGCCCACCAGCACGAGCCGGTCGGGGTCGACGGCGATGGGCAGCGACACCCCGAACGCCTCGCCGAAGGCGGGCTCCGCCACGAGGCGCCAGGCCCACTGCGCCGCGGCGCGCCCGTCGCGGAAGAAGAAGTCGGCCTCGAAGCTGTTGGGGTGCAGGGCCCGATCGTCGGCCCACAGGTCGCCCCAGCAGTTGGTGGGCAGCAGCACGGCGTAGCCCCGGGCCGCGAGCGCCGCGGGGAGCCGGCCGTCGTGGACCTCGCGGGTCGGCTCGGGGCGCGGATCCGCCGCCATCCCGAGCGCGGCGAAGACCTGGCCGACGCCCCAGCCGCCGGTCAGCCGCGAGGGCTCTGCGAAGTGCGTGCCCACCAGGGGGTCCGCCGGCTCGGGCGCGTACAGGAAGTCGAAGCTCCCGGAGCCGAACAGGATGGCGAGCGGCAGGGGCTCCTGCTCCTCGAGCGCCACCGCCGCGGCGTCGTCGGGGTAGAGCAGGTACAGCGGCGCGCTGCGCTCGTCCGGGCAGACGAGCCCCACGTCGACCGGCGCCACCGACCAGCCCGCGGGGCCCGACGCCTCGGGCTCGAAGCGGAAGGTCGTGGTGTCGAGCTCGGCGTAGGTGCCCTTCCAGCAGCCGGTCAGCATCAGGGCCGGCAGCAGGGCCGGCAGCAGCGCGGTCCGTGACATGTGCTCCTCGTGCCGGCGTCAGCCTACCGCGCGCAGCGCAGCTGTGACACAATCCTCGGTGCGGGGGGTGGGACACGACGGTGTCGACCGGGCTCGCGCTGCGCAGGTTCCAGTTCCTCCAGGAGATCGCTGCTGGTGGATTCGGCAGCGTGTACGTCGCGAAGCTGCTCGTCCCGCAGGGCGAGCCGCGGGTCGTGGCCGTCAAGATGCTGCACCGGCGGTGGAGCGACAACGCCGAGATCGCCTCGCGGATGCGCGACGAGGCGCGGCTGCTGTCGCGCCTGCGCCACGACAACATCGTGCAGGTGCTCGACTTCGCGGTGATCGAGGGCCGGCCCGCCGTGGTCATGGAGCTGCTCGACGCCGTCGACCTGCGGGCGCTCGTCGACCACTGCGTCGCCGCGCGGCAGCACGTCCCCGTCGGCGCCGCGCTGGAGATCGCGGCCGCCGTCGCCCGGGCGCTCGACGCCGCCTACAACCAGGTCCCCCCCGGCAGCAACCGGCCGCTCCGGGCGATCCACCGCGACATCAAGCCGTCCAACGTGATGGTCGACGCCCTCGGGCGGGTCAAGGTGCTCGACTTCGGCGTCGCGCGCGCCGACTTCGAGACGCGCGAGGCCCGCACCGCCGAGCTCGCGTTCGGGTCGCTCGAGTACATGCCGCCGGAGCGGCTGTTCTTCGAGCCCGAGTCCGCGGCGTCCGACATCTACAGCCTCGGCACCGCCCTGTACGAGCTGCTGGCGCAGGAGAAGCTCGGCAAGGCGAAGCTGCGCCAGTCCGAGCAGCAGCGCTTCGTGACCGAGCGGTTCACCGCCCTCGCCGAGCGGGCCCCCCTCCCCTCGCCCGAGTTCGAGACCGACCTGCGCCTGATGCTCCAGCGGATCCTCGCGTTCGACGAGTCGCAGCGGCCGCCGGCCGCCGAGCTGGCGCGCGACCTCGACCTGCTGGCCACCCGCGCCGCCGCGCTCGGCCTGCCGGGCCTGGCCGCCTGGGCGCCCACCGCCGTCCCGCCGCTGGTGGACGCCGTCCGCGCCGACCGCGGCAACGGCGGCACGCTCTTCGGGCGCACCCTCACCGAGGATCCCGCGCCCAGCCGGGCCGCGGCCGAGGTGCCGCCGCCCGAGAGCGTCGCGGAGGAGGACGCCGAGCTGCTGGAGCTCGACGACGACTCGGCCCACGACAGCACCATCGGCTTCGGGATGCAGGGCCTCGAAGACGACGAGACGGCCTACCACACCGACCTGCTCCAGCGCGACGAGTTCGTCGAGGGCGTCCTGTTCGAGCTGGAGGAGCCGGAAGACACGGCCTGGAGCGCGCTCAAGAGCAAGACGCTCGACTCGCTGGCCCACACCCGGGTCGAGGACCTCGTCGCGCCGCTGCTGACGCCGCGGCCGATGTCGGCGCCGCCGCTGCCGCCCGCCGACAGCGAGGCCGAGACCGAGCACGTGCCGCTGGCGAAGGTGCCGCCGCAGTGGGAGCCGGAGGCGCAGACCATGCGCGTGCCGGCGTCGGAGGCGCTCACCTCGCTGCACGCGCCGCTGTACCTCGACGACGCGCCGCGGCGCGAGCTCGAGCCCGAGTGGCGCGAGCCGGATCCCGAGCCCGAGCCCGTGTCGACGTGGAACGCCGCGCCGCCGCCCCCGCCGGCGCGCGGCGCGAGCCCCGTCCTGCTGATGCTCGGCGCGCTGGTGATCCTGGGGATCGGCGTGGTCATCGGGACCGCCGTGGCGGCGGGTGGCTTCGGGATCGCGGCGCTGTCGCTGTCGCCGTCGCACCGGGCGCCCGTGCAGCCGGTGGTGCCGGTCGTGCCGCCGCTGCGGACCGCGCCCGTGCGGGAGGCCGCGGCCACCGGCGCGACCGTCACGTTCCGCTCGCAGCTGCCCGACACGCGCCGGATGATGGCGCGCTGCGACGGCGCGACCGAGAGCGGCACCGACCAGGTGCGCGTGCCGGGCGATCGCTTCGCGGAGTGCACCGTGACGGCGATCGACGGCCACCGGCAGCGTCGGACGGCGGTCGTGAAGGCGCTGGAGCCGCGCACCTACGACTGCTTCGCCGACGGCGTCGACGGCGTCTGCCGCTGAGCGCTGCTTGGTTTCGGGCGACGATTCTGGTATGCCCGACCTGGACGCACTGCGAGGCTGCGCGACATGCTGCTCGGGCTCTACATCATCGTCGACGACGACGTGGAGGATCCGGTCTACGCCGAACCGAACCCCGCCGATCTCGACGACGGCGTCTGGGAGAAGGTCTGCGAGACCGTCGAGGCGCTCATCGACGGGGACGCGGACGCGCGGGGATCGACCAGCGTGGGCGAGGCCGTCGTCGCGTGGCGGGCGATGGTGAAGCTCGGCCTGACGTTCGTGGCCGTGGTGTCCGACGACGTGAAGGTGTCGCAGATCGACGCCTACCTCACGAAGCTCGCGAAGCGCTACGTCGACGAGGTCGACGAGCTGCGCACGCCCGACCGCGGCGGGGTCGCGGACGTGGTGCTCGACGTGGTGCCGCCGTGGGAGGACGACGACGACTGACCGCGGACGGTGCGGTATCCTGCGCCGATGTGGTGGCTCCTCCCAGCGTCGGCCCAGGCCGCGGACCTCGCCGTCCCGGACGACTTCCCCACCCTGGCCGACGCCGTCGCGGCCTCGAGCAGCGGCGACGTGGTGCTGGTCGACGGGCGCCTCGGCTGGGTCCGGGCCGACGCCACGCTGGTCGTGCCCCACGCGCTGACGATCCGCGGGGTGGGCGGATCGCGGCCGGTGCTCACCGGCGGCGGCGTGGGTGGGCCGCTGTTCCGGGTCGACGGCGCCGCAGCCGCGCTGGTCCTGCAGGACGTGGCGCTCACCGGCGAGGGCGAGCACCGCGCCGTGGAGGTGCTCCAGGGCGACCTGACGCTGCGGGCCGTGGTCACGTACGACCACGCGGCCGAGGGCGCGGGCGGCGCGATCCTCGCGCAGGACGGCGCGGGCGAGATCCTGGTGGAGGACAGCGAGCTGTCGCTCGGCAGCGCCACCACCACCGGCGGCCTGATCGCGATGGTGGGCGGCTCGCTGACGGTGCGCGGCTCGACGTTGTCGGCGGGCACCGCCGGGAGCGACGGCGGGATCCTGTGGGCGGGGGGCGACGCGCTGCTCGTCGAGGACAGCACCTTCGAGCTCGGCTGGTCGGGCGGGGTGGGCGGCGCGGCGCGGATCGTCGAGGGGGTCGTGGACCCGCGCATCGTCCGGAGCCGGTTCCTCGACGACACCGCCGACGGCGGGCGCGGCGGCGGCGCCATCTACGCCGAGAAGGTGGCGCTCACCGTCGAGGACAGCTGGTACGTGGGCAACGAGGCCCTCGGCAGCGAGGGCGGGGGCGCGCTGTACCTGCGCGGCCCGGGCTACGAGCACCAGCTCACGCGGGTCGTGCTGTGCGACAACGCGGCCACGCTGACCGGCGGCGCGCTGCGCGTCCACGACGGCACGGCCAAGGTCGACAACGGCGTGTTCATCGGCAACAGCGCCGCCGTGGCCGGCGCGAGCTGGGTCGGCAGCAACGCGACGCTGTTCTGGACGCACGTGAGCGCCGTCACCTCCACGGCCGGGCCCAGCACCGCCCAGGCCGGCTTCTCGAGCGGGACGTTCGAGGTGCGCGACAGCTACGTCGCCGACCACGCGGTCGACGCGACGGTGATCGTCGGCAACGGCGGCGGCGACGCCGAGACGTTCGACACCGTGTTCGCGCGCAACGTCGGCCTGGCCACGAACTTCGCGCTGGGCACCGCCGAAGTGGTCGTCGACCCGGGCGTGGCGGTGCCGGCGCTGCGCTGCGAGCCCCTGGAGCTCGAGCCGCTGGTGGGCAGCGTCCTGCTGGGCCGCGCGGGCGACGGCACGGCGGCCGGCGCCTTCGGCGGCGACACCTGGGCCGACGACGACGCCGATGGCGTGCTCAGCCTGTACGACTGCGCCGACGACGACGCGAGCGTGTTCCCCGGCCAGACCGAGCTACCCGCCGACGGCGTCGACAGCGACTGCGACGGCTTCGAGCTGTGCTGGCTCGACCGCGACGGCGACGGCGTGGGCGAGGACGCCCTGGTGTCGAGCCTCGACCTCGGCTGCACCGGCCCCGGCGAGGCCGAGGTGGCGGGCGACGTCTGCCCGGGCTGGCCCGACGGCGAGGACATCGACGACGACGGCATCCCCGACGGCTGCGACCAGTGCCCGGCGGGCATCGACACCGACGCCGACGGCATCTGCGACACCGACGACGTCTGCCCCGGCTTCGACGACCAGGCCGACGCCGACGGCGACGGCGTGCCCGACGGCTGCGAGGAGGTGGGGCCCACGACGACGGGCGACCCGCCCGTCGTCGACCGAGGCGGGCCGCCGACGGTCGCGGGCCGGCAGCATCCCCGGCTGCGGCTGCGGCACGGGCGGCGCCGGCGGCTGGGTCGCGGCGCTGGCGGCGCTCGGGGCGCTGCGGCGGCGCCGTCGACCCGTTACGTGCCGCGGATGAGCGACGCCGCACCGCCCGGGCGGGTGTACATCCACCCTCGGCTGCCAGATGAACGAGTACGACGCGGGCAAGATGCGCGCGCAGCTCGCGCTCGACGGGTGGTCGTCGACCGACTCCCCCGACGACGCCGACCTCATCGTGGTCAACACCTGCTCGGTGCGCGAGAAGGCCGTCGACAAGATGCACTCCGCGCTGGGCGAGTACCGGCGGCGCAAGCGCGAGGGCAGGCGGTGCTGCTCGCCGTGGCCGGGTGCGTCGCGCAGGAGCGCGGCGACGAGCTGCTGCGCAAGTACAAGGACGATCGACCTCGTCCTTCGGGCCCGACGGCGTGCCGGCCATCCGGCGCCTGGTCCAGGAGGCGCGCGGCGGGCGGCGTGTGCTCGACACCGAGTTCCTCGACCTCGAGGCCTACCCGTTCGTGTCGGAGCTCGACCCGCAGACCTCGGGCATCTCGGCGTTCGTGACCATCCAGAAGGGCTGCGACAACCACTGCACCTTCTGCATCGTGCCGTCCACGCGCGGCGCCGAGGCGAGCCGGCCCCACGCCGAGATCCTGGCCGAGGTGCGGGCGCTCGTCGGGCTCGGTGTGCGCGAGATCGTGCTCATCGGGCAGAACGTCAACAGCTACGGGCTGAAGGTGCCGGGCGAGCTCACCTTCGCCCAGCTGCTGTACGCCGTGGCCGCCGTGCCCGGGGTCGAGCGGATCCGCTACACCACGAGCCACCCGCGCGACATGGGCCCCGACGTGGTGCAGGCCTACCGCGACCTGCCGCAGCTGTGCTCGGGGCTGCACCTGCCCGTGCAGTCGGGGAGCAACCGCGTGTTGCGCCGGATGAAGCGGTACTACACGCGGGAGCGCTACCTCGAGCTCGTGGCCGAGCTGCGCGCGGCGCGGCCCGATCTGGCGCTCACCACCGACGTCATCGTGGGCTTCCCCGGCGAGACCGACGAGGACTTCGAGCAGACGATGTCGCTGCTCGAGGCCGCCGACTTCGTGGGCAGCTTCAGCTTCAAGTACAGCCCGCGGCCGGGCACGCCCGCGCTGAAGCTGGAAGACCGCGATCCGGTCCCGCCCGAGGTCGCCTCCACGCGGCTCACGGCCTACCAGGACGCGCAGCGGGCGCGCTCGCTGCAGTTCCACCAGCGGCTCGAGGGGCAGGTGCTCGACGTGCTGGTGGAGGGCCCCTCGGCCCACGACGCGGGCGTGATCTGCGGGCGGAGCGGCACCTTCGTCCCGGTGAACTTCCCGGGCGACCCCGCGCTGGTCGGCCAGACGGTGCCGGTGCGGATCACGCGGGCGTTCACGCACTCCGTCCGCGGCGAGGCCGTGGCGTAGCGGGTCACTGCGCGGGCGGCGGCTCGCGCTGCAGGCGCTCCACGAACAGCCGCTCGAGCCCGCCGGCGCCGAGGTCGGCGGTGCGCTCGTCGCCGATGACGCGGCCGTGCGCCAGCAGCACGACCCGGTCGGCCGCGCGCTCGACGGTCTCGACCACGTGGGTCGACAGCAGCACGGTGCCGCCGTCGTCGACGTGGGCGCGGAGCAGCTCCTTGATCCGCGCGGCGGCGGGCGGATCGAGGCCGTTGAGCGCCTCGTCGAGCACGAGCACGGGCGGCTTGCCGAGCATGGCGGCCGCGAGCGCCGTGCGCCGGCGCATCCCCTGGCTGTACTCGCGGATGGGCCGCTCGGCGTCGGCGCCGAGGCCGGCGACCTCCAGGGCCCCCGCCACGTCGCCCTCGCCGCGGACCGCCGCGACGAACTCCAGGAACTCGCGCGCCGACAGCCACTCGTACAGCGAGGGCTCCTCGGGGACGGCGCCCAGGCGCCGGCGGGCGGCGACGGGATCCGCGTTCACGTCGACGCCGTCGATGCGGACGGCGCCCTCGGTCGGGTGGACGAGCCCCATCAGCATCTTGAGGCAGGTGCTCTTGCCGGCGCCGTTGTGGCCGATGAGCCCGACGAAGCTGCCGGCCTGCACCCGCAGGTCGACGTGCTCCACGGCCACCACCCGGCCGTAGGTCTTGCGGACGCCCTGCAGGGCGATGGCTTCGGTCGCCGACTCCGTCACGTGCCCCCCACCACGGTCCAGGCGAGCAGCGCCACCCCGACCACCGCCGCCACCGGCGTGTACACGACGAGCCCGCGCTGGCGCAGGCGCCCCGCCCCGAGCGACAGCCCCACCGCCACGGCCAGCGCGGCGCCGCCGGCCAGCCACACGGGGTGGGACGCCGGCGCGCCGACCCGCAGCCACACCGCCAGCGCGCCGAGCACCACGGGCGGCAGGCCCCACAGCACCAGCACCACCGCGCGCGCCAGCGCGCCGGGCGCGCCGCGGGGCGGGAGCCAGGCGCGCAGGAACGGCGGCTCGTCGGCGGCGAGCAGCACCCCGCCGGCGCCGACCACGAAGGCCCCGGCGACGGCCAGCGCGGCCGCCCGCAGCGGGCCGTCCGCGCGCTCCGTCCACCCCACCGCGGCCGCGGCGACGGCCAGCAGCCAGGCGCCGGTGACGAACGAGCGGCGCGCCCGCCAGCCGTGGCGCAGGTCGTCGAGCGCGAAGGTGCGCAGCGGCGCGGGCAGGAAGCGCACCACCCAGTCGAGGTAGACGCGGCCGGCCTCGCGCGGGTCCTCCAGCGCGGCGTACCGCGCGTCGATCTCGGAGACGACGGCGGTCCCGCGCAGGTAGGCGCGGCGCGCCAGCCCGGGGACGAAGGCGCCGGCGGCCACCGCCGCAGCGGCCGGCGAGAGGAGCCGCGCCCAGGCGAGCGATCGCGCTCGCGGCGGCGGCGGGCACCGCGTGGGCGGCGACGCCGAGGACCGCCCCACGGCCAGCACGAGCAGCCCGGGCGCGTAGAGGAACGCCGCCTGGGGCCGCGGGTTGCGCCGCGCAGGGCGTCGAGCAGCGGGGCGAAGCGCCTGGACTCGGCCACCTCGATGGCCAGCAGGTGCGCGACGGCGCTGCCGGTGAGGCCGAGGGCCAGGCAGCCGGCGACGAGCACCAGCAGCGCGCCCCACAGCGCGACGCCGCCCGGTCGCGACCGGCAGCAGCACGATGCCGGCGCACGGGACGAGCCACCAGCGCGCCACCGCCGTCTGCAGGAGCAGGGCGCGCACCACGCGGGCCGGGTCGATGGGGAGCAGCGACAGCACGTCGCGGTCGACGCCGCGGATCAGGCGCGAGAACACGTCGAGCGACAGCACCGACACGACGAGGATGGCGATCCATAGCGAGATCGAGCCCACGGCGTCGCTGCGGACGTTCTGGCCGTGCGGTCGAGGAAGGCCAGCAGCGAGTGGCGGGCGAACGGGGCCACGAGCGCGGCGGCCACGAGTGGCACGGCCCACTGCAGGGCGGCCGAGCGGCCCCTCGGCGCGCATCCGGTTGCGGCGCTGGCGCAGCGCGGCCTGGAGGTACGGGTCTCCCGTCACGGCCCGGCTGTAACCTCTCGTCGACGCTTCGAGACCGGGTGGGAGGGAACAGATCGCGCCGCGCCGGGGTAAAGGACGCTGCGGAGGGACGCGTGCTGCTTGTTGCGCTCAGCCTCGGGGCCGCCTGGGCGGCCGATCCCATCGGCGACGCCGAAGACATCGACATCCCCGTCAAGTCGGGGGACGGGGGCGGCGGTGACGACTGGGGCTTCGGCAAGTCGGACGAGCTGAAGCTCACGGTCGACGACGACGACCTGATGAAGGACTTCGTCGCCGAGAAGAAGAAGCAGGCGCCGCCGCCGGTGTTCTTCCACCTGACCGGAACGGCAAGCGCCGCCCGCTGCGCGACGACTTCGACATCCAGATCGACGGCAACCAGTCGTCGTGCGGCGGCGAGCCGCCTGGCGCCGCTCGATCAGCGCGGCACTGCCCGATGCCGACCACCTGGAACGGCACCCTTGCCGAGCGGCCAGGGCAGCCGAGCGGCTCGCCGAAGCGGTCGTCGAGCGCGCAGCCCGACGCCCTGTTCGAGGCGCTGCCGACGTTCGCGCCCCTGAAGACGCGCTGCCCACGGCGGCGCCGACGGGCGAGATCCGCTACCGGGTGCGCAGGGCGGAGCTGCCGCCGGCCGGATGGCAGCGTGCTCGCGGCCGCGCCGAAGGAGATCTTCGCGCGCACCACGGTGTTCCGCTGGCCCTAACGCCCGACGGCGCCCTCGACCAGGCCAGCGCGACGGCGTTGCGCGGCAGCTGAAGCCGCGCCGGGCGCGGGCGTCCTCCACCAGCAGGAAGTCGCCGCTCTTGGCCCTGCACGCGCACCTCGGCGCCGGGATCGAGCGAAGCGCTCGCCGCCCTCGACCGAGGCGGCGTCGCGCAGGACGGCTCCCGCTGTCGACCACCACCGCGACCGGGTGGTGCGCGATCTCCGACGCCCCGCGGATCGCGAGCACGCCGAGCGCCACCCCGAGCGCCCAGGCGACGGCGGCGGTGCGCCGGGTGCGGCGGACGAGCATGCCGAGCGAGCCGAGCGCGGCCAGGCCGATGGCCAGCAGCCCGAGCTCGCCCGGGGTCACCACCCGCGTCCAGGGGTCGGCGGGGACGGGCTCGGGGGCGTCGGGCACGCTGGCGCGCGCGAGCGCCAGGCTGTGGTGAGGAAGTCGCGCGGGCGCGCAGCCGGGCCGCCCCGCGGAAGGCGGCGATGGCGCGGCATGTCGCCCTTGCGGTACCAGGCGACGCCGAGATCGTATCGCGCGACGCCCGACACCTCCCAGCCGCTGGCCATGGGCGCCTGCCAGGCGGCGATGGCGTCGTCGAGGTCACCGCCGTCGAACGCCGTGGCCCCGTCGGCCACGGTGCCGCGCGGGCGGCGCCCAGGAGCAGCAGCAGCGCGATCACGCCTTCCTCCCGGCCTGGCGCACGTCGCGCACGATCTTCGCGGACCTCGCCCTCGAGCGTGGCCACCGCGGCAGGCGTCGCCGGCCTCCTCGGCGCGAGGCGGCCGGCGCAGCGCGGCGTGGCGGCGCGCTGGCGAGCGGCGCGCGATCCTCCTCCGGCAGCGCTTGCAGCGGCGCCTTCCAGCCGCCGCAGCGCCACGTCGAAGGCGACGAGCCGGCCTCGGGTCGGACGGCAGCTTCTGCAGGGCGTCCTCGGCGGTGGCGGCCGCGGCGCGCCTGCTGGGCCTCGGCGCGGCGGCGGGCCAGCGCCACCCCCAGCCCGGCCAGCACGAGCGCGCCCGGCGCCGCCGCCAGCCCGAGCAGCGGCGGGAGCACGAAGCGCAGCGACGGCGCCGTGGCGCGGCCCCAGGTGTAGACGGGGCGCAGATCGATGGCGACCGGGTCGGAGGCCTCGGGCGAGGCGTCGGCCCCGAAGGACTGCACGGTGCCGTCGCCCTCCCGGCCGGGCACGACCGTCAGCTCCGGCAGCGTGATCTCCTTCGTCACGTAGTCGCCCCTGGCGGGCGAGAACCACGTCAGCTCGAACGGCGGCAGCTGCAGCGCGCCCTCGCGCGTGGGCACCACCACCCGGCGGAACGCGGCGGTGGAGCGGAAGGCGTCGCCGTCCATCCGGGCCGACAGGTCGCTGCCGTTGTCGTAGATGCTGGCGCCGTCGGCCTCGAACGTCGGCAGGTCGAGGCCCTCGATGACGCCGTCGCCCGTGATCACGACCGACCAGGGCACCGACTGGCCCACCGCCACCTTGTCGGAGGCGTCGAGCCGGGAGTTGATCTCGAAGTCGCCGACCAGCCCCGAGAACGACGGCGGCGGCGGCGGGAGCGGGTCGACGGTCAGCTCGAGGCGGTCGGAGACCTCGCGCTCGATGCGGCTGCGCTGGAAGCCGAACAGGTCGGTGCCGCCCTGGGGGATGCTGACCTCGGCGATGGCGACGCCCTGGTCGCGCGTGCCCGTCGCCACGGCGACCAGCGGCACGTAGGTGCGCCGGACCGTGATCGTGCCGTCGGGATCGTCGACGGCGAAGCGCTCGTCGGCCGGCACGCCGTGCTGCGGGCTGCGCAGGCCGTCGAAGTTCGGCAGCGACCAGCGGACCTGCGCCCCGGCGAGGCGGGACTCGAAGCGGGTGGCGAAGACGACGGTCTGGCCCTCCCACACCCGGTCGTGGTCGAAGGTGGCCGACACCGTGAAGGGCTCGGAGGTCGTCTCGTCGCTGCGGGCGACCACCTTGACCCGGATCGGGTCGGCGACGGCGTGGCTGCCGTCGGGCAGCTCGATCTCCACCGGCCCGAGCGACCACTCGCCCGGCTCCACCGCGGCGACGCGGTAGTCGAGCTGCAGGATGCGGGTGACGCGCCCGTTCACGTTCTGGAACTGCGAGGACTGGCCGATGTAGCTCGGGATGAGGCCCTTCTGCGCGGGCAGCGCCGGCGGGCGGCGCAGCGACAGGCTCATCGGGTCGCGGTCGGTGCTGACGAGCAGCAGGCGCACGCTGCCCGTCTGCCCGGTCTGCAGCTCGGTGGGCTCGGCGCGCAGCTGCAGCTGCAGCGCCATCGCGGCGCCCGACAGCCAGACCCACAGCATCGGCAGCAGGGCGGTCACCGGCTCACCACGGCTTGTCCTCGGGCCGGCCCTGGACCACGATCCGCTGCGAGCCCTCCTCGACCGAGTCGAGCAGCCGCTGGGCCTGGCCCCTGGTGGAGCGGGCCTTCGTCGCCCGCCTGCGCCGCCTGGTCGCCGCCCTGCGTCTCCTGACTGGTGCCCTGCTGGTCCTGGGCCGCCCTGCGACGGCTGCGGGTCCTGCTGGTCGGGCTGCTCGCCTGGCTCACGCCCTGCGGGCTCTACGGTCCTGCTCGTCGCCCTGGTCGTCCTGCTCGCTCTGCTGGTCCTGCTGGTCGCCGTCCTGCTGGTCCTGCTCGTCGGTGCCGCCTCGGCGTTCTGGGGCTGGCTGTGGCTGCTGCTCGTCCGCTGGCCGCCGTCCTTCTTGTCCTGTCGTCGTCTCCGCCCCCCTGCGGCGGCGGCGGGGGCGGCGGCTGCAGCGCGCGGCGCGCAGCGATCTCCTTCTGGACGAGCTCCTCGTTCTGCTTGGCGCCGGGGTGCTCCGGCTCGTCGCGCAGGACCCGCTGGTAGTGCTCGAGGGCGTCCTCGAGCTTCCCTGACAGGTAGTAGGCGTTCCCGGCGTTGAACCGCGCGTCGTCGTCGCCCGCGATCCGCCGACGCGTCCCAGGCGCGCGCGGCGCCCTTCGTAGTCGCCCGAGCGGTACCGCGCGGCGCCGGGAGCCGGTCGAAGCACCGGGTCGTCAGCGCCTGAGCGACAGCTCCGTCACGCTTCTCCACGGCCTGCGGCAGCTTCCCCTCGCGGTAGAGCTGGTCGGCCTCGCCCATCGGGTCGGCGGCGCGCGCCGGGCTCGCGGTGAGGCCGAGCGCCAGGACCGTGGCGAGCGCAGCGCCGTATGGCGGCGCCCTCGCCGAGCCAGCCCGCGAGCAGCAGGGCCGCCACGCCGAGCCCGGGAGGGGCACCTGGAAGGCGCTGCGCCAGGTCTTCGGCGCTGCGCGCTGCGGTCGGCGGCGCGCACCGAGCGGCGGAGCGTCTGGTAGAGCTGCTCCATGTCACGGGAGCCCGCGTTGGAAGACACGAATGCCCCTCCTGTCCGCTTGGCTGCGTCCTTGAGTATCTCGAAGTCGGGCGTGCTGGTGACGGTCTGGCCCTTCCAGGTGAGGTAGCCGCCGTCGGGGGTGGGGATGGGAGCGGGCTCGATGCCGATGCCCATCACGAAGATCGGCACGCCGCGGGTGGCCGCTTCGTCGGCGGCGCCGAGGGCGTCGTCGCCGTCGTGGATCTCGCCGTCGGACAGCACGAGCAGCGCCTGGCCCGCCTCCTGGCGGCTGCGGTCGAGCATGTCGAGCGCGACCCGGATGGCGGCGCCGAGATCGCTGCCCTGCGTGTCGAAGGTGTCGGTGCGGACCTCGGAGACGACCAGGTCGACGGCCTTGAAGTCGGCGGTCAGCGGCAGGCGCGGGTAGGCGCCGCCGGCGAACACCACCAGGCCGATGCGGTCGCCCTCCACCACCCGCCCGAGGTCGGCGATCTCGCGCCGGGCGCGCTCGAGGCGCGAGGGGTCGACGTCGCGGGCGTTCATGGACCGCGAGAGGTCGAGGAGGACCACGATGTCGGTGCCGCGGAGGTTCATCGTGCGGACAGCCTTGTCGAAGCGCGGCTCGGCGAGCGCGACGACGACCAGCAGCAGGCCCGAGAAGGCGAGCAGGTCGCGCGCGGTGCGCCGGGCGCGGACGCCGGCCGGGACGATGCGCTCCAGCATGCGGGCCGAGAACACGCGGGCGAGCGCGCGCCGGTGCCAGTACCCCGCGCCCGCCAGGATCAGCGCGAGGACGGGCGCCAGGAGCAGCCACCCCAGCCAGCCGGGCTCGGCGAAGCTCACGGGCCCCTCCGCAGCCAGGTGGCCGACAGCAGCACCTGCAGGGCGAGCAGCGCCAGGCCGGGCACCGCGAACCAGCGGAACTTCTCCTGCCGGTCGACGAGCTGCTGCACCTCGGCCGGGCTCGGCTCGAGCTCGTTGATGGTCTCGTAGATCCGCTTGAGGTTGTCGGAGTCGGTGGCGCGGAAGAACTGCCCGCCCGTGGCCGCCGCGATGCGCTTGAGGCCGTCCTCGTCGAGGCCGTCGCCGAGGCTGCCGAAGAAGCCGCGCGTCTGCGCGCCGACCCCCACCGTGTACACCTTGATCCCGAGCGCCGCGGCGGCCTGCGCGGCCTCCATCGGCGCGACGCGGCCGGCGTTGCTGCGGCCGTCGGTGAGCAGGATGACGATGCGCGAGACGGCGTCGAGGTCCTTCAGGCGCTTGGCGCTCACCGCGATGGCGGTGCCGATGGCGGTGCCCTGCGCGCCCGCCACGCCGATCTCGACCTGCCCGAGCATGTCCTCGAGCGTCTGGTGATCGAGGGTGAGCGGCACCTGGGTGAACGCCTCCTCGCCGAACACGACCACGCCGATGCGGTCGTTGGGCCGCATCTCGACGAAGTCGGCCATCACGTCCTTGGCGACCTCGAGGCGGCTGCGCGCCCGCACGCCGCGCCCGATGTCGTCGGCCCGCATGGAGCCCGAGGTGTCGAGCGCGAGCACGATGTCGAGCCCCTCGGACTCCACCCAGGTCTCGCGGCGCACCACCTGCGGCCGGGCCAGCGCGACGACGCACAGCCCGAGGCCGAGCACCTGCAGCAGCCCGGGGACCCAGGCGAGCAGCAGGCGCAGGGTGAGGCGGCCCTTCACCGCCGCGAGGTCGGCCACGGCGAGGCGGTTGGTGCCCGTGAGCCAGCGCTGCAGCGGCAGCGCCAGCACGGGCAGCAGCAGGAGCAGCGCCCAGGGCGATCCGAGCTCGGTCATCGCGCCTCCCGCTGCCAGGCGCTCGGCTTCGTGTCGGCGACGAAGCCGCGCAGATCGGCGTCGAGCTCGTGCAGCCAGTCGCTCGCCGGCCGGTGCTCGGCGAACTTGATGCGGTCGGCGGCGCGGAGCACGCGCTCGGCGCGGCCCACGTTGCCGCCCGGACGCCCGCCCGTGGCGGCGGCGGCGCCGGGCAGGTGCTGCATGCCGCCGAGGTGGTCGAGCACTTCGCGGGTGGTGCGCGAGGTGGCCTCGAAGCCGAGGGCCGCCTCGACGTAGACCCGGAAGATGCGCGCCACCTCGCGGGCCTTCTCGTCGATCGACAGGTGCGGGTCGTCCCGCACGGCGTCCCACGCCTCGAGCGCCACCACGTCGGGCGGCGGCGGCGGCTTCTCCGCCACCACGGCGGCCCGGCGCGGCCGGAACGCCAGCGCCACGGCGCCCACGAACAGCGCGGCCACGCCGCCGATGACGAGCCACGGCCAGTGGTGGATCGGCTCCGGCTCGACGATGTCGGCCAGCTCGCCCTCGCGCGGCGGCGGGGCGTCGATGTCGACGAACACGGAGGTGCTGTGCGCCTCGACGTGGCGCTCGCCCTCGTCCCAGCTCGCGGTGAGCGGCGGGATCTCGTAGTTGCCCTTCGGGCCGCGAAAGACGTAGCGCTGCGTGACGACGGAGCGCTGGCCGACCTGCTCCTGGGTGGGCGGGCCATCGGGGGTGAAGGTGAGCCGGTCGACGCTCGGGTCGGGCAGCCCCACGCGCCCCGCGGGGTCGTAGGTCGCCTGGACGACGAGCTTGCCCCCGCCGGCCTTGGGCGCGCCGTCGAGCAGGACCCGCAGCGACACCGGGGTGTCGCCTTCGGGCTCGGCGGGCGCCTCGTCGGCCCCGTCGGCCTCGCCGGGATCCGCGGCGCTCACCACCTGGGCGGGCGGATCGGCGTCGGGCGAGGCCGGGCCGGCCGCGGCGGCGAGCAGGGACCAGGGCAGCAGCCAGTGCGTCACCGCCGGGCTCCTTCGCGCTGGAAGTGCTGCATCAGCACGGCGAACGGGTCGTCGCGGGTGGACATCGCCACCGCGCGGGCGCCCGTGCGCCGCAGCCGGTTCAGGCGCCGCTCGAGGCCCTGCTCGGCCACCGCCGACCAGCCGTCGACCAGGCGCGTGCGCCCCGTCTCGGCGTCGACCACCTCGAGCAGGCCGAGCCCGCGCACCGCGGCGTCGAGCGGGTCGTGCACGCACACGGCGTGGACCTTGTGGCGCGCGGCGAGCGTGCCGAGCAGCGGCTCCCACGCCGGCGCGCCCTCCGGGCTCAGGAAGTCGCTCACCACGACCACCACGGCCCGGCGCCGCTGGATGCGCCGCACGAAGCGCAGCGCCTCGGCGATGTCGGTGCCGCGGCCCTGGGCGTGGCCTGCGTAGACCGCCTGGATGACGGCCCAGGTGTGGCCGCGGGTGCGGCGCGGCAC
>JAWKRQ010000051.1:0-67290 GCA_041389545.1 Myxococcota bacterium | reverse complement strand
TCGTGGTCGTGGTCGTGAACCGCACGAACCACCAGTGGTGCCCGCGTGGCCGATTCAGACTGTACAACCGCAACCCGCCTCACTCGCAGCCAGGCAGGGGCAGGGGCAGGGGCAGGGGCAAGGGTAAGGGGCAAGGGTAAGGGGCGCGGGAGCGGGGCCGTCGGGATAAGACCCCCACCCGGAGGTCCCGCTTGCTGCTCCTCGGATGGCTCCTCGCCGCCACCCCCGCCGCCGAGCCCGTGGTCACCCCCGCCACCAGCTTCCAGATCACGTTCGACGGCACCGCCGACGACGAGATCCGCGGCGCCCTCGACGACCTGCGCCAGGGCGCCTTCGACCGCGCCGCCCGCCGCTTCGGCGCCCTCGTCGACGCCGGCGGCGGCATCGACCTCCGCACCCTCCAGGCCGTCTCCCTCTACGAGGCCGGCGACGTCCGCCTCGCCGAGAGCGCCACCGCCGAGGCCCTGGCCCTGGCCCCCGACCACGCCCCCCTCCTCTCCCTGAAGGGCCTCATCCTCGCCGACCTCGGCCACGGCCAGGAAGCCCTCGCCGCCCTGAACGCCGCGGCCGCCCACGCCGGCGCCGACGCCGACCTGAAGGCCCGGATCGGCCTGAACCGCGCCCTCGTCCACCTCGACCGCGGCGAGCCCGCCCCGGCCCAGGCCGCGGTCGACGCCGCCCGCAAGGCCACCACCGACCCCGCCCTCCGCGCCCGCCTCGACGACATGGCCGCCCAGATCGCCGCCCTGCGCGGCGAAGCCGCCCCCGACGCCCTCGGCCAGGTGGGCGACGCCCTGTCCCGCGGCGACCTCGCCGCCGCCAGGGCCGCCCTCGCCGCCGATCCGGCCACCGACCGCCGCAGCCAGCTCCGCCGCACCATCGCCGAGGCCGCCATCGCCCGCGCCGAGGGCCGCTACGCCGCCGCCATCGAGGCCCTGGCCGGCGCCGCCAACGACGCCGCCGCCCACGGCCTCCTCCGCGAGCAGGCCGCCGCCGAGGCCCAACTCGGCGAGACCCACGGCGCGGCCAACCGCCCCGAGCTCGCCCTCGACGCCCTGAACCGCGCCGTGAAGCGGGTCGCGGGCACGAGCCTCCGCGTCGCCGAGCGCGCCTACCGCGTCGAGGCCGGCCGCATGGCCCTGCGCGCCGACGACCCCGGCGCCGCGAAGCGCCAGCTCGACGCCGCCGCCGCCATCCCCTCCCCCGACCCCGCCGCCGCCGCCGCCCTGGCCGAGCTCCGCGGCGAGATCGCCGCCCGCGCCGGCCAGACCACGGCCGCCGCCGCCGCGTTCGCCGAGGCCGCCGCCGCCTTCGAGGCCCGCAGCGCCCACATGGACGCCGCCCGCGTCTGGGTCGCCGCGGTCGAGCTGCAGGCCGGCACCGGCGACGCCGGCGCCCTCGCCGCCGCCCGCGACCGCGCCCTCGCCGCCTTCACGGCCGCGGGCGACCCGCTCGGCCCGGCCCACGTCGCCGTCGCCGAGGGGCTCGGCCTGTCGCGCACCGACCAGCTCGAGGCCGCGCTGAAGGCCTTCGGCCGCGCCGTCGACGCCGCCGAGGCCGCCCACGCCGGCCGCAGCGAGCAGATCGCCCGCGTCGCGCGAGAACGCCGCCAAGCTCGTGGCCGAGCAGTCGGGCAACGCCGCCCTGCTCGACCAGGTCGACGCCCTGGGCATCGAGGACCTCGTCAAGCGCGCCCGCACCTTCCTCGAGGCCCGCAAGGCCTACGACGCCGCCCTCGCCGCCTACGAGGCCGGCCGCTACGACGAAGCCGCCCAGGGCTTCGGCGCGCCGTCCAGGGCATGGACGGCATCGGCGAGCGCGCCTACGCCATGGTCGCCCGCCGCGGCCGCGCCTGGGCCCGCTTCAACGCCGCCGCCGGCTGCCGCCGAAGACTCCCCGTCTGGCAGGGCCTCGTCGAGGAGGGCACCCTCCTCGGCGACGCCGAGCTGCGCACCCGCGCCATGGTCGCCGCCGCCCTCGCCGCCGCCGAGGCTCGGCCGCCCCGAGGCCACGAAGTCGCTGACGGCCGCCGCCGAGCACGCCGGCCATGGGCCTGGCCCGCTCGCCGGCCAGTGCCGCGCCGCCCTGGTCGGATCCTGCCGAAGCTCGACGACAAGGTCGCCGCCGCCCGCGACGCCTACCGGCTGCGCAACGACCACCGAGGGAGTCTATGCCCTGTACTCCGCCGCCGTCGCCGCCTACGAGGCCGAGCGCTACGACCTCGCCGTCGAGCTGGCGCAGCGAGCAGGCCGGGCGCCCAGGGCGACCTCGCGAAGGCCGTCCGCGAGGTGCTCGACGCCGCGCGGGCCTCCCGCTGACCCGAGGTTACGGAGCCGTGGAGTCTCCGTGTTCAGCAACCTGTTCGGCAGGGGCACGCGCCCCGTCCCCGACTCCCGTCCCCGCCCCGGATCGCGACCGCGACCTGGTCCTGTACCAGTACGTCGGCTGCCCCTACTGCCACCGCGTGGTGGCCGAAGCTCGACGAGGCTCGACCTGCGCGACCAGGTGGCCCTGCGCGACACCATGATGGACCCCGCCGCGCGACTGCCCTGGCCGACGCCGCGGGCCGCGGCACCGTCCCTGCACCTGTTCGTCGACGGGCAGCCGCTGTTCGAGTCGGCCGACATCAACGCCTGGCTCACGACCTGCGCCGTCGCGACGCCGCGGCGCCGCCTCGTGAAACATCCTGATTCTGGATCGCGCCGCGGGCTCCCGATTGCCCCGGTGTGCACGTTCCCGACGGGTCGCCCGCCGACCCGGTCCCACGCCCACGCCACACCGCGAGGGGAGTTCCGATGCTCCGCACGTTCACTGCGTCCTGCGCTGTCTGCCGCTCCTCGCTACCCGGCCTCGCACACGCGGGCAAGGTCGTCCTGCCGCCACGCTCGTCGTCGACGCCACCGTCGAGCCGGGCGAGCGCGAAGGCGTCCGCCAGCTCATCGCGTCGAACCGACTTCCACCCCGGCGTCACCGTCGTCGTGCAGGCCGACAACGCCCCGAACCTCGACTGCATCGACAGCGCCGCCTGCCTGCGGGCCTCTCACCTGGCCGCGGGCGGCGATCAGCTGCTGGCCGGCACCCTCACGGGCGCGGTGGGCGGCGGGCTGAACCTCGAGCTCGTCTGGTTCGACGCCGGCAAGATCGCTGCGCAAGTCGTTCCCCGTCCCGCGCGACGCCACGGCGATGGCGAACGCGATGACGCCGATCATCGGCGAGGTCCTGGGCGGCGCCCCGGCGCCGTCGTCGCCACGGCGGCATCACACGGCCTCGGAGCAGGACTTCGACATCGACGACGACCTGACCGTCGCCGCCGGCACCCCCGAACGTCGCCGCGCCCGCCCACCCGGCGCGCCCGCCCCGTGGCCGCGCCGCCTCCGCCCCGCCCCGGCCGTGTCGCAGGCCATCGCGCGCGCGCCAGCAATGGCACCCGGCGACCGCCGCCTCGCCGCCGCGAGCTTCGCCACCGGCCTCGGCCGCAGCAAGCTCCCCGCGCGCCCCCGAAGGACGCCGCGCCGCTGCGCCTACACCCGCCAGTCGACCCCCAACCTCGACGACGAGACGGGCTTCGGCGGCGCCCCCGCCGCGCCCCCGCGGCGGCGGCGGCGGCGGCCGGCGACTACAGCCACCTGGTGCAGATCACCCTGCGCGGCGGCTTCTGGTACACCGCCGCCTCAACTTCGGCAGCGTCGGCGGCGAGGCGGGCGTATGGCCGTGATCGACAGCCTCGACGTGGTCGCCGGCGCCGAGCTGTTCGCCGGCAGGCGCCCCTGCCCCGCGAGCTGCGGGTCGAGACGGCCACCTTCGCCGCCTGGGCCTACCTGTTCCCGTACCACGCAGGCGCGAAAGTACCACTTCACCAGCGGCCGCGCGCAGCCCTGCGTCGGCGGCGACCTGGTCCTGGCGCAGTACGCCCGCGCGGCCTGGGCCGTCGGCGGGCGCGCGCCCGGCGCGTGGACCTGATGGTGAGCGACAACTTCCGGGTTCAACGTCAGCGCCTCGCTCGGCTACTGGGCGGGCGGCCAGTGGGCGCGACGAGCGGCTGAGGCCGTGCCCAACGGCGGGCTGCTGCCCCAGGCCACGCTCGGCACCGTCCTCGCCTTCTAGCTAGAGACTCGACCAACCATCCGTGGACGTACGGGTCACCTCGCAGCAAGCTTCGCCGAATGCACCGCCTCGATCGCGGAGTCCGGCGCCGCACCCCCGGTCGGGCAGGCGATCGGCCTTCTCGCTCAATACGTCGGAGAACGCGCGCTGGCGCGCATCCTCCGACTCCTGCACCAGACAACGCCCAGGCATCCGCTGGCGCGGATGCCTGGTCGCGTCTCTAGCCGGCGCGCACGCACAGGTCCGCGTGACGACGTCGGCCACCGTCGGCGCACCGAGCAGCGCCATCGCCTCCTCGGCTCCCGCCGCAGCGTCCCGAGCACCTCGCACACGCCGTCGGCGCCGTCGACGGCCAGCCCCGCACCGGCCGCCCGAGCATCACCGGACACCCAGCGCCAGCGCCTTCGCCACCGCCGCGCCCCGCCGCAGCCCCCGTCCACCCACACGGGGCAGCGCCCGGCCACCGCGTCGACCACGTCGGGGAGCGCATCCGCCGTGGCGACGCCGCCGTCGAGCTGGCGCCCGCCGTGGTTGCTCACCACGATCCGCCACCCCCATCCCGGCCGCGCGCGCGTCCTCCGCCGCACCACGCCTTGAGCACACCGGCAGCCCCGCCTCGCCGAGCAGCGCCTCGAGGGTCGGCCCAGCCGAGCGAGCGGTCGAGGCTTTGGTCGGCGACGTAGCTGCCGAGCCCGCTGTCACCCTCCACCCCGTCGAGCGTGCGCCCCGCCGGCGCCTACGTTCGGCAGGGTCAGCCACGACGGCAGGTGGAACCGGTTGCGCACGTCGCGCTGGCGCGTGCCGAGCACCGGCGCGTCGGCCGTGAGCAGCGGCGCGGCTTGCACCCCGCCTCGCGCACCCGCGCCACGATGGCCCGCGTCGCGCCGCGGTCGCGGTACACGTACAGCTGGAACAGCGCGGCCCCGCCAGCCGCCGCGACGACCTCCTCCACCGGCGCGTTCGACAGCGTCGACAGGCACAGTACGGTGCCCGCGCGCCGCGCCCGGCCGCCGTCGCCCGCTCCGCCTGCGCGTGCGCCAGCCCGTGGAACGCCGTCGGCGCCACCACGATCGGCATCTGCAGCGGAACCCCCGCGATCGCCGCCGACGCGTCCACCGCCGACACGTCGGTCAGCACCCGGTGCCGCGGCGCCCAGCCGTCCCAGGCCGCGCGGTTGGCCCGCAGGGTGCGCTCGTCGCCCGCCCCGCCCGCGTAGTAGTCCGCCACCATCGGCGGCAGCGCCGCGACGCCCGCTCCTCCACGCCTCGAGCCCCCACGCCGTCACGTGCGCCTCCGCGGCGACGAGGATATCTGCTGCGATGGCCCCCGCGGCGAGCGGCGCCCCCTCTCGGTGGCGCCGATGATGGACCACACCGACCGGCACCTGCGCTGGGTCCTGCGCCAGCTGAGCCGCCACACCCTGCTCTACACCGAGATGGTCGTCGGCCAGGCGATCCGCCACGGCGACCGCCAGCACCTCCTCGGGTTCGACCCGGCCGAGAAGCCCCGTCGCGCTGCAGCTCGGCGACGACCCCGCGCTGCTCGCCGAGTGCGCCGTCATCGCCGAGGACATGGGCTACGACGAGTGAACCTCAACGTCGGCTGCCCGAGCGACCGGGTCCGCAGCGGCTGCTTCGGCGCCGTGCTGATGAAGGACCGGCGCGTGGCCGACGTGGTCCACGCCATGCGCCAGCGCGTCGCCCTGCCCGTCACGGTCAAAACACCGCATCGGCGTGGACGGCCTCGAACCTACGAGGACCTGCTGCGCTTCGTCGACACCGTCGCCCCGTCGAGCGCCGACAACTTCACCGTCCACGCGCGCATCGCCGTGCTCGGCGACCTGTCGCCCAAGCAGAACCGCGAGATCCGCCCTGCGCCACGCCGACGTGCACCACCTCGCCGCCGAGCGGCTTCCGCGCTGTCGGTCGAGATCAGCGGCGGCATCCGCACGCTCGCGGAGGCCGCCGAGCACCTGCAGCACGTCGACGCCGTCATGATCAGGCGCGCGGCGGTCGAAACCCCGATGATCGGAGGCCGACGCGCCTGTTCGGCGTGGCCGGCTGGCCTCCCGCGAGGCCCTGCTCGACCGCCGTCCCGGCCTACCTCGCGCGCGCCGCGTCGATCCCGGGGTTCCGTCCCCACCACCTGCTGCGGCACCTGGTGCCGCTGTACACCGGCGAGCCGGGGGCGCGGGCCTGGCGGCGGACCTTGTCCGAGCGCAGCGAGGAGGGCCCCGCCGCGCTCGCCGCCGCCCGGGCGGTCGTCACATCGAGCGCGCGACCTCGGCCACCTTCATCCGCGTGAGCGCCAGGTTGCCCACGTTGCGGTCCACCGCGACGTAGACGAACACGGGCGAGGTGCCGGGCAGCGGGCGGATCGTGGTACTGCTGGCCAGCGTGATGAGGATGTCCTCGATCTCGTCCTTCAGACCGAGCATCTTCAGGGTCTTTCGCTTGGCCTTGACCACCTCGGTGTTGCCGGCAGCGGCCATCTCGATGTTCAGGCGCCCGCTCGCGTCGGACTCCAGGGTCATGCCCGAGTCGCTGTCGACGACGCAGGACGCGATGTAGCCGGGGAGGTCCTTCAGCTGGTCCGTGGTCTTGCCCATGTGCTCTCCTGGGTGGGGGTCAGGTGCCGAGCTGGAGCGCGAGGCGCACCAGCGCGAGGTTCGCGTGCTCGGTCGAGCACAATGCGACGAAGAACAGGCGCCCGGTGGGCTCCGCCGGCCGGGAGACGAAGAGGCGCTCGCCGGCCACGGTGATCACCTCGTCCACGTCCTCGCCCGCCGCGCGACGCACCGCGCGCCACGCCGCCACCTCGACCTTCAGCACCTCCTCGGGAGGCCTCAAGGCCACGCCATCGGCGTGGAGCAGGGCTTCGGTGTCGGCGTCGATCAACAGGCAGCCGAGGTAGCCCGGCACAGTGGGGAGACGGCGCTGAACACCCGCAGCAGCGCGTCGCCGTCGGCGCAGCCGCGCCGGGGGCCGGCGCCTCCGGCGGGACGGAGGCTCGGGGGGCACGGGCTCGGGGGCACAGGCGCCGGGGACTCCGGCGGGACGGGCTCCGGCGCCTCCTCGTGGTCGGGCAGGAGCACCGACTGAGGCGTGGCGGCGACGTCCTCCAGCGAGATCGGGCGGACCAGGCGGATCAGAGCCGGACCGGGCGGATCGGGCGGCGGCGCCGCCGGCACGCTGACGTGGCGGTTGGCGCGACGCGGCGCCGGGCAGGCCACGCGCGGCGGCAGCCAGGGCCAGGTCGTGGCGGCGGGCTGCGCGCGCGGCCTCGCCGCGCCCGTCGTCCACCGGCGAGGCCGAGTGACCGACTCCGGCCCGCCGCGGCGTTGCCGTCGTCGGCACCGGGGCGCTGCACCACGAACCGCATGCCGCAGCGGCGGCACAGGACCCGCGCGCCGCCCGGCGGGATCAGCGCCGGATCCAACAGGAACTCCCGGTTGCATCCAGGGCAACTGAGCGGGAGGGACGGAGGGTCGATCACGGAGGCGCACTCCCCTGGCCGGGGTGAGCGGCGCCGAGCCGCGCTCACCCTCCGGACGTCGGATTCACCGAACGGTAACCGACCGATCTACGCGCAGCTGAGCGGGTGGGATACACACCGCGATATCCACTATCGAACGCTGCTAATCAACGTATACGGTCTGCATACCGCACAGACAAAGCCCGCCGACCGGATCCCCCGTCCCGCGTCGTCAAGGCCCTGCACGGGCAGCCCGCACAGGATCCGCGCGCTGCAGTTGCCGCCCCCGACGCCCTGCCGCCCGATGTGACCGGAGAGGTGAGGTGGGGGCGATCGCGCCAGCTCAGACGAGCGAGCGAGAGACCTCGGCCACCCGCATCCGCGTGAGCGCGAGGTTGCCCACGTTGCGGTCCACCGCGACGTACACGAACACGGGCGAGGTGCCGGGCAGCGGCCGGATCACGTGGTACTGCTGGCCCAGCGTGATGAGGATGTCCTCGATCTCGTCCTTGAGCCCGAGCATCTTCATCGTCTTGCGCTTGGCCTTCACCACCTCGGTGTTGCCGGCGGCGGCCATCTCGATGTTCAGCCGGCCGGCCGCGTCGGCCTCGAGCGTCATGCCGGAGTCGCTGTCGACCACGCACGACGCGATGTAGCCGGGGAGGTCCTTCAGCTGGTCCGTTACCTTGCCCATTCGCCGTCTCCGGGGTTGTCTGCGGGTTGTCACGAGGTGGGCTGGAGCGCGAGGCGCACCAGCGCGAGGTTCGCGTGGTCGGTGGAGCACAGGGCGACGAAGAACAGCCGCCCCGTGGGCTCTGCGGGCCGGGACACCACGATCCGCCCGGCCGTCACGGTGATGATCTCGTCCACGTCGTCGTCTGCGGCGATGCGCAGCGCCGCACGCCAGGCGGCGACCTCCTCGTGGACGAGCGCGGGCGGCAAGGTCAGCGCCACCCCGTCGGCGTGGAGGACGGCCTCGTTGCTGGCGTCGACGAGCAGGCACCCCTGGTAGCCGGGCACCGTCGAGACGGCGGTGAACACGCGCAGCAGCCCCTCGCCGTCGGGACGTCGCCCGCGCGGCACGCGCTCGGGCGGCTCGATGGCGCGGGCGAGCACCAGCGGCACCTCGTCGTCGGCCGGGAGCAGCACCGCCTCGGGCGGCACGTCGTCGACGGGCGGCTCCGACTCCTCCGTCGGCTCGTCGACGAGCCCCAGATCGTCGTCGTCCGCGTCGACGGCGCACACACCCATAGCCTGCGCTGGCGGACGCACCGCCAGCGCCTTCGGTTCGTGGACCCCCAACCGACCTCCGCCCTCTCGGCAAGTGTACGGGAGGCTGAGCCGGAGGATCAAACCGAACGTCGAGCCAGCTCGAGACCGTCCTCAGTTTTTCGAGGTATGCCCGCTACGATCGCGCTCAGCGAGGCGGCCCGGAACCACCGGCTTGTGACGGAACGGCTCAGCCGCCTCCCGGCCCGGCGCGGCGCTGCCCCCGCTGAGCGGCGTATAGTCGGCGTCTCATCGACGCGCGACCGGCGCGCCGCCCGACGGATGCCCCACCGTCACGCCCTCACGCCTCGGGGGCGAGGGCGTGCTCCATCAGCAGCTCGAGCGGGACCGTCTGCAGCGCGTTGCGGTGGGTGCGCTCGAGCAGCACCGGGCAGGCGAGCCCGGCCTGGTACGCGTCGAGCCAGCTCGCCGCACACACGCACCAGCAGTCGCCCGGCTGCAGGCCCGGGAAGTCGTGCTCGGGGACGGGCGTGACGAGGTCGTTCCCCGCCGCCCGCAGGAACACGAGGAAGTCCGCCGTCACCCGGGCGCACACGGTGTGCGAGCCGCGATCCGTCGGATCGGTGTTGCAGCAGCCGTCGCGGAACCAGCCCGTGAGCGGATCGCGCGAGCAGGGCACGAGCGGCCCCCCCAGCACGTTGAGCGGCGCGTCCATCGTCAATCCCCTGCCGTGGTGCCCTTGAACTTGTCGTCGTCTTCGCGGAACAGGAAGTTGAAGGTCGTGAGCGAGCCGTAGGCCCGCGTGACGTAGGCCTGCAGCTCCGCCCGCTCCTCGGCCGAGAGCGCCTCGATCGCGTTGATGCGCTGCTCGAGCACGCGCAGCCGCTCCCGCACGGCCGTGACCTTGCGGAAGAACACGAACGCGTCGACCTCCTTGACGGTCCGCCCCTCGCTGTCGCGGAACAGCACGGCGCCGCCGACCATCCGCTTCGACAGCTGCACCGTCCCCGCCGCGCCCTCGTCGGTCAGCGCCTGCCGGACGGCGTCGTAGACCAGGTCGTACAGCTCTTCGGACTCCATGGCTACTCCCACTCCATCGCGCCGCCGGGCAGGAAGTACACGATGAGCATCCGCCCGCCGGTGACCTCCGGGACGTGCCGGCTGCCCGGCCCCACCACGACCCAGCCCTCGGGGGAGCCCACGAAGCGCGGGTCGCCCTCGGTGGCGAAGCACAGGCTGACCTCGCCGTTGGGGTGGCGGTGGGGCGCGCCCGCCCCGGCCATGTCGACGGCGTCGATGCTGCAGCCGCCGAGGTCGGCGGCGGGCTTCGCGACCCGCCCGAACCGCAGCGTCTCGGTGGCCTGCTTCGGCACGAGCCACCCGGCGTCGCGGCCGGCGAGCAGCGCCTCGCGGACGGCGCCGAGCCCGGCGACGGGGTGCTCGCGGTCGAGGGCGGCCTTCGCGGCCTCGGGATCCGCGAGATCGAGCGTGGCGACCCGCTCCGCGAGGGGAGCGAGGGCGGCACGCAGCGCTTCGGGCGTGGACACCGGGACACCTCCGGCAGCCCGTCTAACCCCGGCCGGGGGGCACGCGGTCGCGGGCCAGCAGCCCCGCGGTGAAGCGCCGGCGCAGGTAGAAGCCGCGGGGGGTGTCGCGGACCCAGCCGCCGTCCTCGTCGAGCGCCCAGGCGGCGTCGCTGCCGTCCTGGCCCTTGGGGCGCACCTGGAGCGCCTCGCCGCGGCGGGCGTCGAGCTGCCACAGCTCCCCCGCCGCCACGATCTCGGCGATCTCCGTGTAGTCCCGCCGCAGCAGCGCGTCGTCGTCGTCGGACGGCGACCAGGGGATCGGCGCCCCGACGGTCCGCGCGCCGAGCGGACCGCCCGCCGTGATCGGGATCCACAGGACGCGCTGCAGCTTGTGGCGCACCCACGCGTCGCGCCACGGCCCCAGCGCCACCGCGTCGAGCGGCGCCGTGCAGACGTAGGTGGACTCGGTCGGCTGCCCGCGCGCGTCGACCGAGACGGACTTCAGCTCGATGCCGAGCCCCGGGAAGTCGGGCGCCGCCCGCGAGGCCGCCGTCGCGCCGAGCGCGCGCTCGAGCAGCGTGCCCGCCCACCCCTTCGCGCGGCGCGGCTCGTCGGGCACGGCGACCCACAGCTGCGCCGCGAGCTCCCCGAGCGTGTGCCCGGCGAGCGCCTCGGCGCGGGCCACGAGCTCGCCCTCGCTGCGCGGCGGCTGCGGCGTCACGGGCCCTGCGGCGGCACGACGACCTCGCGCACGGCGTGCTCCCGCAGCGCGTTCCACAGCCGCACGTCGGGGACGCCGTCGAACGCGTGGTACGGCGGGTGCAGCTCCGGCACGGGATCGAGCAGGTGCCCCGCCATCCGCAGCAGCACCGGGCGCGGGACCACGATGTAGCGCGGATCGTCGGGGTGGAACACCGAGACGAGGTCGGCCTCGGGCAGCAGCCCGCGCACCCGCGGCCAGATGGCGTGGCTGAACGGCGTGCGGCCGTCCTTCTGGCGGAACATGCCGTAGCTCGCGACGAACAGGTCGACGCCATCGCGCTCGTGGCGCGCCACCAGCAGGTCCTTGAGCACCGCGTAGCTCGTGCCGCGGGTGAGCATGGCGAGCTCGCCGAACGCCTCGCGCATCGGGTGCGACGCCGCGGGCAGCCAGTCCTGCCACCGCCCCTGCCGCAGGACGACGGGCTGGAGCGTGTTGATGCGCGGCCGGTCGATGGCGCGCATCGCCTCCTCGAGGACGCGGTACAGCCCGCCGATGTTGTCGGCGCCCGTCACCACCAGGGTGTCGCGGTTCGCGGGCAGCGCCACGGGCTCGCCGTCGAGCGGCAGCGCGGCGATCTCGTCGGTCAGCAGCAGGCGGGCGCTGTCGTAGCTGTCGCCGGCGTCGGCCATCCAGACGCCGTCGCCGCGGTGGACGAACGGCCGCGGCGTGCTCGCGCGCAGGTTGTCGACGGCGACGCGGAGCGCCTCGTCCGGCGGCAGCCCCCAGGCCGCCAGGCGGTCGCCCGGGATGCTGACGATGTGGGTGGGCGTGTCGTAGACCACCTCGGCGCCGAGATCGTCGCTCACCGGCACGAACGCGTGCAGCACGTCGTCGGGGTCGAGGCCGTCGGCCTCCATCTGGAGGCCCAGGATCACGAGCTGCGCGCGCTGCCGGATGCGGGGGCGCAGGTGCGGACGGGCGTCCTCGACCCGCGGGGCCAGCGGGGAGGCGTGGGACGCCTCGACGATGCCGCGCGCCACGTGGAGCAGGATGTCCTCGCGGTCCTCGGCCGGCGCGCCGCGGTACTCGTCGAAGCGGTTGCCGAGCCAGCTGACGCAGCCGCCGCCGCCGATGCGCAGCGCGAACTGCTCGACGTCGTACTCCGCGGCCACGCCCACGGTGGCGAGGATGGACTGGACGCGCACGGCGAACCAGTCGCGGGCGTCCTGCTCCGAGGCCGGGTCGTCGGGCCCTTCGGGCTGCATCTGCTTCAGCAGCTTGCTGAAGAACTGCGACACGGCGCGCCTCCCGCCCCAGCGTACCGCCGATCGGCGGCGGGCGGCGGGCCTACTCGCAGACGCCGTCCGCGACGCGCTCGGTGGCCCCTACGGGACGACGCCGCGCGCCCGCAGCGCGTCCCGCAGGTCGGCCAGGCCCCGGTACACGAGGTTCGAGGCTCTCTTCCTGTCGCACCCCAGCAGCGAGGCCACGTCGGGCACGGCGTGGTCCTGGAGGTACAGCGTGACCGCCCGCCGCCGATCCACCGACAGCGTCTCCAGCGCGGCGAGCAGCTCCTCGCCGATCTCGGCGCCGCGGGCCACGGTCTCGGGGCTCAGGTCGGCGCTCGAGGCGATGCGGTCGGGCAGGCTCGGCGACATCGCCGTCTCGCTGCGGCAGCGCTGCCGGCGGATCTCGTCCACCACCACCGAGTACGCGACGCGCCGGAGGAACCCGAGGTCGAACGCGCGGTCGGAGGTGGTGCGGATCAGCTTGACCATCGCCGTCTGGACGAGGTCCTCCTGCTGCTCGCGCAGCCAGCGCGGACAGACCCGGCGGACCTGCAGCGAGAGCTTGTCGCGCAGGTCGGCGTCGATGGCCTGGGGGTCGTCGCGGCGCAGCGTCGCGAGCCGCCAGGCCTCGGCGCACACGGCGCAGACGGCGAGGTGGTCGATGACGGCGGCGCGGGCCTCGGGCGGGTCGACGGCGTGGACGGCGTCGAGCAGGACGTCGGGCGCCGGACAGTCGTCGGCCGGGCGCCCGCGGCCGAAGGCGCTGGCGAAGAGGAGCCGGAGACGGTCGTCCTCGGCCTGGTCGGCGTCAGGGACCAAAGACGGTCTCGCCGGGCAGCACGGGGCCGGGGACGTCCCACAGGCTGCCGTCGGTGAGCTCGACGAGGTAGTCCTCCCCGCCGCCGTCGATGTCGTCGGCGTACACGAGGGCGACCCCCGCGCCGTAGCCGGAGGTGTCGACGAAGAAGCCGCCGACAGCGTACAGCTCGGGGCCGGCGTTCGACGCGCTCAGGACGTGGCCCGTGCCCGCCGTGCCGTTGGCGGCGGCGTCCATCGAGTGGACCTGGCCGGGGGCCGGGCAGAAGTAGAGCGGGCTCAGCCAGCCCAGCGCGCGCAGCGTGGGCTTGTACACGCCGAACCAGTAGGTCCGGAGGGACTCCAGCCACGCCTGCTCCCGCACGTCGGACGTGAGCGAGCCCGGCCAGTACGGGGCGCCGTTCGCGGGCTGCTGGTAGCCGAAGTGCCGGTAGCCGACCGCCGTGTGCGGATAGGTGGTGTGCGGGTCGGGCCACACGGTGGTCGCCTTCATCCAGTAGCAGGCGCTGCTCGTCGCGGAGCAGGCGAGCGTGGTCGCGTCGGCGGTGCCGAACGTCAGGGCCAGCAGCAACGTCATTCACCCTCCTTTCCTGCCTACACGGTCGGGCCCCCCCGACTGTCTCACAGCGATCGCACGAGCCGGAAGCCGAGCGTCGGGGTGCGCGTCGCGGGCGACGCCGGCAGCGACCACGCGAGGTGGCAGGTCACCCGCGTGCTCCCGCAGCAGCCGCCCAGGAACCGCGCGCCCTCGCCCGGCCGGCCCGACGCCGCCCACTCGAACGTGTTCCCGAGCAGGCCGCGCACGCCGTAGATCGACCGATCCTCCGGGTGCTCGCGCACCGACACGATCGAGACGGTGGGCGCCGTCTCGCGCATCCGGCACCACGACGGCTCGAAGTGGCGGCCCCACGGGTAGTCCCGCCCGTCCACGCCGCGCGCGGCCTTCTGCCACTCCGCCTCGGTCGGCAGGCGACGGCCGCGCCAGGCGGCGTAGGCGGCGGCCTGGCCGTGGTCGACGAGGACGGCCGGCAGCTCGAGCGTGTCGGGCAGCACCTCGCGCCAGCGTCCGGCGGCGGTGACGGTGTAGCGGCCGTCGTCGCGGACGAGGAACGGCTCGTCGCTGTCGGGCAGGCGCGGGAGCGCGGCCTGCAGCGCGTCGGGGGCGAGGGCGTCGAGGTAGGCGGCGTAGTCGGCGAGCGTGACGGGGAACTGCTGGACCACGACGGCGTCGACCCAGCGGCGGGCCCAGGGCAGCGCGTCGGGCAGCGCGTCGCTGCCGAGCCAGGCCCAGCCGGCCGGGACGTAGCGCTCGTCGGCGGCGAGGGCGTCGGCGGGCGGCAGCGCGATGGGGGTGGGGTCGGAGGCGCCGGGCGCGACGCCGTCCCAGTGGTGCTGCCGGGGGATCTGCACGGGGTAGCGCACCTCGGGGCGGTCGGGCAGGTGCAGGGTGAGCAGGTAGTCGCCCATGGCGACGGGCACGGCCTGCAGCGGCGTGTGCCCGAGGGTCCGCTCGAAGGTGGGCACCAGGCGACGCTCGCGCTCCTCGAGGCGGTGCAGGCGCACCTCGGCGCCCGGTGGATCCGTGACGAGGGTGACGGCGCCGGTGCCGCGCAGGTACGCCGCGTAGGCGCCGGACGGGTCGTGGGTGGCGAGCTCCGCGGCGACCTCGGCGGCGAGCTGCGACCGGGCCGCGGCCTCGTGCTCGACGTGGCGGCGGTGGAGCTCGCCGGCCAGCAGCTCGTGGGCCTCGGCGAGGTCGGGGGCGTGGGTGAGCGCGCTGCGGAGCTGCTGGACGGCCTGGGTCCGGGCGCGGACGGCGCGGCGCTCGGCGTCGCGGGCGGCGTCCTCGGCGCGCCAGGCAGCGAGCTTGGCCTCGGCCGGGGCGTTGGCGGGGACGCCGTGCAGGAGGGCGTCGGCCTCGGCCTCGGCGCGGACAGCGTCGGCGTCGGCGTCGTGGGCCGTCTCCAGCAGGGACTGGGCCTCGGTGACCAGGGTCATGGCGGCGGCGCGCTTGGCGGCGCCGTCGAGCCACGCAGCGAGGGCGCGGGCGAGGTCGCCGGCGGAGGGGTGGCGCTCGGCGGGGTCGTGGGCCAGGGCGCGCAGGCAGACAGCGTCGAGAGCGTCGTCGACGAGCGCCAGGGGGCTGCGGGCCGACGGCGGGGGGATCGGGCTGCCCGCGGACACCTGGGCGAGCAGGGCGTCCACGGTGCGCTCCAGGCGCGGGGGGCGCTCGCAGAGCAGATCGTACAGGGAGGCGCCGAGGGCGTAGACGTCGGAGGTCGGAGCGGCGCGCTCGCTGTCGCCGCGGGCCTGCTCGGGCGACATGTAGGCGGGGGTGCCGACGATGCGCTGTCCGCCGCGGTGGGCGCGGGCCTGGAGCCGCGCCAGGCCCCAGTCGAGCACCAGCACCTCGCCGTACTCGCCGATCATGACGTTGGCCGGCTTCAGGTCGCGGTGGACGACGCCGCGGTCGTGGGCGAACGCCACCGTCTCGCAGACGCGGACGAACGCTTCGAGCAGGCGGCGCGGGGAGGTGCCCTCCGCGGCGAGGCGCACGTCGCGGTGGACCTGCTGGAGGGCCTGCTCGAGGGTCTGGCCGCGCACCTCGGCCATCGTGAACCAGACGCGGCCGTCGTCGAGGCGGCCGACGTCGTAGACCGGGACCACGCCGGGGTGCTGGAGGCTGGCGGCGATGCGGGCTTCCTCGCGGAAGCGGGCGAGGCCGTCGGCGTCGACCAGGGGGGCGAGGAGGAGCTTCATGGCGACGTCGCGCTCGAGCTCGCGGTCGCGGACGCGCCAGACCTCGCCCATGCCGCCCCAGCCGAGCAGGTCGAGGACCTCGTAGCGGCCGGCGACGGCGGGGCGGTCGCGGGGGCGGGGGGACGGGCCGGAGGCGGGGATCGAGGCGAAGGTCCCGGAGGCGCCGCGCGAGCCGTCTGGGTGGGTCCACTGCACGCGGAAGCCTAACCGCCGAGGGGCGCCGTCGAACGGGATAGGCAGAGGGCATGGACGAGATCAACCGCCAGATGATGGAGGCGAGGCGGCTGCAGGCGCTGCGCGATCGGGCTCGCCTCGAGGCCGAGGCCGATGCGCGCGACGAGGGCCAGCGCCGCGACGCCGAGGCCGTGGACAAGCCGCCGCCCAGCGTCTCGGGCCGCCTCGTGCTCGAGCGGCGGCAGGGCGAGTGGCGCTACGCGCTGGCCGAGCAGCGCGTGCGCGTCGGCACCGCCCTCGAGTTCTACGTCGACGAGCGCATCGGCTGGGTGCGCGGGGCGTTCCACTGGGGCCGGCGCAACACGAGCCCGCCGCTGCTGCGCGTGCCCGTCTTCCGTCCCGACGATCCCACCGTGCAGGTCGGCGAGATGGAGGTCTCGCTGCCCGAAGGCGCCATCCTGCGCTGGCCCGAGGGCTAGGTGCTGCTGCTGACGCTGCTCGCGTGCACCTGTCGCGACGATCCGGCGCTGACGGCGGAGCTCGCCGCCGCGCGGGCCGAGGCGGAGGCCGTCCCCGCCGCGCCCCGGGGCGACGGCTGGTCGCCCGACGTGGTGCTGCACCTCTCCGCGCAGCTCACCGACCGCCTGCTGACGCGCGGGCTCGGCGATCTGCCGCCCATCGAGCAGGAGGTCGTGCTGGGGCGCGGGGTCGTGCTGAAGCCGCACCTCGCCGTGACGCGGCTCACCGTCGATGGCCCCGGCGCTGGCCCGACGTGCGTGGTGGGCACCGCGGCGATCGGCGGCACCGTCGACGTCGACGCCAGCGTGCTGACGGGCGCGGTCCCCGTCGAGGCGACCGCCACGGTCGAGGTGGCGCTGGCGTAGAGCGCGAGCCGGCCGGGTTCCGGGTGACGGCGTCGCCGCGGAAGGTGCGCAAGGTGCGCGTCCCCGGGCTGCCGCTGCCGGGCGGGCTGGCGGCGAAGGCCGAGGACCAGCTGGCGGCGCTGGCCGAGGCGGCGCTGGTGGACGCCGCGCCCGTGAGCGTGCTGCTGCTGCGCGACGGCGAGCTCCCGGTGGGGCTGCTGGGGCTGCGCGTGGCGCCCGAGGCGCGCGGGGTGCGGGTCGAGGCGCTGAGCGACGCGGCGCATCCGGGGACGGTGCCCGTGCAGGCGGCGCCGTTCGCCGAGGACTGGGCGCTCGAGGTGTCGCTCGACTCGGCGGTGTGGCTCGGTCGGCGCGAGGCGTTCGCGCACGGGCCCGTGGCGGCCGACGTCCTGGCCGTGCCCGAGGCCGCCACGCTCGACGGGGACGCGCTGACGGCGGTGGTGCGGCTGTGGCGTCCGGCGGGGGCGGGCCACGGCACGTGGTGGCGGGACTACGGGGTGAGCGGGACGGTGGCGGTGGCGTCGCGGGAGGTGGCGGTCGCGCCCGGGGAGGCAGCGGTGGGTGGTGGACTCGTCGCTCGGGGCGGGCGGTCGGATCCGCTGGCGGCGCTGGCGCAGGGGCAGGTGAAGGCGTATGGATCGGGCGGGCGTCGACGTGTCGCGGTCGTCGGCGGTGGGGCTGCTGCGGACGCCCGATGGCCCGTGCGGTCGAGGTGACCGCGGTGGCGGGGTCGGGCAACCGCGCGACGGTGCGGGGGCGGCGGTGTTGCGGGGCCGATGACGCACATCCGCCCGACGCCTTTCCGTCAATTGACGCACATCCGCCCGACGCCTTTCCGTCAATAGCTGCGCGCCGCCGGAATGGCTTGCCCGATTCCTGCTCCGTTCACGAGGTTACTCCTGGGTGCCCAGGAATCGGGAAGCCATTTTGCGCGCACGCGCCTGTAGCATCCGCCCGGCTTCGCCCGGGCGAACGACAGTTCTCATCACTATGGCGCGTGCTCGCACGACGGGAGCGCCATGCGACCGAGAGCTCATGGCGGTTGAACCTCGGCAAGCGGCCGCATCGCGCTCCCGCCGGCTCCGCTCGCGCCATTCCTTCGGTGCCGGCCGACGCCACCGGGAGCAAGCCGGGTCGAGTGAGACACTCGCGGGAGGTATGCCCCTCGGGATCGCACACAGTTGGACCCGGTTCGGGGGACCTGGCGAGGCAGGGTCGCCCAATAGTGACGGTTGCATCGTCGCGGGACCGGCAGGACTCGCCCGGGGTGTGCGATCGAGGGCAGCTTGCCTCCCCGAGGTGTGCGATCGAACGAAGCCGGCTCCGCCGGCAGTGAGGGCGCGGAGCGACTACCGGGGCTCCGCCCCGACGCCGTCGCCACGCTCCTGTGCGTCGGTGACGGCAATGCGACGGGAGAAGTCATCATCCGTGGGGGCGGCCAATCGTCAAACCGCCCCACACGGAGAACAACATGGACCGGTACCTCGGACCGCTGCAACGTGACCTGCTCCTCCGCGACCTGCAGCCCACCACGATCCAGCAGTACGTGCACGTCGTGCGGCAGTTCCTGGAGCGGGTCCGGTGCGACGACCGACGCTTCAACGCCGAGGAAGTGCGCGCGTTCCTGCTCGACAGCTCCACGGGCTCGGCCGGTCGACGTCGACGATCGGCAGCTTCCACGCTCTGTCGTTCTGGTCCCACACGCTGGGGCGCCCCGAGGTCATGGCGAACGTTCCCGGCCCAAGCACCGTCGGAAGGGGCCGATGCCCGACGTCCCGACGGTGTCGAAGCTGAAGTTCCTCTTCGAAGCCACCGCCGATCCCTTCTACCGCACGCTGTTCCAGACCATCTACGCGACCGGGATGCGATCCCGCGAAGTGACGAACCTCCGTGTACATCCGCGCCGTTGAGGGCGTGATCTACATCCCCGCCGAGTTCGCGAAGCGCCGTAGGGCCAGGTTCGTGCCGCTCAGCGACGCGCTGCTCCACATGCTGCGGGCTCACTGGAAGCAGTGCCGCCTGCCCGGTCCGCTGTTCCCGTCGAGGCTCTGGCTGGGCCACTTCGCGCGTCAGCCCACTCCCGAACGCCCCTGACCGATCGGCCCGTCGCCAATGACTCGGCGAACGCCGCGTTGCGACACGCGCAGGTAGCTGCGATCCCGAAGCGGATCACCTTGCACACGCTGCGCCACGCGTTCGCCAAATTCACCTGCTGGAGCATCGGGTCGATGAGGCGAATCCAGGGTGATGCTCGGCCACGCCTCGATCGTGTCGACGCAGTTCTACACGCACCTGCGCAAGGACATTCTGCAGCAAGTGCCGGAGCTCGACCTGTTGCCCGCAGGCTGCGGTGGTCGCCGCCCACCTCCAAGGGCGGCAGGTCGAACCGACAGGACCGACGGTGATCGACGCCCTGCGTCGGTTTGCGCCATCGTTCCTCCAGCGGCGGGTGTCGGGGGGCGACGCGGTCAACCTCCTGAACCTCCTGTTGCGGTGCCGGACCCCGCCCTCGGCGGTCACCACCAGTGCGACGACTGCGGCTACTCCGCGGTCCTGTACAACTCGTGCGGCAACCGACACTGCCCGCAGTGCCAGGGCGTCCGTCGCCGTCGCTGGGTCGAGACCCAGCAGGCCCTCCCTGTTGCCCGTCCCCCACTTCCAAGTCGTCTTTACGCTTCCGAGCGAGCTGCGCCCCATCGTTCTGCGGTACCCGCGCGAGGCCTACGCCGTCCTGCTCTGAAGGCGTCATACGGCGCCCCGCAGAAGCTCGCAGCGACCAAGTGGCACGCCACACTCCGCAGTGCTCGCCGTCCTCCACACCTGGGCCTCGTGACCTGTCCTTCCATCCACCGTCCACTGTGTCATCGCCGCTGGCGGATGATCGATGACGACGGCTGGGTCACCGTCTCCAACGACTTCCTGTTCCATGTTCGTCCGCTCCAGCGCCTGTTCCGTAGGCTCTTCCTCGCGGACTCGAGCGCTCCGCCTTGACCTCCACCGCGCCGAGCGGATCCGCCTCCGCAACGCGCGCCGGAAAGCTGCACTCAAGAACTGGAACGTCTACGTCGAGCCTCCGAAAGGCCGCGATCCGGCGCTGATGGTCAAGTACCTCGCCCGCTACGTCTATCAGGCGCCATCTCCGACCACCGCATCCTCGCCATCGACGAGGACACTGTGACGATCCGGAACCCGCGGCCCGAGCAAGGTCACGCCCCCGGACCAGAGTTCGTCCGTCGATTCTCGCAGCACTTCCTCCCCACGGGCTTCCGCAGGGTGCGCCACTACGGCCTGCTCGCCCCGGCGCTCGTCGTCGGCCTCGAGCAGGCTCGTGCCATCACGCTGGGATCTCCGGCGCCAACGTGAGCCTGGAGGGCGTACCACCCGATGAGCCAACCCGCCGCCACGATCATCATTGGGACGCACCGGAACGCCTGCCCTGCCTGCGACAGCTTCGCTCAGGGTCCTCATCGTCCTGCCCGGATCTTCCACCGGCTGGCTCCAGAGGTCCGCCTTGGTCGGCTACTTCCTGCCTTACGGCGGACGGCCTACGCGTCCTGCCCTCCACAGGTCTGCTCTCCGACCGGGAACACGTACCAAAACCGCTGAGAATTCCCAGTTTTCCACCGGCCCGGACTCACCCTCGGTGCACCGGCGCCCCTCCGCCGACCTGACTCCTCGCCGCGCAGAACCCTTCTACGCCCTACAGAGACAGCCGCCGCCCGGCTTCGTTCAACTCAGCAGAAGGGCTGGCCGGCTATCCGTGGCCTCGACGCGTCCGAGGCCGGCCCTGTTCGCTAGGTATCCGCCCTGGCTTGCCTGGGGGAGTGCCGGAGCGAATTGTCGTCCGCCTCGGCTTCAGCACGGGCGAACGGCTAATTCCCACCACCATGGCGTTGCAGCGACGGGAGCGCCATGCGACCGCGAGCCCTCGGCGGCTGCAGCTCGAGGCGCCGCATCGCGCCCTGCCGGCTCCGCTCGCACTTGTCGTCCGCCCGGCTTCGCACGGGCGAAAGCCACCTCACCACCATGGCGCGTGCTCGCGCGACGGGAGCGCCATGCGACCGCGAGCCCTCGGCGGTTGCAGCTCGAGGCGGCTGCATCGCGCTCCGCCGGCTCCGCTCGCGCAATTGACGGAAACGCGTCGGGCGCGTGTACGTCTCGGTGCCCGGCGGAGCGAGGGGGCGTGAACCGGACACCCTGAGGAAGAGAGCGCCACTCGAACCCGACCGATCGGGGTCCGGCGGCGGGTGGAGCGGCGAGCGGGCAGTCCATTCCAGAGCTTCTGCCGTTGGCTGCCGGGCGAGGGGTCCGGTTCGGTCCCGCTCTCTTCGCGGGGTGTCCGTCTCGACCCCGTTTCTGGTATGGCGCGTCGACCGGGGCCGACGCGCTGGATGCAGGATCCGCTCTATCTCGGAACGGGCGCTCAGGAGCTCCTCGCCGCCGCCACCTGTGTCGCACCCCTCGACGCAGCCCGTGTCGACGCCGCCCTCTTCGCCGCCGCCGCCCTCGCCGCCGCCGCCCTCGCCGCCGCCGCCCTCGCCGCCGCCGCCCTCGCCGCCGCCGCCCTCGCCGCCGCCGCCCTCGCCGCCGCCGCCCTCGCTGCCGCCGCCCTCGCCGCCGACGCCCTCGCCGCCGCCGCCCTCGCCGCCGCCGCCTCGCCGCCGCCCTCACCCTCACCCTCACCGTCGTCGTCGTCGTCGTCGTCGCCCTCCCCGCTCGTCGACCCGTCCCCGTCGCCCTCCTCCGTGGTCCCGCTCCCCTCCAGGCTCTCCAGCGACGCCCCCTCGCGCGCCCCGTTCCGCCCGTTCCCGAACAGCCCGCCGTCGTCGCCGCACCCGGCCACCAGCACCACCAGCCCCATCATCCAACGTCCGATGCGCATCACGCCCTCCTGGGTTGCCCCCCGACGGTACCCCGGACTGTACTCAACCACGACCCCGACCCCTCCGGTTTCGTTCTCGCCACGAGAACACCACCCCCATTCTCCCTTGCCAGATTGCCGTCGCCGGTGTACTCAAGACCGGAGGCAGCGTGCAGACGAACGCGGCCACAGCGTTGCCCACCGTCTACGAGTACCTCGACTTCCGGGCGTACCTCGGCGACTGGTTCAGCGCGAAGAAGGCCGCCAACCCCCGCTTCAGCCACCGCGCCTTCGCCCGCCGCGCCGGCCAGAAGTCCCCGTCGCTGCTGCACCACGTCATCGAGGGCCGCCGCAACCTCACCCCGGCCACCACCGAGGCCTTCGCCGCCGCCCTGCAGCTGGCCACCGCCGAGGCCGACTTCTTCGGCCTGCTCGTCGCCCTCGGCCAGGCCGCGACCGACGCCGAGCGCAACGCCGCCTGGGAGCGCATCGCCGCCACCCGCCGCTTCCGCGAGGCGCGCCGCATCGAGGGCGACGGCTTCGAGTACCTCTCCCGCTGGTACTACCCGGCGATCCGCGAGCTGGCCGCCCGCCCCGACTTCCGCGAAGACCCCGAGTGGATCGCCCAGGCCGTCCGCCCGAAGATCACCGCCGCCCGCGCCCGCCGCGCCGTGGAGGTCATCGTGGCGCTCGGCCTGTGGGTCCGCGGCGACGATGGCCGCCTCCGCCGCTCCGACGCGAGCGTCGTCACCCCCCACGAGGTCGTCGGCCTGGCCGTCCACAACTACCACCACGGGATGATCGAGCGCGCCCGCGAAGCCATCGACGCGTTCGACCCCGAGGAGCGCCACCTCGGCGCGGTCACGGTCGCCGTGCCCGAGGCGCTCGTCCCCGAGCTCAAGCGCCAGGTCGCCGCCTTCCAGGAGCGCATCCTCGACCTGTGCGACGCCGCGCCCGACAGCGACCGCGTCTACCAGCTCAACATCCAGCTGTTCCCGCTCTCCGAGCCCCGGAGCCCCCGATGACCGTCCGCCTGCCCGCGCTCGCGCTCCTCACCGGGCTCGCCGCCTGCGACCTCGACGCCCCGCCCCCCGGCGGCACCTCCGTCGGCAACCCGGGCAAGACCACGCTCTCCCTGGCCCGCATCGACGGCATGGACCTCACCGCCGCCTCCGCCACGGGCCTCGCCGTCTCCACGGTCGGCTGCGCGGGTGGCCTCGCCGAGCAGCGCCCCGACGACGGCCGCTCCCTGCTCGACGGCGACCCGCTCCCCCTCGACCCCGGCACCTGGTGCGCCGTCGTCGTCACGCTCGGCACCGTCAGCGCCGCCGGCCACACCCCCGGCACCGGCGAGACCACGCCCGTCGCGGTCGAGCTCGCGCCCGAGCTGCCCGTCACGCTGTGGGCGAGCGCGCCCGTCGTCGTCGACGAGACCGACACCGTGCTCGAGCTCGGCGCCCCCGGCTGGCTCGACGTGACGGGCCGCGAGCCCGTCGAGGGCGGCATCCTCGTCGGGCCGGAGGGCGAGCTCGCCCAGGCCGCCACCCTGGAGCTGGTCCGCGGCACCGCCTGGTTCGAAGACATCGATGGCGACGGGGTCCTGTCCGACGACGAGCGCGCCGCCGGCCCCCTCGCCACGGCCCTCCGCCCGCCGCCCACCGCCGTCGCCGCCGACACGGGCGACACCTCGATCCCCGTCGAGGGCTGCCAGTGCGACGCCGGCGGCGCCCGCAGCCCGGGCGGCCTGCTCCTCGTGGGCCTCCTGGCCCTGCGCCGGCGCTACTCGAGCTCGAGGAGGTAGCGCGCCAGCGCGTCGACGGCGTCGTCGTCGAGCAGCGCGACCTCGGGCAGGTCGTGCGCGAGCACCGCCTCCCGCACCGTCGCCGCCGACCCGTCGTGCAGGTACGGCGCCGTGCCCCACAGCCCCTGCAGCGGCGGCGTGTCGAGGCCCACGAGCGGCTCGCCCCGGCGGCTGCCCGAGCCCGCCCACAGCGTGCCCACGTCGTGCAGCAGCGGGACGCCGGGCGCGAGCCAGGCGCTGTCGCTCGTCTGCGGCAGCGGGTGGCATTCCGCGCAGCCCACCGCCGGATCCACGAACAGCGCCGCCCCGAGCGCCGCCTGCGCCGTCTGCGCGCCGTCGGGCTCACGGTACGGGGAGCGCGGCGCCTGGTCCAGGCTCGCGACGTAGGCCGCGAGGGCGTCGAGCTCGGGGGACAGCCCGGCCTTCGGTGCGCCCAGCGGATCATCGGTGTCGGCGAAGTCGGCGTCGTCGAGGAAGCCGCGCCCGGACTGCGGCCCGCGGATGTCGTTCTCGAAGTCCTGCAGCTCGTCGAAGTTGGCGGACCAGTGGATCGGCGCCGCCCCGCCCCGCCCGCGCAGCGAGATCGTGTTCCGCAGGCCCTCGCCGCGGTCGGTGAAGTCCCAGGTGCGCCCGTCGTGCTCGCCCTCGGGGTGGCAGCCCTCGCACGACAGGTACCCGCCCGTGCTCATGCGCGGATCCGCGCTGCGCCCGAACAGGATCCGCCCCGCCAGCAGCGTCTCGTCGACGACCTCGCCCGACGGCGGCACCAGCGGCACCGTCGCCACCGTGTTCGGCGCCGCCAGCACCGACAGGTCGAGCACCGCCAGCTCCCGCGACAGCGCGGCGTAGACCCAGGCCTCGGCGCCGTCGGGCGAGACCCACAGCGCCTCGCCGCCGCGGCCGAGGCCCTGCCCGGCGCCGCCCGCGCGGGCCAGCGTGTAGGCGTCGAGCACGTCGACCGTCTCGACGCCGCGGTGCAGCACCAGCAGCCAGTCGCCGTCGGGCGTGTACGCCGCGGCCTGCGCGTGGTCGCGGTCGTCGAACACCGCGGCGTCGAGCTCGGCGACCTCGTCGACCAGCGAGACCTGGCGCAGATCGGCGCGCACCGTCGTCTCGAAGGTCATCGCCCGGCCCTCGCGGAACAGCCCCCGCTCGATGTTCGCCTTCGAGCCGGGCAACGCCACCACCCGCCCGTCGGGCCGCACCACCGGCCGCGCCAGCAGGTTGGGCAGGCCCCGCGCGTTGGTGTCGCTGTCGGGCCCCGGATCGACGCGCAGCGACACGAGCTGCGGATCGCCGAGGTCGGCGTCGAGCAGCAACACCTCGCCGCCGGCGTCCGGGCTGCGCCACCGGCTGAGCACGACCCGGTCGGCCGTCGCGGCGAGCCCGCGGACGTCGGGCAGCGCCGGCACCGTCCGCAGCAGCGTGCCGTCCGGCGCGAGCTGCGCCACGGCCCCCGCGCCCTGCAGCGTGACCAGCACGTCGTCGCCGCGCGCCACCACCCCGAACGGGTGGCTGCCCCACGGCAGCGGGATCATCGCGGCGACGCCGTCGGCGATGCGCGCCACCTGGTCGTCCCCGCCGCAGGCCACCCACACGGCCCCGTGCCCGACGGCCACCGAGCGCGGCCCATCGCACACCTCGACCCACCGCTGCACCGTGCGCCCGGCCACGTCGATCTCGGCGACGGCGTCGAAGTCCTCGAGCGCCACCCACAGCACGCCGCCGTCGCCCACCAGCGCGGAGGCCGCGACCGGCGGTACCTCGGCGCGCGGCCAGGTCACCGTGACCGCCACGCTGTCGGTGTCGACCCGGCCGAGCGCGTCGCGGACCTCGAGCACCGCGGTGTAGTGGCCCGGCGCGTCGAACGGGACGCTGGCCACGGCGCCGTCGAAGGTGCGCCCGTCGCTCGTCTGCCAGGTGAACGCCTCGCCGGTGGACGCCGACCCGTCGAGGGCCACCGTGTCGCCCACGTGCGCGCGGACGTCGGGCCCCGCCTGGGCCTCGGGCGCCGTGGGCACCGACGTCACCGTGCTCGGATCGGTCCCCGTCGACCCCTCGTCGCGGTGGCACGCGGCCAGCAGCGCGAGGATCACGGCGCCGTGGTGAACTGCCACCGGACCTCCTCGGCCGTCGGGTTGCCCGACACGTCGGTGATGCCGCCCGCCGGCACGACCACCCGGATCGCGGTGCCCGCGGGCAGCGGCTCGTCCGGGGTGAAGTTCACCAGGCTCTCCTGCACGTCGTAGGTGCCCGCGAGCGGCCAGCCGTCGGCGTCGGTCACCCGGAACGACCCCTCGAACACGCTCGCCGACTCGATCCACTCGTCGAACGCGAGGCCGATGCGCCCGGTGACGGGCACGTTCTCGGCGCCGTCGGGCGGGTCGAACAGCTCGAGCGCGGGCGGCCGCGCGTCGGGCGCGGCCTGCCACGGGAACACCGTCGAGGCCTGGCCCGGCGTGGCCTTCTCGTCGACCGACACGATCACGACGTTGCCCACGGGGCTCATCGTGTCGAGGTCGCCCTGCACGAACAGCCGCGCCAGCTCCTGCGGCGCCGTCGGGTCGGAGATGTCGTAGATGAGGCCGAAGTTGCTGTCGCCCTGGAACAGCCGGTCGCTCTGGCGGTAGACGTAGCCGCCGTCGCCGTCGTCGGTGTAGCCGTCGCCGACGTAGGTGGGCGCGGACGGGTCCGACAGGTCGTAGATGATGGGGCCGCCCCCGCGGGCCTTGCGGGCGAACAGCCCGTAGCGGCCGCCCACCGACGAGAAGTAGTAGTTGTCGACGGTGCCCGCGCCGTCGTGGACCTCGAAGCTGCCGCCGGGGATGGGCCGCGGGTCCCACGGGTCGCTCACGTCGAGCAGCTCGACGTGGCTCGTGCCCGCGCTGGCCGCGACGCCCAGGTTCCCGATCACGTGGAAGGCGCCGACCAGGTGCGGGAAGTCGAAGGTGACCGTCTTCACGAGCACGGGGTTCAGCGGATCGGACACGTCGACCACGTGGATGCCGGTGAACGCCGCCGCGATGTAGAGCACGGGCCCCTGCCAGAACGACGAGAACGTCACGCGCAGGTAGCTGTCGGGGTAGTGGAAGTTCGGCGTGTCGATCTCGGAGACCCAGGCGGGCGCGGTGCGATCGGTCACGTCCCAGATGCCGACGCCGCCGATGGCGCCGTCTTCGGGGTCGAGCGCGTCGACGGCGAGGTACTCGCGGCCGTTCGCGTGGCCGAACGCCAGGGTGTGCGTCTCACGCATCCGATCGGACCAGGTCTGGCCCACGACCTCGGGCGCGCAGGGGTCGTCGAAGCGGAGGAACGAGATGCCGCCGCCGCCGTCCTCGGGCGCCCAGGGGTGCACGAGGTAGCCGTCGTGGACGACGGAGAGGTTGTGGTGCTCGGCGTCGCCGGGGCCGCCGAGGATGTAGCCGCAGGGGGTGAGCAGCTCGTCGTCGGCGAAGGTGCGCGCGGGGCCGCCCGGGCCCTCGGGCGGCTCGAACGCGTCGGGCGCGGGCGGATCGGGCGGCAGCGGCCCCGTCGGGCGGCTGCCGTCGGGATCGGCGGGGTGACAGGCGAGGGCCAGCAGAGCGAGGATGGGCGGGCGCATCGCTGCCTCTAACCGATGCGGCCGCGCGTCGGCGGTCGGGGTACAGCGGCGACGGGAGGTGCGGGTGGAGCGGCTCGACGTGACGGCGACGGGCGGGTGCCAGTGCGGCGCGGTCCGCTACCGCGCCGAGGCGATGTTCGACAACAGCCACCTCTGCCACTGCCGGATGTGCCAGAAGGCGGTCGGGAACGTGTTCGCCGCGCTGGTCGCCGCGCCGCGCGAGGCGCTGCGCTGGACGCGGGGCACGCCCTCGCGCTTCCGCAGCTCCGAGCATCGTCGATCGCGGGTTCTGCGCCGCCTGCGGCACGCCGCTGTTCTACGAGGACACCACGTCGAACCGGGTGAACCTGTGCCTCGGCACGCTCGACGAGCCCGCCCGCTTCCCGCCGCGGGGCCAGACGGGCACGGAGGCGCGAGTGCCGTGGTTCGACCGGCTGCCGGGCCTCCCGGACGGCGGCGCGACCGAGGCCGGCGACCGGGCGGCCTGGGCGGCGGCGATCGCGCGCACCAACCGCCAGCACCCCGACCATGACTGAGCGCGTCGACCGGTCGCTGCTGGCGCACCCTGGTGAGCCTCGTCGGCGTGCTCGCCGTGGCTGCGGTGTGCGGCGTGGTGCTGCGCGGGCCCATCACCGCCGCGGGGGACGCGTTCCTCGGGCGCTTCGGGCTGGCCGGGCTGTTCGCGGGGGTCCTGCTGACCGACAGCTCGCCGCTGCCCATGACGCACGAGCCCGTGCTGCTGCTGGCCGTGGCGCGGGGGCTGGCGCTGAGCACGATCGGCGCGGTGGCCAGCGCGGCGAGCGTGGCGGCGGGGCCGCTCGGCTGGGCGTGCGGGCGGGGGCTGCGCGCGGCGGGGGCCGAGGCGCGGCTCGAGCGGCGGTACCCGGAGATGGTGGCGTACATCCGGTCGTGGGGGGCCTGGGGGGTCGCCATCGCGGCGCTGGTGCCGATCCCCTACGCGCTGGCGACGTGGAGCGCGGGGCTGCTGGGGTGCCGCTGCCGCAGGTCGCGGCGGCGAGCCTGCTGCGCGTGCCGAAGACGCTGTTCTACCTGGGGCTCGTGGCCGGCGGGTGGCACCTCGGCGGATGACCGAACGGATGACACGCGCCCGACGCGTTTCCGTCATCTGACGGAAACGCGTCGGGCGCGGTTGCGTCATCTCGCGTCGTAGAGCGTGGGCCACGACGCGGGCAGCGGCCCGGCCACGACCTCCCCGTGCCCGAACACCGCCCGCAGCACCGCACACCGCGGATCCGCCGCCTCCCCGCACGCCGACGCCTCCGCCGCGACCTGGTCGAGCGGCACGACCCGCTCCGGCAGCGGCCGGATCGCCCGCGACGCGTACGCCGCGCCCACGGCCACCTCGCCCCCGTGGCACACCCCGCAGCCCGTGCCCCCGTCGGGCTCGCGCACGCGGTCGTAGGGCGCGGCCTCGTCGAGCGGCCCGTCCACCGGGAACGCGATCTCGGCCTTGACGCTCAGCCCGCCGCCGGCGTCCTCCCCGAGCTCGAGCAGCCCGACGCCGGGCCCCTCGGGCACCACCGTCATCGTGAGCCCGTCCCGGTGCAGCAGCAGCCGCGGCGAGCGCTCCCCCACCGCCGGCTGCGCGCTGAACACATCGGCCGAGGCAACCACGGGCAGCGGGCGCGGCAGCGAGGCCAGGAAGCACGGCAGGGTCGTCGGCCCCGACAGCCGATCGAGCACGTCGGCGATGGCGCCGGGCGCCTCGCCCCCCGGCACGCAGTCCCCCGCCACGGGCGCCCCCGCACACCCGACCGCTCCGGCAAGCCACCAGCCCCGCATCCGTCCAGTGTAGCCCCGCGACACGGCTGACGCGATCGGCGCGCCCCCCGGCCCACGAGCCGCGCCAGCACAGGCTGGCACGCACCGTGCAATGGCGTCCGGGCCTGGAGGAGCCTTGCGCACGACGATCCTGACCCTCGCCCTCGCGGCCTGCTACGAGCTGCCCATCAAGGACGCGCCGGTCGTCGACTCCGGCACCGACACCACCGTCACCGACACCGACCCGCAGCCCGCCCCGCTCGCCGTCTCCCTCGACGGCACGGGCGTCAGCGGCACGGGCCTGTCGGGCACCGTCGACGACCCGCAGTTCACCCCGCCGGACTACGACCTCGCCACGCAGACGCCCGTGGACGCCGTCGTCACCTGCGACGGCGACACCCTCGCCCTCACCATCGGCTGGCCGTCCGACGTCACCGCCTTCGGCGGCAACGAGCTCCACGCCACGTTCACCCTCGTCGACGGCGTGCCCACCACCGCCGAGGGCGCACTCGTCCAGTGGGCCGACTTCGACGCCTACGACGGCGAGTTCTCCCGCTCCCTCCCCGCCCTCGAGGGCAGCGCCGCCGAGCTCACCGACGCTGCCGGCCTCTGCGGCGCCGCGCCCGCGCCCTTCAGCGGCGTCGTCACCCTCGTCACCGCCGCCGGCACCGCGGTGGGCACCTTCGTGGCCGAGGCGCCGTAGCGCGGGTGCGCGCGCATCCCGCGCATCCCGCACATCCGAATCCAGCGAAAACGACCCTTCCTCCGTGCTCGGGGCTGGCCTCCCGAATGCAACGTCACGGGGCGGAGGAAGGAACGATGACCCGCTACACCCCCCTGCTCTGCGTCCTGGCCGCCCTCTCCGCCTGCAACCCGCCCGAGGTCGACGACAAGTCCACCGACACGGCGGACGCCGCGGACGCAGACGCAGACGCAGACGCAGACACGGACGCAGACGCAGACGCCGACGCCGACGCCGACGCAGACGCCGACGCAGACGCCGACGCCGACACGGACACGGACACCGGGACGGCCCCCGAGTGCGCCGCCGACACCACCTGCGTGGAGATCCCGCCCGGCTGGAACGGCCCTGTCGCCGCCCACGTCGCGGCCGAGTCCCCGACGCCTGCGACGGCGACTGGGGCGTCGCCGCCTTCGCCGCCAACAGCGGCCTGCACGCCGAGGACGCCACCTGCGCCTGCGGCTGCGACGCCGAGCCCACCCCGCCCGTCGTGTGCCCCACCTCCGCGAGCCTGCTCACCTTCGCCGACAACCTGACCACCTGCGACCAGCAGGTCGTGCAGAGCGTCGAGACGCTGGTGCCCGGCTGCAACGACATCGCCTACTACGACGACGCGAGCTTCACCCTCGAGGTCCCCGCCGTCGACCTCTCCGGCGCCAGCTGCGGCGGGAGCCTGACGCAGACGCTCTCCGAGGTCACCTTCGACGAGGAGTGGCTCGGCTGCGCCCCCGTCCAGGCGCTCGACACCTGCGGCACCGACGGCGCCTGCGTCCCGGCCCTCGGCGCCGACGAGCCCCTCTGCGTCTGGAAGGACGGCGACGAGGGCTGCCCCGCCGGGTTCCCCGCCCGCAGCCTGCTCTCCACCGGCGTCGACGACCAGCGCGGCTGCACCGCCTGCAGCTGCAGCCCCGCGGCCAGCTGCGACGCGACGGTGACCCTGCGCGCCGGCGAGAGCTGCGTCGTGGCGTCCCCCGGCGCCGGCAGCGACGGCGAGTGCTTCGGCATCGAGACCCCGGCCCGCAGCGCCGAGCTCGCCTTCGACGCCCCGGTCGCGAGCTGCGAGGCCCAGCCCGTCTCGCCGACCGGTGAGGCCGTGGCCATCGACCTCGTCACGGTGTGCTGCGCCGAGTGACGCCAGAGACAGAACCGTTACGATGACGCCGGAACCCGCACGCCGCCGTGCGGGTCCGAGCGTGCATGCTCCCGCTCCTGCTCGCCGCCTGCACCCCCGACCTCGACGCCCGCGCCCACGTCGCCGCGCCCGCGCCCGCGCCCGTCCACGTCCCCACCTGGCCCGACGACCCGGGCGCGCTGCACCCGCCGCCCATCGACGTCCCGCCCGACCACCGGCCGTCCACCGTCTTCCTCGTCGCCGGCCACGGCGCCCGCGACAACGAGGGCAACCTCGGCGCCTGGTGCACCCGCGAGCAGGACTTCACCCTGCGCACCACCGACGCCCTGGCGCACCTGCTCGCGTCGACCGGGCAGTTCGGCGTCGTCCGGGCCCGCACCGGCGAGCAGCGCCCCTCGTACGCCGCGCGGCTGCGCCACCTCGCCCGCTCCGGCGCCTCCCTGCTGATCGAGCTCCACAGCGACAGCCGCGCGCACTCCGTCGTGCAGAACGGCACCAGCGCCGCCGGCGAGCCCTGCTGGCGCGACGACAGCGAGCCGGGCTTCACCGTCCTCGTCCACGACCGCGGCGAGGCGGACCTCGTGACCCGGCGCCTCGCCCTGGCGCGCGCCCTGGCCCTGGCGCTCGCGGACACCGGGTTCCCGCCCTGGGTCGGCGACTACAACGGCCTGTACGAGGCCGACGCCGTCCCGGGCGTCTGGCGCGACCGGCGCAACCTCTACATGCTGCGCCAGCCTGCCGTCCCCTCGGTCATCGTCGAGACACACAACGCCCGCGACGGCCGCGAGACGCTGCGCTGGGACGAGCCCGCCACGCGCGACGCCTTCGGGCGCGCCGTGGTGACCGCGCTCCTGCGCTACGAGCGCTCAGTACGTGGGCAGTGACGGGTCGATCTCGCCCGCCCACGCGAGCACGCCGCCCTCGAGGTTGAACAGGCGCGTGAACCCGTGCTCGGCCAGCACGGCCGCGGCCTTCGCCGAGCGCCCGCCGCTCTTGCAGGCGACCACGATGTCGCGGTCGCGCGGCAGCTCGTCGGCGATGCGCCCCACGGTCTCGTGCGGCTCGAGGCGGTCGACGAACGGCAGCGACACGATCTCGGCCTCGTGCGGCTTGCGGACGTCGAGCACGTAGGGCCGCCAGCCCTCGTCCCAGCGCTGCTTCAGCTGCTTCACGCCGATGCGCTCGAAGCCCTCGGCCGCGACCGGCTCCGGCGCCGCCCCCACCGAGGGCAGCCCGCAGAACTGCTGGTAGTCGATGAGCTCGGTGATGGGCTGGCGGTTCGGGTCGCGCCGCAGCTTGAGCTCGCGGAACGTCATGTTCAGCGCGTCGTAGAGCAGCAGGCGGCCCGACAGCGACGTGCCGATGCCGGCCAGCAGCTTGAGCGTCTCGGTGGCCTGGATGGTGCCGATGACGCCGGGCAGCACGCCCAGCACCCCGCCCTCGGCGCAGCTCGGCACGAGGCCCGGCGGCGGCGGCTCGGGGTACAGGTCGCGGTAGTTCGGGCCGTCGCCGTAGTTGAAGACGCTGGCCTGGCCCTCGAAGCGGAAGATCGAGCCGTAGACGTTCGGCTTGCCGAGCATCACGCAGGCGTCGTTGACGAGGTAGCGCGTGGGGAAGTTGTCGGTGCCGTCGACGACGACGTCGTAGTCCTTCAGGATGTCGAGCGCGTTGCCCGAGTGCAGCGGCTCCTCGAACACGTCGACCTGCACGTTCGGGTTGAGGTCGGCGATGCGCTGGGCCGCCGAGGCGACCTTCGGCTTGCCGACCCAGCTCGTGCCGTGGAGCACCTGGCGCTGCAGGTTGCTCTCGTCCACCACGTCGAAGTCGACGATGCCGATGCGCCCGACGCCGGCCGCGCTCAGGTACAGCAGCAGCGGCGAGCCGAGGCCGCCCGTGCCCACGCACAGCACCGAGCCGCCCTTGATGCGCTTCTGCCCGGCGAGGCCGACCTCCGGGAGGATGAGGTGGCGGCTGTAGCGCGCGATCTCCTCCTTGGTGAGCTCCGGCAGGCCCTCCTGGCCGCCCGCGATCGACGGGACGATGGTGAGCGGCTGGCCGTCGACGGCGGTGGCCTCGCCGTCGAGGTGCCGGATGTCCTCGTCGCCGAGGTAGACGTTGACGAAGCTCCGCAGCTTGCCCGCGTCGTCGCGCAGGTGCTTCGCCAGGTCGGGGTGCGCGCGGGTGAGCGCCTCGAGCGCCTCGCCCACCGTGCGGGCCTCGACGGCGACGCTCGGCTGGTCGCCCGTGTAGGGCCGCAGCGGGCTCGGGATGTGGATGGTGGTCTGGGCGCTCATGGCTGGGACTCCAGGTGCAGCGGTTGCTCGTCCATCGCGGTGCGGTCGTCGCGGAGCACCCAGCTCCGCAGGTCGACGGGCTGCCCCTCGGCCACCGACACGATGACGTAGGACAGGTTGGGGAGGGCGTTGTCGCGGTCGGTGACGCTCGCGACGGCGGGGTGGTCGGGGTGGCTGTGGTAGTACCCGAGGATGGCGTAGCCATCGGCCTCGAGCTGCTGCTCGGTGCGCATGAGCACCAGCCCCGAGACGACGTAGCGGTTGCGCGGGCTGTCGGCGTGCTCGTTGACGAGCGGGACGGCGCGCTGCACCTGGTCGCCCCGGCCGGCCAGGATGCCCACCACCTCGTGCGGGTAGCCCTCGGCGCCGTGGGCGCGGATGGCCGCGGTGGCCGCGGCGGACAGGGTCAGCTGGCGAGGCGGCACGGGGCCTCCTCGAGGGGCGTGGTCCAGATGTGGGCGTCGGCCAGGTAGCGCGCGCCCGAGTCGGGCAGGATCGCCACCACCACGCCGTGCTCGAGCTCCCGGGCGACCTGGACGGCGGCCCAGGCGGCGGCCCCGCCCGACGGCCCCGCGAGGATGCCGCGGCGCGCCAGCGCGCGCATCGTGGCCCAGGCGCACTCCGTGGCGGCCCACAGGCGCTGGTCGGCGGCGCCGGGGTCGTAGATGCCGGGCACGCGCGCCGTCTGCATGTGCTTCACCCCCTCGAGGCCGTGCATCGGCCCGTCGGGCTGGACCTCGACGACCTGCAGGTCGGGCGCCACGCTGCGCAGGAAGCGGGCGGTGCCGGTGAGGGTGCCGCTCGTGCCCACCGTGGCGACGAGGTGGTGACGCTGCCGCCGGTCTGGCGCCAGAGCTCGGGGCCCGTGGTGCGCTCGTGGGCGCGCCAGTTGGCGTCGTTGTCGTACTGGTTGAGGTAGACCCAGTCGGGGTGGGCGGCGGAGAGGCGGACGGCCTCGGCCTGGGCTCCGTCGGTGCCCTCGAGCGGCGAGGTGTGGACGATCTGCGCGCCGTAGGCCTGCAGGAGGCGCTGCCGCTCCGCCGAGGCGTTCTTCGGGAGGCACAGGACGAGCCGGTAGCCGCGCTGCGCGGCGATGAGCGCGTAGGCGATGCCGGTGTTGCCGCTGCTCGCGTCGAGGATCGTGGCGCCGGGGCGGAGGCGGCCGCTGCGCTCGGCCTCGAGGACGATCTCGCGCGCCGCTCGATCCTTGACGGAGCCGCCGGGGTTGAAGCCCTCGAGCTTGAGCAGGATGCGGACGCCGGGCGGGAGCTCGGCGATGCCGTCCGGGAAGTCGACCAGCGGGGTGTTGCCGATGGTGTCGAGCAGGTCGTGGGACGAGGGCTCCTCGTCGGTGGCTTCGTCGGCGGTTGCAGGCTTCGTCATGGGACGTCCTGGAGTGGTGAGGACGCGACGGGGGCCAGAGACGACGACGCCCGCCGCGGAGATCCGGGGCGGGCGTCGGTCGTGCTGAACTCGGACTCAGCGCAGACCCACCCCCGCCGCGGGACAGCAACAGACACAGCAACAGGTGTGGCAGGGGGCCGGGGTCATTCGGATGCATCCGTACCGTCGGGCCCGGCGAGCGTCAAGCAACGCGCTGGCAGCCCGTCGGACACAGCGTCTCGAAGTCACCACGACCACGACCACGACCACCACCACCTCCACGCCGAGCGAGCCGCCGGCGTGGCGCCGAAGGCGTGGTCGTGGTGGTGGTCGTGGTGGTGGTCGTGCGGGCACGCCGAGCGGCCGGCGCCGGGTTCGCTGTCTGGGGGCCTGGCGATGCTCGGCGTCTGCGGGCTGATCCTCGCTGCCGGGATCGGGTAGTCATCCGGCGCCGGCACGTTACGTCCGGGCGATGTCCCTCTACGGAATGTTCAAGCGGGCCGGCCCCACGGGCTTCGGCTACACCTCCACCGCCGAGCAGGTCACCGACGGGCTCGACCTGTCCGGCAAGCGAATCCTGATCACGGGCACGAGCTCGGGCCTCGGCCAGGAGACCGCGCGCGTCCTCGCCCTGCGCGGGGCCACCGTCCTCGGGACGGGCCGCACCGTCGACTCCGCGCGCGGCGCGCTGTCGGCGCTGCCCCACGACCCCGTCCCGCTGGCTTGCGAGCTGTCTGAGCCCGCGTCGGTGCGGGCCTGCGTCGAGGAGGTCCGCCAGGGCGGGCCGCTCGACGCCATCGTCTGCAACGCCGGCATCATGGCGCTCCCCGAGCGCACCGTGAAGCACGGCTACGAGCTGCAGTTCCTCACGAACCACCTCGGCCACTTCCTGCTGGTCACCGGGCTGCTCGACCGGCTCGCGCCGCAGGGCCGCGTCGTGATGCTGTCGAGCAGCGCGCACACCATGGCGCCGTCCGAGGGCATCCGCTTCGACGACCTCGACGCCAGCAAGCACTACAGCGCGTGGACGCACTACGGGCAGGCCAAGCTGGCGAACCTGCTGTTCGCCCGCGAGCTCGCGCGCCGGCTCGCCACCGAGGGCTCGGGCGAGCGCACCGCCAACGCCGTGCACCCGGGCGTGATCGCCACCAACCTCGGGCGGCACATGCCCGCCATCGCGCGGCTCGGCCTCGCCATCGGCACCCCGCTGTTCATGAAGTCCGTGCCCGAGGGCGCGTCCACCCAGACCTACGTGGCCGTCCACCCCGACGCCGCGAAGGTCTCGGGCGAGTACTGGGCCGACTGCAACGTGGCGAAGAGCTCGGCGCAGGGCCGTGATCCCGAGCTCGCCAGGAAGCTGTGGGACGTGTCCGAGCAGATCGCCGAGAAGCTGTAGTGGACGGCCCGGCCTGGGCCCTCCGGCTCGACGACGAGGCCCACGCCGTCTCCGACCACGTCCCCGCCCTGCGCCCGGGCGAGGCCACCGTCGCGCTGCGGCTCGGCGGCGTCTGCGCCACCGACCTCGAGCTCGTGCGCGGCTACATGGGCTTCCGCGGCGTGCTCGGCCACGAGTTCGTGGGCGAGGTGCTCGAGGCCCCGGGCGCCGACGACCTCCGCGGCAAGCGCGTCGTGGGCGATATCAACTGCCCCTGCGGCACCTGCCCCACCTGCCGCGCCGGCCGCCCCACCCACTGCCCCTCGCGCACGGTCCTCGGCATCGACCAGCGCGATGGCGCGTTCGCCGAGCGCTTCTCCCTGCCCGTCGGCAACCTGCACGTCGTGCCCGACGCCGTCCCCGACGACGCCGCCGTGTTCGTGGAGCCGCTGGCGGCCGCGCTGGAGATCCTCGAGCAGGTCCACGTCGCGCCGTCCACCCGGGCCGTCGTGCTCGGGGTGGGGCGGCTCGGCCAGCTGGTGGCGCGGGTGCTCGCGCTGGCGGGCGCCGAGGTCGCCGGCGTCGGGCGCAGCGCGCAGCGGCTCGCGCTGCTGCCGCCGGGCGTCACCGCCGTGCCCGCCGACCGGGCCGAGGCGCTGGCGGGGGCCGACCTCGTCGTCGACTGCACGGGGAGCCGCGACGGTCTGGCGCTGGCGACCCGCCTCGTGCGGCCCCGCGGCACGGTGGTGATGAAGACCACCGTCCACGATCCCGCCGGCATCAGCCCCATCCCCTGGGTGCTCGACGAGGTGCGCCTGGTGGGCTCGCGCTGCGGCCCGTTCGCCCCGGCGCTGCGGCTGCTCGCGGCCGGCGCCGTCGACCCGCGGCCGCTGATCGGCGCCCGGTTCCCGCTGGCGCGCGGCGCCGAGGCGCTGGCCGCCGCCGCGTCCGGTGCGGCGGTCAAGGTGGTGATCACGCCGTCATAGACGGCCCGCACCCGCCGACCTTAGGGCTCAGCCATGCCGCAGCAACACCGCGAGCTGCCACCGCACCCGCACGGCGTCGGGGGCGTCCGGGGTGGCCTGCAGGTAGGCGCCGAGGTCCATCGCCGCGCCCTCGCGGTCGCCGAGCTGCTCGCGCAGCAGGCCGCGGTCGCGCCGGAACGAGGGCAGGTCGGGCCGCAGCGCCACCCGGCGGGACGCGTTGCGCTCGGCGTGGCCCGGCTCGCCGCGGCCCATCCAGGTCCGCATCAGGTTCGTCGACATGCGCACCAGGATGTCGCGCACGGCGCTCTCGGACAGCGCCCGCTCGAGCTCGTCGCGGGTGGGGGTGCGCCCGAGCACGCCCGCGAGGTGCCCGGCGAGGTCGGGCAGCGGCCGGATCCGCCCGCCCGCGAACGGATCGAGGAACACGCGGACGCCCGAGCCCGCCGCCGGCGCGGTGCTGACGAGGAAGTGGCCCGGGAAGCCGATGGGCAGCAGGGGCACGCCCACCCGCCGCCCGACCTCCACCAGCACCACCGACAGCGCGATGGGCAGGCCGCGCCCGCGGGTGGCGACCTGGTCGATGCAGGAGTTGCGCGGGTCGTCGTAGGTCTCGGTGTCGCCGCGGAAGCCCAGGGTGCCGAACAGGTGCTGCACGAGGCGCGCCATCTGCTCCGTGGGGTCCTCGACCCGGGGGATGCTGGCGGCCAGCGCGTCGAGGGCGCCGAGCGCGGTCGCCACGTCGGCGCCGCACTCCTCGGCGCCGAGCCGCGCGGCTGCGAGGTCGAGCGGGATGTCGTCCCCGAGCGGCATCAGCCAGTCGGCCCAGCCGGCCTCGACCTCGTCGCCCTCGCCGCCTCCCACCATCGTACCCCCGACCCAGCACCGGGTATCCCCACGGCGGTGGCTGCGCGCGTCGCGGATCGCCACGACGGGGGCGCTCCGCGATACCTGGGGATGCACCGGAGTGCACCGTGGACCTGACCCTGCCCGAGCCCACGCTCGAGGACGTCCCGCACTGGGTGGACCACGCCACGCTCCCCGCCGGCGGCGCCGACGTGGTCCTCGACAGCGGGCTCGTCTGGCCCGTCACCGGCGCCGACGGCGAGGTGCTGGGCCTCGTCTTCGTCGGCACGGGCGAGCTCGGCTGGCGCTGGCAGGCCGAGGGGGAGGCGCTGAGCGCGCTCGGCCGGTTGGCCTCCGACGGCGACCTGCCCGCCGACGCCGCCCGGCGCGCGCTCGAGGCCCGGCGCAGCACCGCCACCTTCGACGCCCTCGTGGTCCTCGGGCGCGACCCGGCCTGGGGCGAGCGCCTGGCGGCGTGGCCCGCGGTCACCGTCCACGGCCGCTCGCTGTCGTGGACCGACCCCACGGGGCTCGAGCAGCTCGTCGTCCTCGACAACGACCTGCCGGGCTACGGCGCCGCGCGGCGCCAGCTGAACCAGCGCCTGCGCGCGCTGGCCAAGGCCGACCTCGACCCGCTCGACATGCTGGCCGCCGACGCGCTGCGGCCCGGCGTGCCGCGCACGGTGCTCGAGGCGCACCCCGTCGACGCGTGGCGGCGGGCGGCGCCGTGGCTCGCCCGGGTCCGCGACCCCACCGGCGCCGTCGACGATGCGTACGGCGAGGTCCTCGCCGCCCACGACGTCCGCGACTGGGCGCCGCTCACCGGGGTGCCCCGCAGCGAGCCGCTGGCGCGCGCGCGCGTCGAGCAGGGGACGGTGCGGGCCGCCGTGTCGCTCGAGGAGCAGGGCGCGGTCGTCGCCATCGACGTCGTCGCCGAGCTCACCGTCACCGCCGCCGCGCCCACGCCGTTCGTGGAGCTGGCGCTGCCCCAGCGCCCCGACCCGCTCGCGCACTACGCCGTGCCCCGGGTCGACGACGAGCCCGTCACGCTGGTCGGCCCGCCCGGCGCCGCGCTGGTGGGCGCGCCCTGGGGCCGCTGGGACGGCGACGACGTGCGGCTGCGGATCCGGCTGCCCGAGCCCCTCGGCCCCGACGCGCCCGCCACCGTCACCGTCCGCTGGGTGGTGCGACGGCCCGCCGAGGGCGTCGTCGAAGGGCAGCAGCTCGCCGTCGACACGCTGCCCGGCTGCGAGCAGCCCATGGGGCTCGACGAGCGGTTCGAGGCGTACGTGCAGCGCTGTCCCGCGTCGGAGGTGCCCGGGCGCCTGGCGCTCGGCGCCGTCACCGTGGGGCACGCGCTCGTGCCGCGGGCGCTCGGGCAGCGCGAGCGGTTCCCCGCCACGCTGGCGGCGTCCGCGGCGCTGCCCGAGGACTGGGTCGTCGTCGTGGGCGGGGCCGACAGCGAGCGGCGGCTGTCGGTGGGGCGTGGGGCGCTCGAGGTGCGCGAGGGCGGGGGGCTGCCCACGCTGCGGGTGCTGTCGCGCGACGGCGGCGTCGACCCGGCGCCGCTCGTGGCCGAGGTCGTCGGGCTGTACCAGCGGGTGCTGCCGACGTACCCCGGGGCCGAGCTCACCGTGGTGCAGGGGCCCGACCTGCCCCTGTTCCGGGTGGCGCCGCCGGTGACGTCGTCGAAGGACTTCGTCGTGGGCAGCGTCGACGGCGAGGCGTCGCCCAAGGACCCCGACCCGGCGCCCACGGCCGTCGATCGGCCCGGGGTGCCCGAGGTCCCGCCGGAGGTCGACGCCGAGGCCGACGGCGAGGCCGCGCGGCCCTCCGTGTGGCGGGCGAGCGGGCTCGTCGAGGTGCGGGGGGTCTTGTCGCTCGAGGCCGGGATGCACGCCGGCGGGCGCATCGATCGGCGGCTGCTCGAGCGCGACCTGGCCGGCGCCATCGCCGCCGACTGGTGGACCGAGCTGCCGTGGACGCGGCGGGAGGCGTGGCTCGGCCGGGCGCTCCCCTACGTCTACCGGGACCTGTACGCGTCGTGGCGCTGGAGCCGCGCGCAGGCCGCCACCTGGCGCGACACGCTGCCCGGCGGCCCCGACGAGCAGGCCGGGCGGCTGCTCGGGCAGGCGCTCGCCGATCGCGTCGGCGAGGTCGAGCTGCTGGAGGCGCTGGACCGCTTCCGGCGGCTGGGGCCGTACACCGTGGCCGGGCTGCAGGCGGCGGTGGAGGCGGTGACGGCGGAGGACCTGTCGGGCTTCTTCGCGCCGTGGCTGGCGGCGAGCCGGGGGGTGATGCCCGTGCCGAAGCTCAAGGGCACCGCCCACGCCGACGCGGACGGGGTGATGGTGCGGGTGACCAGCGACTTCCCGCTGGGGCGGCTCGACGTGCCGCTCGGGCTGTGTCGGCGGAAGCGGTGTGCGGTGGTGTGGGTGACGCTGGTGGACGGGGTGGCGGACCAGCGGGTGGCGCATGCGGGGCGGGTGGACCACGTGGTGATCGACCCGGAGGCCTGGCTGCCGCTCACGGCGCGGCGGGTGCGGTTGGGGGAGCTGTAGGGTGGCAATCTGCTGGTCACAGCTGGTCGGAGAGTCCCGACGAGCCCGCCACGGAGCGACTTCTACCTCTCCGCCGTCGCAACCAACCTCGCGTGGTACCCGATCGCACTCGCCTCCGACCGACCCGACGAGGAGATCCTGCAGGGTCACCTGGCGGGTGTGCGCGAGGACCTGGCGCCGCTGCTGTAGCTCCGGCAGGTGTCCATCGTCCTTCCCTGATCAGCGCTGCGGAAGGTCGTCGGGATCCGCCGGCCGTTGACGACCGTGTCGCACGGCGAGCACGAACACGGTGTCCTCGGCGGTGACCACACGGTAGATCACGAGGTGGTCGTCGATCACCAGGCGCCGGAGTGTCGGGTCGGCGGACGCACGCCATCGAGCAGGGAGACCGGGGGCTGCAGGTCCGCGAGCGCGTCTACGCGAGCCAGAATGCGCCCCGAGACGCGCTGCGCGACCTCCGGGCCTCGGAGGAGCAGCGCATCGACGAGCTCATCGAGCTGCCCGGCCGCGTGCTCCGTCCATCGGACCTGCACGTCAGCGCTTCAGCCGAGCGGCGACCCGCGCCGCGACGTCCTCGTGGGCCACGACCCGGCCCTCCGCCACGTCCGCCAGGCCCCGCGTCACGTCCCGCAGCTCCTCGAGCTCGTCGAGCAGCCCCTGGTAGCTCCGGATGTCGAGCAGCACCGCGGCACCACGGCCCCGCTGGGTCAGCACCAGCGGCCGGCCGGTGTCTCGCACCTGCTGCAGCATCGCCGAGGCGTTCGCGCGGAAGTCCGACACCGGCTGGATGTCCGCTTCGAGGTCGAGCGCGACCCGCGACATGGCCACCTCCTGTATCTCCAACTGTACCGCTGAACGTACGTGTTCGCCACACAGTCGACTGCGGATCCCGCGACGACCGCGCGACAACCTCGTTGGGCGTGGTGAAATACCTCGATGTAGTTGAACACTTCGGCGGCAGCGGTCTCCGCGCTCGAGAACTTGGCCATCAGCGCGAGAAGCTCGACCTCCAGGGTGGCGAAGAAGCTCTCCGACCGAAGAAGGGCTCGTGCCACGTCTTCCGGCACACGATGGCCACGTTGATGCTCGAAGGTGGGGCGGACATCCTGTACATCCAGGCGATGCTCGGCCACGTCTCCCTGGAGACCACGCAGATCTACACGCAGGTCAGCATCCGGGCCTTGGTGAACGTCCACGCCACGACCCACCCGGCGGCGGGTCTGTCGAGGCCGGAGAAGGTGGAGGCGGAGCCCGGCAGCGCCGATCGAGGACGACCTCCACGCGGCCATGGAGGCGGAGGTCGAGGGAGACCCCGAGGAGTAGCTGACTCCGAGGCTCCGGCCCGATAGACTGTCGGCATGAGCCAGACCGCCCGAGACCTCGCCGCCTTCCTGCCCGAGCCCCGCTCGCTCGTCTCGACGTGGAGGACGTTCGGCCCGTTCGGCCCGGCCTACCGCATCGACGAGATTCTCCGCGTGCTCGACAACGGCGACACCGTGTTCCAGGTCACCGTCCCCCACCCCGTGGGCGAGGACGAGATCGTCGAGCGTCGGTTCTCCGAGGTGCTGGCGGATCCCGAGGCGGCTTGATGTACGCCATCGCGTTCGACCTCGTGGTCGCCGAGACGAAGAAGCACCACCCGAAGGGCGACCCCTCGGCGGCCTACCGCGAGATCTACGAGACCCTCGTGTCGAAGCATGGGTTCGAGTGGAAGCAGGGGAGCGTGTACATCCTCGCCGACGACGACATGGCTCGGCTGTTCGCGGCGTTCATGGACTTGAAGGCCCTCCCGTGGTTCCCCGCGAGCGTGACGGACATCCGGGCGTTCCGGGTCGAGCAGTGGTCGGACTTCACCCCCATCGTGAAGGGGCCTTAGCGGCCATCCTCGCCGCCCTGGAGGCCGAGAGCGGGACGACCCCGAGGAGTAGGCCACGGAGGGCTGCGGTACGTCCACGGGCCAGTTAAAACCCCGGCGTCGCAGCCTTGGTAGTTCGGCATCGGGTCGGGCGGGGCGAAGGCCGTGATCTCTGGAAACGTCGTCGGGGTCTTCGACTTCCCGGTGAGGTCTTCACCGGGCGGACGGCCTTCGGAAGTCGAGGAAGCGTCAGGGTCTTCGGGGACTGCCACCGGGCTGTTCCCTTGCCTCAAAGGGGACAAGAGCGTTCCACGGTACCGGGCACGTGGAGCTGAACACGGGCTTCGTCGGGCAGTGCGTAGCGGGCGACGTTCTCGGCCCAGGTGAGACGACGACGCTGCCGACGCGCGGCATCCGCCGCCACGAGCCGTGGACGCTGCACTGGCGGCGGAATGTTCGCTTCGACCCGGAGCGTCGCGCCGAGGAACACCTCGCGCAGCGCATGCCGCGCCTCTGCCGGCAGGAACAGCGCCACAGCCACGTTCAGCCGTCCTGGCTCGGCCCCGGTCGATGCTCGTGGTGATCGGGGCGGCGAACGCGCCCCGACGTGGGCATGGTGGCGGCGCGAACGCGGCGTCGACCGCGAACGAGGTGCTTCTCCGCCGCCTCCTGGCCGCCCGCGCTGGAGCGCAGGCACCCGGCCGCGACGCGCACCCCGTAGCCGCCGGACGGCCGGCAGAAGAGGCCGGCACGCCTGCTCCCTTCTCGGAGCCGCACGGTCGTCAGCGTCAGCGCACGGTCCTGATCGCAGAGGACCCGCCGGTACGTCGAACCGCCACCCGGGCGCCCCAGGAGCAGCGTCTCCCAGTCCAGCTCCGCGAGCTGCGCCACCAGCACTGATCTCGAGGCCAGGCACTGGGACGCGATCGTCCAGGACGGGCTCGCGGAGCCGCTGGACAGGCGGGTGCTCGGGTGGTCGCGCCAGCTCGAACCCGCGGACGACCCGCTCGTTCCACAGGGCGAGGCCGACCACGGCCTTATTCTCCTGGCCGGGCTCGCGATGCGGTCCAGCCCGAGCTCGGCTGCTGCGCCGATCCGGTTCTCGAAACTGTTCCGACCGTAGTAGGCGGCGATGGCATCGGCGGCGGGCCAGTCCTCGGCATGGAGGTCCACGGCGACCAGCCCAACTCCTTGCAGCCGTCGATGGTCCGGCCATGCTTCGCCGTCCCCCGCTTCGAAGATGTGGGCGACAACGCTCACGGTGACGAAGTCGCGGCTCCTGCATCGGGACGACGGTGCGCTTCGCCGGTGTGATGCGCAGGATGCCGATGTCGGCGGCGGCATCGGCTGCGGGCCGCAGCCGCTGTCGGGGACGCGGTGCCAGGTCGCCGCGCGGAGGGTGGCGATGACGTCGGGGTCAGGAGCAGCGCCAGGCGAGCGGAGACGGTGATGAACGGCACGCTGCGCTCGCGGCACGCCGTGAACCAGGGACGTTGCCGTGCTCCCCCGTCGAGCCGGACGAGGGCGCGGCACAGGCGGGTGCTCAGCGGCGTAGGCTGCGACGATGCTGTCCAGCGCGAGCTCGAGGTCCGGCACGTCCCCGCCGTTGCCTGGGCTGAGGTGCGCGTGGACCCACAGCCCCGCGCCCGCGTGCATCGCCGGCACCTGCCGGAACTGGATGTCGCCGCGCTTGCGGCGGGAGTAGCCTGGCGCGCCGGTGTCGTCGAGCGCCGGCGCGGCTCGGGCGCAGGCTGGCGCAGGCGAGGTGGCGGCGCTACGGCGAGCGCGCCGGTTCTTCGCGCGGCCCGACGATGGACCAGAACGGCTGAAGGCCGGAGCGTCGCTCCAGCGGCGAGGAAGAGCCACAGCATCACGAACACGTCCAGACCAGGGTATCCGCCCTGGCGACGGCCTGGATGCGCTCGCCCATGGCGCCGAGAGCGCCCCGGGTCCGGGAGCCCGAGGAGGGTCGTGGTGCCCTCGACGAGGATGTTGCGATCCGAGCGTGTATCCGGGTGGCGAACGTGACGTGAAGCGACCGGCGTGCCATGATGACCGTCCTCTCTGGAGGCGGTCGTGGGGGTTTCATCCGTGGGTGAAGATGGCCCGCGACCGTTACCTGGGCACATCCCCGAAGATCGGCCTTCGTAGCCGGTCTCAGTGTGGCGGTACTCGTTTTCGCGATATTACCGATTTCAGGTCGGCGATGATGGATCCGGAACGAGTAGAGGACCGGTCCGCACCGGCAGTCTCAATTGGCACCCAAGTGTTCGACAAGCAGGTGGTATCAGCGAAGATCTCGCGCAATGCATCTACCGCTTGACCATGGGAAGTCCTCGTACTCCAGAACCATGTCGATCAGCGCATCGATCGCGAGGCGCTCTTCCGGCGTCCCGCGAGACGCCCCGCAGGAGGTAGGTGGAGCGCGGGGTCGGCGGCGAGACGTGAGCTCGAGGAGCCGCACTCCCGGGGACCGTGGCGACGACGTCTCGCCCCAAGCGTCCTGCCCAGTGGCGCAGGGATCGACCGTCTACGCCGCGTGATGCGGCGAACGTGGGCAGGTCCATCCCGGTGCCCTCCCACTGGTCGAGCCTGATCGCTTCGCGCTCATTGTCACCTGACGCCGTGAACCTCAAGCCATGGGCACCCTCCCGGCGGCAAGATCACGGTCCGGGTTGCTCAGCCTGCGGCGCTGGCGGAGGGCTTACTGTGCGCGTCGTGGGCTCGTCACCGCGGCTACGCCGTGGCATCAACTTGAGCGCAGGATGGTGTACACCAGCTGCTGGGACACTATCGTTCATTGGGGGCCGCCTTGGCGCCTTCAGCACTGTGTACGCTCGTGCTCGTGGCAACCACACGCTCACGGAAGGCATACCCCAAGAAGGTCACGGTGCTGGTTCTCTTGTGGATCGATAGGACCATTTCTGATGAGTCTGTGCTCGCGGCTGCCGGTGGCCAAGTATCAGCGGATTCGTAGGCGAACACCCAACCGGCCGGGTGCGCCCTTCGGTGTACTCGTCGCACGAGCTTGCGTCCTGGGCCCTCGCTCGGCTCTCCAGTGCTTCCACTGCCAGCCGCCTTGCTTCCGTCGTTCCATCTATTTGTCCGTCCTCAGAATTCAACCAGAGAAGTCATAGAGCCCTTCCAAGTTGGGGGTGGCTGCGACCTGTCCGTCCAAGAACTCCACCGCTGTCTTCCACGTTCCGGGCATTGGAATGCTTGCGAACCGCCGTCCACTCTGGCGGCGTGAAGACGATTCCGCGAGAACCTGGTCCAAACGATTTCATCTTAGCCTCCGCGCCGGCTAGCGTCATGGTTGATATCAATCAGATCGTTAAAGCCGTCTTTCAAAGGCTCGAAAGCATGTCCAGCTCGGTCTGCGGTGCTCGGCAAAGCAGAAGGCCGTCCGGCCATAGTCGCATCCGTGGCAATGGCGCAGCTTGATGCAGTTCTCCGCGCGACCCGCGACGGAAGGCCCGCCGGATTGACATGCGCCAACTGGGCAAGGTTCCGGGTCGCCCGGCCGCCCAGCGGTTGTCCCGCTCTGGGTTTTGCGGCCCGTGACGTGATGACCGCTTCCGCTACGGGACAGCAGAGTCGGACCACTCCCATAGAATGGCTGTGCCGGCCAGCTCAGCTGCCTCGTCGCTATAACGTCAGTCTGATCTTCCCTGTAATATTACCGCGAGACCCGCCGTCACAGTCACGATATCGTACCAGAGTCGATAGACTCGTAATTCACCGTGGACGAATACAGGATTCCTGTATTGGTCTGGATGAACATGAGCGAAAGAGCAGATCCAGATTCGCCTGGACCAGTCACTGGTTGGCGTAAATGACGGGTGCGGGCTGTCCGGCGCTCCGCCCGACGGCTCCCCCGGCGGCGGATCGCCCACACCGGGCCCGCTGGTGGGCTGACCGCTGGCCGTCGGGAACTCCTCCACCTCCGGCACCGGCGCTTCCCCGGAGCCACCTGCCGGCGCCCCCGACCCGAATCGACGGCTTCTCGGAAGGAGCTGCGCACGGCGCTCGGCGGCCTCGTTCCCGCCATCAGGTCCCCGAGGTCGACGTGCAGCCGCGTCCCCCGCTGCTTGCACTCACCGAACAGCACGCACAACCCGAACCGCTTGGATGTGGCGCGTTCCCGGTCCCACTCCTGCTCCACCTTTCGGTCCCACGCCCCGGCCTTCCGCAGCTCCCGCCGGTGCGCTCGCCACGCCTTCCGCGCCGCCCGCCCTCCGGCGACCCGAACAGCGCGCTCCTGCCGAACCCCCCAGCGCGTCCAGCTCCGACACGCCACCCATCGCGTCCCCGCCCACCGGCTTCCCTGCAGTGGTCGCATTCCCGGCTGCGGAAGCTCCGACGCGTCGAACCCCATCGCTGCCCCGAGCGCCTCCGTCACCGTCACCGCCGAACCCAGCCCCGGGTCCAGGTACCCGAAGATCCCGTCGTTCTCCGGCAGGCTCTCGAACCCGTACGTCCGCAGCTGCAGCTGCACCGACGGAAGCTGAACCTGCCCCGACGTCGTCCCGCACGCCGAGAACCCCAGCGGGTCCCGCAGCTGCACCGGGTCCCCGTTCGCGTACGCGAACCGGTTCGCTCCGCCCTGCAGACCGATCGGATCCGGGCTCATGAACCGCCCCGACTGCGGATCGTACATCCGGTGCCGCGCCGACATCGCCGAGCCGAGGTCCGACCGCAGCGACTCGAGCCCGGCGAACAGGAAGCGCTCGTCCACCCCCGGCAGCTTCGCGCCCTCGCCGAACGCCGTCCCGTCGCCCAGCGTCGCGCCCTCGCGCACCACCGAGCCCTGCCCGTCCTCCTCCGCCGGGACCCACGCCCCGTTGACGAGCACCCCCACCACCTCGGCCCCGGCCCGCAGGTACGTCCGCGTGCCGCTGTTGTCCGCCACCTCCGCCGGCGGCCCGCCCGGATCGAGGTCCCAGTGCGCCCGCCGGACGTTGCCGTCGTGCTCTTCGGTCTGCCACGACAGCCCGTCCGGACCGCGCGTGAACTTCGCCCACGCCGCACCCGAGGAGACGACCCCGACGCGCCCGTCCGGCAGCCGGTCGTACTGCGTCCCGTGCTGGTCGGTCGTCACCGCCTCGAACGCGTCCCGTCCCACCGGGATCCCGTCCACCGCATCGAGGACCGCGCCGCTGTACCCGAACGGCACGGTGTCGACCACCGAGCCCGTCGTCGTCTGCGTCGACTGCCGGTTGCCCGCCCGGTCCAGCGCGTAGTGCAGCGTGGCCCCCGTCGCGCCGTGCACCTCGGTCGTCAGCCGCCCCGCACCGTCGTACGTGTAGCTGTCGACCCAGCTCCCCGACGCCGTCGACACCGACTCCGTCGACAGCCGGCCCCCGTGATCGTAGGTCCGCGTCCGCGACACCAGCCCGCTCGACCGCGTCGCCACGCGGCCCGCCACGTCGTACGTGAGGTCGATCTGCTCGCCGCTCTGCGGCAGCTCGACGAGCGTCGGCGCCCCCCGCGCGTCTCGCGTCGTCACCTGCCAGTACGGAGCCCCCGTGGCCCCGATCCCCTGCAGCCGCGCCGGATGGGCCGGATCGTACTGGTAGCCGACCGTGATGCCCGACGGGTGCGTGATGGCGTCGAGCTGCCCGTCGGGCCGCCACGACCAGGCGGTGGTGGCGACGTTCCCCGCGATGCCGGTGTCCCGGCCCAGCGGTCGGCCCAGGTCGTCGTACGACCAGACGTGCCGCACCTGCAGCAGCCCCGTCAGGTAGCTGCTCTCCACACCGGGCTCGTCGTAGTAGTTGAAGTCCGCGCTCGATGCGCTCCGACGCGCGCCGTCGTCGATGGTGATCTGGGGTGACGCGACCCGCGCCGTCGCGGGTGAAGGCCGTGCTCCGGGTGGCGCCCACTCCTCAGCGCTTCGCGCGTCACCACCGGCGAGCTCGGATCGTCGCGGTAGAGCCGCCGCGTCAGCCCCAGGGCGGTCTCCGACGCGAGCAGGCCGCCGGTCGGCGATGATGAATCCAGAACGAGTAGGCGAGCTGTAGGCTCGAGTCTTGGGGACGGGACCCCACCGTGTCCGTGAGGGCTTACGCCTGCTCTCCTGCAACAGTTCAGCCATCTTGTGAGGACGGAAGGGTCCAACGGCTGATGGAGGATCACTTGATGAACCTTACTGCTGTAAGGACCGAAGACCTTGACTTCGATTCGGCGATCGGGCAAAGGTAGAAGCTCAAGTTTTGGCCCATCCGCCCAGGCGGGGTGGTTGCCGAATCTGGACACCACAACCGTGGTTGCCCAACGGTGAGCATACAGCCCCCGTGCCGCCTCGCACTGCTGGAGTGCCTTCATGAACTCCACGAAGAACTCGGCCCAGGAGTAGGCGGGGTCAGCAGCATACTCCGCGTACCAATCGGTGAGTTCAGTCCAAGAGGTTGTCCATGACATCGGGCCTATTCCAGATCCTATTTAAAGGGGTTTGAGACTGGCTGGCCGCCTTGGTACCACAGGATGTTCCCCCCACCGGTCCGGAGATTGGTAGATCTGCGACAATTCCCAGTCCATGGGGCTTCCTCTCCCGGTAGCGTCCCGTTGCACCGCCAGCGGGTCGTTGCCGTCCCACAGGAAGGCTGGGAACTGAACAGCATCCTCCCGTCGCTCGATCACATCGCCACAGAGAGGGCACGTCGTCTTCCCCAGGATGAGGATGCTCATGGTCGAACCTTCGTGACGTCGCCACCGTTGCGGAGTCTGCTGAATCTGCCGGATGTGAGCATCCCACGTCGGAGGACGCAGGACCTCGCGGACGCCACGTCGGTACGCCTGCCATCAGCGCTGGCGGGAACACGCCCGACCCCGCAGCCGCGGCAACACCTCGGCGCCCAGCCTGGCGATCACACCGAGCACCTCGTCCGCCGGCAGGCCGCCCACGTCCACCAGCAGCAGGTGACCGTCGAGCCCCAGCGCCGCCGCGAGGGCGTCGAGCCGGCTCACCACCTCGTCGGCGTCGCCGCACACCGCAGGCCCGCGCATCAGCGCGTCGAGGTCGAGGTCGGCGCCGGCGCCCCGCCAGCGCCGGGCGAACGCCGCGTAGGCCGCGAGGAAGGGGCGCCAGCGCCGGCGGGCGTCGTCGCCGTCGGCCCCGACGAACACGTGGGTGGGCAGCACCACCCGGCCCGCCCGCCCCACCCGCGCGCGGTACCTCGCGACCAGCGGCGCGAAGGTGAGCGGGTCGCGCAGCGTGCTCGGCAGCATCAAAGGCAGGCCCAGCGCCGCGCCGAGATCGGTCGACACCTCGGAGCCGGACCCGATCCACACCGGCGGCCGCGGCTGCTGGACGCACCGCGGCCGCACCGTGATCCCCTCGAGCGGCGCCCGGTACGGCCCCGACCAGGACACGTCGCGCTCGGTGAGGAGCCGCAGCAGCAGGCGGAGGTGCGCCTCGAACCGCGGGCGGACGTCGTCGCCGACGCCGAACGCGGCGTCGGTCTCGGCGGAGACCCCACGGGCGACGACCAGCTCGGCCCGGCCCCCGGACAGGACGTCGAGGGTCGCGAGCTGCTCGGCCACCCGCACCGGGTCCCGCAGCGCGAGGAGCGTGACCCCCGTGGACAGGCGCAGGGTGCGGGTGCGCGCGGCGATCGCGGCGAGGAGCAGCTCGGGGGCGGAGACGATGTAGTCGCCGAAGTGGTGCTCGCCGATCGCCACCCCATCGAAGCCGGCCGCCTCGGCGGCGACAGCCTGGTCCACCATCGCTTGCAGGCGGGCGGCCTCGGAGGCGGGGGCCCCGCCGTGCGGGTCGGGCAGCAGATCGCCGAGGAGGAGGAGGGACACGTGCATCGCACCCCCTCCTACCGCAATGGACACCCGGTGGGGCATCGATCGCGATCGGTGACGCCGCTGAGCGCTGCCCACGACGCATGCCAGTCCGGCCCCCTACTGCCCGAGCGCCACCGCCACGGCCCCACCGCCCGGTCCCGCGCCGACCGCCCCTCCTGGTCCCGCCGGTCCGGATCCGCCCCCATCCCCACCAGCCGCGCCACCGCCGCCACGTTGTCGGCTTCCACCGCCACCATCAGCGGTGTCACCCCGGCCGCGTCCGCCGCGTCCACCGGCGCCCCGTCGTCCAGCAGCAGCGCCAGCAGCCGCTCGTTCGGCTCCCGCACCGCCCGCGCCAGCAGGTCCGCGGCCCGCGGCGTCCCCGCCTCCAACAGCACCGCCACCGCCGCGTCGTCCGACAGGTCCACGGCGAGCGTGAGCGGGTCCCGCCCCTCCTCGTCCCGCACCCGCAGGTCGGCCCCGCCCGCGATGGCCTCGGCCAGCCCCTCGATGTCGTGCCCGAGCACGGCGTGCAGCGCCGCGGCGTCGGCCCACCGGATCGACCCCGCCGCCGCCCCGTCCTCGATGGGCGCACACCACGCCCCGCACGCCCCGGGCCCCGTCCACCGATCGGTCGTGACGAGCAGGAACCGGTCGGGGTGCGGCTCCCACGTGGTGCTCCCGTCGGCGTGGACGACGACGGGCTTGAACTGCAGCACCTCGCCGTCGCGCACGGGCAGGTGGAAGGCCCCGTCGACGTCGAGCCGGACCCCGGCCTCCGGATCCCAGCTCCCGAGCAGCTGCCCGGGCCCGACGAGCACGATCCGGTCGCCCTCCGCGAGCGCGGGCGGATCGAGCAGCCGCAGCGTCAGCGCCGCCACCGGCCGCTCGGCCCGCGGCGGCACGGCGTCGAGCCGCTCGAGGCGCACGGTCCCCCGCCCCCAGCCGTCGCCCTGCAGCGGCCCAGCCCCGCGCACGACCTCGACCTCGCGCGCCGCCCCGGCCCCGACCCAGCGCGGCGGCGGGTCGCCCTCGGCCCCCGCGTCGGACACGGCGACGGTGACGGCCTCGTCGTCGCCGATCCGCGCCATCAGCAGGGTCCGCTGCGACAGCCCGACGACCCGCGTCTCGTCGGCTCGCAGCGCCGGCCACGCCCGCCGCAGCGCCACGAGCTCGCGCACCGTCGCGCCGATGGGCGGCACGGCCCCGCCGAACACCATGTCGCCGCGGTTGGCGGGCTCCTCGGCGCCCGACAGCCCCACCTCCGTCCCCCAGGTCAGCGACGGCGTCCCGCGCGCCGTCAGCACCACCGCGAGCGCCATCGCCGCCCGCCCGGGGTCCTCGCCGCACGCGGAGACGATGCGCGGCAGGTCGTGGTTGTCGACGAGCGTGACGGGCCGCGCCCCGCCGTAGTCGGCGCCGACGAGCGCCGCGATCTGGCCGAGCGCCCCCCCGCCGCACAGCCCCTCGCGCACGGCGAAGTACATCGGGAAGTCGAACACGGCGTCGAGCCGGTCGGCGGCGGCGCGGGCCGCGACCCGGTCGACGTTGCCGTCGTAGACCTCGCCGAGCAGCTCGAACCCGGGCGCGTGCGCGCGCAGCTCGTCGCCGAGCCGCGCCAGGAAGCCCGCCGGGAGGTGGCGCACGGCGTCGACCCGGAAGCCGTCGGGGTGCACCTGGTCGATCCACCACAGCGAGGCGTCCCGCAGGTAGGCGTAGACGGCCTCGTCCTCCTGCGCGAGGTCGGGCAGCCCGTGGACGTCGTGCGTGACGGCCTGCACGGGGTCGTCCCAGTCCGTGATGTCGCCGAGCCCGTGGAACCAGTCGGGGTGCTCCTGCACGAGCGGCGCCCGCGGCCCGACGTGGTTGTAGACCAGGTCGAGGTACAGCCGCATCCCCCGCGCGTGCAGCGCGTCGGCCAGCGCCCGCAGGTCGTCGAGGGTCCCGAAGCGCGGCTCGACGGCCCGCAGGTCCTCGACCCAGTACCCGTGGAACGCCCCCCACGGCCCGTGCGGCGCGGTCTGCGCGTCGGAGACGGGCGACAGCCACAGCCCGCGGACCCCGAGCGCGGCGAGGTCGTCGACGTGGGCGAGCAGCCCGGGCAGGTCGCCGCCGTGCCAGGCCTGCGGATCGTCCCGGTCGACGGTGCCCGGCGGGTCGGGCAGGCCGTCGGCGAACCGGTCGACCATCACGAAGTACAGGACGTCGCGGTCGTCGCCGCCCGCACGGGGACGGGTCAGCGCCCGGAACGCCAGCGCCCCGACGACGACGACCAGCAGCAGCGCAACGCCCCACGCCGCGGCGCGGCGCACCCCGTCAGGCATCGCCCGGACGCGGGTCCTCGAACCCGCGCAGGTGGTTCGACAGCGCGTGGCGCAGCTCCTCGTTGGCGTCCTGCCCGAAGCGCAGCAGCGCCGAGGTCGTGGGCCAGCCGACGCACCAGTAGCCGTCGTCGGGGCCGTCGCGCAGCAGCGCGATCAGCTTGGGCTCGGCGTCGGCGCGGACCTCGGGGTCGAGCCGCCCCCGCTCCCCCAGCGCCGCCACGGCCCCCACGGCGAGCCAGTCGTTGCGCACCCCGACCATCGCCCAGATCCCGGCGCGGTGCGGCGTGTCGGCCCAGCCCTCGGCCCCCGCGAGCACGAAGCCCGCGGCGTGGGCCACGCGGTACGCCCAGTCCCACGCGGTGCACCAGTCCGGCCCGTCGGGCGGGTACAGCGCCGCCGCGAGGAGCTCCTGGACCTGGTCGTGCGTCTGCAGCGCCAGGCCGTGCTGCCGCGCGATGTCGCGCCCCCGCGCGAGCCAGTCGGCGGCGTGGAACCGGGAGCTCGCGAGCTTGGCCAGCACCGAGCCGGCGGCGGGGTCGGTGGGCGCGGGCAGCCCGGGCTCGGCGGTGGTGCCGTCCCACTGCCACAGCCGCCAGCGCACCTCGCCGAACGGCTCGCGCGGATCGGGCGAGGGCACCGCGCCCACCTTCAGCGCGAGCGTGCCACCCTGCGCCGCGATCAGGCGCCGCGCGGCCACCTGGCTGCTCGGCGACTCGAGGTGCGACAGGTCGAGCCGCACCTTGCCCTTCATGGCGCCCGCCTTCTCGGAGAGCTGCGCGAGCGCGCCCACCGTGGCCTCCTCCGGCGGGGGCAGCCGGCCGACCCACGGCGTGGCGCGGTCGGCGAGGGTGCGGGCGCGGGCGTTGTCGGGGTGCTGGTCGGCCCAGCGCGACAGCGCCAGGCGCAGCATCGCCTGCGGGTTGCGGGCCCACTCCACGTACAGCGCCGACGGGATGGCCCACGGGTGCGCGTCGTCGCGCTGCAGGACCTCGTGGTACTTGCTGCGGGCGCCGTCGAGCTCGCCGCGGTCGAGCAGGCCGTCGGCCCAGTCGAGCAGGACGGGGACGGGGTCGCCCTCGAGCTCCAGCGCGGCCCGCCAGGCCCGCTGCGCGTCGTCCCACCGGTCGACGGCGCGGCTCGCGTTGGCCAGCGCCACCGCGCTGCGCCACGACGGGAAGCGCTCGAACGACGTCTTCGCCAGCTGGAAGGCCTCGTCGTAGCGGCCGGCCCGGCGCACCAGCACGGCCGAGGTCCACCACAGGTCGCCCGCGTTCGGGTGGGCCGTCCGCAGGCGCGACAGCAGCTCGAGCGCGGGCGCCAGCGTGGCCTGCGCCGTGGCGGCCGGCGACTCGATCGCCAGCAGCTGCGACACCGCGCTCGCCGCCTCGTCGCCCGGCACCTTGTCGGCCCACGGCAGCGCCCAGCGCAGGAACGGCACGTCGGGCCGCACCACGGCGGTCTGGCACAGCAGGTCGAGCGCCTTGCCGGGCTCCGCCCCGGCGAGCAGCCGGGCGTGCACCGCGGCGGCGCCGTACCAGGTGTCCTGCAGCGGGAACAGCGCCAGCGCGGCCTCGGCCCCCCCCGCCGCCGCGACGAGCTCGTCGAGCAGGGCCAGCAGGTCGGGCCGCTCCGGGTCCGCCGCCACCGCCCCGGCGACGTGGTGCGCGGCGTGGCGCAGGTCGCCCTCGCGCATCGCCACGCGGGCGACGGTGGCGTCCATCTCGGGGGTGAGGGGCTGGTCGTGGTCGCAGTTCAATGGGGCCGCCCGGGTGGAGGGCGAGTCTACGCGCGGGGGCGGGGCAAGTCCATGCCCCGGCGGCGGCTCCACAGGCCCGCCAGCAGCGGCGCGAGGAGCCAGCCCGTCGCGCCGGCCGAGCTGCAGCCGCCGCACCGCCCGGAGGCCGCCCGCACCGTCGGCTCGGGCGCGCCCGTGTCCGGCGGGGTGCCCGTCGTCGTGCCCGAGCCGCCGGTGTCGGGCGGGTGGCCCTCCACGCAGGTCGGGTCGGGGGTGAAGCCCGGGTCGGCCGGATCGGGCGTGCTGTCCCACGACAGCGGCGCGGTGGCGGTGAGCGTCCCGCCGGCGGTCTGCAGCGTGGCCCGGAGCAGCGCGTCGTGGTGGCCCGCGTCCGTCGCCGGATCGACGCAGGCGCCCGACAGCTGCACGTAGTCGGCGCCGGGCATGCCGGACCCGTCCAGGGCGAGCAGGCCCGCGTCGAGCGACCACACCACGGGCGCGCCCCAGACGAGGTCGCCCGCGTCGTCCCGCACGATGGCGCGCGCGCCGGCGGGCAGCAGGTCGCCGTCGGACGCCTCGAAGTAGCCGACCACGACCTGCAGCGACGCCGCGTCGTCGGGAGAGACGCCGATCACCCGCGCGACCGGCGCCTGCCAGGTCGCGGCCCCCACCCGGAACTGCAGGCTCGCCTGGCGCCCCGGCGGCGCCGTCACCTCGATCGCGCGCCCGCGGGTCACCGCCGTGACCTCGGGGCTGCCCTCCACGTCGAGCGCCTGGTCCGCGAGCGAGAACCCCACGGTCGAGAGGTCCGTGGCGCGCAACAGCGCAACCGTGAACTGGAACGGGCCTGCGAGCTGCCACCGCTCCTGGGGGACGTGGCGCCACCGCGGCGGGAAGTGCCCGATCGCCGGGTCGGGGTGCAGGAACGCCTCGGCCAGCCCCTCGTACTCCACGACGGACGGCGACACCGTGGCGGCGGTCACCACGGGGAACGTGATCGTGTCGGGGACGGGATCGAACCCGGCGACGGCGCAGGCCCGCGGCGTGAACGTCCACGTCACCGCGCCCTGGCTGTCGAACGTGAAGCACGGCCCCACACCGAGCGACCCGGGGCCCGCCACGCCGAGATCGTAGCAGGACAGCAGCTGGGGCATCGGCAGCCCGCACCCCGTCGTACACTGCACCGCCGGGCACGTCCGCGTGCCGCGGAGCATCGGGCCCGGGAAGGACAGCGTCCCGAGCTGGCTCACGTCCTGTGCGTCCACCACCAGCGTCCCTTCGCGGGTGATCGCGAACGTGCAGGCGGCCAGCAGCGTGACGATCACCCGCCGCCCGGCGGCTGGACGTCGGTGCCCTGCGGCGGCGCCTCGCCCGGCGTCGCCAGGATGGTCTCCTTGTAGGTCTCGGGCCGGCCGGGCACGATGGGCCCGGGGTTCACGTCGGTGCCGCCCTCCTGGACGGGGCTCGCCATCCAGCTGCCGCGCACGGCGCCGTCGTGCGCCGGCCCGGCCTCCGACGCGTAGAGCCGCTGCATGGAGCGCACGACCTCGCGCCCGTCGAGCGTGCCGGGCCCGCCCGCGAACGCCGCGCCGCCGTCGCCGGCCACGTCGACCACGTTGGCGTCGGGGTCGAGCAGGAACAGCTCGAGCGCCTCGTCCTTGAGGTACAGGCGCGACTGGCGCTGGTCGTTGAACGCGTTCACGACGAGGTCACCGTCGAGGAAGGCGGTGTGCTCGTCCTGCGGCGCGCCGTCGACGTAGGGCTCGACCAGGTGGTCCATGATCGAGAACCGGCCGTACGCGGGGATCACCGAGCCCGGCGGGATGCCCACCACGAAGTCGTCCGCGCCGGAGATCTGCCACATGTCGAGGCGCAGGTCGCGGTCGGTCAGGTTGCGCAGCTCGAGGAACTCGTCGGTGCCGTCGATGTCGGCGTCGGTCGCGCCGTACCAGTGGACCTCGTCGATGACGAGGTCGCCGGGCTCGAGGCCCTTCTCGCCGACGCGCTCCTCGCCGAAGCGCCGCGCGTTGCCCCACAGCATCCGGAAGTACGCCTCGTAGAGCTTGGCCAGGCGCCGGCTGTGCAGCACGAGCAGGTACTCGTCGTTCGACAGCGTCGCCGAGGACGACCAGTTGAACGAGCCGCTGATGACGAGCGGGTCGTCGCCGTCGGGGTCGATGACCATGGTCTTGCTGTGCAGGCGGCCGCCGCCGGCCTGATAGTCGCCCGGCTGCGCGGAGGCGTCGTTGCCGTCGAGCCGCAGCGGCACCTTGGCGCCGAGCAGGCGGTAGGCCTCGTGGTACTGGCCGTTGCTGTGCAGCTGGGACTGGTCGACCACGCCGGCCACGCCGACCGAGATGTCGCCGTCGACGAGCCGGCCCTGGGCGGCGAGCTGCTCCTGCTTGCGGATGAGCGCGGAGCCGAGCTGGTCCTTGGTGAACGCGAAGATGGTGAACCAGACGCTGTCCTGAGCGTTGTCGACCAGCTCGAGCATCCGCCCCATCGAGTCCTCGTGGGGGGAGAACCAGACCTCGACCAGCGTGTCGCCGACCTGATAGAACCGACCGTTGTCGATCTCGACCTTGTCCTCGCCGAACACCCCGTTCATCATCTGGGTGTGCTCGGTCGTGAAGTCGGCCGCGATGGCCGGGCTGTCGATCATCACGAAGTTGTTGATGTTGTGGTACAGGTCGGTGTCGCTCCAGTTCGCGGTGCTCGCGAACACGAAGCGGTCGTCCACCACCATGAACTTGTCGTGCATGATGTGGCCGAGGTTGCCGAGCGACTGCGGGATGTGACGCTCGTCGAACCGCGTGTAGCCGTAGTTGAAGACGTGGCCGGCGTCACCGACCATCTCCACCTTCACGCCCCGGTCGTAGGCGCGCACGAAGGCCTCGACGACCTCCTCGTTCGTGAAGCCCATCACCGCGAGCTTGATGCTCGCGTTGGCGCTGTCGATGAGGTCGACCATCACCGAGACGGCGTCGGCCTTCCAGATGGTCTCGACGCGGGCGCCGGGGTCGTTGACGTAGCAGTCGACCCGGCCGCCGCGGGTGCCCTGGACGTCCGCGGCGTCGGGCGGCGGGTTGCACGAGGCGAGGCCGGCGGCGAGGGCGAGCGCGAGGATGCTGCGGTTCACGGAGCCTCCGGCATCTGCGGCGGGTCGCCGAGCTGGACGGCGCGGTTGTAGTGGTCGCGGTAGACGTCGAACAGGTCGCGGATGGCGGCGCCGGGCTGGTCCACGTCGGTCCACACCCACATCGCGGCGTCGATGAGCTGATCGGTGACGATGGGGCGGCCGCGGTAGACGCGCTCGGCCGAGTACAGGTCGTGGTTGAGCACGAACGCCCGCGTGTAGGGCCGGTAGCCCTCGGCGTCGGGCGGCAGATCGATCAGCACGATGGTGGGGATCACCTCGTCCTGCGTGGCGGCCGGGTCGGGGAGCAGCCGGCGCTTCTCGACGCTCGGGGTGGTCTGCTCGAGGATCTGCGAGGCGCCCACGTCGGTGCCGAAGTGCGGGCCGACGACCACCTGCACGTCGAAGCCCCAGCGCGCCTTGGTCTGCAGCGCGCGGGCGAGCCCCTCGTTGGCGAAGTCGTCGGTGAGCACGTACACGCCGCTGCGCGCGGAGTACACGGCGTCGATCACCCGCTTGAGCACGCGCTCCTGGGGCCCGAACCACAGCTGGAGGTCGGTCGAGGTGGTGGTGCCGTAGCGCCAGCGCGGATCGACGATCGACTTGCTGGGCGCCGAGTAGGCGTCGACGGCGACGGCGTCGGTGCCGCCCCACACCTGGCGGTGCTCGTCGAGCAGGTCGCTGACGAGGTCTTCGCCGCGGGCGTTCACGACGATGCGGGTGCCGGGGCCGGTGCGCCCGAGCGTGGAGCCCGCCACGATGCGCAGCCCGTCGACCACGACGTACGCGTGGTCCATCCGGGTCATCTCGCTCGGGAAGATGAGGTCCACGAGCGTGCTGAAGTCGAAGTAGGCGAGCCCGGCGTCGCGCAGGGCCACGGGCACGCCCTCGGCGCGCAGCCGCGCCACGGCGGGCGTCTCGGCGAGGTCGTAGTCGGTGACGACCTGCACGTCGACGCCCCGCGCGTAGGCCCGGACGATGGCGTCGGCCAGGGCTTCGTCTTCGCCGGCGGGCAGGGCGATGCGCAGCTCGCGCTCGGCGCCGTCGATCGCGTCGACGAACGGCGCCTCGGCCGACGCCGCATCGGGCGCGACGGTGAGCGAGACCTCGGTGAAGCCCTCGGTCGGGTCGGGCGGGCTGCAGCCGAGGGCGAACAGCAGCGGAACCAGCGTGGGTCGCATCAGTCGAGCCCCCCCGCGGCGAAGGCGCCGGAGTAGTCGGGCGAGTTGGCGCGCCCCGGGCTCGCCTTGGTGCGCTCGCGGCAGCCCACGGCGATCCGGTCGTTGTTCGGCACCGAGACTTCCTTGTCGGTGTAGAAGTGCCAGGAGTGCGGGAAGCCGCCCTCGCCGCCGAACATGAGCTCGATGCGCTCCATCGAGCGGCTGATCTCGCCGTCGAAGCCGCCGGCGAAGGGCGGGGCGTACTCGCTGCCGACGGGCTCCATCAGCCGCTCGTCGCTGTCGTACAGCGTGAGCTCGAAGGGATCGCCGTAGGAGAAGGCGAGCTCGGGCAGCACGAGGTCGGGCTCCGGGAAGCAGCCCGTGGTCTTCGCGGCGATGAACAGGTGGCCGTCGACCGGCAGCTCGAGGTCGGACTGCGGGATCCGCCAGGCCACGTCGCGCGAGCCCTGCATCTGCAGGACCCAGTTCGACAGGTTCACCGAGCGGGCCGACTCGTTGCGGAACTCGACGAACACGTCCTCGGGGTCCCACGCGCCGTCGTCGGTCACCGAGCCCGACCACAGGATCTCGGTGATCTTGACCGTGCCGCGCTCTCCCGAGTTCGGCTCGCCCGGCTCGAGGCCGGTGCGGTAGCCGACCTGCTCGGCCGGGGGGCCGGGATCGGGGTTGCAGGCGGCGGAGGCCGCCAGCGTGACGAGCAGCAGCGGGGCGCGCATCAGAAGACCACCTGGCTGCCAGCGTACACCGCCCAGGCGTTGACCGGCGCGTTCGACCCGAGGGCGGTGCCCGCCACGCGGTCGATGGTGGTCGCGTAGAACGACCCGGGCAGCACGGTCGCGGCGCCGGCGTAGATGTCGACGTGCTCGCCGAACTCCCAGCCGAGCTCGCCGTCGATCTCGTTGGCGAGGGTCTGGCCGAGGCGCCGCTGCGCGGAGTACTCGGCGCGCGAGTAGCCGAACGGCGGGTTGATGTTGTCGAGGTCGGAGAAGGCGAGGAAGGTGATGCCGTTGTCCTGCATCAGCCACCAGCCGATGCCGCCCTCGAAGCCGAGGGGCAGCTCGAAGCCCACGTCGGCGTGGATGACGCGGGTGCCCGCGATGCGCTCCATGTTCTGCGGGTGGTCGGAGACGCCGTTGCGGCCGAGGTAGGCGGTGGGGTGCCAGCCCATGAAGCGGTTCAGCAGCTGGCCGCCGGCCTGCTGGCCCTTCATGCCGACGTAGCCGTGGCTGTACTGCTGGCCGTTCTTCGCGTAGGCCGGGCCGAAGGCGTCGAAGAAGGAGACCTCGGCGGAGATGCCGGGCAGGCCCTGCTCGAGCATCGAGTCGCCGTCGATGCGGACGCCGAGGCCGTAGGCGAGGCCGTTGCAGTCCACGTCCTCGACGATGACCTCCTTGCGGTCGATGCCGCGGGAGAGGTCGACGTGGGCGTAGGGCCGGACGAGGCCGTCGGCCAGGCTCGCCGAGGCGCGCACGCCGGCGTTGAGCACCCAGTCGTTGTCGGAGAAGTTGCCCAGCGCGCCGTCGTAGGAGATGTCGGAGCCCGTGCCCCGCGCGCCCACGTCGGTGTAGAACAGGTAGGCCGTGGCGTCGACCGGGATGGGGAGCGTGTCGAGCGCGAGCACGCCGCCGAAGCGCCGGGTGAGGGTGTCGCCGCGGAAGTCGAACGTCTCGGCGTACTGCTGGCCGAGCAGCGAGACGAAGTTGACCTCGGCGAGGTTACCGACACCGAGAACAGGTTCAGCGGGATGCGCGAGGCGGCCCACGTCGCCGAGCGCCACGTCGACCCGGACCATGTCGAGCACGTCGGCGAGGACGTAGTCGCGGGCGCCGCCGAGGCCGCCGATCTGGAAGAACTGGCGGCCGATCTGGAAGCGGGCGCCCTTGCCGGGGTCGGGGCTCGTCCACAGCTCGGCGTACATCGAGGGGATGTAGAGGAAGCCGCCGAACGAGTTGACGCTGCCGATCTGGTCGTCGCCCCACAGGCCGCGGTGGCCGGCCTCGAAGAACACGCGGACCTGGGGGTCGACGGTGTAGGCGAGGGCCAGGGAGGCGCCGGTGAACGCGAAGCCGCCGCGGTCGTCGCTGTCGAGGATCGCCTGGTCGGAGGACTCGTCGAGCTTGCGGAAGTCGAGGTTGTCGAACTCGTGGACCTCGATCCCTGACCTGGCCGGTGACGTTGACCTTCTTCTCGGCCTCGAGGTCGGCGCCCGGTACTCCTGGTCGGCCCGGCCCACGGCGAAGGCCGTCCCTACCCACATCGACAGAGCAGCATTCGTCCTTCCGGCCAGCTGGCCGGGCCAAGCAACGCACTGGGGCAATAGGGGTCGTCCGTCGCGAGGGCGTCACGTCCTACACGACGTCGTCACGGTGTCTGGGGCGTGGCGGGTGGGGGCCTGCTGCGGGTGGTGGGGCGGATCGTGGGAGTGGAGGGCGAGCGGGGTGAGCGGGGTGAGCTGGGCGAGCGGGTGAGCGGGGGCGAGCTGGGTGAGCGAGCGAGCGCGGCGGAGCGCGCGGCGTGAGCGCGGCGAGCGGGGCGAGCGGGGCGAGCTGGGCGAGCGGGGCGAGCACGGCGAGCGCGGCGAGCGGGGCGAGCCGGGCGAGCGGGGCGAGCCGGGCGAGCGCGGCGAGCAGGAGCCCGGCGAACAGGGCGAGCTGGGCGAGCTGGGCGAGCGCGGCGAGCCGGGCGAGCGCGGCGAGCGCGGCGAGCGCGGCGAGCGCGGCGAGCCGGGCGAGCGCGGCGAGCGTGGCGGGCAGCGCGGCGAGCGCGAGCCGAGCGAGCGAGGCGAGCCGGGCGAGCCGGGCGAGCTGGGCGAGCTGGGCGAGCGCGGCGAGCGGGGCGAGCCGCCGGGCGAGCTGGCGAGCGCGGCGAGCCGGGCGAGCGCGGCGAGCCGGGCGAGCGCGAGCGCGGCGAGCGCGGCGAACGCGGCGAGCCGGCGAGCGGGGCGAGCGCGGCGAGCAGGAGCCCGGCGAGCAGGGCGAGCGGGGCGAGCGGGCGAGCGGGCGAGCGGGCGAGCGGGCGAGCGGGCGAGCGCGAGCCGGGCGAGCGTGGCGAGCGCGGCGACTGGGCGAGCGCGAGCCGGGCGAGCACGGCGACTGGATGAGCGCGGCGATCCGGGCGAGCACGGCGACTGGGCGAGCCGGGCGAGCGCGGCGACTGGGTGAGCGCGGCGAGCCGGGCGAGCTGGGCAGCGGGGCGAGCTGGGCGAGTGGGCGAGCGGGGCGCAGCTGGGCGAGCGCGAGCGGGGCGAGCGCGGCGAGCGTGGCGAGCGCGGACTGGGCGAGCGCAAGCCGGGGCGAGCGGCGAGCCGGGCGAGCTGGTGAGCGCGGCGAGCTGGGCGAGCGCGGCGGAGCGCGGCGAGCGCGGCGAGCGCGGCGAGCGCGGCGAGCCGGGCGAGCCGGGCGAGCCGGGCGAGCGGGCGAGCCGGGCGAGCCGGGCGAGCCGGGCGAGCGGGGCGAGCGGGGCGAGCCGGGTGAGCTGGGCGAGCTGGGCGAGCGGGGCGAGCGCGGCGAGCGCGGCGAGCGCGGCGAGCCGGGCGAGCTGGGCGAGCTGGGCGAGCGGGGCGAGCTGGGCGAGCGTGGCGAGCGCGGCGAGTGCGCGGGCGAGCACGCAGGACCGGGCTTAACCGCTTCCCCGCACCGCGTCGGGGCTCGTACCACGCCCTCCACGTCCGGCCACCTCGGCCACCCCTTCGCACCCGTTCGGGCAAGCCCGAACGGCTCCTGCAGGGGACCCGGCCGAGGTGGCCTCCTGCCCGGGCGCTGGTCTGCAGCTTCTACGCGGTGCGGGGAGGCTGTGCGGCTCCAGAGCGAACACTGATTCGACGCCCCGTGAGGCGCTCGTCATGGAGCAAACGATCGCGCAGGCTTACCACCAGGCAAGCCACCCCGGATCGCACCTCGAGGAGGTAAGCCGACCTGGATCGCACAGTTCGGCACCCAAGGGTCTGTCGCGTGGAGGATATGCAAGGTTCTCTCGTTTGGCGCCCGCTGCTGGACCCGCACTTCAACTGTCTCACTGAGGGTGGCTTACCTCCTGCAGCTGTGCGAGTCAGGGTGGCTTCGCTCCTCGCTCCGGGGCTTCGGAGACGTGTGTACAGATGTGTCCGGGCCCGACGATCGCCGCAGGCCCCGGGGAACGTCCGCTCCATGGACGCACTCGCCGGAACCGCCGGCTCGGTGCCCCAGAACGTCCGCCCCACGGACGTTGCGGCGGACCACCGGCTCGGCGCTCCCCAGAACGTCCGCCCCACGGACGTTGCGGGCGGACCACCAGCTCGGTGCGCCCAGAACGTCCGCCCCACGGACGTTGCGGGTGGACCGCCGGCTCGGTACCCCCAGAACGTCTGCCCCACGGACGTTGCGGCACCGGCGGCTTGGTGTCCGCCGCCGTCGGTGTCCCGCCAACGTCCGCTCCCCGCGCTCCCTCACCACCACGCCGCCCTGGCCCACCGCCTCGCGGTCTCCGTACTCTCTCCCTCGAACGTCCAGTCTCCGTGTTCCCGCGCGCACCGAGGGTCGACCGCTCGGCCGTCTCCAGCACCACCGCACAGCCTCCCCGCACGCGTAGATGCTGCAGACCAGCGCCCGGAGCGGAGGCCACTCTCGGCCGGGTCCCTGCAAGGAGCCGTTCGGGCTTGCCCGAACGGGTGCGAAGGGGTGGCCGAGGTGGCCGGACGTGCAGGGCGTGGTACGAGCCCTGGCGCGGTGCGGGGGAGGCCCGGAAGCTGAAGCCCCGTCCTGCGTGCCCCCGCGCCGAACGCAGCACCCCGCCGGGCTCGCACCACTCGCCCCGCTCGCCACCCTCGCCCAGCCCCGCTCTCCTCGCCCTGCTCGCCCCGCTCGCCCCGCTCGCGCCAGAAGGCCCCGCTCGCCCTGCTCGCCACCCTTGCCCTGCTCGCCACGCTCGCAGCTCGCCACCTCGCCCAGCATGCCCGCCTGCGCGCCCGCACAGCTCTCGCCCACTCGCAGCTCGCTGCGCTTCACCCAGCTCGCGCCGCTGCTGCGGCGCCGCCGCGCCGCGCTCGCCTGCCAGCCGCGCCTGCGCTCGCCGCGCCCGCCCGCTGGCCCAGCCTGCCCTGCTCGCCTGCAGCTCGGCCGCGCTCGCAGCCCGCCGCGCTCGCCGCCTCGGCGGCTCGCCCAGCGCCGCGCTCGCCCAGCGCCGCGCCCGCGCTCGCCGCGCTCGCCCGCCGCCCCAGCCCGCCGCGTTCGCCGCGCCAACCGGCCGCGCTCGCCGCTCTCGGCGGCTCGCCGCTCGCCGCGCTCGCCCGTTCCTGCCTCCGCTCGCGCAGCTGCGCGCTCGCCGCTCGCCGGACTCGCCGCGCTCGCTGCCTTCCGGCGGGCTCGCCACGCCCGCCACGCTCCCCGTGCTCGCCACCTGCCACTTCGCCGTCACCTCCTCGCCCGCCGCCTCGCCAGCCCCACCTGCGGCTCAAGGCGCGAACGGGTCCGAGAACGCTGGGTCGCTCACGAAGTCCCAGTCCGTCGTCGACTCGAGGAACGCCACCACCGCGTCGATCTCCTCGTCGGTCGCATCGAAGGCCCGCACGAGCCCCGACTTCAGCGGACTCGCCCGCCCGTCCCCGGCATTCGGCCCGTCGACCACGTTCCTCCCGCCCGCGACGTAGTGCTCGACGGCCTCCCGCAGCGTCGGGACCGACCCGTCGTGCATGTAGGGCCCCGTCAGCGCCACGTTCCGCAGGCTCTGCGGCCGGAAGTACCCCCGGTTCGCAGGGTCGAGCGTCACATCGTACAGGCCCTGGTCGTAGCTCGGAAACCCACCCTGCCCGTCGACGTTGTACAGCCCCGTGTTGAAGAAGGGACGCTGCGCCGTGCCGTCGGTGGTGTGCACGTCGCGGTACGACGTCGTCAGGTTCGCCCCGCCGTGGCAGTGGAAGCACTCGAAGCGCTCGCCGTTGAACAGGGTCATCCCCTGCTTCTGCTGGTCGGTCAGCGCCTCGCGGTCCCCGGCGACGAACCGGTCGTACGCGCTGTTCCCCGAGACGAGGCTCCGGCAGAAGCTCGCCAGGGCGAACGCGAACTCGCTGAGCGTCGCGCCCGACGGGCTCTCGGGGAACGCCCGCGCGAGCTGCGCCGCGTACCACGGGTCGCCGTCGAACCGCGCCAGCACCTCGTCGACGTTGCCGTCGTTCACGCCGAGCTCGACGGGCAGCTCGGCCGTGATGGGCACCAGCAGCTGGTCCTCGAGGTCGGTCAGGCCGCTGTGTGCCCAGGTGAGCGTCGAGTACCAGGCGACGTTCGCGAGCCCCGGGCTGTTGCGCACCAGCACCGCGCCCGTCGATCCGGTCGGCGTGCGCTCGCCGCCGGCGAAGGCGCGAGCCCTTGGTGGTGGCAGTCCGCGCAGGCCTTGGTCTGCTGCCCGACAGTCGCACGTCGTAGAACAGGTGGCGGCTGAGCTCGATCTTCTCGGCCGTCAGCGGTTGTACCCGGGACGGAGGGCACCTCGAGGTGGTCCGGCAGGCGCAGCAGCTCGCGCAGCCGCGCCTGCTCGGCCTCGTCGTCGCCGGTGTTGCCGCCCGGCGGCGGCTGGAGCGAGACCGGGTCGCCGCCGTCACAGGCGGCGAGCAGCAGCAGCCAGACCGCCGGGCGCACCGTCAGCCCCGCCCGAAGACGGTGTTGGCGGCGGCGTCACGTGCCGGCGTCGATGTCGAGGCCGAAGTTCTCGAAGATCTGCGGGCAGTCGGGCTGCATCGCGAAGCTGTGGCACGCCCACCCCGGCGCCTCGCCGATGACCTGCTGGGTGTCGGGGTCGGTGATCGGGACGGTGAGCGGCAGCCCGGCCAGCGCGGCGGCGAGGTCGACCGTCACCGTGTCGGCGGCCAGATCGAAGCCGTCCAGCGCGACGAGCGGCGTGTTCAGCAGGCCGCACGCGTCGCGGCTCTCGAGCGCGAGCTCCCCCTCGGCGGCGCAGTCGGTGCTGCCGATGTGCAGGTAGCCCTCGCCGGCGTCGACGCCGTCGGTGACGGTCGCGTTGAACACGAAGTGGCGGTACCCCGACGCCCACGACCAGAACAGCTCGTTGAGCGGCGAGGGGGCGGCCTCGGGCGTGTTGGCGCCGATGACCTGCTGCATGAGCGCCTGGGGCACGCCGACGGAGAACCGGACGGCGGCCACCTGGTCGACGTAGGTGGTGCCCGTCACGACGTCGTTGGTCCGCGCCGTGCCCTCGGAGAACGAGATCGCCGAGGCGCGGCAGTCGCCCGCGCTGTCGCCGGTGAGGTCGATCAGCGCGACGCGGCCGCTGTCGTTCGCGTACTGGAACGCGTTGTCGTCGAGGGTGAGCTCGACCTCGGCGCCCGAGGCGTCGAGCAGCTGCAGGTCGGACACGAAGAACCGCACGTCGCTCAGGCCGACGGTGTCGAGGCCGTCGGGGCCGAGGCCGAGCATCGGCGTCGAACAGTCGACCGGCGCGCCGTCCTGCACCGCGGCGAAGCGCAGGGCGAACGGGGTCATCTCGTCGTGGGTGTGGCCGGTGTCGCCGTCGTCCTTGCCGTCGCCGCTGCACCCCAGGGCGAGGCCGAGCAGGCCCACGCTCATCCATCCGCTGCGCATGTCTCCTCCGCGCCACCCCCTGTGGGGCAGCACGTCACCGTGACCCAGCGGAGGCCCGGTCGGCGTGCGGCAAGATGTCGCTGCCGCGCCGGCTCCGAGCTGGGCATCCACGACGACGTGCGCCACGACAGCGGATCCGATGCCCGGCACCGATCCGCTTCCGCAACAGGAAGAATTCAGGTCGGGCGGGATCTGCTTCCCCGGCGCGCAGAGGCCTGCTGGAAACACGGGAAAGGCACGAGCGCACCCGCGAGCCCGGCACCGATCCGCTTCCGCAACAGGAAGAATTCAGGTCGGGCCGGATCCGCTTCCGGCCGGGCCGGATCCGCTACCAGTCGAGCTTCAGCCAGCCGCCAGCGCCGCCGCCAGCCCGAGCGCCGCAGCCAGCGCCCACGCCGCCGCCACCTCGCGCCGTTGGTGCCGGCCCGCCGCCGGCCGCGCCCACGTGAGCAGCACCGCCACCGCCAGCAGCAGCCACGGCCCCCGCCACGACCACAGCGCCGTCGCGAGGCCCAGCGCCGCCGGGATGGCGACGTGCCCGCTCACCTTCAGCCCGCCCACCGTCAACAGCGTCCCCAGCACCGCCCCGCTCACCGCGAGCGCCGCCAGGACCCCCACCGCGTCCGGCCCGCGCGCCGCCGCGATCCCGCCGAACGCCACCAGGCTCGCGCAGCCGACGGCGAACAGCCCGGCGCGATCGGTGCGGCGCGACAGGTCGGCGTCGGACCACCAGCGGCGCGCCACGCCGAGCCCCCACAGCCCGATGGCGGGCGCGAGGCACAGCCCCGCCACCCCCATCCAGCGCACCGCCACGCCGCCCGAGCGCTCCCCGGCGTAGGTCGCCATGGCGAGCCCGACGGGCGCGACCCACAGCGGGTGCAGCGCCGCCGAGAGCAGGTGCCCGACGGCCTCGCGCCGCCCGCGCCCGCCGAGGTGCGCCCAGGCGAGGAGCCCCGCGCAGGCGCCGATCCCGTCGGTGAGCAGGTCGTACACCACCTCGGTCCAGTGCGGGTGGTAGCGCAGCTGGATGGCCTCGATCGCCGCGCCGAACGCGACGGTCGCCGCCAGCCCGACCGCCGCCCGCCGGACCGCCGGACCCGGCACCGACGCGGCGACCAGCGCGGCCAGCACGCCGCACAGCCCGAGGTGCCCCACGAGGTGCGCCTGCTCGGGCCAGCGGCCCGGCATGGCGCCGCTCACGCCGAGCACGGCGGTGGCGACGAGCGCGGTGGCGACCCACCCGACCGCGACGAGGGCGGGCGGCGGCAGCGGGACACTCCGGGTCATGCGACCTCCAGCTGTCCCTGTCGTAGCCGCCCGGTTCGCAAGGCCGGCGGGCGCGGCGTGCAACGCCTGTGCACGCGTTCATGGGGGTG
>JAWKRQ010000050.1:0-72329 GCA_041389545.1 Myxococcota bacterium | reverse complement strand
CACGAGGTTGCTCCTCCGTGGACAGGAATCGGGAAGCCATTTCGGCGCGCACGCGCCAGTGGAAATGACGGAAAAGCGTCGGGCGCGTTTCCGTCATGGCGGATCTCCGTCCGCAGGATAAATGACGACACCGTCAGAAATCATGGACGGCAGGGAGCCCGCGTGACCCCGACCCCACCGCTCGCCGCCCGCTGGCTGCGCGCCCACGGCGCCGCCGACGCCGAGGCCACCGCCCGAGCCGCCGCCGCCCGCGCCGCCCGCTACCCCTGGCCGGTCGCCGGGCTGTGGCCCCGCGCCGTCGACGGCCTCGACCGCCTGGCCCCGCTCGCCCTGCTGGGCCGCCCCACCCGCGCCAGCCGCCTCGAGGACCCCGCCCTGTTCGCCCTCGACGCCGCGCTGCAGCAGCACCCCCTCCGCGCCGTCCGCCTGCTGTGGCTCCTCGCCCGCTTCCCCCTGCTCGAGGCCCGCTACGCCGAGCCCGGCCCGCCGGATCCCGGCCACCCGCTCCACGCCCTGGCCGACGTCCTCGCCGAGCGCCGCGCCCTGTCGAACCACACCTTCGACGTGGTCGTCGTCGGCACGGGCGCGGGCGGCGGCCCCGCCGGCTGGGCGCTCGCCCGCGCCGGGCTGCGCGTCTGCTTCGTCGAGGCGGGCGACCTCGTCACCCCCGCGACGGCCGGCCGCGCCGTCGAGCGGCACTACGTGGAGCAGGGCATGCTCGGCAGCGCCGCCGGCGGCGGCATGGCCCTCGTCGTCGCCGGCCGCGCCGTGGGCGGCACCACGGCCATCAACAGCGGCACCTCGTTCCGCCCGCTCCCCGAGCGCCTCGACGCCTGGCACCGCGAGTGGGGCGCCGACACCGCCGGCCTCGACCGCCACCTCGACCGGGTGGAGGCCCAGCTGGGCGTCGCCCCCACCCCCGAGGCCCTGCTCGACGGCTCCGCCCGCCTCGTCCGCGAGGGCCTCGAGGCGCTGGGCCGCACCACCTCGGCCCCGCTGCCCCGCAACGCGCCGGACTGCCGCGGCGCCGGCCGCTGCTGCTTCGGCTGCCCCCACGGCGCCAAGCGCTCGACCGACCGCGCCTTCCTCCCCGAGGCCGTGCAGGCCGGCGCCACGCTGCTCACCGCGTCCGAGGTGGTGGGCCTCGCCGAGGACGCCGGCGGCGTGCGCCTGTGGGTCCGCACCCGCGCCGAGACCCGAGAGCTGCGCGCTGCCCACGTCGTGCTCGCCGGCGGCGCCGTCGCCACGCCCCAGCTGCTGCGCTCCTCCCGCCTCGGCAGCGCCTGGCGCCGCGCCGGCCGCGATCTCCGCATCCACCCCGCCAGCAAGGTCTTCGGCTGGATGCCCGAGCCCGTCCACCACGAGGGCGTCCCCCAGGCGCTCGGCTACGTCGCCCCCGAGCTGCCCCGCGTCACCTTCGAGGGCGCCCACACGCCGCCCGCCGTCACCGCCACGCTGCTCCCCGCCGCCGGCGAGCGCCACCGCGCCTGGATGGCCCACTACGACCACGTCGCCAACTACGGCATGATGGTCCGCGACCGCGGCACCGGCGCCGTCGACTTCGTGGGCGGACGCCCCGTCCTGCGCTACGCCGTCCACGACGACGACGCCGCCGACCTCGGCGCCGCGCTGATCCTCGCCGCCCGCGCGCTGTTCGCCGCGGGCGCCGAGCGCGTCCTGCTGCCCGTCGCCGGCCGCGACCCCGAGGTGGCCAGCCCCGCGGCCCTCGACGCCTGGCGCCCCGCCGACTTCCCGCGCAGCGCCCTGCTCGTCAGCGGCTTCCACCCGCAGGGCACCGCCGCCGTCGGGCGGGTGCTCGACCGCGACCACCGCGTGCTCGGCACCCGCCGGATCTGGGTCGCCGACGCCGCCGCCATGCCCGACTCGCCGGGCGTCAACCCGCAGATCACCATCATGGCGCTGGCGCTCCGCACCGCCGAGCGCCTGCTCGAGGAGGGGACGTGGGCTTCCGCACCCAGGAGCTGATGCGCGGCCACCACGAGTTCGTCGACGGCGGCCCGCCGGGCCGGCACCCGTTCGCCTTCCGGGCGCGCTGGGGCCCCGACCGGCTGCGCGAGTGGCTCGACCCGCGCAAGCCCACCTTCCTGTGGCAGCGCCTCGAGGGCGAGGTGCTGGCCGGCGGCCTGTGCGACTGGACCCCCTGCGATGGCACGCTCCACCTGCAGTACTGGCCCGAGCGCCGCATCCGCTACGTCTTCGAGTTCGACGTGGGCGGCACCCGGTACCGCTACCTCGGCGACAAGGTCGACCTGCGGTGGTGGAACCTCGCCGTGAGCCACACCACCTGCGTCCACGCGCTCACCGAGCAGCGCACCGGGCGCCTCGTGTCCACCGGCGTCACGCGGTTCCACCTGCGCGACCTGCCGCGCCTGCTGACGCCGCGGTGGCGCAGCGGGGATCGGGTTGTGGACGCCCCCGCCGTCCCGTAGGCTCGCAACGAATCGGCACGACGGAGGGGAGGCGGTGGACGCCTACGAGCGAATCCTGGCGGCCCGCGGGCCTCGGAGCCCCACCCGGGGCACGCCCTCGCGCGGCATCTACGAGTCGAACTACCTCAAGGCCAACGCGCCCGACGGCTCGCGCGCCCTGTGGATCAAGCACAACGCGCTGATCCCCGTCGAGGGCACCGGCCTCGGCGAGTTCTGGGCCGTCGCCTTCGAGCGCGGCGCCGCGCCGATCGTGGTCAAGCGCGAGGTCGCCTGGTCGGAGGTCGAGGCCGCGCCCGACGCCGTGCACCTGCGCGCGGGCGACATCCTCCTCGAGCCCACCCGGGCGACGGGCCGCATCGGCAGCCTGTCGTGGGACCTGCGGCTGCGCGGCGTGCAGCCCGCGCTGTACCACCTGCCGTGGGCGTCGCTGTACACGGGCGGCTTCCCGAAGAAGAAGCTCCTCACGCCGGCGCCGAACCTCCGCTTCGACGGCGAGCTCGTGGTGCGCGGGGAGCGGTGGGACGTCGACGGCTGGGTGGGCCTGCGAGGCCACAACTGGGGCTCGAGCACGCCCACCGCTACGCCTACGGCTCGGTCAACGTCTGGGACGACGGCGCCGACCGCACCGTCGACGGCTTCAGCGCCAGCATCCTGCTGCGCGGCCGGCCGAGCCCCTGGCTCACCGCGGTGGTCGGGCGGAACCCCGACGTCCGCAAGAACCGGCTGCGGCACTGGTTCGGCGTCGGCAGCGTGGCGCTCGATCGGTGGACGGCGCGCTGGCACCGGCCCGGGACGCGGGTCGCGCGCGAGATGACGGCCGACCCGGCGGGGTACGCCGGCCTGCGCTACGACCACCCCGACGGGCGGCAGAGCGCCTGCTACAACACGAAGTTCGCCCGGGTGGTCTGGGACGTGGGCGGGGAGCGGTTCACGTCGTCGTGCGGCGAGCTCGAGGTGCTGCAGCCCGAGCCCGCATCGGGGGTGCCGCTGCATCCCGCGCGCGACTGGGACCGATCGCAGGGCGACTACGTGTCGGCGTAGGTCGCACCGCGGGGTACACCGCGCGCGCCGCAGAGGCGCACCGCAGCGTGTGCCTCAGCGGCCGAGCCCGCCCGCGTCGGCGCGATCGGGTCCCCCCACCGGGCCGCCGCGAGGGTATCCTGAAGGCACAAGGATCCCCTGCGGTCCGATCAGCTGGGATCGGAGCACGATGGACGAGGCGCAGAAGCACCTGGAGAGGGCGGTCCAGCTCCACTCGGCCGGAGCCTGGGCAGACGCGATCGATGCCTACGAGGCCGCGCTGGCGCTGGCTCCCGACCTGTTGGAGGCCGCGATCGGCCTGGCACGCGTGCGCGAGCTGCGTGGCCAGTGGTCGTTCGCGGCCGACGGCTGGTCGCGGGTCCTGGCGATCGACCCGGAGCACGCCGAGGCGGCGACCTACCGGGCCGAGTGCCTGCGGCAGGCCGCCTGCTACCACCTCGCGCTGCCGGCGTACGACACCGCGCTGGTGCTCGACGGCGAGCAGCTCTACGCGCTCGCCGGCAAGGCCGAGACGCTGCGGATGCTCGGCCGGCCCGACGAGGCGCTGCACTGGTTCGACCGGGCGCTCTCGGTCCACGCCGAGCACACCTTCGCCCTGCGCGGCAAGGCGGCGGCGCTCAACGCCCTGGCGCGGTTCGACGAGGCGATCCCCTACTGGGAGCACGCCGCGGCGCTCGACCCCACGTCGACCTTCGCGGCGCAGGGGCTCAAGGAGGCGCGGTTCGCCGCCGCCCGGCTGGGCGACGGCGCCGCGAAGTGGGCCGCGCGCCACAAGCAGACCACCGCCGCGCCGGTGCTGGTCGGCGATCAGCTCGTGGCCGAGATCGACCTCGACTGGGGCCGCGCGCTGGTCAACGACGAGCGCTGGGCCGAGGCCGCCTCGGCGCTGGAGCGCTCGCTCGACAAGCGTCCCGGGCGCACCGACGTGCTGCGCGAGCTGGCGCGGGTCTACGAGGCCGACACCCGGTGGGACGACGCGTACCGCACCTGGTCGCGGGTGCACGAGCTCCAGCCCGACCGGATCGACGCCGTGGCCGCGCAGGGCGACGCGCTGCGGCGCGCCGGGCACCTCGCCGAGGCGCTCGACGCCTACGATCGTGCGCTGGCCGCCGAGTCCCCCGAGCCGTCGGCGCCGGGCGGCGCCTACGTCATCGCGGCGCTGGCCGGCCGCGGCGAGACGCTGCGGCGCCTCGGCCGCGCCGAAGACGCCGTGCAGTGGTTCGATCTGGCGCTCGATCGCAAGCCGACCCACGCCGTGTCGCTGCGCGGCAAGGCGAGCGCGCTCAACGACCTCGGCCGCTACGACGAGGCGCGCCCGGTGTGGCGCCAGGCGCTGGCCATCGACCCGGCGTCGGAGGACGCCCAGACGGGGCTCCAGCGCTGCGAGGAGGCCATGCGCCTCGCGGGCGACGAGCTGTCCGACCCGCCCACCGTCGAGCTCGACCCCGCCGCGCGCGACCGCGCCCGCCAGGCCTACGACAAGGGCCGGGCGCTGATGCAGCAGGGCCGCTACCCCGACGCCGCGACGGCGCTGCGCCTCGCGACCGACGAGGACCCGTCGTGGACGAGCGCGTGGTACCTGCTCGGCCTGTGCCAGGAGGAGGACCGCCAGTACCGCCTCGCCGTGCGCACCTTCTCCGAGGTGCTCGCCCGCGACGCCGACCACCTCGACGCCGCGTGCCACCGGGCCGACGCCATGCGGCGGAGCAACGACTACCAGGGCGCCATCGCGTCCTACGACGCCATCCTCGAGCTCCACGCCGACGAGGTCCGCGCGACCGCCGGCCGCGCCGAGGCCCTGCGCATGCTCGGCCGCTTCGAGGAGGCGGTGGAGTGGTTCGATCGCACGCTCGCGCTGCGGCCGCGCCAGTACCTCGCGCTGTGCGGCAAGGCGGCTGCGCTCAACGCGCTGCGCCGCTACGACGAGGCGCTGCCGCTGTGGCTCGCCGCGCTGCGCGAGAACCCGAACGCCTCGTTCGTGAAGCGCGGGCTGGCGCAGTGCCGGGCCGGCGTGGGCGACCGGGGCGACGCGCGCGCGCGGCGCTCCATGCTGCGCCGCTCGCGCCCCATCGGCCGCGCCGACGACACGCCGCTCATCAACGAGCGCGCCATCGTGCAGGTGCCCCACGGCTACACGCCGTCCCTCACGGGCCAGGGCAGCGAGGGGGCGCTCGTCACCGCGCCGCCGACCACCCTGTCGGTGCCGCGCGCCCGCATCGATCGCGACATGGCGCGCGACGAGCTCGACCGCGGGCGCCTGTTCTACAAGGACCGCAACTATGCGGCCGCGGTCGCGTGCTTCGAGAGTGCGCTGCGCTACGATCCAACGTTCGCCGAGGCCGCCCTGCGCCTCGGCATGGCCCACGAGGACGACCGGCAGTACCGGCGCGCCATCGAGGCCTACGAGCGGTGTCTCGCCATCGAGCCGAACCACTACCAGGCCGCCACCAACATCGGCGAGGCCCTGAGGAAGAACGAGCGCTACGAAGAGGCCATCAAGGCCTACGACCGCGCGCTCGCCATGCGCTCCGACTACCTGTACGCGCTCGCCGGGCGCGCCGAGTGCATGCGCATGCTCAACGACTACCAGGGCTGCCTGGTGTGGTTCGAGCGGGCGCTGCAGGTCGGGCCGCGCCACGCCTTCGCCGTCCAGGGCAAGGCCGCCGCGCTCAACACGCTCCACCGCTACAAGGAAGCGCTCCCGCTGTGGGAGAAGGCGCTGGAGATCGAGCCGCAGAGCCCGTTCGCGCGCGACGGCAAGGCCACCTGCGAGCACCTCGCCGAGGAGGTCGAGGAGGAGAGCACGACTCGCCCACGCCCGTGCTCGACGAGCAGGGCGCGACCTGTCCGCGCTGGCCCGCGACGGGCGTTCATGCCGGTGATCGGCCGCGAGGGCGAGATCCACAGCGTGATGAAGACGCTCGTGCGGCGGCTCAAGGCGAACCCGCTGCTGCTCGGTGACCCCGGCGTCGGCAAGACGGCGGTGGTCGAGGGCGTCGCGCAGGCGCTGGCGCGAGTCGGCGCCCGAGCGGCTGCGCCACCTGCGGATCATCGAGCTGTCGATGGCTCGCCGCTCGCGGGCGCACCAAGTACCGCGGCACCTTCGAGGAGCGCCTCAAGGGACATCATCAAGGAGGCGCGCGAGAACCTGGGATCGTGCCGTTCGTTCATCCGATCGAGATCCGTCCTCGTGGGCGCGGGCGTACCGAGGGCGGCTCGCTCGACGCCGCGAATGATCCTCAAGCCAGTGCTGGAAAAAGTCGCGGCGGCGAGATCACCGTCATCGGCGCGACCACGGTGGCCGAGTACCGCAAGCACTTCGAGGCCGACTCCGCGCTCGATCGCCGGTTCCAGCCCATTCAGGTCGAGGAGCCGACCGACGCCGCGACCTCGACGCTGCTGCGCAACGTCGCGCACCTGTACGAGAAGCACCACGACGTGACCGTCCGCGAAGACGCCCTGGTGGCTATGTGCGGCTGTCGGTGCGCTTCGTGCCCGACCGCCGGCTGCCCGACAAGGCGCTCGACCTCCTCGACGAGGCCTGCGCCGACGCCAGCCTCGGCACCGACGGCAACACCGTCGACGCCGCGCGGGTGGCGCGGGTCGTGAGCGAGCGCACCTCCATCCCCGTCCACACGCTGACCGAGGCCGAGCGCGAAGCCGCTCAGGCCGGATCGAGGCGTTCCTCGTCGGCGCGCGTCATCGGGCAGGGCGAGGCCGTGGGGAGCTCGCGAAGGCCGCGCGGCTGCGCGGTCCGGGACGGATCCGGGGCGTCCGCGCGGGTGTTCCTGTTCGCCGGCTCGTCGGGCGTGGGCAAGACCGAGCTCGCGCGGGCGCTGGCGGACTTCCTGTTCCCCGAGGGCCAGGCGCTCGTCAAGCTCGACATGAGCCGAAGTACGGCGACAAGTTCACCGGCAGCCGGCTGCCGGCGCGCCGCCGGGCTACCAGGCCACGGCGAGGAGTGGCCAGCTCACGGGGCCGCTGCGCCGCCGGCCGTACGCCGTGGTGCTCCTCGACGAGTTCGAGAAGGCGCACCGACGTCCAGGCCATGTTCCTGTCGCTGTTCGACGAGGGCGTGGTGACCGACGCTGAGGGCCGCAAGGTGAACGGTGAAGGAGGCCTTCGTGCTCACCACCAACGCGGGCTCGCAGGTGGGCAACCGCGGGCGCTCGGCTTCGGCGGCGACGACGAGGCCTGCGCCGCGAGGCGACCATGGAGCGGGCGCGGCAGTTCCGGCCCGAGCTCCTCAACCGGCCTGACGGGGTGGTGGTGTTCCGCGACCATCCGGGACGACCTGCGCGCCAGGTGGTGGCGCTGCACCTTCGCAGCGGCTGCGGCAGCGGGCGGCCGACAGCGGCGTGCGGCTGACGTGGGAGCCGGAGGTGGCCGAGCTGTGCGCCCGGCGCTACCGCGAGCCGGGGATGGGCGCGGCCGGCGCTGCGGGCGATCGACGATCTCGGTGGCCGTCACTCGGTCAGGCGCTGATCAGCGCGGCGCGGTCGCGACGCGCACTCTGCACGCCGTCGTGCGCGACGCAGCGGGGTGGATGGAGGCGGAGCTGGCGCCGCAGCGGCAGGAGAACGCGCCGTCCGGACGAGGAGGCTGCAGTCCTGACCGCGGGCTCACTCGCCGTAGGCGTAGCGGCGGGAGAAGGACGGGGACGGTGCCGAGCGGGGTGGTCAGCGCGCCGGCGAGGTCGATGCGCACCTCGCCGCGGCCTCGTAGACGGCCCAGGCCGCGGCCGCGGCGGTGCCCATGGGGTCGAGCCAGGCGCCTGCCGATGTGTGCCCGCGGTGTCGACGGCGGCGGCGCCGCGCGCGAGCACGGCGTCGGGGGTGGCGACCGTCCACGACAGCGCCGAGAGCTGCACCATCCGGGCAGGCCGAGCTTCAGCGCGACGGCGAGGCGCACGCCCGTGCCCTCGAGGCTCACGTCGACGTCGACGAGGTCGAGCGTGGGCGGGTCGAGCAGGGGGACGGTGCCCTCGTGGCCGAGCGGGAGCGTCCAGGTGCCGAAGGCGGTGTCGAGGTCGACCTCGCCGGTGATGCGGTAGGGGGCGCCGAGGACGCCGTCGTCGTAGGCGGCGGAGAGGTCGGCGAAGTGGACCGTGGCGGGCACGCGCAGGACGGTGACGCTGTCGGCGGGCAGGGCTGCGGGACGTCGACGGTGCCGGCGGCCAGGGCGGTCGCGGACGGCGACCTCCCAGCGGACGGCCGCGAGGTCGAGGTCGACGGGAGGGGTTGTCGACGGCGATGCGGAGCTCGGCCCTCGGCGTGGTCGAGATCGGCGGCGACGGTCGACGCCGTCGAGCCGTGGCCGACGGCAGGCGGGGGGTGGCAGCCGGTGGCGAGCAGAAGATCAGCAGCACCTCGGGACCGCCGTGGACCTGCCGCGCACCGGACGCCGACGGGCTGGCTCCGCACTACTGCCAGGCCGCCACCAGCGAGGCGCACTCCGCCTCGGCGTCACCGGGTGCGGCGGCGCCTCGCAGTCGAGCTCGCTCGACCGACAGGGCGCCTCCCAGCGGTCGATCCAGAACGAAGTCGTCCTCGACCCCACCCTCTCCCAACCCGACGCGCGCATGCCACGCCGTCGCGACAGACGGGCCGAACGGAGCAGCATTCGACCCTCCTCTGGCACCCCGGTAGCGGGCGACGCCGTCGAGAGGCCGGTTTCAATTGCTACGGTGCCGCCGGGCGGGGGACCCTGTCGGTCAGGCGCAGCCAGCGGGCATGTCGCCAGATCTGCCCAGCGCCTGCCCGCCAATAGTCCCCTTTCGCCCGTCAGCACAATGGATTTCAACGCCGGCCGCCTCGCGCCGGGCGGATCCGCCGGCCCCGGTGAGATAGACTGACGTGTCAGTCACTCGGGAGGGCGCCGTGGGAAGAAGGCTCGCCGTGGGCGTCGACGTGGGCAGCACCACGGTCAAGGCCGTCGTGTGCGACCCCGACACGCTCGACATCCTCTGGTCCGACTACCAGCGCCACGAGACGCGCCAGCCGGAGATGGTCCAGGACTTCCTGATCCGCATCGGCGAGGCCTTCCCCGACGCGGGCGACGTCCAGATCTTCGTCACCGGCTCGGGCTCCTCCCCGCTGGCCGCCCCGCTCGGCGCCCGCTTCGTCCAGGAGGTCAACGCCGTCACCCTGGCCGTCGAGCGCCTCCACCCCGACGTGGGCTCGGTCGTCGAGCTGGGCGGGCAGGACGCGAAGATCGTGCTGTTCCGCGAGGAGGTCCGCGAAGACGGCCGCCTCGAGAAGACCGCGTTCACCTCGATGAACGACAAGTGCGCCTCGGGCACCGGCGCCACCATCGACAAGTGCCTCATCAAGGTCGGCATGAAGTCCTCCGAGATGGGCTCGCTGACCTTCGACCCGACGCGCCTGCACCACGTGGCCGCGAAGTGCGGCGTGTTCGCCGAGACCGACATCGTCAACCTCGTGAAGTCGGGCATCCCGGCCGACGAGATCCTGAACTCCCTGGCCGACGCCATCGTCCACCAGAACCTGTCGGTCCTCACCCGCGGCAACACGCTGCGGCACAAGGTCCTGCTCCTCGGCGGCCCGAACACCTACCTGCCGTTCCTCGTCGAGTGCTGGCGCCTGCGCATCCCGGAGACCTGGGCCTCGCGCGGCTACCAGGTGCCCGACCTGCCGGTGGAGGAGCTGGTCTTCGTCCCCGAGAACGCCCAGTACTACGCCGCCTTCGGCGCGGTCGTCTTCGGCCTCACCGACGTCTCCCAGGTCGACGCCACCTACCGCGGCCTCGACGGCCTCAAGGACTACCTGAAGAACGGCCGCTCGGCCCGCCTCGGCGCCTCCGCCGGCGGCCCGCTGGTCAAGTCGCAGGACGAGCTCGACACCTTCCTCGCCGACCACACCATCCCGCCGTTCGAGGCGACCCGCTTCGCCCCGGGCCAGCAGGTGCGCGGCGTCATCGGCCTCGACGGCGGCAGCACCTCGTCGAAGGCCGTCCTCGTCGACTACGACACGGGCGAGGTCCTGTTCAAGGCCTACTGCCTGTCCAAGGGCAACCCGATCCGCGACACCAAGGAGCTGCTGGCCGAGATCCGCGACTACGTCCGCGATCAGGGCGCCGAGCTCGTCTGCGAGGGCTTCGGCGCCACGGGCTACGCCGCCAAGGTCCTCGAGGAGTCGCTGTACGCCGACGTGAACATCGTCGAGACGGTCGCCCACATGATGGCCGCCGTCCGCTACGTCCCCGACGCCGACGTGGTCTGCGACATCGGCGGCCAGGACATCAAGGTCCTGTTCCTGCGCGACGGCAAGCGCGGCCGCGACATCAAGGACTTCCGCCTGAGCAACCAGTGCTCGGCCGGCAACGGCATGCTGCTGCAGGCGATGGCCGACCAGTTCGGCGTCCCGCTGCAGGACTACGCGCAGACCGCGTTCGCCGCCGATCTCGCGCCCAAGTTCTCCTACGGCTGCGCCGTCTTCCTCGACGCCGACCGCGTGAACTTCCAGAAGGAGGGCTTCTCCAGCACCGAGATGCTGGCCGGCCTGGCCAAGGTCCTCCCGAAGAACGTCTGGCAGTACGTCGTGCAGGTGCCGCGGCTCGCGGAGTTCGGCCGCACCTTCGTCCTGCAGGGGGGCACGCAGCGGAACCTCGCCGCGGTCAAGGCCCAGGTGGACTACATCGCCGAGCGCGTGCCCGACGCCAAGATCGTCGTGCACCCGCACTGCGGCGAGGCCGGCGCCATCGGCGCCGCGATGGAGACGCTCCGGGTCGTGAAGCGCGCCGGCAAGTCGCGGTTCGTGGGCCTGGAGCAGGCGATCGACCTGGCGTACACGTCCACGACCGACGAGTCCACGACCTGCCACTTCTGCCCGAACCACTGCACGCGCACCTTCATCGACACCGAGACCCCGGACGGCCGCACCAGCCGCTACATCTCGGGCTTCTCCTGCGAGAAGGGGACGGTCGAGAGCAAGTCCGCGCTCATCGCCCTCGAGAAGGAGCGGCGGGTGCTGCGCAAGCAGTTCCCGAACCTCGTCGACGAGGAGGGCGAGCTCGCCTTCAAGCACTTCTACGACGCCGCGCCCCTGCCCGCCGCCGGCACCGCCACCGACGACGTCGAGGTCCGCGAGCTGCCGCTGATGCGCATCGCGCGACGGGCGTTCCGCCGGGGCTTCCGCCGCAGCCACGCCGACCTCACCGCGGTGAAGATCGGCATCCCGCGCGTGCTGAACCTGTACACGGTGGGCCCGTTCTTCCGGACCTACTTCGAGGCGCTCGGCATCCCGCGCAACAACATCGTGTTCAGCTCGCCGACCACCGAGGAGATGTGGCACGAGGGCGGCCGCTACGGCTCGATCGACCCGTGCTTCCCGAGCAAGGTCATCCAGGCGCACGTCCACGAGCTGCTGTTCCACGCGCACACCGACCCGATGCAGCGCAAGGGGCCGCTGTCGTACATCTTCTACCCGTGCCTGACGCACATCCCGTCGTGGCTCGGCGAGACGATGGACACGGCGAGCTGCCCCATCGTCGCGGGCTCGCCGAACGTCGTGAAGGCGGCCTTCACCAAGGAGGTCGACTTCTTCGCGCGCGCCGGCATCGAGTTCCTCGACCCCGCACTCACCTTCACCGAGCGCAACCTGCTCAAGCGCTCGCTGTTCGACGTGTGGGGCCCGCGGCTCGGCGTGACCGAGGACGAGAGCGACTTCGCCGTGGAGCAGGGCTTCGAGGCGCTCCAGCGCTTCGACGAGCGCATCCAGCAGCGCGGGCGCCAGATCCTCGACCAGGTCGAGGCCGAGAACAAGGTCGCCATCCTGATGCTCGGCCGGCCCTACCACCACGACCCCGGCCTGAACCACGGCATCCCCGACGAGTTCCAGGTCCGCGGCTACCCCATCCTCACGCTGCGCTCGCTGCCGCGCGATCCGGCCTACACCCGGCGCTTCTTCGGCGATGACGACCCGTTCGACATCCGCGACGTGTGGCCCGAGAACTACTCGGCCAATAGCGCGCAGAAGGTGTGGGCGGCCCGGTACGCTGCGCGGCACCTGCACCTCGCGGTGCTCGACCTGTCGTCGTTCAAGCGGGCCACGACGCGCCGACCTACGGCATCATCGACCGGGTCATGGGACGGCCAAGGCGCCGCACACCGCGCTGCACGACCTCGACCAGAACAAGCCCGGCGGCTCGATCGGCATCCGGGTCCAGACCTTCGTGCACAAGCTGAAGCTCGTCGAGGAGGAGCCGAGACCGCGCCCGCGCGAAGGGCGAGCCTCGATCGGCGGGTCGCGGCGAAGCGCGAGGCGCTGGTGGCCGAGCCGCGCGCGCGGCGGACGCAGGAGAGCACCGTCCCGGCGAAGTAGCCTCGGCGCGGATACTGGAGCGGCGTGACGTCGGGCTCCCGGCACGTGGTCCGCCTGGTGGACGGGGTCGTCGACCTCGTCCGGGGCCGCGTCTACCGCGCCGAGCGGCTCGCGCGGCTGACCCAGTCGGAGGTGGCGCTGCTCGGCGCCCTGGCGCGCGCGCCCGGCACCACGCTGGCGCGCGAGGCGCTGCACGCCGACATGGGCGCGGGCCCGGGCGTCGCTGCGCGCCGTCGACATGACCGTGCACCGGCTGCGGGCCAAGCTGGAGCGCGACCCGTCCACGCCCGTCCACCTGCTCACGGCCCACGGCGAGGGCTACCGGCTGGTCGAGGCCGCGGCGTCGGTGCAGCGCACCAACCTCGACTCGCCGCGCGAGCCCATGCTCGGCCGCGATTCGCTGCTCGTCGCGGCGCGCGAGCAGCTGGCGGCGGGATCGCTGGCGCTGCTCGGCCCGGCGGGCGTCGGCAAGACCCGGCTCGCGCAGGCGCTGGCGCTCGACGCGAGCCGCGACTGGGCCCACGCGGGCGCCTGGTGGGCCGACTGTAGCGACGCCACCGACGCGGTGGCGTGCAGGAGCGCATCCTCGCGGCCATGGGGGTCGAGCTGCCCGAGGGGAGCAGCCTCGGCGCCGTCATCCGCGCGAACGGGCCCACGCTGGTGGTGCTCGACACCTGCGACCGCTGCGCGCCCGCCGTGGCGGCGCTCGCGGCGGGCGACCTCGCCGAGGTGACGCTGCTGGTGACCTCGCGCGTGCCGGTGGCCGGGGTGGCGGGCCTGCCCGTGCCGCCGCTCGCCGCCGCCGACGCCGCCGTTGCTGCTCGTCGCCCGGCGCGCTGGGCGCTGGACCGTACGCCTCTGCCCGAGGCCCTCGTCGCGCGCGCCGCCGAGGCCACTCGAGCGCCTGCCGCTCGCCCTGGCTCGCCGCGGCCCGGCTCACCGCGCTGCCGCTCACGCGCGTCGTGGACGAGCTAGTCGCGCACCCAGCGCGTGCTGTCGGACCGCGGGCGGGACGGGCGGTACGCCAGCGCGGCGGCGTCGGTGGCGTGGAGCTGGGAGGCGCTCGACGGCGCCGACCAGGACGCGCTCACCCGGCTGTGCGTCGCGCACGGCGCGGCGGATCCGCCGCTCGCGGCGGCCCTGCTGCCCGACCCGAGCGCCGTCGAGCGGCTGTGGCGGGTGCACCTCGTGCGCGAGGTGCCGGGCGGCGCTGGCGCCGTACGCCGTGCGCGACCTGGTCGCGCGTTCCGCGCCGCGCAGCCGAGGCCCGGGCCGCGCACACGGCCTGGTTCGTCGACTGGGCGCAGACGCGCACGGCCGCGCTGTGTACACCCCCGGCTACGAGGCGGCGCTCGGGGATCTGGTCCGCTGCGAGGCCGACCTGCTGAGGCGGCGTCGCGCGCCGACGGGGGGCGCGCCGCCGTCGCCGTGGCGCTGGGGGAGCGGGACCTGGACCTCGCCCGCGCGGGGCGCAGCATCGTCCGCCTGCGCGAGGCCCTGGAGGGGCTCGAGCCCGCCGACCCGCTGCGGTTCTCGGTCAGCGAGATCCTGGCGGGGGCGCTCGGCGCGGTGGGGCGCTGGGCCGAGGCCGAGGCCGTCGCGACGCGGGCCACGGAGCTCGAGGGGCCCGCGTCGTGGCGTGCGCGGGCCCACGCCTCGCTCGCCATCGCCATCGCGCGCAGCGATCGGCGGGCCGAGGGGGCGGGCGTGGCGGAGCGCGCCGTGGCGCTCGCGGCCGACGACCCGGTCGCGCGCGCGAAGGCGCTGGTGGCGCTGCTCATCTGCCGCGTGCTCGACCCGGCCGACCCGCGTCCCATCGCCGAGGCCGCCTACGACGCCGTGGTGCGCGCGGGCATCGTGCGCTTCGAGGCCATGGCGGCGCAGAACCTGGGGATGGTCCGGTTCCGCCACCTCGACACGACGGCGATCCCGCTCATCGAGCGGGCGATGGCGCGCCTCGGCCCGCGCCGCCGGGCGCTCGGCATCGGCTCCATGAACCTCGCCCTGTACGCCCTGGCCGACGACTTCGAGCGGGCGCTGCAGATGGCGGAGCGCGGGCGCGAAGCGTTCCGCGAGGCCGGCGCCGTCGACGGCGAGCGCGCCACGCTGGGCATCTCGCTCCAGGTGCGCGCGGTGCTCGGCTTCCCCGAGGCCGACCTCCGCGCCGAGCTCGACGAGTTCGCCTCCTTCTACGACGGCGAGCTCGAGAGCGGCGACCTCGGCACCGTCTCGTACTGGCTGCCCGCCGCCGTCGTCCACGCCGCGCTCGGAGACCGGCCCCGCGCAGCGGAGACGTTCCGGCGCATGGGAGGAGACCTCGCGCGGTGGCTGAACGCACCGCCCGAACGCGTCGAAGCGCTCGTCGCCGGCTGGCTCGACGGCGTGCCGATGTCGCCGCCGTCGCAGGCGCTGCCCGGCAGCCGGATGTGGGTGATGGAGCAGCTGCTCCTCGGCCATCAGGCGCGCACCGCGCGCACCGCGTGAAATACCCCCTCGGTGAGGGCGCCCCGCCAGGGCCGCCAAGGAGGTCGCCGTGTCCCTGTCCGACGTCACCCGCCAGCTCGCCACCATCGCCGGGGGCAGCTCGCTGCTCGTGCTCGGCCCCACCAGCGACTTCGGAGGCGACGCCGACGCCTACCTGTCGCCCGCCGTGCCGGCCTCACCCACCTTCGCCATCTGGGGCCCGCTGTTCCTCGGCAACCTGGCCACGTTGGCGCTGCAGACCTCGCTGCGCGAGCGGCAGGACAGCGTGTTGAAGCGCATCGCCTGGCCGCTGGCCGTCGCGCGCGGCGGGACGGGGCTGTGGTCGCGCGTCTTCGCGCTGGGCCACCTGCCCGCCAGCCTCGCGTTGATCGGCACCACCTGGGGGGCAGCGGCCCTCGCGTATTCCCGGCTGCCCGACCCCACCGTGGCCAGCGCCCGCGACCGCTGGCTCGTCAGCGCGCCCACCGGGGCGCTCTTCGGTTGGCTCACGGTCGCCGCGGTGACCGCCAAGACGGAGCTCCTGCTCGACCCGCGCGACGAGGTGGTCCCCGGCGACGTGCAGCCGCTCGGCCCGGCCGTTGGCGTCGACCCGACGCGGCTCGCCGTGGCGGCGATCACCGGCACCGGCGTGCTCGCCGCGGCCGTCACCGCCGGCGCCGACCGCACGCTGGCGTTCCCGGCGGCCGTCGCGTGGGGGCTCGGCGGGATCGTGGCGCGCCAGGCCGACCAGCGGCCGGTCGTGGCGGCCGCTGCCACGGGGGCGCTGCTCGGGCTGGGTGCGGCTGCGGTGATCGCGCTCGCACGCCGGCGTTCGGCGCGCCGCGTGGAGCGGGCCCGCCGGGAGGTGATCGACGCGATCGAGGCGTGATCCCGCCGGGCGGGTGAGCTAGACTGACGTGTCAGTCACCGGAGGGAGCCATGGGCGACGATCTGCACGAGCGCCACGACGACGAGCCCGGGCTCGACCTGTCCCCCGAGGAGGCGGCCGAGCTCGAGCAGCAACTCGCCGCCTTCGCCGAGGCCGAGGCGCGCGCGCTGGGCCTCGCCGAGCGCGAGCCGCACGCGCTGCCGCAGGATCCGGGCTTCTGGGCCGACCAGGTGCCGCACACCACCATCCTGGTCTCGGGCCTGTCGCTCGCCCACGACCACCTCGTCACCGCCGCGCTCGCCGGCCTCGGCTACAAGGTCGAGACCCTCGACGTGCCCGACGTGGCGTCGCTGCAGGTCGGCAAGGAGTTCGGCAACCGCGGCCAGTGCTCGCCGACCTACTTCACCGTCGGCAACCTGGTGAAGCACCTCATCCACCTGCGCGACGACCTCGGCATCCCGGCCGAGCGCATCGTCGACGAGTACATCTTCCTGACCGCGGGCGGCTGCGGCCCGTGTCGCTTCGGGATGTACGTCACCGAGTACCGCAAGGCGCTCCACGACGCGGGCTTCGACGGCTTCCGCGTCATGACGTTCCAGATGGCCGGCGGCATCCAGCAGGCCACGGGCAAGGAGCTCGGCCTCAAGATCGACTTCCGCTTCGCCTGGGCCGTGGTCCGCTCGCTCATCGCCGGCGACGTGCTCAACCTGTCCGCCTACCGCCTGCGCCCCTACGAGGTCGTCCCCGGCAGCACCAACGCCGCCGTCGAGCGCTGCAAGGCCGTGCTCGCCGACACGTTCCGCGAGGGGCGCTCCGCCACCCGCGCCCTGTTGCGCTGCCGGCGCATCCTCGGCCAGGTCGAGCTCGACCGCTCCCAGCCGAAGCCCGTCGTCTCGCTCATCGGCGAGTTCTGGGCCATGACCACCGAGGGCGACGGCAACTACCACATGCAGGAGTTCCTCGAGCGCGAGGGCGCCGAGGTCGACATCCAGGGCATCACCAACTGGCTGCTGTTCCTCGTGTGGGAGGCCGGCTACGACACGCGCCGGCGCATGGTCCTGCGGCAGGACGACGCCGCGCGCAAGGGCCTCGACGGCAAGGACCCCACGAAGAAGCTGTGGAGCCTGCGCGCCGGCTACTGGGCCATCCGCGGCATCTTCAACGCCTACGCCGCGGCGATCGGGCTGCACGACTACCACCTGCCCGACATGGAGCAGATCGCCCACCTCGCGCGCGACTACTACAGCAACGACGTGCGCGGCGGCGAGGGCCACATGGAGGTCGGCAAGCTCGTCCACTTCGTGGTCGACAAGGTCAACCACATGACGGTGTCGGTGAAGCCGTTCGGGTGCATGCCGTCGTCGGGCGTGTCCGACGGCGTGCAGAGCATCGTGCAGGCCAAGCACCCCGAGGCGCTGTTCATCGCCATCGAGACCACGGGCGACCAGGAGGTCAACGCCCACAGCCGCGTGCAGATGGTGCTGTTCAAGGCGCGGCAGCGGGCGCGGCAGGAGTTCGAGGCGGCCCTCGCCGCCACGGGCCTCGACGAGGACACGTTCCGGGCGCGCCTGAAGCGCTCGCGGTTCGGCCGCAGCGCCTTCTGGCGGCCGAAGCACCGCGAGGCGGGCGTGGCGGCGAACCTCGTCTACGCGCTCGGGTAGCTACTCCGGGCAGACCACGCCGTGCTCCCCGTTCGGCGTGGTCGTCTCGGTGCAGCCCGAGGTGGCCTCCTTGCAGCCGAGCTCGGTGTCGCACAGGATGTCGAGGCAGGTCTGCTCGATGGAGACGCCGCAGCCGACGGAGTTGAACTCCCGGTTGCAGCTGTCGAACTTCGCATCCGGCGTGTCGGGGTTGCAGAAGGTCGACGCCTCGGTCTCCTCCTGGCAGGCGAGCTCGTCGAACACGATGCCGCACTCGTACTGGTGCTGGCAGTAGGTCCGGATGATCTTGTTGCAGGCGGCGTCGAACTGCGCCTGCGGGCCACACGAAGCGCCCAGCGCCATCCCCGCGACCAGCCCGATCGTCACGTGCGTCCGCATCCGCCCTCCCGCCGCGCAGTCTATCATCGCGGCTGCTGAGCCCCTCGCACCGGTCGCGCGTACGGGGGAGGGGACGCTGTGGAGGCCGCCGTGGATCGTCGCAACCTGCTCACCCTCGCCGGGACCGCTGCCCTCGGGCGGCTCGCCGCCGGCTGCGACAAGCTCGTCGTCCTCGACGGCGGCGACCTGTACCGCGGGCTGCCGCCCGTCACGCCCACCGACCAGTTCTACGTCTACGCCTGCTGCGGATGCCGCAGCTCGACGCCGCCACCCACGAGACGGTGGTGGCCCACGACGCCGAGCTCGCGCGGTTCGACCGCGACTTCCTCGAGAGCCTCCCGGGCGTCGACAAGGAGCACACGCTCGAGTGCGTGGGCGCGACGCCGCGGATCCAGAACATCGGGAACTGCCTGTGGACGGGCCTGCCGCTGATCGAGGTCCTCGACGCGCTCGGCGTGGAGGTCCCGCCCACTGCCATCGAGCTGCGCCTGACGGGCATGGACGACTACCACGCCGGCGTCCCCATCGAGGACCTGCTGTCGGAGGACGGCCCCATGTTCCTCGCGTGGATGCTCAACGGGGCGAGCGGCTCCCCGCGGCCCACGGCGCGCCCGCCCGGCTGCTCGTGCCCGGCCGCTACGGGATGAAGAACCTCAAGTGGCTCCGCGAGATCGCCTTCGTCGACAGCCACCACGTCTCCTGGTGGACGACCCATGGCGGCTGGTCGGAGGCCGCGCCGTACCGGCCGAACGCGATGATCGCGAGCCCGCGCGAGGGCCAGGAGATCGCCGCGGGCGAGGACGTGCTGTTCCTCGGCACCGCCTACGCCGGGCGCGATCCCGTCGAGAAGGTCGAGGTCTCGCTCGACGGCGGGCCGTGGAAGGAGGCGCAGCTCGACTACCACACCGGCCTGCCCGACATCTGGGTGCTCTGGTCGTTCGCCTGGACGGCCGAGGAAGGCGACCACTCGCTGCAGGCGCGCTGCACGACGGCGTCGGGTGCGCAGTCGGTGCTCGATCCCGCGGGCACCGACCGCAAGCAGGGCTACGACGGCAGCATGGTCATCACGCTCACGGTGAAGGCATGACCCTCATCGCGCTGGCGCTCCTCGCGCCCGACGCGCGGGCCGGCGCCTGGACCCGCGAGGTCGGCCACTTCTACGCCAAGGCGGGCGCCTCGGTGTACACGGCGACGCGCTTCGTGCCGCCCGGCGCCGCGGAGCCGGTCAAGCTGAACTTCTGGTCGCAGCAGTACCAGCTGTACGGCGAGGGTGCTGCCCGGCTACAAGGGGGCAGATCTCGGTGTTCGCGCCGCTCGGCATCGGCACCATCCAGGGCGAGGTGATGGACCCGCTCGGCACCGTGCCGCTGCGCGCGACGGCGAGGCGCCTCGGCGACCTGCGGGTGGCGGGGCAGATCGCGCTGCACCCGAAGCTGCCGATCTCCGCGGCGCTCGAGGCGAAGATCCCGATGTACGCCAACGGGCACGTCGGCGACGACTACCCCATCTACCAGGAGGTCTTCCCCAAGCCCGGCGACGGGCAGGTCGACCTCACCGGCTGGGTGTACGCCGGGGCGAGCCCGCTCCCGAAGACGTTCGCCGAGGCGGGCCTCGGCTACCTGCACCGCACCGAGGCGTTCGTCGGGTGGAACGAGGCGGCCCGGCGCCGCTCGCTGGCGTCCGACCCGCTCAGCACGGGCAAGACCGAGCTCACCTTCACCGACGGCCTCGTGTTCACGGCCAAGGCGGGGCGGCAGATCGGCAAGGTCCTGCCGATCGCCGGGGTGGAGGGCCAGCTCGCGTTCGACCCGTCGCGGTGGACCCGGCAGTACGTCGCGCTGTACGGGCTCGCGCTGATCGACGTGGCCCCGGGCCTGGCGATCGAGCCGAGCGTGAAGGGTGAGATCTGGGCGAAGTCGGCGTCGCAGGGGCTGATGGGCAGCCTCGGCGTGTCCTGGCGGCGGTAGGCGCCGACCGTCAGGGCACGGGCGGCACCCAGGGCATCGGCCGCAGCGGGCCCTCGATGCCGGCGACGTGCTTGTGGGAGAAGGTCAGGATCTCCTGCCACAGCCGGCGCGCGGGCTCGAGGAACACGAACATGTGGAAGGCGTGGACCCCGCCGGGCCAGTAGCTGACCTCGTGGGGGACGCCGCGCGCCGCGAGCGCGGCGGCCAGGCGCCGCGTGTCGTCGATGAGCGGGTCGGCGGTGCCGCAGGCGGCGTGGAACGGCGGGAGCGGCCGGTCGGGCGCGCTGTCGCCCTCGAAGACGAGCAGCGGGTCGGCGAGATCGTGGGGCTCGCCGCGGGGGAGGTAGGCCTCGGTGACCTCCTCGATGCGGTCGACGACCCACGGTGGGAGCGGCTTGCGCCGCCGGAAGCGGTCGGGATCGCTGACCTGGAGGATGCCCATGGCGGGGAGCACGGCCTTCGGCGTGATCCCGGCGTCGAACACGGCGCGGGCCCACGGCTCGGGGCGCCGCCACGACGTGCACACGGCCAGCGCCGCGGTGAGGTTGGCCCCCGCGGACTCGCCGGCAATGCCGATGCGCTCGGCATCGGCGCCGTACTCCGCGGCGTGCGCGGCGACCCACTGCAGCGCGGCGGCGGCGTCCTGGACGGCGGCGGGGAAGGGGTCGCGCGGGGCGAGGCGGTAGCTCGCGTTGAACACGACGTAGCCGCGGCGGGCGAAGATGAGGCCCGGCAGCCAGTGGCTGTCCTTCGACAGCATGCGGAAGCCGCCGCCGTGCAGGTAGAGGATGGCGGGCAGGCGGCCGGTGCGCGGATCGCGGGCCTCGGGCGGCGGCCGGACGGGCCGGTAGACGTCGAGGTGGTGCAGGCGATCGCCCGAGTCGACGTACGGCACGTCGCGCACGACCTCCACGCCGTGCGTCGCCGGCCGCGCCGCGGGCAGCCAGCGCCCCATGCGGCTCGCGGACTTGAACAGGCCGTCCACCACGGCCGCGCCCGCCCGCTTGCGCACCCGCTCCCGCCGCGAGCCCACGATCGTTGATCCCTGCGCCACGGTCCCCTCCACTCGTGCTGACGATATTGTCACGCCGCAGCGGCGCCAGTGGGCCATGTTGTCCGACCGGAGGGAGAATGCGGAGGCGTCAGTTCCTGGCCGGCTCGGCGGCGGCAGCGGCGATGGGGGGCCTGCTCCGGCCCGGCTCGGCGCGCGCGGCCCCGTGGGGCACCGGTCCCGCCGAGGCGCAGAGCGCGCTGCTGCCCGCCGGGGTGCGCGCGAACAGCATCCTCGAGGTCTTCCTCTACGGCGGGCTCGCCCCGTTCGAGTCGTTCTACTGCGTCGAGGAGTACGGCCGGCCGAGCGATCCCGACTACCCCAACCAGCAGTGGCACCTGTTCGCCGACCTGCACCAGGACGTGTTCTCGAACACCTGCGGCGTCGATCCGGGCGCCTGGCTCGCGCCCTTCGGCACCGACGCCGCCGGGATGCAGGTCAAGCTCGGCCCGGTGGCCTGGCCGCTGCGCCAGCGCCCCGACATCCTCGCGCGCACGCGGGTGGTCGTCGTCCGGCACGATCTCGAGCCCCACGAGGCCGCCATCCCCTACATGCTGTCGGGCATGCGGCTCGGGAACGTGCGGATGGCGGGGCTCGGCACCCACGTCCAGCGCTACTTCCTCGAGCAGCCGGGCGGCGCGGCGCGCGTGGCGCCCTACAGCTACGTGCTGACGCCGGGCAACGTCTTCTCCACCGACAACCTGCGCGCCGCCAGCGCCGTGGGGCTGCACCCGGGCTCGTCGCGGCCGCTGTCGCTCACCGTCACCCGCAACAGCGACCTGTCGGCGCTGCTCTCGCGCAGCCACCTCACGGCGGCGACCCGGGGGCCCGTCGACGACCTGCTGTCGTACTACCTCAGCGCCGCCGAGGCGCGGCACGTCGACCGACAGGGCGTCCCCCTGCGCACCCGCGCGCTCGACGACCACGCCTACTCGCTCGGCGCGGTGCAGAACGCACCCGAGCTCGAGGGCGTGCTGGGCGACGACCTGCTCGCCGCGGAGGGCGGCGAGGCCTGCGGCCACCGCGAGACCCTCGACTACTGCCGGGTCGGCATCCGCGCGGCGGCGTCGCTGCTGCGCAACCCGGTCGATCCCGCGCGGTACGTCAACGTCGTCGACACGGGCCTGGAGCTCGCCGACGGCGGCGGCGGGTACGACACGCACTTCGAGCACCCCTACACCCAGGCGCAGAACGGCACCTCGGCGCTGCAGAACCTCGTCGACCACGTCAACGCGCCGGGCGAGGGCGACCCCGCCAAGATCGACCTCGACGAGACGATGGTGATGCTCACCACCGAGTTCGGGCGCACCCCGTACCGCCAGGATCCGCGGTACGCCGGCACCAACCACCACCCCTACGGCTTCGTGGTGCTGCTCATCGGCGGGCCGATCGGCCCCGACCAGGCCGGGGTGCTCGGCGCCATCGGGCCCGACGCCGTCGCCACCGACTACGTCACGCCGAGCGAGCTGCGCGCCGCGGCGCTGGCAGCGCTCGGCATCTACCCGTTCACCCACGAGAGCTTCGCGGTCGGCGACATCCGCGACGTGGGCTTCGAGATCGACGGGCTGCACTGGCTCAACGAGCACGTCCTCGGGAGGACGGTGTGATGGCGTACCTGACGACGATGCTCGTGTGGGCGCTCGGCTGTGGTGGCCCCGACCGGGAGCCGGGGCCGCCGGGCGGTGCGACCTCCGACGAGACCGAAGTGGACTGGCGCGACGTGATCGTGTCTCTCGACGACACCCACGAGGTGATCCCCGGCAGCTGCGACGCGGGGACGGCGAGCTGGGTGGCGCGCACGCTCCCGCTCGTCTGGGGCCGCAAGGCCCACGGCGCGCAGGAGATCGCCTACTGGGCCCAGATGGCCGACGAGCACGGCCGCGAGGCGGCGGTGCGGGCGATGACGGAGGACCCGCAGTACTACGTCGCCTGGCTCGACTGGTACACCGACGCGCTGTACGTCGCGCGCACGGGCGACAAGGAGCAGACCGACTGCTTCGAGACGCCGCGCCAGACGGCCTGGGACGGCAGCATCGCCGCCCACCTGCAGGCCCACGGCCCGACCGAGGCCGGCTACGGCGGGTCGTTCGACATGGCCGACGTCATCGTCGACGCGCTCGTCGCCGACGACGTGTCCGTCATCTACCGGGCGCACCTGTTCGCGCGGATGGACAAGCCCGTCACGGGCGCGAACGTGAGCAGCGAGCAGCTCGAGTACAACCGGCGGGTCAACTACGGCGAGCTGTTCTACCGCACCTACCTCGGCCGCAGCCTGACCTGCATGGCCTGCCACAACTCGCAGTTCTCGACGACCGACGACCCGGACCCCGCCGAGGACCGCACGTGGCAGATCCCGGGCCACTTCGAGGAGGCGCTGCTCGGCACGCCCACGGGCCGCAACCCCGACGAGGCCTACAGCATCTTCCGGTTCGACGCCATCGATCCCGGCCGCGGCAGCGGCGACCGCCCCTGGGGCATGGACGCCGACTGCGGCACCTTCCTGCCGCCGTCCGCGGTGCCGAGCAACGACCTGCTCGGGCAGCAGGTGTCGTGGTTCATCGGCGACCGCGGCCCGACGGCGACCATGTACGACGTGGAGCGCGACCTGGCCGAGGGGGTCGACGCGCTCGCCGGCGTGGGGCTGACGCTCGGCGACGGCGACGAGGTCGGCGGCCCCGAGGCGTTCGCCTACCTGCTCGCGGCCAACGTCGCGAGCCAGGTCTGGGCCACGGCGACCGGCGCCGACCTGGTCATCGCGCACTGGTTCCCGCGCAACGAGGCGCAGATGCAGCGCCTGAAGGCGCTGGCCGACGGCCTCGTCGAGAGCCGCTTCTCGATGCGCGACCTGCTCGTGGCCGTCACGACCGACCCGTACTTCAACCCCGGGCTGCCGGAGACCTGCTACGCCGACGTCTACGGGATGGACCCCGTGTTCGACCCGTGGACGATCACCGAGGACGACCCGCTGCGGCGCCCCAACGGCGCGAGCGACACGGTCCACCGGCTCGGCGCGCGGGCGCTGCTGCGCTCCGTCACCCACGATCTCGGCTGGGCGCCGCGGCCGTTCTTCTTCCGGAACAACATCTTCGGGCAGTCCCCGAACCCCGAGGAGCAGGCGTTCCAGAGCGCGGTGGGCGTCTTCCTGCGCGAGAGCGACCCGGGGCACCGCGGCAGCGACTTCCAGGGGCTGCTGTCGTTCGAGACGGAGTACGGCACCTGCGAGTCGTCGAGCGAGGACCACGTCGACCGGCTGCTGGCCGAGGCGCAGGCGGAGGGCGCCACCGTGGGCGAGCTCGCGGCGGCGCTCAAGGATCGGCTGGTGGCCGAGCCCGTGGCGCCCGAAGAGCAGGCGCTGGTGGAGGCGCTGCTCCAGCGCTCCTTCGCCGATCCCGTCGACGACACGCCGCTGCTCGAGTCGCGGCTCCGCCTGTGGTGCGGGACGCTGCTGATGTCGCCGCAGTTCCAGCTGGTCACCGATCCGCCCGCGCCCGGCCCGGCCCCGGCGCTCGGCTCCGACGCGCGCGCCGACTGCCAGCGGATCGCCTCGCTCATGACCGCGGCGGGCACCCCCGTCGACTGCAGCGGCACCCGCCTGCAGTAGCTACGGCGTGGTCGAGGACGACGTCGACGTGCAGCCCGAGTCGGAGCCCGTCGACGCGTAGGGCCCGTAGGCCGTGCAGGTGGTGCTGCCGCAGTCGACGCTGTCGATCACCACGCCCTCGCACAGGCAGGGCAGCTCGCCGTTGGAGAGCGGGTGGTCTTTGCCGCAGGGCGGGACCTCGCAGGCGGCGAGGAGCGACAAGGTGGCGACGAACAGGCTGCGCATCGGGCGGACCCCCTTTCCGGCGTGGCGCTGTGTATCACACCTGCGGGTCGGCCTCGTCGAGGTCGACGGGGCCGGGATCCAGCAGCATCCACCCCACGGCGACGACGGCGTAGAGCAGCAGGTCCCAGGCGAGCCAGGAGATGAGCACCAGGCGGTGGCGCTCGTCGATGGTGGTGACGGCGTTGGTGCCGGCCTCGATGGCGAAGAGCACGGCCAGCAGGACCTGGTCGCGGGTGCTGCGCTCGAGGTGGCCGGCGTGGGCGACGATCAGCGGCACGCGGGCGACGTAGTAGTAGTAGCTGGCGGTGGTGAGGAAGAAGAAGGGGAGGAAGCCGTAGGCGTAGGCTTCGTCGTCGCCGCGGCGGGAGACGCCGAGGCCGAGCAGCAGGAGCAGCGCGCCGCCGACGGCGTAGCGGAGCCAGCGCTCGTCCTCGATGCGCTGCTTGCGCGCCTCGTCGATGATGGGCTCCATCTTCTCACCGCGCCAGGGCTCGGTGGCGAGCGCCAGGGCGAGCCCGATGCGCCGCGACGAGAGCTGGAGCGACTTGTTGTGGTCCTCCATGTTCTCGAAGTGGGTCGCGACCTCGCCCACGCCGAAGCGGAGGGTGGCGGCGCCCTGCACCAGGAACACGGCGAGCAGGAAGCCGCTCGCCATCCACAGCAGCGCGCGGCGGGCGCGCCGCTCGGTGACGAGCAGCACGACGCCCTTGCACAGCGGTCCCCACATGTACAGGGCGGGGAACAGGCGCAGCAACGCGGCGGTGCCCGCGAAGAAGCCGCCGAGCAGCGGCATCCGCAGGCGGAGCACGGCGGGGGTGGCGATCAGCAGGGCGACCCAGTCGTAGCGGAGCAGCGCCCAGGAGAAGTAGGGCCAGCGCGTGGAGTAGGTGACGAAGAGGAACAGCGTGGTCCACAGCGCGGCGGTGCTGCCGTAGGCCGCGCCCACGAGGCACAGGGCGCCGACCAGCAGCACCACGTCGGCGTAGCCCAGGACCTTGACGTACTCGACGGGGACCCAGGTGAGGGGACGAGCCAGCAGCGTCCAGGCGGTGGTGCCGTTGTAGCCGTGGTCGTTGAGCAGCTGCATCCACAGGTCGTCGTTGAGCTCGCGGACGCAGCGGTGGGTGCGGCGGGAGCGGACCGTGCAGCCGACGGTGCGCTGCAGGTAGAGCACGTCGTGGGCGAAGGCGTCCCACCGGGCCTCGGTGAAGCCCTCGCGGACGACGCGCCCGCGCCGCAGGCCCTGGGCGAGCGGCTGCAGCTGGTGGCCGGCCTCGTCGCTCTGGGCCAGGAAGGTGGGCGGCTCCTGGAAGAACGGCCCCGCCTCCTGGTCGACAACCATCATCGCCGGGTAGAGGTCGTAGTAGCCGAGCTCGTCGAAGTACTTGGCGTTGATGTAGTAGTGGAGCAGATCGTAGGCGTCGAGGCGCTCGGTGGCGGCCGAGAAGCCCCAGCGGGCGTAGTTCGCGCCGCCGACGAGCACGAGGAACACGAGCACCTGGCCGCGCAGCCGCTGCCAGGCGGCGTGGCGGACGCCCCAGCACGCGGCGAGCACCGACGCGGCGGCGGCGAGCGGGATCTTGATGGCCTCGGTGAGGTCGCGCCCGACGTCCTCCTGGACGATGGCGCACAGCAGCGCGATGCCGCCCACCACCAGGGCGACGCGGAGCGCGCCGCCGAGCACGGTGGGCGCGTCGAGGCGGCGCGGCTCCTCGGCCGAGGCCAGGGCCGTCAGGCCTCGGGGTTCTCGAACACCGCCGCGGCGCCCATGCCGCCGCCGACGCACATGCTCACGATGCCGTAGCGGACGCCGCGGCGCCGCATCTCGTGGAGCAGGGTGGCGGTGAGCTTGGCGCCGGTGCAGCCGAGCGGGTGGCCGAGCGCGATGGCGCCGCCGTTGACGTTGACCTTCTCGGGGTCGATGCCGAGCTCGCGCACGCAGTACACGGCCTGGGCCGCGAACGCCTCGTTCAGCTCGACGAGCCCGATGTCCTCGATCTTGAGCCCCGCGGCGGCCAGCGCCTTCGGGATGGCCTTGACCGGGCCGATGCCCATGATCTCGGGCGGGACGCCGGCGACCTGGTAGCTGCGGAGCACGCCGAGCACCGGCCACCCCGCGGCCTTCGCCGCCTCGCGGGACGCGACGACCACGGCCGCGGCGCCGTCGGAGGTCTGCGACGAGTTGCCGGCCGTGACCGTGCCGCCCTGCTTGAAGGCGGGCTTCAGCTTCGCCAGGCCCTCGATCGTGGAGGCGCGCGGCCCCTCGTCCTGCTCGAACACGATGTCCTTCCACCCCGTCTCGGCGAAGACGCGGGTGTGGACGGGCACGATCTCGTCGGCGAACCGGCCGGCGGCGATGGCGGCCAGCGCGCGCTCGTGCGACCGCAGCGCCAGGGCGTCCTGCTGCTGGCGGCTCACCTCGAACCGCTCGGCGACGATCTCGGCGGTGATGCCCATGGGGGTGTAGGCCTCGGGCCGATCCACCATCAGCGCCGGGTTCGGCGCCGGCTTCTCGCCGCCCATCGGGATCATCGACATCGACTCGACGCCGCCCGCCAGCACCACGTCCTGCCAGCCCGCCAGGATCGACGCGGCACCCTGGGCCAGGCTCTGCAGCCCGCTCGAGCAGAACCGGTTGATGGTCAGCGCGGGCACGTCGTCGGAGATGCCGGCCAGGAAGGAGCCGATCCGAGCGACGTTCATGCCCTGCTCGGCCTCCGGCATCGCGGTGCCGATGACCACGTCGTCGATCCGCGCCGGATCGACGCCTCCGCGCTCGAGCGCGGTCCGCAGGACCAGGCCCAGCAGATCGTCGGGCCGCGTGTCCTTCAGCGCGCCCTTCTTGGCCTTGCCGACCGCGGTGCGGACGGCCGAGACGACGGCGACTTCGGCCATGGTGGCCTCCTTCGGTTCGGTGGGCGGTCTAGTTGCGGAGCGGCTTGCCGGTCTGCAGGAAGTGCTGGATCCGGGCCTGGGTGGCGGCGGTGCCCGCCAGCGACAGGAAGACCTCGCGCTCGAGGTCCAGCAGGTCCTGCTCGGTGCGGACCGTGCCCCACGGCACGTCGCCGCCCGTGAGCACCGTGGCGAGCTTCTTGCCGACCGTCAGGTCGTGGTCGGTCGCGAAGCCGCCCTCGTGCATCTGGTAGAGGAACAGCTCGATGGCGGCGCGCCCCGTGGGGCCCGGCACCTTGATCGTGCGCGGGTGGGGCGGCTGGTACCCCGCCTGCACGAGCCCGAGGGCGGTGCGCTTGGCCTCGCCGATCAGGTGGTCGACGTTCATCACGAGCCGGTCGGTGGGCCGCAGGAAGCCGAGGTCGCGCGCCTCCTCGGCGCTGGAGGTGACCTTCGCGAGCCCGATGCGCTCGAAGACCTTCTGCAGGAAGGGGTTCGGGTCGTAGTCCACGTCCTGCGGCACGTCGCCGAGGTAGCGGACCATCATCTCCTTGCACCCGCCGGCGCCGGGGACGAGCCCCATGCCGACCTCGACGAGGCCCATGAACAGGTCGCCCGCGGCCACCGTGGCCGCGCTGTGCATCGCGACCTCGCAGCCGCCGCCGAGCGCCAGCCCGTAGGGCGCGGTCACGACGGGGTGCCGGCTGTACTTCGCGCGCATCACCAGCTGCTGCAGCTGCGACAGCTGGGTGTCCATCTGCTCCCACTGGCCCTGCATCGCCGCCATGCCGATCATGAGCAGGTTCGCGCCGGCGCAGAAGGCCTTGCCGTCCTGGTTGCCGACGACCAGCGCCACGAACTCGCCGGCGTCGAGCTTGTCGAGCGCCTTGCCGTACAGCCCGATGATCACGTCGTCGAGCGCGTTCATCTTGCTGTGGAACTCGATGCACAGCACGCCGTCGCCGAGGTCGATCAGGTCGGCGGAGACGGAGCGCTCCACGACCCGGTTGCCGGCCTTCAGGTCGGCGAGCACGATCTCGTGGGCCTCGCGCACGGCGCGGGCCTCGCCGCCCTCGCGCTGCCAGTAGGTGAGGGTGCCGTCGGCCGCGCGGCCGTAGAACGACTCGCGGCCCGCGGCCAGCATCGCCTCGACCCAGGCCGGCACGGTGCGGCCCTCGGCCTTCATCCGCTCGACCGTGGCCCGCACCCCCAGCGCGTCCCACATCTCGAAGGGACCCACGTCCCAGGCGAAGCCCCAGCGCATCGCGCGGTCGACGTTGAGCACGTCGTCGGCGATCTCGGGGATCCGGTTCGCCGAGTAGACGAGCGTGTCGGCCGTGACCCGCCACGCCGCCTTCGCCGCGGGGTCGTCGCCCGTGGTCATCGCGCGCAGCTTGGCCTTCAGGTCGTCTTCCTTGCGGGCGCGCCCGATGGCGTCGAACCGGACCTTCTCCTGCGGCCGGTAGTCGCCCGTGGCGAGGTCGACGACGAGGATCTCGCTCTTGCCGCCGGCCCCCTTCGTCTTCTTGTAGAAGCCCGCGCCGGCCTTGCCGCCCGTCCGCCCGCTGCTCACGAGCGTGTGGACGATGGGCGGGACCTTGAGCGCCTCGCGCTCCTCGTCGTTCGGCAGCGCGGCGTAGAGGTTCTCGAAGACGTGGCTCAGCGTGTCGAGCCCGACGATGTCGGCCGTGCGGAACACGGCGGAGCTCGGCCGGCCGAGCTGGCTGCCGAAGATGGCGTCGACCTGCTCGACCGTGAGCCCGGAGTCCGCCATCTCGCGGAACACCGACGCCATGCCGTAGGTGCCGATGCGGTTGGCGATGAAGTTCGGTGTGTCCTTCGCCCAGACGATGCCCTTGCCGAGCCGCTCGCTGCCGAAGCGCGCCAGGGTGTCGGCCACCTCGGCGTCGGTCTCGGGCCCGCGCACGAGCTCGAGCAGCCGCATGAACCGCACGGGGTTGAAGAAGTGCGTGACGAGGAAGCGCTGGCGCATCTCGGCCGGCATCTCGGCCGTGAGGTCGGCGATCGGGATGCCCGAGGTGTTCGACGAGACGATGGCGCCGGGCTTCCAGTTCGCCGCGACCCACTGGTAGACCTTGCGCTTGATGTCGAGCCGCTCGGTCACGACCTCGACGATCCAGTCGCAGGACGCGAGCAGCCCCGCGTCGTCGTCGTAGTTGCAGGCACGGATGCGCGCGGCGTCGGCCGGGCGGAACAGCGCGGGCGTCTTGCTCGGCTTCGCGGCCAGCGCGATCGCCTCGCGGGCGAGCCGGGAGCGGTCGCCCGCGGGCGCGTCCTTCGGCACGATGTCGTACAGCAACGACTCCACGCCCGCGTTGGCGAGGTGGCACGCGATGCCGGTGCCCATCACGCCTGCGCCGAGCACGGCGACCCGTCGGATCTCGGTCATGCTTCCCCCGGTCGGTCGGACCGGCGCCATAGCATGCGCCGCGCGCCGCGCCACCCTCCGCCCGGGTCAGCCCTGGTCGAAGCGGATGCGCACGGTCACCTGGCTCGCGATCGCCTGCCCGCGCGCCGCCGCCGGCGCCCAGCGCCAGGCCCGCACGGCCTTCTCGGCGTAGGGCTGGTAGGCGCCCGGACACTGCCGGACCTGCAACGTCTCGGGTCGGCCCTTGCGGTCGACCGTCACGTCGTAGTCACACAGCACGATGTCGTCGAGCACCTCGCTCGCGAAGGCGTCCGGCAGGCGCGGCGGCACCGTCTTGATGGCGTGGGGCAGCGTGTAGGTCTCCACGAACTCCGGGAGATCCTTGATCGGCGTCTCGAGGTCCTCCGCTGGGATGCGCAGGAGCGGGTGCCCGCCGCCCGCCGGGAACACGAAGGTCCCGCGGAACCGCGCGTAGCGCTCCCCGGGCTCGATCTTGCCGTGGACGAGCTTCCATTCCTGCGCGGCCGCGCTCGTGGCGTCGAGCACGCCCGGATCGCAGGTCTCGGGCCACGCCAGCACCTGCCGCTTCGAGTTGACCTGGAACAGCACGCCGCAGCTCCGCTCCGCCTCGGCGGGGGGCGGCTCGGGCCAGACCATCCCGTGGACGCGGATCTCGGCGTAGCTCTTGTGGTTCACGACGAACAGCGGCGGCTTCGTGGGCATGGGCTCCGGCGTCGGATCGGCGATGAGCGACCGATCCTCGCGCTTGACCGTCCGCTCGCCGAGGTCGGGGTCGGGCGGGAAGGCCACGCGCGCCTCGCCCGGCTGGTCGGGGTGGTCGACGTTGGCGCGGAACTGCACCGCCACGGTCACCCCCGAGTACGACGGCACGTTGTCGACCTGCGGGCTCCCGAAGCGCCACCGCCGCACGGTGCGCTCGAGGTCGGGCCGGAACACCTCGTCGCAGTCGCGGATCTCGACCTCGCCGACCACGCCGCTCGGCGCCACGTCGACCTTGACCTCGCACTGCGTGCGCTCCGTGTTCTTCCCGACCGCCGCGGCGGGGAACTCGGGGAACACCATCCTGCGCACGTCCCAGTCGAGCACCTCGGATGCGCGGCTCGTGCACGGCGAGCTGCTGGTCGTGGGCCTGGCGGAGGAACACGCGGACGTGCTCGCCCTCGCGCGTCGGGAAGAGGTACCAGTACTCGAAGAGCTCCCGGTCGCGCGGCCGGCGGCTCCACGTCGAGCACCCAGCGCGAGGCGGCCGCGGCGACGGACTCCGCCAGGTTCGGGTGGCAGCCCTCCCGCACCTGCGGCTTCCAGCCGCCCTCGACCCAGTCCACGGCGACCCGGCAGATGCGGTGGCGCGCGTCGATGACGGTGGGGTCGGGCACGCCGACGGCCCGCACCTCGATCCGCGCGTCGGCCCGCTCGATCACCAGGCCGTCCGCCGGGATCTCGCTGGCGGGCGTGTCGAGCGGCGGCGGTGGCGCCGCGAGGGCGCGCGTGACGGCCACGACGAGCAGCAACAGGGTCAACCTCGCCTCCGGGGGATCGACGTGGGCGGGCGCGCCGGTGCGTAAACGCGCCTCGGCGCTGCGACGTCGACCGGGCCCAACCTATCCTGCTCCCCACCGGTTAGTGACCTGCATGTCGTGGACGACGTGGTTCGTGTGGTCGTGGGCGCTCCTGTGCACCCTCCTCGTGGGGGCGCCCGCCCAGGCGGCGCCGGTGGGAGAGGCCGAGGCGCCCGTGTGGGAGGGCACCGATCCCACGGTCCCAGCACCGCTCGCGCCGGGCGAGTCGCGGTGGCAGAAGGTGCTCGACGACGTCGTGCAGGCGGTGGTGTCCATCCGGGTCACCGCCGTCCGCGACTTCGACACCGAGGACGCCTCGGTCTCGCAGGGCACGGGCTTCGTGGTCGACGCCGAGCGCGGGCTCATCCTGACCAACCGCCACATGGTCCACGCGGGCCCCGTCGTGGCCGAGGTGTTCCTCGACGACGAGGAGGTCGAGCTCACGCCGCTGTACCGCGATCCCGTCCACGACTTCGGGCTGTACCGGTTCGACCCGGCGGCGGTGAAGCAGATGAAGGTGGTCGGGCTGCCGCTCGCGCCCGACGGCGCGCGGGTGGGCACCGACATCCGGGTCGTCGGCAACGACGCCGGCGAGAAGATCTCCATCCTGTCGGGCACGCTGTCGATCCTCGACCGCAACGCGCCGTTCTACGGCGGCGACGAGTACAACGACTTCAACACCTTCTACATCCAGGCGGCGTCGAACACCTCGGGCGGATCGTCGGGCTCGCCGGTGGTCGACCTGCTCGGGCGGGTGGTCGCGCTCAACGCGGGCGGGGCGACGCAGGCGGCCTCGAGCTTCTACCTGCCGCTCGACCGCGTGGTGCGCGCGCTCACGCTGCTGCAGCGCGGCGAGCCCGTCACCCGCGGCACGCTGCAGACGGAGTTCGTCCACGCGCCGTTCGACGAGCTGATGCGGCTCGGGCTCGACCCCGAGACGGCCGAGCGCGCGCGGCAGACCATCCTCCGCCACACCCGGCAGGACGCCCTGGTGCCCACGGGGCTCGGCATGCTCGTGGTGCAGCAGGTCACCCCGGAGGGCCCGGCAGACGGCGTGCTGCGGCCGGGTGACGTGCTGGTGGAGCTCGACGGCGAGCTGTGCACCGACTTCGTCACGCTGGAGGCGAAGCTCGACAGCCGCGTGGGCGAGGACGTGTCGCTGTCGATCCAGCGCGGCGGGGAGCGGATCGACCTGACGCTGCCGGTCGGCGATCTCCACGCCATCACGCCCGACGAGTTCCTGGAGGTCGGGCGCGGCGTGCTGCACACGCTGTCGTACACCCAGGCCCACAACCACCACCTGCCCGTGCGCGGCGTGTACCTGGCGGTCTCGGGCTACATCTGGTCGACGGCCGACCTGCCGCACGGCGCCGTCATCTCCCAGATCGACGGCGTCGAGACGCCCGACCTCGACGCGCTCCAGCGCGAGCTCGAGGGCAAGGCCGACGGGCAGCGGATCCGGGTGCGCTTCTGGCTCGTGAACGACCCCACCCGCAGCTACGAGACGGTCGCGGTGATGGACCGGCAGTGGTACCCGATGCGCCGCTGCAAGCGCGACGACGCGACGGGGCTGTGGCCGTGCACCGAGTCGCCGCCGCCCCCGCCGCTCGTGCCGCCGCCGCCGGCGGGCTTCCTGCCGGTCAAGGGCGACGATCGCGTGTCGAACCACGTCGCGCGGTCGCTCGTGATGGTCGACTTCGACATCCCGTACCCGACGGCCGGGGTCAAGGACCTCAACTACGTCGGCGTGGGAACGATCATCGACGCGAAGCGCGGCCTGGTGCTGGTCGACCGCGACACCGTGCCCGTCGCGCTCGGCGACATGACCCTGACCTTCGCGGGCACGGTGCGGGTGCCGGGGCGGCTCGTCTACCTGCACCCGGTCCACAACATCGCCGTCATCCAGTACGACCCGTCGCTGCTCGGCACGCTGCCGGTCGAGGCCGTCAAGCTCGACCCGCGTCCGCTCGAAGAGGGCGACCGCGTCTGGCAGATCGGCCTGGACGGCCAGCAGGACCTCGTCTCGGTGCGCACCCGGGTGGAGCGGCTGCAGCCGCTGCAGCTCGGCCAGGCCGCCACGCCGCGGTTCCGCGACACCAACCTGTCGGGCATCTGGCTCGAGGACGCCGTCGACTCCTACGGCGGCGTGCTCGTCGACCGGCGCGGCGCCGTGCGCGCACTGTGGGCGTCGTTCCTCGACCAGGCGAGCGGCGACCGCGCGTTCTACGGCCTGCCGCTCGGCTCCCTGATGTCGGTCCTCGGTCCGCTGCTCGACGGCCAGGCGCCGGCCTACCGCACCCTCGGCATCGAGCTGCGCCCGCTCACGCTGTCAGCCGCGCGCGACCGCGGGCTGTCCGACAAGCGCCTGCGCGAGCTGTTGAGCCACGATCCAGACGGCCGGCGGATCCTCGAGGTCCAGCAGGTGAACGGGCTGTCGCCAGCGAAGGGCCTGGTGCGCGACACCGACCTGCTGGTGGCGGTCGACGGCCGGCCGGTCACGCAGCCGCGCGAGGTGGAGGCGCTCCAGCAGCGCGAGCAGCTCACCCTGACCCTGCTGCGCGACACGAAGGAGATCGAGGTCGAGGTGCCCACGCTCGTGGTCGACGGCCGCGGCGTCGACCGCATCGTGTCGTGGGCCGGCCTCGTGCTCCACGAGCCCCACTTCGACGTGGCGGCGCAGGAGGGCATCGACGCCTACCGGCGTCTACATCGCGTGGCTGTGGTTCGGCTCCCCCGGCCAGCGCTACGGCATCCGCCCCACCCGCCGCATCGTGCGGGTCAACGACGTGCCGACGCCCGACCTCGGCGCGTTCCTGGCCGCGGTCTCCACCGAGCGCGACCGGCAGCCGGTGCGCCTCACCTCGAAGCTCGACGGCACCGAGATGGTGGCGACCCTCAAGGTCGACCTCCAGTACTGGCCCACCGAGGAGATCGCGCTGACCCCCGACGGCTGGGTGCGGCGCAGCGCCGAGGACCTCGCCGCGCAGGCGGCCGATCCGGCGGACAGCGAGCGGGCGACCCCGTGACCGAGCGTCGGCTCATCGTCATGCGCCACGCCAAGTCCGACAGCGAGGCGCCGACCGACCACGCCCGGCCGCTCAGCCCCGCGGACGCCGCGACGCCCGGCGCGTCGCGGAGCAGATCGTGTCGCTCGGCTGGACCCCCGATCGCGTCGTGGCCTCCGACAGCGCCCGCACGCTCGAGACCTGGGAGCGGATGCTCGAGGGGCTGACCCTGCCGATCCCGATGTCGTCGACGCCCCTGCTGTACCACGCCGGCCCCGACGCCTTCCTCGAGGTGGTGGGGCGGCTGCCGGAGGAGGTGCGTCTGCCGCTCGTCCTCGGCCACAACCCGGGCTGGGAGCAGGTGGTGGCGTGGCTCACGGGGGAGCTCGTGCCCATGGGCACCGCCCACGCCGTGTTGCTGGTGCGCGCCGACCCCGGCCCTCGTGGCGCACCGCGCTCGCGCAGGGGGCTTCGGGATCGCACAGGTGATCGTCCCCTGACGGTGGCGCGTTGCGTTCGCGGAAACTCGACCTTCGACCTGTGCCGCACGGAGGCCTTCCGCCGGGCCGGGGCATCGGACTATCATCCATGGACCGAATCGGAGCTGCACATCCACCTGCCGACGCCATAGAGGAGCGGATGCGTCCCGACGACGTCCTGGATTGGTGGTTCGGCGACTGGAAAGACAGCGCCCCGCTGCGCGACGGCGACCCGAACCTCCTCCGCTGGTGGCACCGCGACGCCGCGGTCGATGCCGAGGCGCGCGAGCGCTTCGGCGTGGTCCACGCCGAGCTCGCCCGCGGAGAGCACGAAGACTGGGAGCAGACGGCCCGCGGCGCCCTGGCCAAGGTCATCGTGCTCGACCAGCTGTCGCGCATGCTGTACCGCGGCTCGGCGCGGGCCTTCCGGTGGGACGAGCAGGCCCGCGGGGTCACCCAGCGGGCGCTGGAGCAGGCGCGCGACCGCGAGCTGCGCCCGATCGAGCGGGTGTTCCTGTACCTGCCGCTGATGCACGCCGAGGACCGCGTGCCGCACCGCCGGGCCCTGGCGCTGTACTCCGACCTCGCGGAGGAGGTCGAGGAGGCCGGGCTCGCCCGCGCCGACATCTACCGGCGGTTCGTGGCGTGGGAGGTCCGGCACAAGAAGGTCATCGACCGGTTCGGCCGCTACCCGCACCGCAACCTGCCCCTCGAGCGCACCAGCACCCCCGAGGAGCTGGCGTTCATCGACGCCGAGTCGAGCCGGACCGACCCGGGGGTCTGAGCGCGGCGCTCAGTAGCCGGGCACGCTGCGCGACAGCGAGAGGTCGGAGGTCCGCGCGATGTCGCGCAGGCGCTTCAGGGTGCGCTTGCGCATCGGCAGGTCGAGCATCGGCGACAGGCGGGCCTCGAGCGCGCGCAGCTCCACGTCGAGGTGGTCGTGGCCCACCTGCGACAGCCCCTCCGACAGCACCGACTGCTGCAGCACCTCGAGGGTGGCGAGCAGCGACTTCAGCGCGCGCCGGGCGCGCCTGTGGGTCTTGCGCCAGCGCTTCTGGTCGCGCCGGCGCCCGGCGTGGGCCCGCGCCTTGCGCACCACCGACATCACCCGCTCGATGCGGCGCGCCGACTTGAGCCCGCGCGCGAGCCGCACGGAGCCGGGCTCGTCGGTGGCGGGCACGAACGGGATCACCGCCGGATCGTGGCGGGCGAGCGCGGCCTCGGCGACCCGGATGAGCGCGCGGCAGGTCTTCGTGTCGAAGCCGGTGAGCGAGGCGAGGCGCCCGGGCCCCACGTCGATCACGTCCTCGAGCGACGAGACGCCCGCGTTGACGAGCGACTGCAGGCGCTCCGGGTCGAGGCCGGGGAGGGAGTGCTCGGTCAGGGCGTGGGCCATGGATCCTCGTGCCGGAGCGTAGCCTCTCGCGGCGCGCGTGTGTCGAGCATGTCACCGCCAGGTGACGCTCGCGGATCGTACTTAGCCGATGATGCGAGCCGTTTCGAGCAGCGCCGCGGGATCCGGCTCGTCGCCGAGGGTATCGAGCAGATCGTGCGCCGGGGAGCGCCCCGAGGCCACCTGCGCCTGCAGCGCCGCCAGCTGCGGCACGTCGTCGGGATCCAGCGCCTGCAGCCCGGCCTCGGCGATGTCGAGCAGCGCCTCGGCCCACGAGGCGAGCCGGCGGCCGCCGATCTCGCCGCGCAGCCCGTGGCGGCAGGCCTCGGCGAAGCGCTCGGGCTGCGTGCCGTGGGAGGCGAAGGCCAGGGCGAGCTCGGTCGCCTGGTCGAGGGCGCGGCTGTCGTAGAACAGGCCGCGCCACATCGCCACGAAGCCCGCCGCCAGGCTCAGCTTCACGCAGTCGGCCCCGCGGACCTCGATGGCGCGCTTGGTGCGGACCTCGGGGAACACGCTCGTGAGGTGCAGCTCCCAGTCGTCGAGCGTGGGGCCGCTCGCCGGGTCGGCCATCCAGTCGGCGAAGGTCCGGCCCTGCGCGGCGCGCCACTGCCCGCCCTTGTCCTTGTAGAACATCATCGGGACCTGCAGCAGCCAGTCGACCCAGGCCTCGAACGTGAAGTGCTCGGAGGCCTCGGGGAAGCCGGTGCGCGCCGGGTCGGTGCGGGTCCAGATGTGGCCGCGCCAGCTCGCGAAGCCCGTGGCGCGCCCCTCGGCGTAGGGGCTGTTGGCGAAGGTGGCGGTGGTGAGCGGGCCGAGGAGGGTGGCGAGGCGGACCTTGCGCGCGCAGTCGGCCTCGTCGGCGTAGTCGTAGGTCGCCTGCACCGCGGCCGTGCCCTTCATCATGTGGTGCGCGAGCTCGCCCGTGTGCGACAGGTGCTCGCGCATGACGCGGTAGCGCCCCTTCGGCACCCAGCTCACGTCGGCGATCGGCGTGAACGGCGTGAAGCCGAGCGCGATCTGGCGCACGCCGCAGGCATCGAGGATCTCGGCGACCTGGTCGGCGAACGCCCGCGACTCGGCCATCACCTCGCGGGCGGTGACGAACGGCGATCCCGACAGCTCGAACTGGCCGCCGGGCTCGAGCGTCACGTCGCCGCGCTCGCGGTGGAGGGCGATGAGCGTGTCGCCCTCGCGCACCTCCGACCAGCCGCGGCCGGCCAGCGTCTCGAGCAGCCAGCGGATCCCGGGCTCGCCCTCGTAGGCGAGGGGGGCGCCGGTGGCCGGGCAGATGAGGTGGCGCTCGAACTCGGCGCCGACGAGCCAGCGCTCGCGCGGCTTCCCCGAGGCATGGTAGGCGGCGACGAGGTCGTCTCGCGTGAGGGCGGTGGTCATGCCCGGCGCTCTAACCTCAGCCCGTCTCGTCGCCTTCGGGATCCGGGCTCGCGCGCTGAGCGTCGTACAGCGTGAACTTGAGCGTCAGCAGGTAGGTGACGCCGCAGGCGAGGATCGCCGGCGGGCCGTACCCTTGCCGAACACCTCCAGCACCAGCGCGATCGCCGCGAGCGGCACCCCGACCACCGCGACGAGCCCGCTCGCCAGGCCGACCACGGCGAACAGCGCCGGTCGAGGTCGCTCATCGCGCCTGTGGCGTCGAGGATCTGCGCGGTGAGGCCGCCGGCGACCGCGCCCACGACCATGGTCGGGACGAGCAGGCCCGCGGAGCCACCGCTCGACTGGGTGAGCGCCGTGGTCGCCAGCCGGCCGAGGAGCACCGCGCACAGGACCCACCACGCGCCGAGCGCGGGATCGCCCGCCAGCAGGCCGCTCACCGTCTCCTCGCCCATGCCGAGGACGTGCTCGGGGCCGATGCCGAGCCCCCGCCACACGAGCAGCGCCACGGCCGCGGTCGCGAGGCCCGTGACCGCGCCGTGGAGCTCGGGGCGGACCCGCGCGACGAGCTTGCGCGTCTGCGTCATCACGAAGCCGAAGCCCACGGCGGCGGGCGCGCTGACGGCGACGGCGACGATCGCCGTGGCGGCGTACTCGGTGAGCCGGTAGGTCGCGCCGTGGACGGGTGCGGGGAACAGCGGCTCGTACGCGTAGAGCCGGTTGTTCAGGAAGTAGGCCACCACCGCGGCCCACATGCAGTAGGCGAGCTTGCGGTAGATGATGCGGTCGCCGTAGGCCACCTCGGTGGCGAACAGCGCGGCGGTGAACGGCGCGCCGAGGAGCGTGGCCACCGCGGCGGCCATGCCGGCGAGCTGGTAGGTGCGCAGCTCGAACTCCGAGCGGACCTGCATCACCCGCGAGACGCCGGCCGACAGGCTCTCGGCCATCAGCACGGTGGGGGCCTCGAGGCCGCCGGAGCCGCCGGGCCCGAGCGTGAGCCAGGTCATGACGGCCTTGCGCAGGGCGAGGCCGAAGGCGGCGCGCTCGTAGCGCGGCTGCGGATCGTCGCCCTCGCGCTGGTAGGTGACGTGGTAGTTCGAGAGCGCGACCTCCATGCCGTCGCCCGCGGCCTCCTGCCACTCGGGCCAGCGGCGCAGGAGCAGCCCCCGCGCCGCGCCGGCGAGCACGAGCCCGCCGACGAGCAGCCCCGCGCTCCACCAGGCGCCGGTGTGCTCGAGGGCGTGGAGCAGGGCGTGCCAGCTCGCGTGGACGGCCATCCGCAGCAGCGTGCACGCGCCCCACACGACCAGGGCGACCATGGAGGTAACGAAGACGAGACGCGCGATGTGATCCCACGAGTCGTGGAGCGCGCGCGCCTCGGCGTCGAGGTTCTGGAACGTTCGACGGGCCACGCGCAACCGTAATGGTGGGCGGAGCGGCAGGCCAGCGCCGCGGCCGGGCGGCGAGCGGCGGCATAGAATCCCGGCAGGAGGGACGATGCGGAAGGCCTGGATCTTGGCGCTGTGGCTCGGGGTGGCGTGCAACGGCGACAAGTCCACCCAGGACACCGGCGCGCCCTCCGACGCCGACACCGACACCGATGCCGATGCGGACGCGGATGCCGACGCGGACGCGGACGCGGACGCCGACGCCGACGCCGATGCGGACGCCGACGCCGACACCGACACGGAGACCGGCGTGCCGCAGTGCTGGGACGTCGACGCGGGCAGCGCCGCGCCGTTCACCGACGCGGGCTCCACCGTCGGCGCGGGCGACGACTACACGCCGGCCTGCGTGGTGGCGCCGCACTCCGCCCCGGACGTGGCCTACCTGTGGACGGCGCCGAGCGACGGCACCTGGGCCTTCGACACCACCGGATCGGCCTTCGACACCACGCTGCAGGTCTACGACGGGTGCGGCGGCGCCCAGCTCGCCTGCGTCGACGACGTGGACGGCCTGCCGCAGGCCCGCGCCGTGGTGCCGCTCGTGGCGGGGCAGACGGTGGTGGTGGTCGTCGACGGCTACAGCGACGATCAGGGGGACTACGAGCTCACCGTCTCGGCGCTGCTGCCCGAGTCCGACTGCGCCAACGGCCTCGACGACGACCACGACGGCACGGCGGACTGCGCCGACAGCGACTGCGCCGGCGTGGGCGACTGCGTGGCCGCGTGCCCCGACGCCACCGCCGTGAGCTTCCCGGCCGTCGTCAGCGGCACCACCCTCGGCTTCCCCGACGAGTTCCAGGGCTCCTGCGACACGCTGAGCGGCTCCATCCCGGCGCCCGACAACGCCATCTCCTTCACCGCGCCCACCTCGGGTGACTACGGCTTCGCGATCAACCGGCAGGCGACTGCGTTCGACGTCGTGCTGTACGTGCTCGACGACTGCTACGGCGGCACCGAGCTCGGCTGCGTCGACGCGTTCCCGCCCGGCGGCGACGCCCTGGCGCTGTCGCTCGTCGCCGGCCAGACCGTGCAGGTCGTGGTGGACGGCTTCGGCGGCGCCGGCGGTCCCTACGAGCTGCACATCCTCACGCCCGCGGCGACCGAGTCCTCCTGCGGCGACGGCCTCGACGACGACTTCGACGGCGCCGTCGACTGCCGCGACGCCGACTGCACGGGCGACCCGGCCTGCGTCGAGGACTGCGCCAACGGCCTCGACGACGACCTCGACAACCGCGTCGACTGCCTCGACAGCGACTGCGAGTTCGACCCCGACTGCGCCGAGGACTGCACCAACGGCCTCGACGACGACGCCGACTTCTGGGTCGACTGCCAGGACCCCGTCTGCGCCGCCGACCCCGCCTGCATCTCCACCTGCCCGGAGGAGACGCTGGCGGGGGCCCTGCCCATCGTCGTGAGCGGCACCACGCTCGGGCGCAACGACGACCACTACCCGACCTGCGTGTTCGGCGGGCCGGACTGGACGTTCGCGTTCACCGCGCCGAGCAACGGCACGTTCACCTTCTCTACGTCGGGCTCGGCGTTCGACACGGGCCTCGCCGTGTTCGACGGCTGCGGCGGCGCCGAGCTCGCCTGCAACGACGACGTGAACGCGAGCGATCCCACCTCGGAGGTCTCGGTGACCCTGACCGCGGGCCAGCAGGTCATCGTGGTCGTCGACGGGGCCTCGCAGCTCGAGTACGGCGATTTCACGCTGACCGTGTCGTTGTAACGCTCGGGTCCGTTGCGCCCGCGGAGCAACCGTTTAGGCTCAGGGTTCCCCCGCCCCGGAGACCGTGTGCTGACGTTGCTCTTCGCGCTCTTCGCGCCCGCCGCGTCGGCGGGCACCCTGCCCGGCGTCAACGTGCCGTTCGACGCCGACGCCGAGGGCCGCTGGGTCCTGTCGGACCCGCTGCCCGACGGCCTCGCCAAGGCCGGCGCGCAGCCCGGCTGGGTGCTCGTCGCCGTCGACGACGTGCCGTTCACCACCGGGCTCGACGCCCAGAAGCAGATCGCCGACGGCGGTGCGCGCAACGTCCGCCTCCGCTTCCGCGACGAGGCCGCGCCGCCCCCCAAGAAGGGCAAGGCGCCGCCGCCGCCGCCCGAGACCGTGCTGGTGGTCAAGCGCGCGCCGCTCGTCCAGGTCGAGCCGGTGGCCACGCTCACGCTGCCCGTCGGGCTCGTGCCGCCCCCGGGCGGCTGGGAGCGCGACTGGCGCGGGGCGCCCACCCTGCCCGACGCCGAGGGCCACCGCTGGGTCCTCGATCCGGGCACCGAGGAGGCGCAGGCGAGCTGGCACCCGGCGCCGCAGGCCGACGATCACGTCGTCTACACGCCCGCGAAGCTGCCCGAGGTCTTCTGGTCGCTGTCCGACGCCGCCTGGGTCGTCCAGCGGGCCGACGCCGTGCAGGTCGGCGGCACCGCCTGGGCGCGCGAGCAGTTCGGCGGCGCGGTGCGGCTGCGCAGCTTCCAGGCGGCCACGGGCGACCACCTGCTGGTCGCGGGCCCCTCCGGGGTCGAGGTCTACGCCGTGACGTGGCCCGTGGGCGTGCCGAACCTGCCGACGTGCAACCCGAGCGTGCCCGAGACCTGCCTCGCCTCGGGGCGGCAGATCCTCGCCGAGCTCGGCAACCGCGCGGGCGCGCGCGAGGAGGCCCTCGACCACCTGCGCACCGCCTGTGAGCAGGGCGTCTACCGCGGCTGCTACGAGGCCGTGGCGCTCGAGGAGCCCGACACCACCGAGCGCGTCGACCAGTGCCTCGACGAGGCCGACGTCGCGACCTGCAACGGCATCGCCCGCGACCGCTACGAGATCGATCCGGAGCAGCCCGACCCCGTCGTCATCGGCCTGCTCGAGTACGCGTGCACGCTCGAGGGCTCCGGGACGCTCGGCGAGCGGCTCCGGCGGCTCGAGGACGTGGGCGAGGGCTGCATGATGCTGTCCGCCGCCTACGACGCGAACAAGATGCCCGACCTGGCGCTGCTCATCCTCGATCAGGCCTGCGTGCTCGGCCGCGCCGAGGCCTGCGAGCAGGCAGCCGATCGGCGCCACCAGGCGTTCGCCGCCCGGACCGTCCGCGAGTGCGAGGACCCCGAGGTGCCCGTGGCGGCGTCCTGCGTGGAGCTCGGCAAGCTGCTGCAGGACGAGGAGCGGCCCATCGAGTCGACCTCGCTCGACGAGTTCGGCGCGTTCCTCCGCGGCTGCCAGCTCGGCGCCGCCAACGGCTGCCTCGCCCTCGGCGACTACGTCGACCGCTGGGGCATCGAGAACCCGCGGGTGATGCAGGCCGAGCAGGACCTGCAGGCCGCCTGCAGCCAGGGCGAGCAGCGTGCGTGCCTCGGCGCCGCCCACCTGCTCGTGCGCCACGAGCCGCGCACCGACGCCTACGCCCAGGCGCTCGTGCTGTTCAACGGCGCGTGCCAGGCCGGGCTCGGCGCGGCGTGCGTCGGCGGCGCGGAGCAGCGGCGGATCGGCCAGGCCAAGAAGGTCGACGCGCCCACCCAGGAGGAGATGTGGACGGCCGCGTGCGACCGCCAGGATCCCGAGGGCTGCGCCGGGCTGGGGCAGCGGCTGGCGCGCCAGAAGGCCGGCTGGACCGACGCCTACGCCGCCTGGACCCGCGCGTGCGACCTGGGCGACGCCCACGCCTGCAGCGAGCTCGGCCGCCTCGTCGCCCGCGAGCACGACACCGCGTGGGAGGGCGAGCAGCCGCCCGACAGCTACCTCGAGCGGGGCTGCGACAACGGCGACCCCGAGGGCTGCTTCTGGCTCGCCGAGGAGTCGCTGCCGCGCAAGGGCGAGCCGCCCGAGCCGACCTACCTGCTCCTCGAGCGCTCCTGCGACGGCGAGTACGGCGCGGGCTGCGCCGAGCTCGCGTCGGTGCACATCGAGCGGCGCACCAGCTTCGACGACGAGATCGCGGCGCGGCACTTCGACACCGCCTGCAACAACGGCGAGTACGAGAGCTGCAAGTCGCTCGGCCTGATGTACCTGCGCGGGAAGGGGGTCGACCGCGACCGGCAGCGCGCCAACGAGCTGCTCGACCGGTTCCGGCTGAACCAGCAGCGCAAGTACGTCCGGGTGGGCGCGAGCATCGGCATCGCGCAGGGCGCGGGCGGCGAGCTCGAGCTGCTGGTGCCGATCCCCGTCGGCCCGGCGATCTCGGTGTCCGGCAACGCCTCGTACCTGCCCGGCCTCGGCACGTTCATGGTGCTGCTCGAGGGCGAGGACAAGCCGAAGACCGCCCCCGACCTGCAGTACCTCGGCGCGTCGGCGCGCCTGTACCCGAACCACCAGGGCCGCGGCATGTTCGCGGCCGTGGGCGTGCACCAGCTCGTGGCCACGGGCGGCTCGATCGGCGCGGACCGCACGCGGATCGGGTGGAACGCGCGCCTCGGGATGCGGAACGACGCGAAGCTCCTCTACAGCGGCATCGAGATCGGCTTCGGGCAGTACGGCGAGGTCGACATCCACGACTTCGACGAGGACTCGGACGGGAAGTTCCCGCTCATCCTGCCGTCGTTCGCGCTGACGTTCGGGCTCGCGCCGATCTGACCGCGCCGGTCCGCCTGCCGGCTCAGCGGCGCTTCCGGTCCTTCCGCTTCTTCTTGCGCTTCTTCCCGTCGTCCTCGGGCGGCGGGGGCGGCGCCGGCTCGACGACGGTGGTCGTCGCGACCGTGCCGTCGCCCTGGTCGGAGACGAGCCAGATCCCGCCGGCCTGCAGCACGTACGCCGCGAAGAAGTCGGGCACGACCGCGGCGACGAGCCCCTCGACCTCGGCGCGGCGGCCGTCGTCGCCGATGCGGTCGAGGACGGGCCGGCGGTAGTTCGTCGGGACGACGACGGTGGCGGGCCCGCCCACCACGACGAAGGCCGTCCGGATGCCCGCGGGGGAGCTGAACTGCAGCAGGTGGACGCCCTGGCGCAGGTCGCGCCCGTCGGTCGCCACCTGGCCGTCGATCCACGGGCCGGTCGCGGCGTTGGGCGGCAGCACCTGCACCGGGAAGGCGGGGCGGCCCTTGGCGGCCTCCAGCACGGCCTCGCCGCCCTCGACCGTCCACGCGAGCGACGGCTGCAGCGACAGCGCGGTGGCCAGCTCGCCCTCGGCGCTGTCGGGGTCGCCCTGCGCGAGCGCGACCTCGGCCCGCAGGCGGAAGGCGCGGGCCGCCGGGGCGGGCTCCACCAGCTCGGAGAGGCAGCCCGCGTAGCCCACGGCGAGGTCGAGGTGGTCCATGGTGGCCGACTCGTCGCCCTTCGCCCAGGCGGCCTCGGCGCGCGCCACCTCGGCGGAGACCTGCGACGCAGCGCTCGGCTGCTGGGTGCACCGGCGCAGCACGGCGTCGCCGAGGGTGCCGGGCGCTGCCTGCAGCAGGCTGTCGAGGCGGACGGACGACAGCTGGCTGGCGGGCAGGCCGGTGCGCTCGGCGACGGCGGAGACGGCGTCGGCGTCGGCGGTGTCGTCGTGGATGACCGGCGTGGCGCCGCGGGCGTCGAGCGCCGATCCCAGCGCGAGCAGGGAGACGAGCAAGGTGGGACCTCCCGAGGGCCTGGGCGCCGCCCTCAGGGGGACGCGCAGGAGCGGTTGTGGTCGAAGTCGTAGCAGATGGGGACGGTCTGGTCGCGGGGGACGTGGACGGGCAGCTCGTACTGCTCGCCGCCCGGCCCCACGAGCTTGAGGCGGTGGGTGCCGATGCGCAGCTCGTACTCGCCCGAGGCGTCGGGAACGAGCTTCTCGCCGTTCTCGTACAGGCTCGCGCCCGTGGGGATCGTCCGCACGACGACCTTCCCGGTCGGGCGCTTCGGCCCCGCCGGCTCGGGCTCCACGGTGGGGGTGGGCGTGGGTGTGGGGTGCGGCTGCGACACCGGCACCTCGATCACCGGGACCTCCGCGGGCTGCGGCCGGGTGGGCTGCGGCTGCGGCGCGGGCGCCACGTCGGGGCCGTCCGGCTCGGGCGGCGCCTCGACCACGTCGTCGTCGTCGTCGTCGTCGCCGGTCGGGGCGGTGACGGCGTCGGTGGGCTCGGGATCGGGCACCACCGTCGCCGTCCGCCCGCCCGTCGCCACGAGGTAGACGCCCAGGACGGCGAGCGCGACCGCCGTGACGGCGATCAGCGCCAGGAGCGCCGCGCTGCCGCCCAGCACCGCGCCCACGGCGAGGCGCGCATTGCTGCGCTCCTCGGGCACGGGCGTGAGGGCGGGCACGGTCGCGTGCGGCATGGTGCGCGTCGGCTCGTCGGGAAGCGACATCGGCACCGTGGTCGACACGGTGGTGGTGAGCACCTTGCCCACCATCTCGTCGGGATCGAGCTCGACCCGGTGCGGGACGTTCTCCTCCGCCCACTCGCGCAGGTAGGGCGGGGGCAGCTTCAGGCGCAGGGCGCGGCAGGAGTCCTCCACCTGGCGCGCGCTCGGCCGATCCTCCGGCTCCTCCGTGCGCATCGACGCGGCCAGCCGCAGCACGGCCGCCGTGTCGTCGTCCTTCAGGAGGCGCGGCTCGACGTCGAGCTCGGTCGCGAGCGACTCCACGTCGAGGTCGAGGTTGACGGTGGGCGTGTACCGGGGGCGCTTGCCGACGACGATCTCGTGCAGCACTACGCCGAGGCTGAACACGTCGCCCACCGGCAGCTCGATGCCCCGCGGGCGCTCGGGCGCGATGTAGCCGGGGGTGCCGCCGAAGGACTGCCGCGTGTGGAACTCGCGGGCCGCGAAGTTCGCCTTGGCGATGCCGAAGTCGAGCAGCCGCACGTCGCCCGACGGCGTGATCTGGATGTTGTCGGGCTTCACGTCGCGGTGGAGCAGCTGCAGCGGCTCCCCCTCGGGCCCGGGCATGTGGTAGGCGTTGTGCAGCGCCCGGGCGATCTCCATGACGACTTCGAGCGCCACGCCGGGCGGGATCGGCCCGCGGTCGAGCAGCGAGCCGGCCGAGGTGCCGTCGACGAACTCCATCACCACGGCCCAGCGGCCGGAGATCTGGATCGGCGGCTCCACCCCGACGATCGCCCGATCGCGCAGCAGGCCGAGGATCCGCGCCTCGTCGCGGAACCGCGTCAGCAGCGAGCGCGGCGGATCGGGGTCGAGAGGACCTTGATGGCGACTTCCTTGTGGAAGCCGCCGACGTCTCCATCCGCGCGCGGTACACGCGCCCGAACCCGCCTTCGCCGACGACGGAGAGAAACCGGTAACTGACGACGCCTTCGCCCAACCCGCGCCCCGGAAGTACCGCCCGACTAACCCCGCAGGGGAATCGCGCACTCCGCCACGATACCCTCGCGCGGGAGGTCGGATGGGCAGGCGGATCGCGGAGGTGGGCCACGTGGCGCTTGCCGACCGGCTGTGCGCGGTCTGCACGTCGCGCACGCCGCCCACCCGCCCCGAGGACGCCGCGCGCTGGCTCGGGGAGCTGCCGCAGTGGCGGCTCGAGGACGGCCGGCTGGTGCGCGAGCTGCGGCTGCCCGACTTCGCCTCGGCGCTGGCCTGGGTCGACGCGCTCGGCGCGCTCGCCGAGTCGGTCGGGCACCACCCGGATCTCGCGTTCGGCTGGGGCTGGCTGCGGGTCACGCTGTGGACGCACGCGATCGGGGCGCTGTCCGACGCCGACTTCGTCCTGGCGGCCAAGATCGACCGGGTGCTCGGTTGAGCGACGGCCCGGCGCTGATCCTCGACGGGTACTCGCTGGTGTTCCGCAGCTTCTACGCGCTCCCGCCGATGTCGACCCGCGCCGGCGTGCCGACGGGCGCGCTGTACGGCGTGTCGGTGCTGCTGCTGAAGCTGCTGCGCGAGGAGCGGCCCGCGGCGCTGGCCTTCGCGCTCGACGCGCCGGGGCCCACCGTCCGCCACGAGGCGTTCGGCGCCTACAAGGCGGGGCGCGCGCCGGCGCCGGATCCGCTGCGGGAGCAGCTCGTGCGCCTCCGGAGCTGGCCGCGGCGTTCGGGGCGCCCGTCCACCGGGTCCCCGGCTGGGAGGCCGACGACGTCGTCGCCTCGCTGTGCCGCGCCGTGCCCGGGCCGACGCTGGTGGTGTCGGGCGACACCGACCTCGTCCAGCTCGTCGACGCCGACACGACCCTGCTGTTCGTGGGCCGCCGCCAGAAAGAGCACGTCCGCTACGACGTGGACGCCGTGCGCGCCCGCTACGGCTTCGATCGCGCGGGATCCCCACCTACAGGCACTCGCGGGCGACCCGAGCGACAACCTGCCCGGGATCCCCGGCATCGGCGCGAAGACGGCGGCGCAGCTCGTGCTGGAGCACGGCGACGCCGCCGGCATCGTCGCGGCGCACGCCACGCTGCCCGCCCGGGCGCGCCGCGCGCTGGCGGACCACCTCGAGGCGCTGCCCCGGTGGGAGCAGCTCGCCACCCTGAACCGCGAGCTGCCGCTGGCGCCGCCGCTCACCGGCCCCGCAGACGGCTACGACGCCCTGCGTACCTGGTTCGCGGCGAACGAGTTCAAGAGCCTGCTGGCGCGGGTGGAGGCGCTGGCGGCCGGAACGACAGCGCCACCGCGAGCAGGCGGTCGATCTCGTCGGGCGTGAGCTCGCTCCCGAAGGCGGGCATCGCCTTCTTCAGCCCCACCGCCGCCCCGCCCTCGACGACGGTGCGCCGCAGTCGCTCCTCGGGAGCGGTCCGCCCAGAAGGCGGCGCTGGCGAAGGCGCCGGCGCCCATCATCACGCCGGGGAACGTGGGGTGCCCGCGCTTGCCGTGGCACGCGGCGCAGTGCTCGACGTACAGCGGGTCGTCGGGCGGCTCGGCTGCGGCGGCCAGCGCCCACAGCATCGTCCACATGGCTCCTCCGTGGGCGGGAGCCTACCGCAGCCAGCGCGCGACCTCGTCGGCGGCGCGCTCGACGGCGCGCTCGCCCTGCAGGCCGGCGACGATCTCGCGCGGCACCTGGCCGCGGCGGCCGACCAGGCGCAGCGCGTCGGCGGCGATGGCGTCGGGGTCGAGGCGCTGGAGGTGCTCGGGGACGCAGTCCCGGCCGGCGAGCACGTTCGGCAGCGCCACGCGCTCCACCTGCAGCAGCCGCCGCGCCACGGCCGCCGTGGCCGGGTGCACCCGGTACACGACCACCATGGGGACGTCGAGCGCGGCGAGCTCTCGAGCGTGGCCGTCCCCGAGGCGACCACGGCGACGTCGGCGCCGGCGACGGCGGCGATGCCGTCGACCCACACCGCGTCGAGGCCCGCGACGGGGCCGGGCACGACGAAGCCCGCGTCGGGGTGCACGGCGCGGATCCGGCGCGCGACCTCGCGGAGCGCGGGCCACAGCCGCGCGATCTCGCCCGGTCGCGAGCCGGGGCAACAGCGCCACCGTGGGCGTCCCGGGGCGAGGGGAGGGAGGGGGCGGATGGCCGCGGCCGGGTGGCCCACGAAGACGGCGCGGCAGCGACCGGCGAACCAGGGCGGCTCGACCGGCAGCAGGCACAGCAGCGCGCGGACCGACGCGCCCACGCGCTCGGCGCGCTCGGGCCGCCAGGCCCACACCTGGGGCGCGACCCAGTGCACCACGGCCTGGCCGCGCGCCCGGAGCCGGCGCCCGAGGCGCAGCAGCAGCGACGGCGCGTCGATGGTGAGGGCGAGGTCGGCCTGCAGGGCCGCGCGCTCCAGCTGCGCCAGGAGCCGCGCGTAGTGGGGCAGGCGGGGGAGCACCTCGATCAGGCCGAACCCCACGGCGTCCTCGGCCCGGGCCACCGCTTCGACCCCCGCAGCGCGCATCCCCGCGCCGGCCAGCCCCACGAGGCGCAGATCGGGCACCCGCGCGCGCAGGGCGGGCACCAGCGCGGCGCCCAGGCGGTCTCCGCTCGGCTCGGCCGCGGCGACGAACAGGGTCCGGGCTATTGCCGGCCCTCGACGTGGATCACCACGTCGCACGACTGCCCGACGAGGTCTTCGGCGAAGACCTGGCACTCGGGCTCGGTCATCGGCACCCCCGCGGCGCTGCCGGTGCGGAAGGTGAGCGAGACGCGCCCGGCGTCGGTGCGACGGGCGTCGAGGTCGGTCCAGCGCGTGTCGCACAGCCCCACGTCGTGGACCGCGGAGACGGCGTCGCCCACGGCGGCGCGCTCGGTGAGCCGGCTCAGGTAGACGGAGCCGTAGGGGGTGTCGCACTCGGTCGGCTGCGCGCACCAGTACAGCGTGGCCACGTCGGCCAGGCTCTGCTCCTGGACGGCGAAGAACAGGTACCGCTGCGGCGGATCCGCCGGCGCCAGCGGCGCGGCGCAGTCGCTCTCGGCGGCCTCCAGCGAGGTCACCTCGATGGCGCCGTGCCAGGCGCGGAGCTCGGCCGGCTGGCAGCCGACCAGGGCCAGCGCGAGCAGCGCGCGGGTCACGCCCACCCCTGCGTGATCACGGCGGTGATCCGCTCCGCGATCTCGACGGCGCGCACCGCACCGTCGGTGGAGGGCAGCTCGGCCTCGCCCCGCACCGCGGCCGCGAACTGGCTCCACTGGTGGGTGAGCGGGTCGGCCGGGTGCACCGGCAGCGGCACGCCGTTGCGCTGGGCGGTCGCCCCGGCGAGGTCGAGGACGGTGTTGCGGGCGGGCTCGTAGCACCGGATGACGCGCTGGCGCTGCTCGGCGACTCGGGAGGCCAGCAGCGACACGGTCATCCCGCAGGTGGTGCGCAGGCGGACGCTGGCGGTGTCGGGGTGCTGCCGGTCGGCGCCCACCCCCGTGGCGTCGATCCACGAGACGTCGGCGCCGGGCTCGGCCCAGCGCAGCACGAGGTCGAGGTCGTGGATCATCAGGTCCATCACCACGTCGACGTCGAGGCCGCGGCCGGTGGGCGGCGCGATCCGCCGGCCCTCCACCACCCGCGGGCGCATGGGCCCCGCCGCCAGGATCGCAGGGTTGAACCGCTCGATGTGCCCGACGGCGCACCGGGTGCGGGGCGTCAGCGCGTGGGCGGCGAGCCGGCTGTGCGCGATGGGCTTCTCCACGAGGCACCACACCCCGCGCGCGAGCAGCGGCCCGGCGATGTCGGCGTGGGTCGTGCTCGGGGTGGCGATGACGGCGGCGTCGATGTCGTCGGGGACCTCGGGCGCAGCGCGGGCGCGGAAGCGCTCGGCGAGCGCCTGCGAGCGCTCGGGCACGAGGTCGACGGTCACGAGCTGCACGTCGGGGTCGCTCGCCAGCACGGCCGCGTGCCGGCTCCCCATGACGCCACAGCCGATCAGCGCGACCCGCACGGCGCCCTCAGGTCTCGGCGGCCGCGGCGCGGCAGATGCCGCGCGTGCTCTCGCGGAGGAAGCCGAGCAGCTCCTGGATCTCGGCCACCTGGCCCCAGCCCTCCTCGATGCGCGTCATGGCCGTCTTGCGCGGCAGCTCGTTCATGAAGAGCACGCGGAAGGCGTCCTTGAGCGCGGTGATGGTCTCGTCGCCGAAGCCTCCGCGCCGCAGGCCGATGATGTTGACGCCGAACAGCCGCGCGCGGTCGCCCTGCGCGAGGACGAAGGGCGGCACGTCCTGCGCGCACATCGCGCCGCCGCCGACCATGGCCAGGCGGCCGATCCGCGCGTGCTGGTGGACGGCGCACAGCCCGCCGAGCACCGCGCCGTCGCCCACCTGCACGTGGCCGGCGATGGCGGCGCTGTTGGCGAACATCGTGCGGTCGCCGACCACGCAGTCGTGGGCCACGTGGCTCGACGCCATGAAGTAGTTGCCGTCGCCGATGACGGTCTCGCCGCGGCCGCTGGAGGTGCCCCGGTGCGCCGTGGACAGCTCGCGGAACACGTTGTCGGCGCCGACGACGAGGCGGGTGGGCGCGTTCGGGTCGTGCTTGAGGTCCTGCGGCGGGCCGCCGAGGATGGCGTGGGGGTGGACCACCGTGCGGGCGCCGATCTCCGTCGGCCCCTCCACCACCGCGTGGGCGCCGATCCGCACGCCGTCGTGCAGCTTCACCCCGGCGCCGATCACGGCGTAGGGCCCGACCTCGACGTCTCCGAGCTCCGCGCGGGCGTCGACGATGGCGGTCGGATGGATGCTCGTCACTCGCCCTCCAGCTGGACCGTGGCCAGGAAGCTCCCCTCGGCGACGCGCTCGCCGTCGACCGTGGCGCGGCCGTCGAACATCCAGATGCGCCGCTTCTGCCCCGTCACCGTGACCTCGAGGCGCAGGTCCTCGGGCGGGCGGACCGGGCGGCGGAACCGGATCTTGTCGACGCCGACCAGGTACACCGTGGCGCCGGCGCGGTCGGGGTGGGCGGCGAGGAACACCAGCGCGGCCACCTGCGCCAGCGCCTCGGTGATGAGGACGCCGGGCAGGATGGGGTTGCCGGGGAAGTGGCCCCTGGCCCAGTCCTCCTCGGCGCGGACCTCCTTGATGCCCACCGCGCGCTGCCCGGGGTCGAGCTCGATCAGCCGGTCGACCATCAGGAAGGGCTCGCGGTGCGGCAGGAGCCGCCGGATCTCGTCACTGTCCATGCCGCCCATCACGTCTCGGGTCCCCCATCATCACCGGCCGCCCGCTCGCTGTCGATGCGATCGACCCGCCGGGCGAGGCGCTCCACCTGCTTGATCAGGCCCGGGAGCTGCCGGAGCCCGGCGAGCTCGCGCAGCCAGCGCCGGTAGCTGCGGGCGGGCGAGCCGCCGATCTTCGCGCGGCGGGGCACGTCGCGGCTCGCCGACGCGAGGCCCGCGAACACCGCGCCGTCGCCGACCTCGATGCCGTCGACCACGGCGGTGCGCCCCGCCATGACGACGCGGTCGCCGAGCCGCGCCCCGCCGGCCACGCCGGCGAACGCCGCCAGCAGGCACTCCGAGCCGATGCGCACGCCGTGGGCCACCTGCACCAGGTTGTCGAGGCGGGTGCCGCGGCCGATGCGCGTCTCGTCGAGCGCCGCGCGGTCGACGCAGGCGTTCGCGCCCACCTCCACGTCGTCCTCGAGCACGGCGACGCCGAGCTGCGGCACGCGGACGATGCCGCTCGCGCCGGGCTCGTGGCCGAAGCCGTCGGCGCCGACGACCGCCCCGGGGTGCAGCCACACGCGGTCGCCGAGCCGGCACCGCTCCATCACCACCGCGCCGGGCATCACCCGGCAGCGCGCGCCGAGGACGCTGTCGCGGCCGATGTAGCTGTGGCCCTGCAGCCAGCAGTGGTCGCCGATCACCGCCCCCGCCGAGACCACGGCGAACGGCTCGATGGTGACACCCTCGCCGACCGTGGCGGTGGGGTCGACGCGGGCGGTGGGGTGCACGCCGGGCGCGGGCCAGGCGATGGGCACCAGCAGCGCGGCGGCGACCGCGTAGGCGTAGCGCGGCTCCCGGCTCCGCAGCGCCACCGTGCCGGGGGGCACGGGCAGGTCGGGCGGCACCAGCACGGCGCCGGCGCGGGTGGCGGCCAGCGCGCGCGCCCACCGCCCGCCGCGGCAGAAGGTGAGCTCGTCGGGCCCGGCGCGGTCGAGCGCCGCGACGCCCCGCAGCAGCCGGTCGGTCGGGCCCTCGCACGTCGCGCCGATGCGGGCGGCGAGGTCGCCCGTGGTCCAGGCCGACGGCATGATCAGGCCTTCACGAGGCTAGGGCTTCGGCGGGTGCTGCGCGTTGTACTTGGTGACGAGCGCGCCGGTCACGTCGGCCATGTCGTCGCCGGCGTAGACCACCACTGCCTTGTCGATGACGACGCTGCAGCCCTGCTCCTTGCCGATGGCCTGCGCGATCTTGCGCATCTTGTCGTCGAGATCGCCGAGCAGCGACATGTAGGTCTGCTGCATCTCGTTCTGGTACTGCATGTAGGTCTGCTCGAAGGTCCGCTGCTGCAGCGCCAGCTTCTGCTCGGCCTGCGCCTTCGCGTCGCCGGTGAGGATCATCGAGCGGCTCTGGTAGTCCTGCGCGGCCTTCTCGAGGTCGGCCTGCATGCGCTCGAGCTCGCCGCGGCGGCTGCTGTACATCGAGTCGATCTTCGTCTGCGCGGCCTTCCCCTCGGCGGTGTCGGTCACGGCGGTCTGGAAGTCGATCATGCAGAGCTTGCCAGCGTACGCGGGCGCGGCCGCGAGCGACAGCAGCCCCATCATCACCAAACGACGCATCAGGATCTCCACGAGGCGTTGCGAGGACGTGCACGTAGCCCGGACGTGCGCCGGGGGCCAGACGGCCCCCGCGCTGCAACCCGCTGCCTCCGCCCGGCATTCCCGGGGCGCGCTGCTAGAAGAACGAGCCGATGCCGAAGCCGAGCACGCTCTTGCGCTCGCCCTCCTGCGGCTTGAGCGGGAAGCCGAGCTCGAACCGCAGGGGCCCGATGGGCGAGCGCCACCGGATGCCCGCGCCGAGCGCGGTGCGCAGCGAGAACGGCGAGATGGGGTCCTCCCCGAACGGCCCGCGGAACGCGTTGCCGGCATCGAAGAAGATGACGCCGCTGATGCCGGCGGCCCGGAGGATCTGGCCTTCGATCTCGAAGTTGTTCGTCCAGGTCTGCGTGCCGCCCACGATGAGGCGGTCGTCGGCCCGCACCGGGTCGTCGCTCGCCGGCACCCGCATCGACGGCCCGAGCGAGTACCAGTCGAAGCCGCGGAGGCTCTGGATGCCGCCCGCGCGGTAGCGGTGGATGAACGGGATCTGCCGGCCGTCGGTCGACCGGATGTCGCCCATCGACACGTTCATCTTGAACACGAACTGGTCGTTGCCCTTCGGCAGGAGCGGCTGGTAGACGCGGAAGTTGAGCCGGCTCTCGACGAAGTTGAAGTCGCCGCCCACGAGCGACACGATGGTGTCGGGCCCGGCGCGGAAGCCGCCGGCCAGCGACGTCGAGATGTTGGTGAGCAGCCCGCGGGTCGGGAAGATGCGGTCGTTGCGCTTGTCGACCGACAGCACCGCGCCGATGCTCGAGGTGAGCCCGTTGCGGTAGAGCTCGCCGCCGAGCAGCCGGAGGCGGTAGGGGTCGATCTGCTGCAGCCCCACGTCTTCCAGGGTGTAGCGGAGGCTCAGCTGCACGTCGTCGCGCGAGTCGAGGTAGCGGCCGATCGACAGCGAGCCGCCGCGCCGGTACTCGTCGTTCTGGATCTGGAACTGCTGCGTCAGGTAGTAGCCGTCGATCGACGCGGTCCAGCGGCTGTCGAGGAAGTACGGGTCGAACAGCGAGACCTGCACCTGCCGCCGCAGCTTCGACCAGTTGACCGCGGCGCTCATCAGGTAGCCGAGGCCGAGGAAGTTGTTCTTCTGGACGTTGAAGGTGACGACCAGCCCTTCGAGGTTGCTGTAGCCCATGCCGAAGGAGAAGGTGCCGGTGGGCCGCTCGGAGACCTGGACGTTCATGTCGAGCACGTTGTCGCCGTCGCCCGGCGGCGTGCTGATCTTGGCCTCCTCGAAGAACCCGAGGCGCAGCAGGCGCTGCCGGCTCGCGTTGATGAGCGAGCCCCGGTAGATCTGGCCCTCGTCGATCTGGATCTCGCGGCGGACGACCTTGTCGAAGGTCGGATCGTTGCCGGTGATGTTGATCCGCCCGATCCGCACCTTGTCGCCCTTGTCGACGGCGAACGTGAGGTTGGCGGTGCGGGTCTCCGGGTCGGGCCGGATGTCGGGCACGACGTTGACGAACGCGTAGCCCTGGTCCTGGTACAGCGCCTCGAGGTTCGACAGCACCTGCCGCATCAGCGAGTACTTGAAGACCTCGCCGGTGCGCAGGGCCGGGCCCTTGGTCTCGATGTCGAGCAGGCGCTTGCCCTTGCCCTCGGCCTCGCGCCACTGGTCTTCCTGGATGTCGGCGACCTGGCGACCGGCCACGATCTGCAGCGCCGCCTCGCGGGTGAGGCCCTCCGAGGCGTCGAAGTCGCCCGACACGTCGATGCTGCCGAGCGTGTACTGCGGGCCCTCTTCGATGTCGTAGTGGACGAAGATGTAGCGCTTGTCGGGCGACAGGTAGACCGTGGGCGGCTCGACCCGCACGTCGAGGAAGCCCTCCTCGAGGAACACCGCGCTGACCGTCTGCTGGTCGGCCTCGAGCTCGGCGCGCTTGAAGGTGCCGGTGTTGAACAGCCAGGGGAGGAAGCCCGCTTCCTTGATCTGCAGGAAGCGGCGGATCTTCGAGGCCGGCACGTGCTCGTTGCCGGTGAACTCGACCCGCTGCACCACGACCTTGCGGTTCTCCGTGACGTGGAAGACGACGTCGACCTGGTCGGAGCCGACCGGCTCGTACACCGGGTCGATCTCGGCCAGGTAGAAGCCCTTGTCGACGTACAGGTCGCGGATCTTCTGGACGTTCTCGACGATCCGCGCCTCGTTGAGCACGGTGAACGCCCGGACGTCGAGGACCTCGCGGATGTCGTCCTCGTTGATCTTCTTGTTGCCCTCGATGCGGACTTCGCGCACGGCGGGCTTCTCGGTGACGACGAACCGGACCATCACGCCGTCGTCGGCGTCGACCAGCTCGACCACCACGTCTTCGAAGAAGCCCGTGTCGTAGACCGCCTTCAGGTCGCGGCGGACCTTCTCGGGGGACAGCGACTCGCCGCGCCGCAGGCCGATCGCCGCCAGGACGACCGCCTCCTCGATCCGCCGGTTGCCCTGCACGGCCACCCGGCTGACCGTGCCCTCGGCCGGCGCGGGCGCGGCCATCGCGGGCACGGAGCCGACCGACAGCAGCAGCCACCCGGTGACCAGGATGATGAACCCGACCCACGCGGGGGCCCGCCACGACTCGCCTGACTTGTGGCTCACGCCGTCCACTCCGTCCGCTGCTGGCACGGACGGGGCAGCTATACCCCGACCGGCTGTCCCTGCCACCCGGGCCCCGCCGCCGCCTACCACTCCAGGAACTTGCCGTCTTCCAGCGACAGGCGGCGGGGGAAGCCGCTCGCCAGCTCACGGGAGTGGGTGACCACCACGAGGGTGCTCCCGAGCTGGACGTTGAGGTCCACCAGCAGCTCGAAGACCGAGCCGGCGGTGCGCGGATCGAGGTTGCCCGTGGGCTCGTCGGCGAGGACCAGCCCGGGCCCCATGACCAGCGCGCGCGCGATGGCCACCCGCTGCTGCTCGCCGCCCGACAGCTCGCCCGGACGGTGGTCCATGCGGTTGGCGAGGCCCACCGCATGGAGCAGCGCCGTGGCCCGCTCCCGCGCGACCCGCTCCGAGCCGCCGCCGACGCGCACCGGGATCATGACGTTGCCGAGGGCGGTGTGCTCGGCGAGCAGGTGGTGGGCCTGGAACACGAAGCCGATCTTGCGGTTGCGCAGCGCGGCGCGGCCCGCCTCGCCGAGGAGGCTGATCTCCTGCCCGTCGATGCGGACCCGCCCCGCGTGCGCGCGCCCTCGGCTCGCCCCTGCCGCCACCCGCGCTCCGCCCCGCGGTCGAGGAGGCCGATGGCGTGGAGGAACGTCGACTTCCCGGAGCCCGACGGGCCGATGATCGAGACGCGCTCCCCGGGCTCCAGCACCATGTCGATGTCGCGCAGGACCTCGATGGTGCGGTTGCCCTTGTGATAGGACCGCGTCAGGCCATCGATGTCGACCCGTACGCCGCGCGAGGCGACCGTGGGGGCCGGGGAGGAGGCGAGGCTCATCACTCGTACCGGAGGGCTTCGATCGGATCGATCCGGGAAGCGCGCCACGAGGGGTACAGCGTGCAGAGGAAGCAGATCACGAACGCCCCCGCGGCGATGGTGGCGACGGCCCACGGGTCGACGACCACGGGCAGCGTGTCGAGGTAGTACACGTCGGTCTCTAGCGGGTACTTGTACTGGGCGAGGAAGCGGCACCCCGCGAGGCCCAGGATGGTGCCGAGGACGGTGCCGATGGTGCCGATGGCCGCGCCCTCCATCACGAAGATGCGCAGGATGGTGCCCGGTGTGGCGCCCATCGCCTTGAGGATCGCGATCTCGCGGCCCTTGGTGATGACCATCATGATGAGGGTGGTGATGATGAGCAGCCCTGCGTTCACCACGATCATGTTGAGCAGGATGCCCATCACCCACTTCTCGACCGCCAGCGCCGAGAACAGCTTGGCGTTGAGGTTCTTCCAGTGGCGGGCGTAGTGCGGTGGCTTGAGGACGGTGTCGAGGTCGGTCGCGATGCGGTCGACGTCGTCGATGTCGTCGACCTTGATCTCGATGCCCGTGGCGGTGTCGCCGATCTTCAGGAAGTCCTGCGCCAGCGCGTTCGTCACGTATGTCCACTTCGTGTCGTATTCGAACATGCCGGAGTCGAAGACCGCGGCCACGCGCACGCTGCGCACGCTCGGCGTGGGCAGGCCCATCGGCCCTGCGCTGCCGCTCCCGAGCGGGTTGATCAGCTGGATCTTGTCGCCGGGCCGCACCTGGAGGTGCTCCTCGAGCTCCTTGCCGATGATGATGCCGGGGAGCGCCGGCTCGTCCTCGGTCACCGGGAGCTTGAGGTTGTCGATCCCCATGGGCGGGAACGGCTCGCCGAGGGAGGCCAGGACCTCGCGGCGGGTGGCCATGTCGCCGTCGCCATAGGTCACGAGGTGCTCGTGGCCCGGATCGTAGCCCCGCACGAGGTCGCCCATCACGTGGGTCACGTCGGCGGTGCGCACGGGGTCGATGCCCTTGATGACGATGCCGGTGCTCGACCAGGGCGAGCGCACCATCATCTCGGTGTAGACGAAGGGCGCGGCGGCCACGACGCCGTCGACCCCGAGGATCTTGTCGATCTGCTCGTCCACGTCGACCACGTTGCCGCCGTAGCGGAACACGACGACGTGCGCGTTGGCGCCGAGGATCTTGTTGCGCAGGTCGATCTCGAACCCGGTCATCACGCTGATGACCCAGTTCAACATGGCCACGCCGGCGGTGACGCCCAGGATCGACAGCACGGTGACCATCGACAGGAACCGCTCGGACTTCTTCGACCGCAGGTGGCTGAACGCGATCCACCACTCGGCGCCGAGCGTGCTCCCCGGCTCGGGGGCGGGCAGGGCGTCGAAGTCGACCGCGGGCGGACCCTGCGCTGCGACGCCCGGCGGGTCGGTCGCCATCAGCCCTGCTCGCCGGAGGCCGCGTCTTCGCGCTCGTCGTGGTCCCAGCGCTCGGGGCGGAGGGTGGGGAACAGGATCACGTTGCGGATGGACTGCTGGTCGGTGAGCAGCATCACCAGCCGGTCGATGCCCACGCCCTGGCCCGCCGTGGGCGGCAGGCCGTAGGTGAGCGCCCGGACGTAGTCGGCGTCGAAGGCCATCGACTCCTCGTCGCCCGCGGCGCGGGCGGCGGCCTGGGCCGCGAAGCGCTCCGCCTGGTCGACCGGGTCGGCGAGCTCGGAGAACGCGTTGGCGAGCTCCCGCCCCACGACCACCAGCTCGAACCGGTCGACGACCGTGGGATCGGCGTCGTTGCGGCGCGACAGCGGCGAGATGGCGGTGGGGTGGTGCGTCACGAACACCGGCTGTATCAAGCCGGGCTCGACGTGGCGGTCGTAGATCCGCTCCCACCACTCGTGCAGCTCTGCCTCGCCCGCCTCGCCGCCGTGCCGGTCGGCCCACCACGCGGCGAGCCGCGCCGGGTCGTGCACCTCGGCGGCGCCGAGGCCGGTCGCCTCGCGGACGAGCTCCTCCATCGACGCGCGCCGGTAGGGCGGCGCGAGCTCGACCTCGTGCTCGCCGTACGGCACGCGGGTGGTGCCGCACACCGCGAGCGCGAGCTTCGACAGCAGCTCCTCGGTGAGGCTCGCGAGGTCCTCCCAGGTCGCCCAGGCCTGGTAGAACTCGAGCATCGTGAACTCGGGGTTGTGCTTCGGGGAGATGCCCTCGTTCCGGAAGTTCCGGTTGATCTCGAAGACCCGCTCGAACCCGCCGACCACCAGCCGCTTGAGGAACAGCTCGGGCGCGACCCGCAGGTACAGGTCGATGTCGAGCGCGTTGTGGTGGGTGACGAACGGCCGGGCCGTGGCGCCGCCGGGCTGCGTCTGCATCATCGGCGTCTCGACCTCGAGGAACTCGCGCTCCTCGAAGAAGTGACGGATGAAGCTCACGATCTTGGAGCGCCGCCGGAAGACCTCGCGGGTCTCCTCGCTCATGAACAGGTCGACGTAGCGCTGGCGGCTCTTGACCTCCTCGTCCTGCAGGCCGTGCCACCGGTCGGGGAACGGCGAGAGGACCTTCGACGCGAGCCGCGCCTCCTTCGCCTGCACCGACAGCTCGCCCGTGCGGGTGGTCATGATCTTGCCCGCCGCCCAGACCCAGTCCCCGATGTCGAGGCCCTTCAGCAGGTCGAACGTGGCGTCGCCCACCTCGTCGCGCCGGGCGTAGATCTGGAACGGGCCGGTGCGGTCGTTGATCCGCAGGAAGATGGCCTTGCCCATGCGGTTGCGGAACAGGACGCGCCCGCCGATGGCGACGTGCGTGTCGTCGAGCTCCGCCGCCGGCGGCAGGTCGCCGTGGGCCGCGCGCAGCTGGGCTGCCGTGTGGGTGACCCGCAGCCCGCTCGGGTACGGGTCGACCCCCGCCTCCCGCAGCTGGGCCAGCTTGGCGAGGAAGGCTTCGTCGAAGGGGTACACTACCAACGCTCCAGGATCTCGGCGAGCTCGTCGTCGTCGATGTACAGGTCGGCGACCTGCTCCTGCTCGAGCAGCCAGCCCGACAGGCGGGTCGCCTTGGACTCGGGCGACAGCGGCAGGGCCAGGATGTCGGTGACCCCGCCCACCAGCCCGTCGATCTCGCCTTCCAGCTCGACGTGGCCGCCGTCGACGAGCAGCTGCAGCAGCGACCGGGCCTCACCCTCGGCGCCGAGCGACTGGTCGGGGCCCTCGGGCTCCTCCTCCTCGTCGTCGTCGGGGCGGTTGCGGCGGACGGGCTCGGGCTCCTCGTCGGGTTCGTCGAGGGTGGCGCCCTCCTCGGCGACGGAGTCCTCGTCGTCGATGTTCGCCAGCGCCTTGAGCAGCGCCTGGAGGCCCTTTCCGGACGCCGGCCGCACCTCGTCGGGCTCGTCGGCGTTGGGCACCTCGGGCGCGTTGACCACGAGCTGCTCGAGGGTGGTCTCGTCTTCCCAGTCGAGGTCGTCCTCGTTGGTGGGGACGGGGCGCGGGCCGCCCCGCGCAGGGACGCCGTCGGGCACGCGCACCGGCACGACCATCCGCACCGGGATGATGTCGCCCGTCTCCACGTCTTCGCACTTGGCGTCGAGCTCGAGCGCGTCTTCGCCGTTCTCGGTGGTGAGCGTGACCCGCGCATCCTGCAGCTGGGCCGTCTCGCCGCTGATCTCGATGCTGGCCTTGAAGAGGATGTCGAGCCGGTCGAGGTCGACCCCGGCGCGCAGCTCGTCCGTCCCGTCGGCGGGGACGGGGACGGCGGCCAGGCGCAAGGCCACGTCCTGGTCGGACGCCTCCACGTCGAGGCTCGAAGCCCCGATCGGCGAACCAGCTGAGGGTTGCAGTCTTCATCGAGACGGCCGGTAACCGCGCCACCGGGCCCCGGTCCAGTCTCACCCTGCCACGAAGCGTGGCGGGCTCAGGCCTCCGCGGGCGACTGGCCGCTCTCGTCGACCCGTGCGGCGAGCCACGCCTCCATGAACCGGTCGATGTCGCCGTCGAGCACGCGCTGGACGTCGGCGGTGACCTCCTCGGTGCGGAGATCCTTGACCTGCTGATAGGGCTGCAGCACGTAGGACCGGATCTGGCTGCCGAAGTCGATCTTCTTCTTCTTGGCGTCGATCTCGGCCTGGGCGGCCTGGCGCTTCTCGAGCTCGAGCTGGTACAGCCGCGCCTTGAGCATCTTCATGGCCTTGTCGCGGTTCTTGTGCTGCGAGCGCTCGGCCCGACAGACCACGGCGATCCCCGTGGGGAGGTGGCGCAGGCGCACGGCGGAGTCGGTGGTGTTGACGTGCTGGCCGCCCGCGCCCGACGACCGCATGGTCTCCATCTCGATGTCGGCCGGGTTGATGTCGATCTCGATCGAGTCGTCGACCTCGGGGTAGGTGGCCACCGAGGCGAACGCGGTCTGTCGGCGCGCGTCCTTGTCGAACGGCGAGATGCGCACCAGCCGGTGGACGCCGCTCTCGGCCTGGAGGTAGCCGAACGCGTAGGCCCCGCGGATGGCGAGGGTCGCGCTGCGGATCCCCGCCGGCTCGGCCTCGCTCAGGTCGAGCAGCTCGGTGGCGAAGCCGCGGCGCTCCGCCCACCGCCCGTACATCCGGAGCAGCATGTTCGCCCAGTCCGCGGCGTCGGTGCCGCCGGCGCCGGCGTTGATCTCGACGATCGCGTCCATCCGGTCTTCCTCGGCCGACAGCATGCGCTTCGTCTCGAGCGCGCGCAGCCGGGAGGACAGCTGGTCGAGCTGCGTCTCGACCTCCTCGGCCAGCGAGGGGTCGTTCTCCTCCTCGCCGAGCTCGATGAGCGTGAGGATGTCGTCGCGCGTGCGCGCGAGCTCCTCCCAGTCGTTGACGACCCGCTCGACCTGCCCCTTCTCCTTCAGCAGGCGCTGGGCGCGCTCGTTGTCGTCCCAGAAGCCGGGGCTCGCAGCCTGCTTCTCGAGATCGGCGACCATGGACTTCTTGCGGCCCACGTCAAAGGTGCCCCCAGAGCTGATCGATACGCTCTGCAGCGGGCTTGAGTCGGGCCTTGGCTTCGTCGAACATGGGCGAGGCTTAACTCGCGCGGTGCACGAGCGCTGCGCCCTCGGCGACCCCGAGCGCCGACAGCAGGCGTCCTCCTCGGCGCGCATCCGCGCCGTGCCTTCGTCGTCGACGTGATCGTGCCCCGCGAGGTGCAACATCCCGTGCGCCAGGAGCACGAGGACCTCGGTCTGCAGGGAGTGGCCGTGCTCCTCGGCCTGGCGCGCGGCGGTCTGCAGGGAGATCACCACGTCGCCGAGCACGGGCGGCGGCGCCTCGAAGCGGCCCGGCGCGTCGGGGACCTCCTGGGGGAAGGACAGCACGTCGGTGGCGGCGTCCTTGCCGCGCCAGTCGCGGTTGAGCGGCTGGATGAAGGCGTCGTCGCACAGCACGAGCGACAGCTCGCTGTCGGGCAGGCCGAGCAGCGCGAGCAGGCGCTCGGCATCGGCCTCGATCGCGGCGACGTCGGCCTCGGCGTCGCCCTCCACCGCTACGTCGACGGGCACGTCAGTCTCCGACCTCGCCCCGGGGGAGGTAGTCGAGGGCCTCGTAGTCGACGGCGTCAGTCGAGTCGTCGTGGGGGTCGGCCCCCGCGGCGTCGACCCACACGGGCGCCATCGCGACCTCGGAGGGCCGCTGGCCCGTCTGCGGGCGGGTGGCGCCCACCGCGGCCCGCTGGTTGGGCGTGAGGTCGAGCGTGATGGTCGCCTGCTCCGGGACGGGCTCGGGCGGCGTGACCGCCACGGCCACGCCCTGGCCGGCGCTGGCCCGCGAGAGGTCGGCCGTGTCGGGGTACTCCACCCGCTGGTGGTAGATGCCCACGAGCACCGTCGCGAAGGTCTCCGCCGTGGTGTGGATCTCCTCGAAGGTGAGGGGACACTCGGTGAACTGCCCGTCGGCGACGACGGAGTTCACGATGCGCGTGATCATCGAGCGGATGTTGTGCTCGTCGGGCACCTTGAGGGTGCGCGTGGCCGCCTCGACCTTGTCGGCGAGCATGATGACGCCGGCTTCGCGCGTGTTCGGCTTCGGCCCGGGGTAGCGGAAGGCTTCCGGGTCGATCGCCTCGGGGTCGGCCGCCTGCGCCGCCGCCGCGGCGTAGAAGTACTGCAGGATGCCGGTGCCGTGGTGCATGTAGATGTTGTCGAGGATCGGCGCCGGCAGCGCGTGATCCTTCGCCATCCGTCCGCCGTCGGTCACGTGCGAGACGATGATGTGGGCCGAGGTGTACGGGTCGAGCATGGCGTGCTTGTTGATGCCGCCCTGCTGGTTCTCGACGAAGTACTGGGGCTGCCGCGACTTGCCGATGTCGTGGAAGTAGGCCGCGACCTTCGCGAGCAGGGCGTTGGCGCCGATGGCCTGGCAGCCGGCCTCGGCGAGGGTGCCCACGATGACGGAGTGGTGGTAGCTGCCGGGCGCGCGGAGCATGAGCTGGCGCAGCAGCGGGTGGTTGAGGTTCGCGAGCTCCATCAGCCGGTAGTCGGTGACGAAGCCGACCGACTCGAACAGCGGCACGAGGCCGAGGACGAGGAAGGCGCTCGCGATGCCGCCTGCGAAGGCGAAGATCATCGACCAGAACGGCCGGATGGTGGTTGCGAGCGACAGCTCCCCCTCCACCACATACAGCTGCACCAGGTGGATGAGCAGCACGGTGACGGCGTTGACGACCCCCACCACCGCGCCCGCCCGCATGACGGCGATGCGCTCGCGGGTGTGCTCGACGGCCGACGCCGCCACCACGCCCGAGACCACGAAGTAGGCGACGAGCAGCGCCTGCTGCTCCATCACCATCCCGCAGACGATGGAGGCGGCGATCGTGAACACGACGGTCCACTGGACGCCCATCAGCAGCCGGACCAGCATGGCCGCGCCCGCCAGCGGGACGAGGAACCACACCGAGCGCGGCTCGGCCTCCCAGCCCACGACCTGCGCGACGCCCTCCGCCGAGGCCGCGACCCCGCGGGCGAACATGGTGGTGAGCACGAGCAGCCCGCCGACGCTGGCCACGTCGCGCACCCGGGTGGTGAAGCCGGTGAGCCAGGTGCTCGCGAAGTGGTACAGGCAGCTCAGCAGCAGCGCGAGGAACAGGACGATGGCGAGGACCTCCATCGCCAGGTCCGTCTCGCCGCGGTGCTCCTGCAGGGCCTTGTAGACCTCGAGGTCGCTCGGCGTGACGACCTCGCCCGCGCGCAGCAGGATCTGGCCGCGCTTCACGGTGCGCATCGGCAGCGGCACGCTGTTCGCCGCCGTGTCGGCGCGCTTGGCCGACTCCAGCGCCTCGTGCTGCAGGTTCGGCGTCACGAGCGCGCGCGCCAGGTTCGCCGCGGCGTTGGCCTCGGGGCTCGCGGGGACGTTCGACTCGAGGCGGCTCAGCGTCAGCTGCTGGCGGGCCTCCTCGGGGGTGCGGATCTCGCTGTCGTCCGACAGCGTCTCCTCGTCCTGCTCGCCGCCGGTGAGGTGGATGACCCGCATCGCCTCGCGGTTCGGCGGCAGCTGGTCGCGGGCGCCGACGATGAGCTCGTCGCGCATCGCCTTGTCGAGGAGATCGCGGGCCAGCTGCTCCGACTTGGGCGAGAACCCGCTGTCGATGAGCGCCAGCACGTCCTGCTCGGGCAGCTGCACCCGCAGCGGCTCGAGGAACGCCTGCATCACGTGCAGCCGCAGATCCTCGGTGAGCGGCGGCGGGTGGGGGCTGCCCGGCGCCGGACGCTCCGCGCCGAGCCGACGAGCGACTGCGGCCGGCGTCGAACGCCCGCGCGATCTGATCGATGCGCTCGTCGACGAGGTCCGCGCGGTGCAGGTAGACGGGCAGCGAGGCCTGCCGGGCCTCCTCGCGCTGCCGCTCGTAGACGGCGTGGTCGGCGTAGGAGAAGGTGAACGGGGCCTTGACGGTGCGCGGGGCGATGTCGCCGGCCACCAGGGCGTCGTCGGGGGCGCGGGCGTAGTCGACGACGAGCAGCGCGCAGCAGACGCTCACCGCGACGAGGACGAGGGCGCGCCAGCGATCCTCGACCCCCATGACGACCTCGTCGAGGCCGAGCCGCGCGCCCAGGCGCCGCAGCCAGGTCATCGCCCCGGCCGCCGCACGCGCCGCGCGGTCCTTCGCCATCAGCGGTTCTCGCGACCCGACGGGCGAGCGCCGTCGAGCGCTCGGTGGCCGACGTTGCCGGTGTCGATGTCGTGTTGGTCGTAGGCCTCGATGATGGCCGTGACCAGCGGATGCCGCACCACGTCGCTCGCGGTCAGCCGGCAGACGCCGATCTGCTCCACGTCGGACAGCACCTCGAAGCGCGTGGATCAGCCCCGACTCGCTTGCGCGGCAGGTCGATCTGCGTGGTGTCGCCCGTGATCACCATCCGCGAGCCCTCGCCCAGCCGGGTGAGGAACATCTTCATCTGCTCGCGGGTGGTGTTCTGCGCTTCGTCGAGCACCACGAACGCGTGGCTCAGGGTGCGCCCGCGCATGAAGGCGAGGGGAGCGACCTCGATGACGCCCTTCTCGAGCATCTTCTCGACCCGCTCGACGGGCATCATGTCTTCGAGCGCGTCGTACAGCGGGCGAAGGTAGGGGTCGACCTTCTCGCTGAGATCCCCGGGCAGGAACACGAGCTTCTCGCCGGCCTCGACCGCGGGCCGGGTCAGGATCAGCCGCCGGACCTGGCCGCGCTTGAGCGCCGCCACGGCGACGGCCATGGCGAGGTAGGTCTTGCCCGTGCCCGCCGGGCCGACGCCGAAGACCAGCTGGTGGCTGCGGAGCTGCTCGACGTAGCGCCGCTGGCCGGCGGAGCGCGCGCACAGCGGCTTGCCGTCGACGTTCACGACGATGGTGTCTTCGAAGTAGCTCTGCAGGTCCGAGCCGGGATCGGTGCGGACGATGCGCAGCGCGTGCTCCACGTCGGTCGGGCCGATGGCGTGGCCGCGCTGCACGAGCGTGTACAGCTCGGAGAGCACGCGCGCTGCCAGGGCCACGCGCGTGGTGTCTTCGCCGGTGATGCGCACGGCGGTGCCGCGCTGCTCGACGGCGACGCCGAGCGCGCTCGCGACGAGCTTCAGGTGGGAGCCGAACTCCCCGGCGAGCTCGCGGGCATGGCCGTTGTCGTCGAAGGTGACGACCTGGGTGGCGGCTTCGCCGGTGGGTTCGGAGTCGGTCGGCTTGGTCGGCAGGATGCCTCACCCCACGGTAGGGCTCGTGCGCAGCGTAACACGGCGCAACCTCGGCGCTCGCCCCGTGCGGCGGGTCGCGCTCGCCGTCGACAAGGCGCGCGGCGCGGGTATCTTCTCGCGTGCCGATCCCCGACCGGTGGCCCCGCGCGGGCCTGCTCGCCGTCGCCGCCGTGACCGCCGTCCGGCTGGGGGTGGCCGCGCGCTGGGGGCTGCTGGCCGACGAGGCCTACCACTGGACCTGGTCGCTGCGCCCGGCGCTCGGCTACTACGACCAGCCGCCGCTCGTCGCCTGGGTGCTCTGGCTCGGCGCCCACCTCGGCGGTCACCACGCGATCGCGCTCCGCGCGCCCGCGGTGCTCGGCTGGGGCGCAGCGGCGCTGGTGCTGGCGCGCTGGGTGCGCTCCCGCGAGACCTGGCTGTGGTGGGCCCTCGGCCTGCCGCCGCTGGCGCTGCTCACGGTGCTGGCGGTGCCCGACGGCCTGCTGCTGCCGCTGTGGGCGCTGGGCCTCGGCGCCGCGATCCGCGGCGGGCGAGGCTGGTGGGCCGCGGGGGTGCTGGGCGGGCTGGCGTCGCTGACGAAGTACACGGGCATCGGCCTGCTCCCGCTGCTGATCCTGGGCGCCGACCCGGCCGAGCGGCGCACCCGCGACCCCTGGATCGGGCTCGCCCTGGCGGTGGCGCTGCTCGCGCCGAACCTCCTCTGGAACGCAGCGCACGGCTGGGTCTCCTTCGCGTTCCAGCTCCACGAGGGCCTGCTGAGCCCGCACCCCCCCGGGCTCGGCGGGATCGTGCGCCAGGTGCTCGACCAGGCGCTGTTCGCGGGGCCGATCGCCGCGGCGGCGGGCGCGGTGTGGATGGCGCGCGGCGCGATCGGGTGGCGCGGGCTCGATCGGGTCGATCGGCTGTGCCTGGCGACCAGCGCGCCGCTCGCGGTCGGCTTCGCGCTGGCCGCGCTCGGCGGGCCGCCGGAGGCGTACTGGCCGGCGCCGGCGTGGATCGGCGTGGGGCTCGGCCTCGCGCGCAGCGGCGGGCGGCTGCTGCGGGTGGCGTCGCTGGCGGTGGCGCTCTCCGCGCTGCAGACGGCGGCGATCGCCGTCCACGCCGAGCGGCCGCTCCTGCCGCTGGTGGCGGACCCGGGGACGCGCCTGACCGAGGGCCGCCTGATGGCCGACCTGGTGGCGCAGTGGGTCGTGCCGGCGAGCGCGGAGGGCGGCCGGGAGGCCCTGCCCGTCTACACGGAGCGGTACCAGGAGGCCGCGCTGCTGCGCTGGCACACGGGGCTCGACGCCCACACGCTGCCCGGCTGCGGGCGCCGCAGCCAGGACGACCTCGACCGGGCCGACGGCCGCCTCCCGGCCGCGCCCGCCGCCGAGGCGTGGTTCCTGCGGCCGGCGCGCAGCGGGCCGCCCGCCTGCGCCGAAGCGTGGTACGGGCGCCTGCGCGGGCCGCACCCCATCTGGCCCATCGACGCGCAGGGCCGCCGCGTGGGGCCGTGGGACCTGTTCGAGGCGAGCGAGCGGCGGGAGGCGCCGTGAAGCTGCGCGCCTGGCTCGGCCTGCTCCGCCCCCACGCCGTCGGGCTGGCGGTCTCCGGGTGCTCCTCGGATCACCGGCGCGGCGCCGGCGCTCGCGGTGTGGCTGCTGCGGCAGGCGCTGGCGGCTGTGTCCGGCGGGGACGCTACCGCGCTCGTGCCGGTGGCGTCGGCGTTCGTGGCCCTGTCGGTGCTCCAGGCCGCCGCGACGGTGGCGCGCACGGCCATCACCCGCCGGATCTCGGCGACGGTGGCGTCGGGGCTGCGTCGCCGGCTGCACGCCGCGTTCCTGGCGGACGGTGCGGGCGGCGCCGTCGGCGACCGGGTCGCGGCGCTGGCGGAGGAGGTGGACCAGGTCCAGTACGGCGTCAGCGGGCTGGTCACGGCGCTGCGGAACCCCATCACCGTCGGGGGGCTGCTCGCCGTGGCCTTCGGGGTGGCGCCGGGCCTCGCCCTGCCCGCGCTCGGCGTGCTCGCCGCGGCGTTCGCGCTCGGGGCGGCGCTCGGCGGCCGCGTGCGGCGCGCCACGGAGCGGGGGCGGGCCGCGCGCGCCGCCATGGTGGCGCTGCTCGCCGAGCACCTCGCCGGCATCGAGGTCCTGCGGGCCCACGACGCCGTGGGGGTCGAGTCGGCGCGGCTCGCCGCCCTGGACGAAGCGGATCGCCGCGCCCGGTGGCGCCTCGACGTGGTGCGCGGCCTGCCGGCGGTGGCGGTGCAGGTGGGGGCGGCGGCGGGCCTCGCCGGGGTGCTGCTCGCCAGCCGGCCGCTGGCCGACCTGGCGGAGGTCTGGAGCCTCGTCCAGCGCTCTCTCGCCGCGCTGGCGCGGGTGGAGGTCGCGCTGGCCGCGCCGCGCCCTCCCCGCGGCGACCGCGATCTGCCGCAGGGGCCCGTGGCCCTGGCCTGGGAGGCGGTGACGGTGCGCCGCGCCGGGCGCGCCATCGTGGACGAGGCGACGGCGGAGGCCCTGCCGGGCGAGCTCGTCGCCCTGGTGGGCCCGTCGGGGGCCGGCAAGACCACGCTCCTGCGCCTCGCCGGTGGCGCCGTCGCGGCGGACGCGGGGCGGGTGCGCGTGGGCGGGATCGACGTGGCCGAGCTGCGCCCGGAGGCCCTGCACGCCGCGGTCTCGGTGGTGCCCCAGGACGGCATGCTGTTCGCGCGCACCGTGGCGGAGAACGTCGCGCTCGGCAGCGACGTCGACCGGGGACGGGTGGAGGCCGCGCTGCGCGACGCCGGTGCCGGCTTCGTCCTCGCCTGGCCGGCGGGCGTCGACACGCCGCTGGCCGAGCGCGCCGCCGGGCTGTCGGGCGGGGAGCGCCAGCGCCTGGCCATCGCCCGCGCGCTGTACCGCCGGGCGCGGGTGCTCCTGCTGGACGAGCCCACCGCCGGACTCGACGGCGAGACCGCCGCCGCCGTGGTCGCGACGCTCCGGGCGCACGCCGCCGGGCGCGCGATCGTGATCGCCACGCACGATCCGGCGGTGGTGGCGGCCTGCGATCGCGCCGTGGCCGTGCGCGACGGCCGGATCGAGCCATCTTGGGGCGTGGAGGTGCCGTGGACCGGCTCCTCGGCGCGCTGACGCTGCCCGTGCTCCCGGCCTGGGCCGGCGTCACCGCGATCGTGCCGCGGTGGCGGCGCGGCTGGGCCGAGCGGTGGGGCCTGTCGGTCGCGCCCGTGGCGCCCGGCGCCGTGTGGGTGCACGCCGCCAGCGTGGGGGAGGTGACGTCCGCCGCCCGCATCGTCGCGCACCTCGCCGGCCCCGTGCTGCTCACGAGCGACACCGACACCGGTGCGGCGCGCGGGCGGGCGCTGCTCGGCGAGCGGCGCGACGTCGCCGTGAGCGTAAAGCCCGTCGACCACTGGCTCACCCTGGCGCCGCTGTGGGCCGAAGCGCGGCCGCGGGCCGTCGTCTTCGTCGAGGGCACCTTCTGGCCGGCGCTGGCCTGGCGCGCCCACCGCGCCGGGGTCCCCGTGCTGCGGGTCAGCGCCCGCTCGGGGCGTCGCACCCGCGCCATGGCGCCGCTCCTGCGGCACTGGTGGGCGCCCGTCGGCGGCGTCGCCGCCCGCGACGCGGACGCCGCGGCCTTCCTCCGCCGCGTCCACCGCTGCGACGTCCCCGTGCTCGGCGACCCCAAGGCGGGCGCCGAGGCGCCGGAGCCGCTGCTCGACTGGCCGCGCCCGTTCGCCGTGCTCGGCTGCGCCCGCCCCGGCGACGCCGCGCGCCTGGTCGCCGCCGAGCCGGCGCTGATGCTCCTCGTCGCCCCGCGCCACCCCGAGCGCTTCGATCCGGCCGAGCTCGGCGAGCGCCGGTGGGTCGCGCGGTCCGCGCTCGATCGGCGGGTCCCCCCCGAGGTCGACGTCGTCGTGCTGGACACGCTGGGCGAGCTGCAGCGGGCCTACGTCGGCGCGCGGTACGCCGTCATCGGCGGCACCTTCGACCCGGCCATCGGCGGGCACGCCCCCCACGAGGCCGTCGCGGCGGGGGTCCCGGTGGTGGCCGGCCCGCACGTCCACGCCCACCGCGACGCCTTCGCTGCCGCCGGCGCCGCCGGCGACGCCGACCTGCACGCCGCCATCGCCGCCGCCCGCCCACCGCCCGCGCCCGATCGCGGCGCGGGCCGCCGGGTCGCCGCCTGGATCGGCCGGCACCTCGGCGAGCCCGCGCCCGAGGCGTCGCCGCGGCCGTGGCTCGCGCCCGCCGGCGAGGTCGTCGCGCTCGGCGCCGCGATCCGCGCCACCGTCCACCGCGCCGGGCTGCTGCCGCGCACCGCGGTGGGGGTGCCGGTCATCGCCGTCGGCTCCACCAACGCGCGCAGCCCGCCGCACCTCCACGGTCCGCGCCCTGGCGGGCGCATTGAGCGGGCACCGCGTCGGGGTCGCCGTGTCGGGCTACCGCCGGGCACGCCCCGGCCGCGACCTGCGCTGCTCGCTCGACACGATCGCCGCCGCCGACCTCGGCGACGAGGGCGCCCTGCTCGCCGCCGCCGGCTGCCTCGTCGCCGCGGGCCCCGACCCCGTCGCCGCCGCCCGCCGCCTGCGCGACGCTGGCGCCCCCGTGATCCTCGTCGACGACGGGCTCTCGAGGCGCCGCCTGCACCACGACCTCCGGCTCGCCGTCGTCGACGCGCGCTGGCCCGGCGCCCGCGGGGTGCTCCCCGCCGGCGAGCGTCGCGAGCGCCGCTTCGTCCCGGAGGACGTCGACCACGTGCTGGTCCACCACGCCGCCGCCGGCTTCGCGTTCCCCGGCCTGCCCGTCCAGCGCGCGCTCGGCCCCTGGGTCCGCGGCGACGGCCGCGCCGAGCCGTTCGCCGGGCCCGTCGCCGCCTTTGCCGGGATCGGACGCCCTGCCGCCTTCCTCGCGGCGCTCGATCGGCCCGTGGCGCGCTTCCGCGCCCTGCCGGACCACGCGGTGCTCGACGCCGACGACCTGTCGCGCTGGGCCGACGGCCTGCCGCTCGCCACCACGGCCAAGGACGCTGTCCGGCTCCCCGCGCGGCTCCGCGCCCACACCATGTGGCGCGACGTGGTGGTGACGCTGCCCGACGCCTTGGTCGCGGCAGCGTCGCGGGTTGCCGCGCGGGACGATACCCGGTGCGGCCTCGGGGATCGCCCCGGGGGTGGGGAGGCGGGGTGAAGTCGTTCACGGACCGGGTGGCGGTGGTCACGGGCGCGGGCTCCGGCATCGGCCGGGCGCTCGCCGTCGAGCTCGCGCGGCGCGGCTGCGACGTGGCGGTCACCGACGTGCACGTCGACCGGCTCGACGCCGTGCGCGACGACATCGTCTCGCTCGGGCGCAAGGCCACGGTCCACGGCTTCGACGTGGCCGATCGCGCCGCCTGGCCCGGCTTCGTCGACGACGTCCTGCAGCTCCACGGCCACGTCGACCTGCTCGTGAACAACGCCGGCGTGGCGTTGACCGGCCGGTTCGACCAGTGCAGCCTCGACGACCTCGACTGGCAGCTGCGCGTGAACCTGTACGGCGTGATGTACGGCTGCCACTTCCTGCTGCCGACGCTCCTGCAGCGCCCCGACGCCCACATCGTCAACCTGAGCTCGATCTTCGGCATCGTGAGCATGCCCGAGAACAGCGCCTACTGCATGTCGAAGCACGCCGTGCGCACGCTCACCGAGACGCTCGAGATGGAGCTGTACCGCACCAACGTGCGCGTCACCTCGGTCCACCCGGGCGCCATCGCCACGCGCATCGTGCGCGACGGGCGGGCCGAGGAGGGGGTCGACCGGGAGCGCGCCAACCAGCTCATCGACGGCGGCATGCCGCCCGAGCGCGCCGCGCGCATCATCGCCGACGGCGTGGCGGCCGATCGCCGGCGCATCCTCGTCGGCTCCGACGCGAAGGGGCTGGCGCTGCTGCGCTGGCTGCTCCCGCAGCTCCACCGCACGCTCATCGCCCGCTACTTCTTCCGTTGAATTGTGCTGACGGGCGAAAGGGGACTATTGGCGGGCAGGCGCTGAGCAGATCTGGCGACGATGCCGGCTGGCTGCGCCTGACCGACAGGGTCCCCCGCCC
>JAWKRQ010000049.1:0-72786 GCA_041389545.1 Myxococcota bacterium | reverse complement strand
CGGCACCCTCGCGGCCGCGCAGCTCGACGCCGACCCCGACGACGAGCTCGTCATCGCCGGCCTCGGCACCCTCGTCGCGATGGACCTCGACGGCACCGCGCTGTGGTCGGTCACGACGGGGCCCAGCTTCGGCGGGAACCTGCTCGTCCCGGGCGACGTCGACAGCGACGGCGTCGCCGACGTGCTCGCCGGCGACCACCTGGCCGTCCCCCACGGCGCGGTGCGGCTCCTCTCGGGCGCCGTCGGACGCCTCGTCTGGAGCGACGTGTACGCGTACGGCGTGCCCGCCTACGACACCGCCTACTCCACCCTCCGCTACGGCGTCGGCCTCGCCGCGCTCGACGACCGGACCGGCGACGGCGCGCCCGAGCTCGTCGCGTCCGGCCCGCAGGACGGCACGTTCTTCGTGGGCACCGAGGCCGGCGCGGTGAGGGTGCTGGACGGGGCGACCGGCGGCGTCCGCGTCGACCTCCGCGAGCAGAACCAGGCGATGCGCTCGCTCCACTTCGGCGCCGTCGTCGCGAGCGTCGCGGACGTCGACGGCGACGGCCACCGTGAGCTCGTCGTCAGCGCGCCGTACGCACCCGACGCCGCGGGCGGCCCGCTGGCGGGCGACGTGGCCGTGCTGTCGTGCCCCTGAGCGGCGCGCTCAGGTCTTGATGCCGAACCGCTCGATGTAGGGGGCGTACCGCTCGAGGATCAGCCCCCGGTCGAGCCCGAACAGCTTCGGGTCGTACTTGTGCTGCCCGCGCTCGTCGGCCCGCTTGTTCGACAGGTAGGCGGCCACCTGCGCGTCGTGGTCGGGCGCCACGGGCAGGTCGAAGTGCTCCGACAGCCGCCGCACCACGCCCGCCGGGTCGGCCACGAGGTCCTCGAACCGCACGTCGAAGAACCGCTTCGGGTCGTGCCGCTCCCGCGCCGCCATCGCCCGCTCGACCCCGACGGCCAGGCGGCGCGACATGAACTCGCCGATCTCCTGCCGGTCGATGCGCCCGAACAGCGTGCGCCACTGCAGCGACATGAGCGAGCAGTAGCTCGCGACGGTGCGGTAGGGATCGCGGTGGGTCCACACGATGCAGGCGTCGGGGAAGGTCTCGAGCAGCGCGTCGACGAACCACAGGTGCTCGGGGCACTTCATGACGAGCTGCTCGGCCGGGTTCTGCGCCGAGAGCACCTGGAGGTGCTGGGCGTACTCGGCGTAGGGCCCGCGCATGTCCCAGTGGTTCATGAGCCAGTCGCCGTAGCCCTCGAGGCCCGACTGCAGCTCCCAGTTCATCACCGCGAACGCGTTGGCGAACAGCGGCCAGCACTCCTCGAGCGTGTCCACGTCGATGAAGTGCACCTGCGCCATCTCCGGCGCGGCCTGGTAGGCGGCCTGCAGCATCATCTTCGCGGTGCGGCGCCGGCTGTCGCGGTCTTCGTCGCGGTCGGCGCTCACCGGCACGGGGACGGAGACCTCCCAGAACGGCAGCCCGCGGCGGCCCGGGTGTTGGGCGAGCAGGTTCTGCAGCACGGTGGTGCCGGTGCGCGGGAACCCGAGCACGAAGATCGGCTTCTCGACCTTGCGATCGAGCACCGCAGGGTGCCGCTTCACCCAATCGCGCAGCCACAGGCGGTTGCACACCGCGCGGATCCAGCTCTGGCGCAGGATGATGCGCGCGAGCGGGGTGAACGCCTCCTTCGCCTCGACCTCGCGGACGACGACCCGCATGGGCTCGAGGAACGCGTCGTCGCCCCAGTCGGTGAGGCCGGTGTGGCGCTGGGCGGACTCGAGGATGGAGTCCACGTCGATGCGGCCGATCTCGAAGCCGAGCACCTCGGTGGCCCGCGCGACGGCGTTCGCCACCTTCAGGCGCGTCGTGTACTCGAGGTTGCTGACGGTCGGGGTGACGGATGCGTGTGACATGGAGGGTCGATACCCCGTCCGCGACCCGCAGGGCACCTAGCGTAATCGGGTGTCACCGACCGGGGGTGTCGATCGGCGCTGCGTCGTCGCCCGGTGCGGTCGCAGCGGCCGGGGCCGGGGTGACGGGTGGCGGCGTCACCGGACCGATCGGGTGGTGCCACACGAGCCCGCGGGTGCCGTCGACGGTGACCTCGTCGCCGGTGCGGAGGCGCTCGGTGGCGCCGTCGATGTTGACGACGGCCGGCAGGCGGTATTCACGGGCCAGCACCGCGCCGTGCGACAGCATCGAGCCGAGCTCGAGGACCACGCCCGACGCGCTCAGGAACAGGGGCGTCCACGCGGGATCGACGGCGTGGGCGACGAGGACCTCGCCCGGCCGCAGGTCGTCGCCGTCGGCGAGCGTGCGGACGACGCGCACGGGCCCGCGCACTCGCCCGGCGCTGATGCCGAGGCCCTGCAGGCGGCCGTCGGCGGCGGTGGGCTCGGTGGCGGGCGCGTCGTCGAGCAGGAACGTGGGCGGGGTGACGGCGGCGTCGGCCTCGCGCTGGGCCCGGCGGGCAGCGACCCTGGCGCGCAGCGACTCGTCGCCGGGGAGCGCGTCCTCGACCCAGCCGCGCAGCTCGTCCCAGGTGAGCATGGCGACGTCGCCCGGGTCGTCGAGGGCGCCGGCCGCGACGGCGCGGGCGCCGAGCCCCAGCAGCACGCCCTGCAGCGACGCCAGCAGGCGGTCGAACCAGAAGCGCTGGTTCTCGCGGAGCAGCAGGTAGCGGCGGGCATAATCGGCGCACATGCGTGACGAGAGGCGCGGCCCCGCCAGGCTGCGCTCGAAGCTCGGCCAGCGCGCTCCGGCGTGGCCGCGCGCCTGGGCGGCGGCGCGGGCGGCGGGATCGGCCCCGGCGCGCCGCTGGGCCCGCAGCAGCGGCACGAGCCGCCGCCGGGTGCGTGCGCCAGCGGGGGCCCGCGAGCTCCAGCTCGCCTCGGAGCGGTGGCCGAAGCGGTCGAGGAAGTCGGTGAGCGCGGCGGCGAAGCCCGCGGAGGGGGCGGTGCCGGCGGCCAGCGCGTCGAGGTCGGCGTCGGCGGCGGCGGCGGCCACAGGTGTGCAGCGCGCGAGGGTTGGCCTCGACGGTCTTGTTGCCGTCGGGGCTGCTCGCGAGGCGGTCCATCAACGCGTGGTGGCGCTTCGCAGCCAGCCGGCCAGCGCGCCGTCGAGCAGCTGGTACCAGATGTTCGCGAAGAGCAGGCTGCAGATGTGGATGCCGGCGTACCTCGCGGACCCACTGCAGGTGCTCCTCCACGCGCGACGGCGGCCGGCGGCTGCCACCGGCGCCTCGAGCCCGGGCAGCGGCCTGCAGGCGGCCCTCAGTCGTCCCAGGCCTGGGGTTGGTGAACGGTTCCAGCGGAACCGCTCCCAGCGCCGCTCCGCGAAGGTGGTGCGGAAGATCGACCGGTAGACGGCCCAGTCCGGCGCGACGGCGAAGCGGCTGCGCCAGACGCGCTCCTCCTCGGGCGGCACCAGCTCGAGCATGAACGACGGCGGCGGCGCGCCGGGGAGCTTGAACGCCAGGTGCCGGAAGACGGTGGCGTTGACGTAGGGCCGCCCGTGGACGAGGCGCAGCGCCGGACCGCCGCCGAGCAGGTCGTCCTGCGTGTCGGGGTAGGCGATGAGCCACTGGCGATCGGCGCCACCAGCGACCAGCCGAGGGGCGTCGCCGGGTCGGGCCAGCGCTCGCCCAGGAACCGCCGCGTCCAGGACGCGCTCGCCGCGGGTGGGGCCGGCCGCGGTGATCGGCCGCGCCTGCAGCACGACGAAGGCGCCGCTCCGCTCGCGGGCCCACTCCACGTCCTGCGGGCCGCCCAGCAGCCGCTCGATGCGCAGGCCGAGGCGGCACAGGCGGCGGACGGCGCCGGCGTCGAGCGTGGGGCGGGTGCGCATGGACGGCGGGTTCTCGACGACCTCGACCCCGCGGCCGTCGGCGGTGGGGACCCAGCGCTCGGGCAGCGCCGGCAGGTCGCGCCGGACGAGCTGCAGCCGCACCCGCTCCGCCACCCGGGCCACGGCGCGCGGCAGGTCGCGCGGGCGCCGCACGAGGTACCAGTGCGGGGCGATCTGGCCCGAGACGAGGCCCTCGCCGAGGCCCCAGACCGCCTCCACCACCATCTCGCGCCACGAGCCGCTCGTCGGGTTCACCGTGAACATCACGCCCGCCACCTCGGGCTCGACGAGGCGCTGCACCAGCACCGCCAGGCTGCCCGGCGCCGGGCCGGCGGTGCGGTAGGCGAGGGCGTTCTCGGCGTACAGGCTGGCCCAACAGGCGCGGATGGCGTCGGCCAGCTCGTCGGCGGGGACGCCGAGCCGGGTGGTGTGCTGCCCGGCGAAGCTGCGCGCGGCGCCGTCCTCGTCGACCCCGCTGGAGCGGACGGCGAACGGCCCGGCCAGCGCGGCGGCCGGCGCCAGCAGCGGCTCGGGGACGGGCAGCGCGGCGATGGCGTCGCGGAGCTGCCGGGCGGCGTCGGCGTCGGCCGTGCGGGCGACGCGCTCGGCGAGCGGCAGCAGCCCCTCGCGCCACAGGGCGTCGCGGAAGGCCTGCGCGGGCACGACGTAGCCGTCGGGGACGGGGAGGCCCGCCGCCACGAGCTGCGCGAGCGGCAGCGCCTTGCCGCCGATCTCGGCGCGGTCGGCCGCGGCGGCGCGCGCGAGCGGGATGGGCCCGGGGCCGGTCGGCGCGGGCGTCGGTGCCGTGCGTCCCACCCAGCGGCGGACGCGCCGGCGGACGCGATCGGTCAGCGCCACCCGGGGCTACTTCGCGGCCGACTCGTGGGCCGTGCTGGCGGCCAGGGACTCCTCGGCCTCGGCCCAGGTCACCAGGCGGTTGCGGTCGGGGTCCCACAGCTTGAGGCGCAGGCAGGCGCGGATGTCGGCCGGGCGCCACGAGGTGCGCCCCGGGTCCTGCAGCTCGGGGATCGCCGCCATCGCCTCGGGCAGGCGGTAGAACGGGATCTTGTGGTTCAGGTGGTGGACGTGGTGGTAGCCGATGTTCCCGGTGAACCAGTGGAGCACGGCCGGCATGTCGAACATGCTCGAGGCGCGCAGCGCGGCGTGGTGGTAGGTCCACACCTCGCGGCTGCGGATCTCGCACGCCGGGAAGTTGTGCTGCGCGTAGAACAGGTACGAGCCCAGCATCGACGAGATGGCCTGCGGGATGACGATCCCGAACAGTGCCGTCGACCCGCCGAACGCCCACCAGACGACGCCGATCATCGCGAAGTGCACGACGAGGGCGAGCGGCCCCTGCCAGTGCTTCTTCGGGTCGCGGACGAACGAGCCGATGCACATGCCGGCCATGAACGAGGTCAGGTAGCCGAACGATGGTGAGCGGGTGCGCGAAGCAGTACCAGCGGCGCTGGCTCGGGCTCATGTGCTCGAACATCCGCACGCTGACCGTGGGGTAGAGCCGATCGCGGCGCCGAGCATCTTTACGCCGTTGTTCTGGTGGTGGTAGTCGTGGGTCTGGTGCAGACCGGCAGCGGCGACAGGATGAACCAGCCGAACGCCTGCATGAGCGCCTTCCCGAGCTTGCTCATGCGGAAGATCGCGCCATGGAGATAGTCGTGGTAGAAGATGAAGATCCGGACGAGCACGCCTGCAGCCACCGCGAGCCCAGAATACCGGCGGCCACCAGGGGCGCGCCCACCGCGGCAGTCGCCAGGCCGTACGCGAGCATCGTGGTCGCGAACAGCCGCCAGGTGACCCCGAGGATCTCCTCGGGTAGGGCTTCGTGGAGCGCACCAGGATGGCGCCGGCTCGCTTCTCGTCAAGCACCACGGAACACCTCGCCACGCGCGGGACTCTAGCCGCTTCGGGCCCGGGACGCACGCCGGGCGTCAGCGGGCGTCAGCGCGCGCCGGGGGCGGGTCGCCGTCGAGGATCCGCTACGGAGCCTCCTCGACGAGGCCCAGCCGGCTGATGTGGTATTCGCGGGGGCCGCCGCGCACTCCGGAGAGGGTGGCGGAGACGGTGTCGTCGTCGACCCGACCGTAGGTGATGGTGAGCGTCTTCCCGCTCGGCGCCGTCACCACGGCGACGCCGGCCTGCGGCGCGGGATCGAGCAGCATCTGCTCCAGGCCGTCCATGTCGAGGGACCACTCGCCACGATCCGTCGTCCAGTCGCGGGTACCGTCCAGGGTGAAGCCGCTGCGCCAGACGGGGACGTCGTCGTCGATCCGGCCGATCACGTGGTCGCCCGTGACGTCGACGACGTCGCCGTCGCCGTCGGTGAAGCGGTGGGCCGTCTCGACGCGCCGGGTGAGGTCGCTGCCCGACCAGGTGACGAGCGCGTCGCCGTCGACGGTGACGTCGCCGTTGGTGAAGCCGTCCCAGACGTGCTCGACGGCCAGCTCGCCCGGCGTGGTGCTGCTCACCTCGATCGTGTTCACGCCGGCGAAGGTGTGGCCGTTCCAGCGGCAGTCGTCGTCGAGCGTGCCGTAGTCGAGCGTGACCCGGGCGCCGTCGAGGGTCACGTCGGTGCAGGGGGCCTGGCTGGCCCAGAAGTCGGCGACGGCCTCGGCGGCGTCCTGCAGCGCGGCGCCGACGGTGAAGTCGGTCGAGATCTCGATGGGCTCCGCGGTGGCCTGCTCGCCGCGGCCCGAGCGCGCGACCTGGTCGAGCGCGTCGAGCGCCTCGAGGACGCCCATCTCGCCGAGCTCGCAGCCCGACATCCCGCACAGTGCCACCACCATCGCTCCGGTCGTCCAGCGCATCGTGCCTCCGTCCTGGGGGTTGGACCCGACAGGGGCGCGGCGCAGAAACGCTCAGGCGACGAGGTTGCGGAAGCGCCGCAGGTAGGCGGCGAACGCCGGGGAGACGGCCACCTCGGCCAGCTGCTCGGGGGTCCGCGGGCCGCGGACGGGCTCGCGGCCCTCGGCGACGACGTGGCGCGGCCAGTCCGGGTCGACGATCGCCGCGCGGCCGACCACGACGGCGTCGGCGCCCTGGTCGTGCAGCCAGCGGGCCTCCTCGGCCGTCCACACGTCGCCGGCGGCGAGCAGCGCCACCTCGGCGGGCAGCGCGGCGCGGAACAGGGGCACGGGGTGCTGCTCGGGGCGCTTGCGGGTCGGGCGGCGGTGGTCCCACAGCGACAGGTGGACGTAGTCGACGCCGTCGTCGGCCAGCGCGGCGGCCGCGGCGACGGACTCGTCGAGGTCGAGGCCGCGGGCGTTGCCGCCGTCCTCCGGCGACAGGCGGACGCCGACGACCGCGTCGGGCACGGCAGCGCGGACGGCGCGGGCGACCTCGCGGATCAGGCGGGTGCGGCCGGCGGGATCGCCGCCCCAGCCGTCGGTGCGGGTGTTGAGGCGGCTCAGGAACTGGCCGAGCAGGTAGCCGTGCGCGCCGTGGAGCTCGACGCCGCGGAAGCCGGCGCCGACGGCGCGGACGGCGGCGTCGCGGAAGGCGACGACGATCTCTTCGAGCTCGGCGGCGGTGGCGGGCCGGGGGACCTCGAAGCCCGGCGAGTCCTCCTCGAAGGCGACCGCGGAGATCGGCTGGACGCCGGTGAGGCGGGAGGGGGAGCCGCCTGGACCGAGGAGGGGACGTCCTTCGACGTGTTCGCGCGCGTCTACGACCCGGCCACCGTCCCCGTCGGCGGGCTGGTCACGGCGAACCAGACCGGCGCCGTCGCGAGCTGGGCCGGCGGCCCCGGCGCCGACGTCCCGCCCACCCAGAGCGTCGGCATCGCCTGCGACGGGTCGTTCGCCATCGCGTGGACCGAGATCGGCGCCACGTTCGCGCCCTACGTCCGGCGGTTCGACCCGGCCGGGGTCGCCCTCGGGGCGGAGCAGGCGTACGGCGCGGGGTCCTTCTCCGACGTGCCGGCGGCCGTCGCCGTGGAGCCGGACGGCGGGGAGCACGTGGTGAGCTGGGTCGACGACGGCCAGCTGTTCGAGGTGCAGCACGCGTGGCTGCAGTGACTACTCGGCGTCCTCGGCCTTCTTCTTGCGGGGGCGGCGCGGGGCGCGCTTCTTCGGCGGATCGGCCGGGGGCGGCTCGGCGCGGGGCTCGGTGCGCTCGAACTCGGGGACCTGCTTGCGCAGGCGCTGCGGCGCCTTGAGCGTCCAGGCGCGGGTGACGAGGAGCGTGAGCGTGCGCAGGTCGACGGCCTCGAGGTTGACGAGGATGGCGGCGTCGGCCTCGTAGCCGGGGACCACGTAGAACGCGGGGTCTTCGCGGGCGAGCAGGGCCTGCTTCTCGTCGTGGTCGCACAGGACGAACAGGCCGCCGTCGGCGCGCAGGCGGACGAAGCCCTTCTTCGCGACGCGGAGGGCGGGCGCGCGGAACCAGGTGGAGACCTCGACCTCCGGGATGCTGTCGGCGATGCGGAGGACGTCTTCCCAGGTCGGCATGCGCCCCTCTACCACGGGGCGCGGCGGCTACCAGCCGCGGGTGCCCGGGCCGCCCTTGAAGGGGCCGGCGACGTGGGAGGTGATCCAGCCGCCGTAGAAGCCGCCGGGCTGGGGGCGGGCGCGCTCGCCGTCGACGGTGCAGGCGAGGCGGTCGGCGTAGAAGGCGACGTGGTCGCGCAGGGGGCCGGTCGGGTAGGACCAGGCGGCGCGGGGGACGGTGAGCGCGTCGGTGAGCACGTCGTAGTAGGCGGCGGTGCCCTTCCACTCGCACAGGGTGGCGTCGTCGAGGGGGCGGAGGACGCCGGGGACGACGTCGGCGAGGGGGAGGTAGTAGGTGGGCGGGTGGCTGCCTCGGTACCGCCGACACCGCCGTCCCCCTCGAGACCGCCGACACCGCCGTGCTCCCCGTCTGCGCCGGCCTCTCCGCGGCGCCCGTCGCCTCCGCCACGATCGCGACCAGGCCGTCCACCAGGCCACGGACCTGCGTCCGGCCATCGCCCTCGCCGACGACGGCACGTACACCGCCGTCGCCTGGACCACCACCGACACCTTCGCCGTCTGGATGGGCCGCTACGCCGGCGGGCTGCCGCTCGGCGGCGCCGTGCAGGTGAGCCCCGCCAGCCACTTCGTCACCCACCCGCCCGCGGCCGCGATGAACGCCGCGGGCGAGCTCGTCGTCGCCTGGACCGACGCGAACGCCGACTACGCCGTCTTCCTGCAGCGCTACGCCAGCAACGGCGCGCCGTCGGGCGGGGCCGTGCAGGTCAGCGAGCCCTTCGCCCTCGTCGACAGCGCGCCGAGCGTCGCGCTCGACCCGGCCGGCAACGCCGTTGTCGCCTGGACCGACAGCGACCTGCTCGCCGTGATGGCCCAGGTCGTCGATCCAGCGGGCAGCCTGGGGTTCGCTGCGCCGGTGGCCGCGAGCGACGTGGGCCACGTCGTCGACCACCGGCGGCCGTCGCCGTGGACGGGGCGGGCGCGCCATGTGGCCTGGACCGACGGCGGCGGCCTTCGCGACGTACTTCCGCCGCTTCGACCCGCAGGGCACGCCGCTCGGCGCACCTGCCGTCACGCCGACGCCGCCCGCCCACTTCGTCATCGGCGCGCCGGCGCTCGCCATGGCGCAGGACGGGCGCCTGGTCGTCGCCTGGACGGAGGAGGACGTCCTTCGACGTGTTCGCGCGCGTCTACGACCCGGCCACCGTCCCGTCGGCCAGGCTTTGGTCACGGCGAACCAGACCGGCGCCGTCGCGAGCTGGGCCGGCGGCCGGCGCTCGTCCCGCCCACCCAGAGCGTCCGGCATCGCCTGCGACGGGTCGTTCATCATCGCGTGGACCGAGATCGGCCTTGCGTTCGCGCCCTGCGTCCGGCGGTTCGACCCGGCCGGGGTCGCCTCGGGGCGGAGCAGGCGTACGGCGCGAGGTCCTTCTCCGACGTGCCGGCAGCCCGTCGCCGTGGAGCCGGACGGCGGGGAGCACGTGGTAGGCTGGGTCGACGACGGCCAGCTGTTCGAGGGTGCAGCACGCGTGGCGCAGTGACTACTCGGCGTCCTCGGCCTTCTTCTTGCAGAGAGCGGCACGGGGCCTTCTTCGGCCAGCAGCCGGATCGGCCGAGGGCGGCCTCGGCGCGGGAGCTCGGTGCGCTCGAACTCGGGGCCTGCTTGCGCAGGCGCTGCGGCGCCTTGAGCGTCCAGGCGCGGGTGACGAGGAGCGTGAGCGTGCGCAGGTCGACAGCCTCGAGGTTGACGAGGATGGCGGCGGCCTCGTAGCCGGGGACCACGTAGAGCGGGGTCTTCGCGGGCGAGCAGGGCCTGCTTCTCGTCGTGGTCGCACAGGACGAACAGGCCGCCGTCGGCGCGCAGGCGGACGAAGCCCTTCTTCGCGACGCGGAGGGCGGGCGCGCGGAACCAGGTGGAGACCTCGACCTCCGGGATGCTGTCGGCGATGCGGAGGACGATGTCTTCCCAGGTCGGCATGCGCCCCTCTACGGGGCGCGGCGGCTACCAACCGCGGGTGCCGGAGGCCGCCCTTGAAGGGGCCGGCGACGTGGGAGGTGATCAACCGCCGTAGAAGCCGCCGGGCTGGGAGCGGGCGCGCTCGCCGTCGACGGTGCAGGCGAGGCGGTCGGCGTAGAAGGCGACGTGGTCGCGCAGGGGGCCCGGTCCTTTCGGGTAGGACCAGGCGGCGCGGGGGACGGTGAAGCGCGTCGGTGAGCACGTCGTAGTAGGCGGCGGTGCCCTTCCACTCGCACAGGGTGGCGTCGTCGAGGGGGCGGAGGACGCCGGGGACGACGTCGGCGAGGGGAGGTAGTAGGTGGGCAGGTGGCTGGTCTCGAGGACGCGCAGGGCGCAGCGGGTGGCGGCGACGCGGCCGTCGAGGGCGACTTTCGAGGAGGCAGTCGGTGGGGAGGATGGCGGGGGACGAGGTAGTCCCAGACGGTTTTCTGGCCGGGGGCAGGCGGATCGGGGACGGGGCGCATGGGAGGCCGTAACGTCGCGGGTTCCGGCGGGACGCGGATCGGGCCACCGGGACCGATCTGGCTTCCGCAACAGGATGCGGATCGGGCCGACCACTTTTCATCCTGACCGCCCAGTCTGTCGCTGCCGGAGCGGTGCCGTCGGCGCTGCAGCGGCGATGCTGGGTCGTCTGCACCCGCAACGGATGAATTCGGGTCGGAAGGAGGATCTCCCTTTCCGGCTGGAGGATCCGGCGTCCCTGTCGGCCTGGCAGCACCGCCGATGCGCATCTCAGCCCTCAGCCGCGCAGGCCGCGGCGTCGCCACAACGCCAGGTCCTCGACGCCAGCCGACTGCCGCCGAACATCGTATGATATCCGGTGGCCAGCGCTCCCCCGTCGGCAGCACGTGGTTCGGCCCGGCACCGTAGTCCCCAGCACCTCCGCGGCCCCCGCCCCCACGAACAACGCCCCGTAGTGCGACCGGCGCCCCGCCAGCCCTCGGCCCGTGCAGCGCAGAGGTGCTCGGGCGCAGGAAGCGGTCCGCACGGCCACCAGCTCGGCCTCGTCCCCGGCACACCACGGTGAAGCCGTTGCCCAGCGCCCCCGCCGCCGTCGCCCGCGTGGGCGGCGTGCGCAGCTGCCGCGCCAGCGCCGCGTCCACGGCGTCGGCGAGCGCCGGCTCGTCGGTGACCAGCACCGGCAAAGCGTCCGGGTCGTGCTCAGCCTGCGCGAGCAGGTCCGCGGCGATAGCATCACGTCGGCCGCCCGCGCGCACCACCAGCTCCGGCGGCCCGGCCAGCCCGTCGATGCCCACCTCCGCCCCGAGCAGCGCCCGGCGGCGGTCACGTAGCGGTTGCCCGGCCCCACGATCACGTCGCAGCGCGGCACCCCGGCCCCGAACGCCAGCGCGGCGACGGCCTGGGCCCTTGCACACAGCAGCCGTCCACGCCGGCCACGGCCGCCGCCGCGAGCGTGACGGTGCGGGCCTGGCGAAGGCCGCCCACACCGTCGGGACGGCCGCACGCGCCGGCAGCGCCGTCATCAGCACCGACGACGGCAACAGGAAGCGCCCGCCGGGGCATGCGCGCCGGCCGCGTCGACAGGCTGGTAGCGCGGCCGCGCGCCGCCCGGCACCGCCAGGTCGGCGCCGAGCGCCGCCGCGCATGCCTCGGCGAACGCTCGGATCCGGGCCGCCGTACGCTCCAGCAGCGCGGACGTCGTCGGGGACGGGCGCCGCGCGCAGCGCCTCGGGCCGAGCACGACGGGCATAATCGCCGAGCCGCGCAGCGGCGTGCGCATCTTCCCGGCGTCCCAGCCACGCGCGCGGACGTCCTCCAGGACGGGCCGCACGCGGCGACCGCCTCCGGAGTCCACAGCGCTCGGCCGCACGGGCAGGGGCTCCTCGAGGGTACAGCGCCTCACGGCTCCTCCTTGGCGTCGCCGGGGCGACGGGTGACGGCGAAGGCGCGGCGATCGAGCACGGCCTCGGCGTCGGCGAGGAAGTGGCGCCGCGGCGACGGGCCGCGACGAGCGCGAAGTACAGGACCGTCACGCCAGCTCCTGGGCGGCGTGCGCGGCGGAGCCGGCGTCGGCGAGCTCGGCAGCCTCTCGCAGCTTCGCCCGCAGCAGCGCGGGTCCGCGAGCAGCCGCGCGGTGTAGGAGCCAGGGGCGCTCGCGCAGCCGCGCGGCGACGGTCGCCAGAGCGCCACTTGAGGAATACGGTGGCCCCAGCAGCTCGTCGCGCCGGTGTGGCAGAACGGCCCGGCCGCCTCGACGGTGAAGCGCAGCGCGTCGCGGTCACCAGTCGAGGTCCACGCGGAGCAGGCGCTGCCGGTGCCCGCTCGTCTCGCCCTTGCGCCACGGCCCGCGCCGGCGCGGCCAGCAGTAGACCCCGCCCCCTCGTCAGGCGCCGCCGACGCTCTCTCCTCGTTGGACCAGACCTGTCGAGCAGCGCCCCGCGCCGGTCGACGACCACGGTGGGCAACAGGCCGCCCGGGCTCGGGGCGAGCAGCGCCCGCGCCAGCGGCAGGGCGCCCGTGTACAGCGCCATCCCGACCTGGGCGTCCACGCCGAGCCGGTCGAGCGCCGCGATCTCCTCCGCGGTGGTGATCCCGCCGGCGACGGTCAGCGAGCGGCCGCCCGCGGCCTCGACGCGCCGGCACGCGGTCGAGCGCGCGGTGCCGCCAGCCGCCCCTCCCGCTCCACGAAGGTCACGAGGAACCCGCCCGTGCGGCCGCGGCGCGCGGATCGTACGTCCTCGCCCGTGCGCTGGCGCCAGCCGGCGACGACCTCGCCATCGCGGGCGTCCACGGCGGCGACCACGCGCTCGGGCGGCAGCGCGCGCAGGACCTCGGGGACGGCGGCGGCCGTCCCGAGCACGACCCAGTGGGCGCCGGCGTCGAGCCAGGCGCGGGCGGTCGCGGCGTCGCGGATGCCGCCGCCCACCCGGCAGCGCGCGCGGCCGAGCAGGCTGTGCACCAGCGCGGCGTTGCTGCCCTCGCCGCGGGCCGCGTCCAGGTCCACGACGGCGACCTCGCCCGCGCGGCCGAGGCGCTCCGCCCAGGGACGCGGGTCGCCGGCCTCGACAGCCGGGCCTCGCCGCCGACAGGCACCGCCTGCGGCCGCCCTGCAGGTGGAAATGCTGCCGACCATCGCCGGCCGCACCCGCTGGCCCGCCAGGGCGTCCTTGAAGCACCGGCCACGGTGGTGGCCGTCGTGGAGCATCGAGGCGACGAGGACGGCGTCGGCGCCGGCGTCGAGCGCGCGGGCCAGGTCGTCGGCCGTGCGGGCGCCGCCGCTCGCGACGACAGGCACGCGGACGGCGCGCGGACGGCCCGCACCAGGTCCAGGTCGTAGCCGAGGCCGGTGCCGTCGCGGTCGCGCGAGGTGAGCAGGATCTCGCCGGCGCCGCGCCAGGCGGCCTCCGCGGACCCAGGCGACGACGTCGCGGCCCGTGCGCTCGCGGCCCGAGCGGACGACGACCTCCAGCCGGCGTCGTCGCGCGGCGTCGAGGGCCAGGGTGACGCACTGGGCGCCGAAGCGCGCGGCGAGGCGCCTCCAGCGCCGAGGTCGGCGACGGCGGCGTCGGCAGCGACCTTGTCGGCGCCGGCCTCGAAGCAGGGCGCGTCGTCGACGGTGCGGACGCCGCCGCCGACGGCCAGCGGCACGGCCGACGGCGTCGCGGACGGCGCGCACCGTGGCCAGCGCGTGGCCGCGGCCTCGAGGCGTCGCCGACACGTCGAGCAGCACGACCTCGTCGGCGCCCTGGGCCTCGTAGGCGACGGCGCGGGCGACGGGGTCGCCGGCGTCGCGCAGGCCCTGGAAGCGGACGCCCTTCACGACGCGGCCGCCGTCGAGGTCGAGGCACGCGACCACGCGCCGCGCCACGCCGGACGGAAACGCGCCCGACGCGTTTCCGTCATTTGACGGAAAGGCGTCGGGCGCCTTTGCGTCATGGGCGTGGAGCCAGTCCCGCAGCAGCCCCTCGCCGAAGCGGCCCGACAGCTCGGGGTGGAACTGGCAGCCGAGCACGGCCCCCCGCCGCACCGCCGCCACCACCGGCCCCCCGTGCACCGTCCACCCGACCTCCCAGCCGGGCGGCGCCCCCGCGAGCCGGTACCCGTGCGCGAAGAACGCCCACCCCGGCGCCCCGAGCCCGGTCACCTCGTTCCACCCGAGCTGCGGCGTCCGGACCCCAGCCGCCAGCGGTGCCACGTCCACCGGCAGCACCCCGAGCCCGGCCACGCCGGGGCTCTCGGCGCTCCCCCGCGCCAGCACCTGCAGCCCGAGGCACACCGCCAGCGTCGGCCGCCCCGCCGCGATCCGGGCGGCCAGCGCCCCGCACACGCCGAGCGCCCGCAGCTCGGCCATCGCCGCCCCGAACGCCCCGACCCCGGGCAGCACGACCCGCTCGGCCCCGGCCACGTCCGCGGGCCCGCGCGCCAGCGCCACCTCGACCCCGAGCCGCCCCAGCGCCGCGCGCACGCTCGCCAGGTTCGCCGTGCCCGTCGGCACCACGATCGCCCTCATCCGAGCACCCCCTTCGTCGACGGCACGCCGTCCCCGTCCCGCGCCACGGCCTCCCGCAGCGCGAGCGCCAGCCCCTTGAACGCCGACTCCGCGACGTGGTGGTCGTTGTCGCCCCGCAGCCCGTCGACGTGCACGGCCGCCCGCCCCGCCATCGCCAGCGTCCGCAGCACGTGCACGACGTTCTCCGTCGCCAGCCCGCCGAGCCGCTCCCGCCGCAGCGGCAGCCGCACCTCCGGCCACGGCCGCCCCGACAGGTCCACCACGACCCGCGTCAGCGCCTCGTCCAGCGGCGCGAACCCGGTCCCGAACCGCCGGATCCCCGCGCGGTCCCCGAGCGCCCGGTCGAGCGCGCTCCCGAGCGCCAGCGCGCAGTCCTCGGCGGTGTGGTGGTCGTCCACGTGCAGGTCGCCCTCGCAGGTCAGCGCCAGATCGAAGCGCGCGTGCCGGGCCAGCGCGCCGAGCAGGTGGTCGAGCATGCCGATGCCCGTCGCGACCTCGGCGCGCCCCGTGCCGTCGAGCGCGAGCGTGCACGTCGTCGCGGTCTCCGCCGTCCGCCGGCTCACGGTCGCGGCCCTCACAGCGTCACCAGGTCGTCGAGCGCGACGATCCGCGCGGCACCGGCCCGCAGCAGCGCCCCGCCGTCGACGCAGCCGGGCGCGAGCACCCCGAGCGGCACGACCCCCGCGGCCCGCGCCGCGCGCACGTCGTCGACGGTGTCGCCCACCATCCACGCCCGCTGCACCCCGAGGCGCGCCAGCGCCAGCCGCACGGGCGCCGGATCGGGCTTCAGCGGCGCGTCCTCGCGGCAGACCAGCACGTCGGGACGCAGGCCGGCTCCCTCCAGGAACCGCACGGCGTCGGCGCGCGGCCGGCCCGTGACCACGCCGATCCGCCCGAAGCGCGCGCGCAGCGCCGAGAACCCGCCGAGCAGCGGACGCTCCCGCCGCCACAGCCCGCCCTGGTACGCCGCCTCGAAGCGCCGCGTCACCTCGTCGAGCGCCGCGTCGACGCCGCGATCGCGGAGCAGCCGCCAGGTCAGCGCCCAGTCGTCGTTGGCGTCGCCGCGGTCCTTGGCGGCCGCGATCGCCGCGTCGTCGACGGGCACCCCGAAGGACGCCGCGGTCTGGCGGATCGCCGCGCGGTACGAGCCGCGCACGTCGGCCAGCACCCCGTCGAGGTCCAGGAGCAGCGCCTCGGGCGCCGCCGCCGCCGAGATCGCGGCGCACAGCCTCGCCAGCGCGTCGTCGTCGCCCGGGCAGGCGATGCGGACGGCCCCGTCGAACCCGCGCACGGCGATGCCGAGGCCGCCGAGCGCGTCGCGGAGCCAGGCGGCGCGCGGCGAGCGCACCCACACGAAGTTCGCCTGCGACGGGACGGGATCGAGCCCCGCCGCCGCCGCGGTCGCCGCGAGGACGTCCCGCTCGCGGCGGATGCGCGCCGTGAACGCACGCACCGGCGCGTCGCCCGCGGCCAGGACCTCCGCCGCGAGCCGCAGCGACGGCGCGGCCACGGGGTACGGCGCCCCCGCCGCCCGCAGCCGCGCGACGTCCTCGGCCGCGCCGAGCGCGTAGCCCACCCGGAGCCCGGCCAGGCCCCAGGCCTTCGACAGCGTCCGCAGCACGACGGCACCGGGGCGCGCCAGCGCGGCCGCGGTCAGGTCCTCGTCGGCGAACTCGGCGTACGCCAGGTCGACGATCCGCAGCAGTCCGGCGTCCGCGAGCCGGTCCAGGTCGCGGGCCGTCGCCACCGCGCCCGTCGGGTTGTTCGGCGAGGTGACGAGCACGGCGCGGGCCCCGGCGCCGATCGCGGCGTCCACCGGGAACGGCCCCTCCGGCCAACCGACCTCGACGGCGCGCACCCCCGCGAGCGCGGCGTACCGGCGCGCCATCTCGAACCCCGGGACCGGCAGCACGGCCGCGTCGCCGGGGTCGAGCAGGGCGCGGAAGCAGCGGTCCAGCGCGTCGTCGGCGCCGGCGGTGACGAGCACCTGCGCGGGGTCGAGCCCGAGCCGCGCGGCGAGCTGCCGCTCCAGCGGCCCGGCGTCGGGGTACCGGCGGAGCTCGGGGGGCTGCGGGGCGCCCTCGTTGGCGTCCAGCCACAGGTCGATCGGCCCGGCGGGGCGCGGCACGCGGTACGGCGCGGGCAGCGCGCGGGTCACCGGGCACCGCCCGGCACGATCTGCGCCAGCGCGGTGACGACGAGGTCGGTGCCGCCGAGGGCCCGCACCCGGGGGATCAGCTCCGGCAGCGCGTCGCGCGGGACGGCCGCCTTCACGGCGTAGCCCTCGTCGCCGTACAGCGGGGAGACGGTGGGGCGGCGCATGCAGGGGAGCGCGTCCACCACGGCGCCGAGCGCGCCGGGCGCCACGTTGACCTCGAGCATCACGCGGCCGCGCGCGTCGAGCACCGAGCGCAGCAGGAGCGCGACGGCCTCGATGCGCTGGCGGCGCCCGGGATCGCGCATCGCGGCGAGGCTCGCGTACAGGCGCGTCGTGGAGCGCAGCACCTCGTCGACGACCTCGAGGCCGTTGGCGGTGAGCGTGCCGCCGGTGGCGGTGTTGTCGACGATGCAGTCGGCGTCGTCGGGCGGGAAGACCTCGGTGGCGCCCGAGGTGCGCACGACGCGCGCCGTCAGCCCGCGCCGGTCGATCCACCGCCGCGCCAGCCGCTCGTACTCCGAGGCGACGACCACCGGCCGGTCCGGCGGCCAGCCCGCAGCCACGAGCGCGCTCGGCGCCGCCGCCACCACGCGGACGGGGTCGAGCCCGGTGTCCAGCACCTCGACGAGGTCGGCGTCGAGCTCGGCGACCCAGTCGGCGCCGGCGAACCCGAGGTCGCGCGTGCCGGCGTGGAGCATCTCGACCACGGTGCGCGGCTTGAGGACCTTGGCGTCCACGTCGGCCAGCGCGACGCGGGGCCGGTAGGCGCGCGGGCCGCGGGTGACGGGCAGGCCGGCGTCGGCGAGGAGCGCCAGGACGGCGGGCTCGATGCGGCCCTTCGGCAGGGCGAGGCGGAGGTCGGGCATCGTCGGCTCCGGGGTGGAGCGGCGACCCAGACGGCTTGCGGGAGAGGCCCGGAGGCTCGCGCGCCGACCGTCGAGGGTCGGCGCGAGGAGTGCCTGCGGCTAGCGCACCCCTGCCCGACCCGGACCGTGATGGTGGGCGTGGGTGGGGTGGGTGGCGGCGAGGCGGGGCATCGGAGGGGAGGTAGCGCGCCGCACACCGAGCGACAACCCGCGCCGCTCAGGGCGCCCGCAGGATCTCGAAGCGGTCGGTGCCGAAGCGGATCTGGTTGCTCGCCGCCCGCCGCGCTGATCGAGCGGCGGGCGGCGATCCCGACCCGGACCGAGATGGTTCCGCGCGCGGTAGACGTACACCTTGAGGACCTCGGGGGTGATGCCGAGCCCCCGCGCCAGCGGATCGGCGTAGCGCCACCCGCGATCGGCGGGGGCCACGCCCGCCTGCGCGTCCTCCAGGCGGGCCCGGGCGAGCGTGAGCAGCAGATAGGCGTGCACGCGGTCGCCGAGCGGCCGGGGCACCGGCGCGGTGATGGCCCAGGCGGCGTGCTCCTCGTCGGCGCTGACGGTGAAGGCGAACGCCACGTCGTCGAGCCCCGCCGCCTGCTCCGTGGCGGCGAGCACGCCGTCGCGCGTCGGCGGGTCCGCGTCCACCAGCGTCCACGACGGCGCCCGGCCGAACGCCACCCGGTCGCCGACCTCCAGCGGCTGCGGCTCCGACGTCGCCGGGCGCTCCGCGATCGCCGTCCCGTTGCGGCTGCCGAGGTCCCGCACGCGCCACCGGCCGTCGAGCCAGGCGATCACGGCGTGCTCCGCCGACACCGAGGGGTCGTCCAGCACCAGGTCGCACGACGGGCTGCGCCCCACCAGCATCCGCGGGAGCAGCGCGACCTGCTGCCCGTCGGGCCCTTCGAGGACGCCCACGGCACCTCCCGCCGGCGTCACTCGGACCAGATGTCGCCGGAGATCGTCTCGAACTCGCCCCCACCGATGTCGATGTCGTCGGTCGGCGCGTGCATCGGGCCGTTGTAGCCCGGGACGTCGATCGAGCCCACGGTCCCGGTCGCGCCCCCGGCGCCGGGCTGCTGCCCGCGGAGCGCCATGGCGACGTGCAGGTTGTCGACGGCGGGTCCCCCCTCCAGGCCGACGTTGCCCACGGCGTCGAGCCAGTAGCGCCCGGGCGCGATCGGGCCGAACACCGAGGTGAAGAACTGCAGGTCCGCCGGCGGCAGGATGCGCCCGTTCAGCACCACGGCGGTGCCGCCGCCGGACGCGTCCGGATCGAGCGGGCCGAGCGCCAGCCCCGGCGCGTAGAAGCCCTCGGACGGGCCCCCGGCGTAGCCCCACAGGCCCGAGCGCGCGTCGTACCAGTACCGGCCCGGCAGCACGCCCGGGAGGCTGGCGGGACGACCGTTGACGACGACGGGGGCGGTCTGGGCGCCGATGGGCGGCGCGGCGTGGACGGGAGCGGACAGACCGAACAGCAGGGCGCAGAGCAGGGTCGACACGGAGCCTCCAGGCTGGTCGCGGCGGCGACCTCCTCTCCGTAGGGCGGCGACCCGATCCGCGGGTGTCGACGGGTGTCGGCCCCGATAGACCGGCGCCGGAGGTCGCGTGTACCCTCGCCACGACGCCGTCATGCTCGCCGAGCTGCCCCCGGCGCGCAGCGCCGCCGCCCTGGCGGCCTTCACCGCCCGCCTCGTGCGGCGCGCCGACCAGCTCGAGCGGCCCGCGCCGATCGACCCGATCGACGCCGCCGAGCAGGCGATCGGCGCGCGGGATCCGAGCTGGCCGCGCCGCTTCGAGGAGCTCGTGGACGCCGCGGGCGCCGTCGACCCGGGGCTCGTCGCGGCGGCGGCGCTGTGCGTCCGCGTCGAGGGCGTGCTCTCCGCCGCGCCCGCGCCCCCGGGGGAGGCGGCCTTCGCGGAGGCCGAGCTCGACCGCGACGAGCTCGTCGCCCTGGGCCTGGTCGCCGTGGACCGGCTGCTCGAGCTCGCCGAGATCCTCGCGCCCGACCGGGCTGCCGACGTGCGCGGGGTGCGGCTGACGGTGCGTCACCCGGCGGCGTTCCTCGCCCGGGCCCCCGACGCGCTGCGGGCGCTCGCCGACGGCGTCGCGGGGCCGGCTGCCGGCCTGCTCGCCGAGGCGAGCTTCCAGGTCGCCCGCCTGCAGGCTGGCCACACGGGCTCCGAGGCCGAGCTCGGCCGGATCGTGGCCCGGACCGGGCGCGAGGTCCGCCGGCTGCGGATCGACCTCGGCGGCGCGGTCGAGGAGCTCGAGGTCCTCACCGACAACGCGGCGTTCTGGCGACGTCCGACGTTGACGCTCCCGCTGCCGCCCGCGCCGCCCGCGCGCGAGCCCGGTGGAGGCGCTGGACGCCTGCGACGACGGCGTGCTGCTCGAGGCGCTGTTCTCGACGCGGATCCCGCTGGAGGAGACCGTCCCCCAGCTGGCCCAGGACCCGCGGCGCGCCGTGGAGCTGCTGCGTGGGCTCGGCCAGGGACTGGAGGCGCTGGGGCCGGCGGGGGCGCAGGCCACACGGCTCGCGCTGCTGAAGGTCGCCATGGGGGCCACCGGCGTGGCGCCCGGCGCCCGGCCGGACCCGGCAGCGGCGCAGGGCCTCGCGCTCGTCGCCCAGGCGATCGGGCTGCCGCTCGGGTGACCCCCGGGTCGACGCCCGCGCGCACACTGGATACACGTTCAGTGCCCGGAGGGGGGAACATGCCGACGATGCACCGCGGACGTCTCATCGATCACGTCCACCTGGTGGTGGCCGACCTGCAGCGCAGCCGTGCGTTCTACGAGGCCGTGCTCGGCGCGCTCGGCGTGCCGCTCGGTGGCACCGGCGAGCAGGAGTTCTGGGCCGACGAGCTGTTCGTCTCCACCGCCGCGTCCCGGGCCGCCGCGGGGCAGCGCACCGGCCGCGTGCACCTGGCGTTCCAGGCCGCCGACCGGGCGGCGGTCGATGCCGCCCACGCCGCGGGCCTCGCCGCCGGCGGCCGCGACAACGGGGCGCCGGGCGAGCGGCCCTACCACCCGGGCTACTACGCCGCCTTCCTCCTCGATCCCGACGGGAACAACATCGAGGCGGTGCACCACGGCCCAGCGGCGCGCTCCGCCGCGTCGGTCGAGCTCACGTTCTGACCCGCGCCCGGTAAGCTGGCGCGGGAGGTGCGATGGAGGGCGCCGTCGAGAGCGTGGGCATCCGGGTCACGGCGACCTGCCCGGGGTGCAACCGCGCCGTGTACCTGCCGGGGGTGGTGCAGGAGCTCCTGTGCCCCGGCTGTGCGCGCCTGCTCCGGGTCGGAGACCTGTGGCCGTGGGTGGGCGAGCTGTGTCTCGCCGCGATGAACCGCAGCGCCGGCAAGGTCCGCCCCTCCCAGGTGTTCGGCCCGATGACGATGCACCTGGAGGTCGTGCGGGAGCGGCCGGTGTGCGCCGGCTGCGGCGAGGCCGCGGCGCTGGCCGGGCTGCCGGCGCCCGTCGCGTGCGGCTGCGGGCGCGAGCTCGCGGTGCGCGAGCTGCCCGGAGCGCTGCGGATCCCCGGCGGCCGGTTCCTGGTCGGCGAGGGCGCGGTCGGGCCCGCCGGGCGCCTCGACGGGCCGCCGCTGGTGCAGATGCGCTGCCAGGGCTGCGGCGGTGAGCTCACCCTCGACGGGCAGACGGCCCGCGACCTCACCTGCGGCTACTGCGGCAGCGTCAACGTGGTCTCCGACGAGCTGTGGGTCCGCCTGCACCCCGAGCTGCAGCCGCGCACCTTCTGGGCCGTCTGCGGCTACGACGCGCGCGGGTGGCTCGCGCTGAAGGCCGAGTGGCTCGCGACGGAGCAGCGCCCCCGCAACCGCGCCCCGCTGCTGCGCGACGAGGCCGCGGTGCTGGCGAGCTGGCCCGCCGTCGAGGGCGATCCGCTCGCCGACTGGCTGTCGCGGGCGCCGGTCGAGCGCCGCCTGTGGCTGGCGAGCTGGGAGGAGACGCCCGACGATCTGCTCGCCACCCTGGCCACGGACCGCGGCCAGGTGAAGGAGGCGCTGGCGCGGCGCCCCGGGCTGCCGGAGGCGGTGCAGGTGCTGCTGGCGGGCGACAAGAGCCAGCAGGTGGCGCAGGCCCTGCTCGCGCGGGGGCCGCTGCCCGAGCCCGTCGCGCTGGCGCTGGCCGACCACGCCGATCCGGCGATCCGCAAGGCCGTCGCCAAGCGCCCCGAGGTCCCGGTGGCGGCGGTGGTGCGCCTGGCCGAGGCGGGGGTCCCGAACGCCGTCCGCGCGCTGCAGTCGCGCGAGGTCGAGCCGGCGGTCCTGGCAGCGAGCAGCGCCCCGTCGGTGCGCGCGCTCGCGGCGGCCCAGGAGGCGCTCCCGGACGGGGTGCTGGCGCAGCTGCTGCAGGATCCCGCTGCCGAGGTGCGCCACGCCGCGGCCGCGCGGCCCGCGCTGCCCGGATCCGCCGTGGCCGTGGCGCTCGCCTCGGACGACCCGGTGGTGCAGCGCAGCGTGCTCCGCTGCGGCGACCTCCCGGCCGAAGCCCTGTCGACGCTGGTCGAGCGCCAGCCCGACGCCCTGGAGGAGGTGCTGGCGCGGCCCGACTGCCCGGAGGCGGTGCTCGCCGCCGCGGTCGCGCGGTCCCACCGCGACCTCGAGCGCGCCGTGGCGCGGCACCCGGCCGTCACGCCGGCGCTGCGGGAGGCGCTCGCGCGCCGCAGCGCGCAGACCGGAGACGAGCCGCTGATGAAGGCCCTCGAGGAGCACCTGCCCGTGGCAGGAATGCTGGCGGCGGCGAGCGGCAGCCGGCTGCAGCGCCGCGCAGCTGGCTGACCTCCCCGAGGCGCTGGCGGCCACGCTCGCGGCGGATCCCCGGCCCGACGTGCGCCGGGCGCTGGCCGGCCGCCCCGACCTGCCGGCCGCGGTCGCCACCCGGCTCGCCGCCGACACGCCGACGCCGGTGCAGCGCCTCGCCGCGGCCACCAGCGCTGGTCCGGCGCCGCTGGATCCGCCGGCTCGCCCTGGGCGCGGTGGTCCTGGTCGCCCTCGGCTGCGCCGGCGTCGTCGCGCTCGGCGTCGGGGGGCTGGGCCTCGCGTTCGCGCCGTAGGCTACGGCAGCGGCGGCGGCGCCTGCGGGTAGCGGATGATCGCGTCGCGGTCGGCCTCGGGCAGCAGGGCCGTGCCGTCGCGGATCACGTGGCGCATCCCTCCGCCGGCGAAGTCGCCGTCGGGCAGCATGCCGAGCGTGAACAGCGTCTCGAAGTCCGACGTCGTCCAGCTCCCGAGCCCGTCGGCCGACGGCGTCAGGTTCGGCCCGCCGTGGGGCTCCTGGTCGCTGCCCGCGAGGTGGGCGTCGCGCCGCGGCACGCCGAGCCCGTTGCGCTCGGTGTGGCAGCCGCCACAGTGCCCGACCGCCTCGACCAGGTACTGGCCCCGGGCCAGCGCCGGATCGACGGGTGGCAGCGGCCGCGCGGGGTGGAACGCCACCACGCGCCAGCCCCAGCGCTTCCACCCCGCCGGGGTGTCCTCGTGGGGCGTGTTCGGGCGCGGGTCCGGCGGCAGCGTCCGCAGGAACGCCCACAGGTCGCCGAGGTCGGCGTCGGTCAGGTGCGTGAAGTCGGCGAACGGGAACGCGGGCCAGTAGCGGTGCCCGTCGGGCGCGCGCCCGCGCCGCCTCGCGCGGACGAAGTCCGCTTCGGTCCACGCCCCGATCCCGTGCTCGGGGTCGGGCGTGAGGTTGCTGCCGTAGAACGTGCCGAACGACGTCTCGATGGCGTGGCCGCCGGCGTACGGCGCGCCGAGCTCGCCCGACGGCAGCTCCTCGGTGTGACACGCCGAGCAGCCCGCGAGGCCGGCGAGCAGGGCGCCGTGCTCCGCGTCGCCGGCGTGGGCCACGAGCGCGACGGCCACCAGCACGGGCTAGTCGTCCTTGACCTTGAAGGAGTCGTGGCAGTCGCCGCAGGCGCCGCCGACCCCGCGGAAGGCCGTGCTCGCCGCGGCCTCGTCGCCCTTGGTCAGCGCGTCGACCAGCTTGGCGCTCTCGTCCTGCAGCGCCTTGGCGTAGCCGTCGAACTTGTCGTGCTGAGTCCAGATCTCCGCCTTGGCGTCGGTCTTCAGCGTGGCGGACGGGCCGGAGCCGGCGGGGAACAGGTCGGGGACGGTCTTCGCCAGGTCGCGGATGGCGGTGGCGTGGGCCAGCCGATCCTGCTTGCGGTCCGACTCGCCCTTGGCGATGAGCGACAGCGCGCCCATGTGGCCGCCGAGCGCGCTCATCACGGCGTGGCGGTACTTCACGATCGAGGCGGCGGACGGGGGCGCCGACAGGGCGGCGGGCGCCACCAGCAGGGCGGTCAACACGAGCAGACGTCGCATGCTTCCTCCGGGGGGCTCGTAAGGTGTGTCGGCGCGGATGTCACCGGGGATCACAGCGCGAGCTGCGCTTGGAGCCGGACGCGCGCGCCGTCGACCGCAACGCCCTCGCGGACGGTGTGCAGCCAGGCGGCGTCGAGCGCCAGGTCGAGGCCGGTGCCGTGCACGAACCAGGTGCCGCCGCCGCCGAGCTCCGCCGTCTGGTCGAGGACGGCGTCGGGCAGCCCCGGCAGCACGTCGACCCGCGATCCGACGACGGCGAGGCCGAGCCGCGGCGTGGGCACGACGGCGAGCTCGGCCGTGCCGCCGACGGCCGCCGGCGCGCCGTCTTCGCCCAGGCCGAGGTAACCCACGGCGTCCACCGAGGCGTGCGACAACTTCAGCAGCGCCTCGAGCGCGCCCCGGCCGGTGAACTCGACGGTGGGGTCGGGGTCGAGGTCCCAGGCGGCGCTGGCGCCCACGAGCGCGCGGGCCGTGCCGCCCTCGTGGTCGTACGTGGTACCCGTCTGCATCCCGGGGGTGCCCGCCGTGATCCGGCCGACGAGCTCGGGATGCAGCGCGTAGGCGCCGGTGCCCGTGGCCAGGTCGGAGGGGTTGTCGAGGGCGACGCCGTTCGCGTCGGCCACGCCGGTGGCGAAGGCCTTGCGGCTGTTCGTGCCCGTGAACACGCCGACGGCCCAGCCGAGGCCGCGCTGCCCGGGCCGCCCGTCGCCCAGGGCGAGGCCCAGCTGCCGCTCGGCGCCGAAGGCCTTCGCCGCGACCGGCCAGTCGACGAGCAGCAGCGCCTGGTAGCTCTGGTCGCGGTAGCGGGTGAACGGCGTCTTGAACAGGCCGGCGCGCAGCTGCAGGTCGTCGCGCGGGGCCCAGCCGGCCCAGGCGTCGAGCAGCTCGGTGGCGCCGGGGGCGACGTTGAGCTGCAGCCCGAAGCGCAGCTGCTCGTCGAGCGCCTTGCCGTCGAGCCCGAGGCGCAGGCGGCGGAGCCGGGCGGCGAGGGCGGCGGGCGCCGGGGTGACGTCGAGCTGGCCCTGGAGCTGGCCGGCGAAGTGCAGGCGGACCTCGGCGTCGTCGGCCTGCAGGACGAGGGGCGCCACGGACGGGGGGATGGGCACGTCGGCCTCCTGCAGCCCTGTACCGCCGGCGCCAGCCCGCGTCCCGCACCAGGGCCTCGCCGACGTCCGGACCGAAACGGCGAAAGTGGCCCTCCCCGCGCGAACGTCAGGGGCGGCACTGCCCGCAGTGCAAGAGCTCGGCGCCCGCGCGCATCGCCCAGGCGACCAGGGGATCGGCGCCGGGCGCGCAGTCCTTCAGGCGCTCGTGGGTCCACAGCCGCCGCGGGTCGCTCCGGTCGTGGACCTGCGCGCACGACGCGCGGTGGAGGTACCAGTCGGTGGTGCCGGTGCGATCGCGGTCGATGACGAAGCCGTCGGGGTGGGCGTCGAGCCAGGCGAGGTAGCTCTGGTCGTCGTCCTCGAAGTGCTCGACCGGCATGGAGCTCCTGCGCGTCCAGCCAGTGTACAGGGCGCCGGGACGTGCCGAAATTGCGAAGGGGTCGCTGTAACCGCGGCGAGACCTACCCGGCCGACAGGGGCCCGCGCCAGGCGTCGGTGCCGTCGGCGATCACGGCGTCGTCGCCGTCGAGTGCCACCTGGACGACGCCCGAGAGCCCGAGATCGAGCTCGCTCCAGGCGCCGTCGCGGTACAGCCAGGCCCCGTGGGGGACGCCGACCAGCAACGTGTCACCGTCGACCGCGATCGACCGCGGATCCGCCGGCGCGTCCGGCACCTCGGTGACCGCGACGCCGTCCCAGTGCAGCAGGGACCGGCCCCGCTCCGAAGGCAGGTACAGGTCGGCGCCCGAGTCGCCCCACAGGCCCACCCCCGCGTGCTCGGACAGCGCTGCGAGGGTCGTCCAGGCCGTCCCGTCGTAGCGGACGAGCGCAGCGGGGTCGCCCGTCACGCCGTACACCTCGTCGCGGCCGAGCGCGACGATGGACGACAGCGATCCGGCGCCGATGGGTGCTGGTTCGAGGCTCCAGGTGCCGGCGTCGCGCCGCAGCAGCATGGCGACGGTGTCTGCCGAGCCGTCGACGTCCAGACGCCCGCTGACGAAGGCCGTCCCGTCCGGCGCGACGGCGGCGGTGGCGATGGTGCCGTCCCCGGGATCGAGCGGCCAGGCCGTCGTCCAGGTCGCACCGTCCCAGGCCTGCACGCCGTAGTCGCTGGTCGCGAAGACATCGGAGGGGCCGGTGCCGGCCAGGGAGAACAGGGAGGGAGGCGGCCGGGTGTCGGCGCCGGGCTCGAGCTCCCAGCTCGCGAACGTCTCGTCCCAGCGCCCGGCGCCGGTCTCGGTGGCGAGCCAGACGGCGTCGTCGTCGTCGACCCACACAGCGCGGACCTCTGCGACCGCCGGCGCGCGCCAGACCTCCGCGACGCCGGACCGATCGCCCTCGAGCAGGGTCGGCCCGGCGTCGTCGCCGCCGATGCGGACGCCGGTGGCCGTGACGACGAGGTCCTGCCAGGTGTGCGGCGGCAGCGGGACGACCTGCCAGCCTGCGCCGTCGTCGTACCACAGGCCCGAGCCGAGCGCCCAGGCGGTGCCGTCCGGTCCCACGTCCACGGAGGTCGAGAAGCCGGGGCCGCCGCCGCCGACCAGGGCGTCGAGGGGGCCGCGGGCGAACGCGGCGCCGACGGCGATGATCTCCTCTCCGTCGGCAACCACGTCCAACAGCAGGTTCTCGGCGCGGTACCGATCGATCCAGGCGCCGGCGCCCTCGTCCCACTCGAGCACGGCGTTGTCGCCCACCACCACCAGCACGCCGGACGCGGTCTCGGTGAGGCTGTGGACCCACACGAGGTCGGCCGGGGACCGCTGGACGGTCCAGGCCGCGCCGTCCCACGTCGCGAGCGACACGTCGTCGGTCCACTCGTCGGCGGCCACCAGGACGACGGTCCCGTCGGCGCGGGCGAGGAGCCGGTCCCAGCGAGTGTCGTCGGGCAGCGGCACGGCGGTCCAGGGTCCGCCGTCGGACCAGGCGAGCTCGTCGAGGCCGAGCGCCCAGACGCGATCGCCGCGGGTGTCGGCGTCGACGATCGTGGACGACACCGGGTCGATGTCGGCGGTCTGACCGAGGTCGTCGAAGGTGGTGCCGTTCCAGCGGACGAGGCCGCGGTCGGTGCCGATCGCCCAGTCGCCGGACACGGTTTGGATCCCGCCGCGCGCGAGGCGGCGGTGCTCCCAGCCTGCGGGGAGCCCGGTGGCTGGGGCCGTGGACGTCCCGGAGGGAGCCGGGGTGCCGGTCGGCGTCGAGCCCGGGAGCAGCTCCACGGCGGGCCGATCGCTGCAGGCGCTGAGGAGGACGACGACGAGCATGGGCACCTCTCCCTCCGGTCTACCGGAGCGCGGGGGGGGTGTGCAAGCCTGCCAGTTTACAGAGCGTGGACTTGCGCGAGCGGAGCGGACGGGAGCGCGATGCGGCCGCCTGCCGAGCTATCGCCGGCCGCGCGCCTCGGCGATCGCCGCCGACGCCCACGGCTGCGCGGTCATGCGCTGCAGGAAGCCGCCCAGCACCGGATCGATCCGTTCGGCGTCGAGGAAGCGGGTCAGGAGCAGCCCCCACAGCAGGTAGGCGTCGGCCGGGCTGGGGTCGCCGCCGAGCAGCGTCGGCTGGCCGTCGAGCGCGCGGCGCAGGTCGGCGAGCACCGGGTCGAGCAGCCGATCGCGCGCGTCGAGGCGCGCGGGCTCGGGGGTGGCCGGGTCGAACCAGGGCCCCAGCACCTGCTGGTGAAGCTCGGTGGCCAGTAAGGCGAGCCACTCGAGGTGACGGCGGCGGTCGTCGGGCGACCGGTCGGGCGTGAAGCGGACGTCGAGGTCGTGGAGGATGGACACGATCTCGGTGCGCCGGATGCCGTCGTCGAGCACCAGCACGGGCACCTTGCGCTTGGGTCCGGCGTCGTCGGTGTCGACCTTGCGCGACGGGCCGCGGGGGACGGTCACGCGCTCGAACGGCACGTCGTGCTGGCGGAGCACCATCTCCACCGCCAGCGCACACGAGAACGGGAAGCTGTACAACATGGCCGACAATCGGCACCTCCTGGATGCCCCGTTGTACGGCGCGGGGTATCTGGCGGAAATGACATCCAGCGGGCAGATTCCGCCACGGCCCCGGCGCGTCGCGCTGTGGGTGCCGCCCGGCAGCCAGCTGGTCGGCGCGATCGGCGTGCTTCGAGGCGTCGACATCGCCGACCAGCTGCGGGTCCACGCCGGCAGGCCGCCGCTGTACGCGCTGGAGGTGGTGGGCACGGGGGCCGACACCGTCAGCGCCGCGGGGGCGGTGCTGCGCGCGCCGGCGGCCGCCGACGTGCCCCTGGACGCCCTGCACACGCTCGTCGTCGCGGGGTCGCTGCGCGACGCCGCCGGCCCCGACCCGGCGCACCTCCCCGCGCTCGCCCGCCTCGCCGACGCCGCGGAGCGCCTCGTCTCCATCTGCGCCGGCGCCTTCTGGCTCGGCGCGCTCGGGCGGCTCGACGGCCGCCGCTGCACGACGCACTGGCTCGAGCTCGACACGCTCCGCCGCCGCCACCCGGCTGCGCACGTCGAGCCCGACGCGCTGTACACCGAGGACGGGCCCGTCTTCACCTCGGCTGGGGCCACCGCGGGCATCGATCTGGCGCTGCACCTCGTCCGGCTCGACGGCGGCGGGCGGCTGGCCCGCGCCGTCGCCCGTGCGCTCGTCGTCTTCGCGCACCGGCCGGGCGGGCAGTCCCAGTTCTCCGTCGCGAGCGCGCTGCCCGCCGGGGCGAGCGAGCGGATCCGCGCCGTCCTGGCGAGGATCGTCGAGGACCCGTCGGCCGATCACGCCGTCCCCGCGCTGGCCCGGCGGGCCGGGATGAGCGAGCGCAACTTCGCCCGGCGCTTCCGCGAGCAGACCGGCGAGACGCCGGCGGCCTTCGTCGCGCGGGTGCGGGTCGAAGCGGCGCAGCGGCTGCTGCTCGAGGGCGACGCCGGGGTCGACGACGTGGCGGTCCGGGCGGGCTTCGGCTCGGTGGAGAGCTTCCGGCGGGCGTTCCACCGCACGGTGGGGGTGGCGCCGGCGGCGTGGCGCGAGCGGTTCCGCTGATCAGCCGATGGCGCGGAGGATGGCCACCTCGGTGCGCACCGACAGCGACTGGGGCAGCGGATCGGCGGGGTGGTCGCGCAGCCAGCCGACGAGGGCGTCCACCCGACGCGCCGCGCCGGGATCGGCGGCGGCCTGCAGCCGGAGGCGGGCCACCTCGCACAGCGGCGCCAGCAGGGCGTCCCGGCAGCCGGCGGCGTGCCCCTCGGCGCGATCGAGGTGGGCGGCGCCCCGCCCGGGGTCGCCCGTGTCGGCGCAGCACAGCGCGAGCTCGACCTCGAGGCGACCGGCGGCGCGGGGGCTCGCGCCGGGGAGGCCCGCCACCAGCACCGGCACGGCGTCGGCGGGGCGGCCGGCGAGCCGGCGCGCCGCGCCCAGGCGGCGGCGGGCGAACGGCAGGCGGGTGCGGATGCCGCGCGCCTCGAGGAAGGCCACCTCGGCCGCGAAGGCGGCGTCGGCCTCGTCGTAGTCGCCGTCGAGCAGGGCGACGTTGCCGAGGAGCACGCGGTCGAGCGGGTCGAGCCCGGCGCGCTTGTGGGCGACGAGGTCGTCGTAGGCGGCGACGGCGGCCTCGCGGTCGCCGAGCTCGATGGCCAGGTAGCCGAGCTCGACGTGGGTGGTGCGCGCACGGCTCGCCGTGAGGAGCGCGGCGGCGTCGTGCAGCAGGGCCACGGCCTCGCGCACCTGCCCGAGCTCCGCGTGCAGGCGGGCGAGGCTGTGGAGCAGCGCGCCGCGGTACAGCGGGTCGTCGGCCTCGGCCGCGGCCTGCAGGGCGTCGCGGTAGGCGGGCAGGGCCTCGTCGTAGCGCTCGCGGACGTAGTGGGCGGTCGCCACGGCGGCGGCCGCCGAGGCGCGCAGCCGCGGGGGGCCGTCGCGGACGAGCTCGCGGGCTTCCGTCGCCGCGGCGAGGGCCTCCTCGTCGCCGTCGCGCGGGACGAGCTGCGCGACGACCTCGAACAGCGCCTCCACGAGGAACGCCTGCGGCGGGACGAGCGCGTCCGGCGGCGGCTCGGCGACCCAGCCGCGGAGCTCGGCCACGCGGCGCACGGGCTCGATGTGGGGCCGGACCCGCAGCCGATCGGCCTCGGCGAGCCGCAGCTCGAAGGGCGCAGGCGAGGATCGGTGGGGCGCAGGGCGCGGGCGGCGTCGAGCCGGGCCTCGAGGGCCTCGAGGTCGTGGCGCTCGATAGGGCGTCGGCCAGGGCAGGTGCCCGAGCACGGCGCGCGCGGGGTCGGCGCGCTCGACGGTAGCGACGGCCAGGTTGTCCACTCGGCGAGCAGCCAGGCCCGGCGCGCCTGGACGGAGCCGTGCCCGAAGACGAGGTCGCGGGCGCGGTCGACGTGCCAGCGCGCGTGGCAGGCCCGACCTCGCGGGCCTCGTCGGGGGCAGGTGCTCGGCTGCGAAGGCCTGGACGCTGTCGTAGGGGCGAGGCGGTCGCCCGTCCGCCGGAGCATCGAGCTGTCGACGAGCTCCTGGAGCACGTCGAGCAGGGAGCCCCGGCGCGACGGCGTCGACGACGGCTTCGGCGGCCTCCAGCGCGAAGCCCGAGCGGAAGACCGTGAGCTGGGCCAGGGTGCGGCGCGCGGCCTCGGACAGCAGCGCCCACGACGCCGCGATCGCAGCGCGGAGTGAGGCGTGGGCGGGGTCGGCGGCGAGCGGGTCGGCGAGGACGTCGAGCGGGTGGGCGAGGCGGTCGGCGAGCGCGGCCGGGGGCAGCACGCGCAGGCGCGTGGCGGCGAGCTCGATGGCCAGCGGCACGCCGCCGGTGAGCGCCACGATCCGCGCGACGGCAGGCTCGTCGTCGGGGAGGGCGGCGCTGGCGGCGGCGGCCTGGCGGCGGAGGAGGGCCTCGGCGTCGGGTGGGGCGAGCGGCGGGACCTCGAGGAGGTGCTCGGCGCGGCCGCCGAGGCGGCGGCGGCTGGTGGCCAGCACGGTGAGGTGCGGGGCGGCGGCCAGCCAGCCCTCGAGCTCGGCGCCCAGGCCCGGGAGGTGCTCGCAGCGGTCGAGGACGAGCAGCGCGTCGCCCAGCTCGGCGAGGGCGGCGCGCGGGGCGTCGGGGGTGCCGAGCGCGCGGGCCACGGCCTGGCGGGCGGCGGGAGGTCGGCGGCGTCGGCGAGCTCGCACCACCAGGCGTCGGGGCGCGCAGCTCGGGCGGCCCGGGCGAGGGTGGTCTTGCCGGCGCCGGCGGTGCCGAGCAGGGTGACCGCGCGCTGCGCGTCGAGCTGGGCGAGGAGCTCGGCGAGCAGGGCGTCGCGGCCGAGGAGCGCGGGCGCGGCCGGGGCGGTGGGCGCAGGGGCGAGCACCAGCCGGTAGCCGTCGCCGAAGTCGGTGAGCAGGTGGCGGGGGTGGGCGGGATCGGCCTCGATCTTGCGGCGGAGCTTGCCGACCATGTTGTCGACGGCGCGGGTCGGGCGGTGGGGCTGTAGCGCCAGACCTGCTCGAGGAGCTCGTCGCGGGGGACGGTCCGGCCGGCGGCGGCGGCGAGGTAGGCGAAGAGCTCGGCCTCCTTCGTGGTGAGGCGGTGCTCGACGCCGTCCTTGACCACGACGGCGCGGGCGGGGTCGACGAGGGCGCCGGAGAGGGTGACGGGCGGCGCGGGCGGCATCCGGAGGACTAACCTCCGGCGTCGACGCCTCGACCTCGATCGACCCCGACAGCACGTGTCACAATCTGTGACCCGCACCCCGTCGCCCTCCGCCGCATTCCAGAGAGGAACCGAGGAGGGCGGATGGACGCAAAGAAGGCAGGGGCTGCGCTGGGCGGCCTGATCCTGGCGCTCGGGTGCGCGGGCGCAGGCGAAACCTACGTCCCGCCCACCCCCACCGCCGACGGCGAGCCGCCGCTCACCGTCCTCACGGTCACCGAGCGCAAGCACCGCTGCCAGCTCACCGCGATCGCGCTGCCCGGCGCGCAGGCCCGCCAGGTCGCCCCGCTCGGCGCCTGCCCCGAACCGGACTGGTCCGTCGTGGCGCCCCGCGGCGGACGCCCCGTCCTGTACGACGCGCACCACCTGTGGCGCCTCGGCGGCCCCGACGTCGCGGCGCCGGTCGACGGCATCGACGCCGTCGCCTTCGAGGGCGCCGACCTCGTCACCTGCGCCGAAGCGCACGGCGCCCAGCGCACCGAGGCCAGGGGCAGCGTCACCTGGCGCCTCGACGGCCGCACCTACCGCACCGAGCGCGCCGATGGCGAGCACCCCATCCTGGCGCGCAGCTGGGCGCTCGACGGCGGGCGACTGGAAGGTGCGCAGCGTCGCGCCCGTCGGCCAGGTGGAGGGCGTGGACGTGCTGTGCACCGAGATGGACGGCTGGCCGCGCGCCAGGCAGGTCGTCGGCGCCGCCTCCTCGGCCCCGCCGACGCCGACGACTGGCACACCGCGCCGCCGGACGTGGTGGCGGCGCTGGCGCCGCTGCACGGCGACCGCTGGGTGGTCAACGGCGCCGGCTACGCCGCGGTCACCTCGATGTGGTTCGCGCCGCCCGTCGCCTGGCAGCCGGCGGGGGCCTGGGCGCAGGTGCCGGGCCTGGGCGCCGGGACCGAGGCGTCCTATGTCGTCCGCGGGCCGTGGCTGCTGGTGAACGAGCACGGCCGGGCCTCGGTGCGCGACGTGCGCACGGGCGCGGTGGCGTGGACGGGGCGCGGGCGCGCCGTCGTCTGGCCCGACGCCGCGCCGCTCGTGAGCCGGCGGTGACGGTCACCCGCCGATCCCGTCGAGCAGGGCGCGGCCGGCGGGCGTGACCCGCAGCACCCGGCTGCCGCGCACACGCACCGCGCCGCCCTCGGCCAGCAACCGCCCGGTCAGCGCGGCGCCGAGCGTGCCGGCGAGGTGGAAGCGGCGCTCGGTCGAGGCAGCGGCGGACGAGCGGGCGGCGCGGCTGCGGCGTCACCCCCACCGCGGCCCAGTCCGCGAGGCGCGCCGGGGGCACGGTGAAGCGCTCGCCGTCGTCGACGACCCAGCCCGCGCCGAGCAGCCGGTCCGCCAGCGCGACGCTGAGCGCGCCGGCGAGGTGGTCGTAGCACAGGCGGGCGTGCTCGAACGTGCCCGGCGCGGGGTCGGGCCGCCGCGGGCGCGGGACCAGCGCGCCGCCGGCCTCGAGCCAGGCGGCCACGGCGTCCGAGGCGAGCTGGACGTAGCGGTGCCGCCCCGAGGCGAGGGTGCGCACCAGCCCGGCCTCCTCGAGCTGCACCAGGTGGTGGGACGCCGTGGGGCGCCCGACCCCGGCGGCGACGGCCAGCTCGCTGACGGTGCGCGCGCGCCCGTCGAGCAGGGCCTCCAGCATGGCGGCGCGGCTCGGGTGGCCGATCGCGGCGCCGAGCTGGTCGAGCCGGCTCGTCACCGCGCGACCTCCACCGTGGGCGCGTGCGTGACCGGGAACGCCACCGAGCGCGCGACGAAGCAGGCGCGGGCGGCGGGCTCGTGCAGGGCGAGGGCCAGGGCCGGGTCGCTGGCGGCGTCGATGGTGACCCGCGGGCGGAGCGTGGCCCCGACGATGCGCGCGCCGCCGCCGGACTCGAGGAGCAGGTGCGCCTCGGCGTCGTCGGCGTAGGCGGTGACGACGACGCCCGCGTCGGCGCAGGCGTGCAGGTAGGACAGCTGGTGGCACGCGGCGAGGGCGGCGACGACGAGCTGCTCGGGGTTCCAGCGGTCGGCGTCGCCGCGGTAGCGGGGCGCCGACGAGCCGGGCACGGTCGGGCGGCCGTCGCCGACCAGGTCGTGGTCGCGGCCGTAGGCGTCGTAGCGGGCGGTGCCGGCGCCGCGGTTGCCCGTCCAGCGGACGCCAGCCCCGTAGGCGTGCGTCCGCTGCGGCGGGGCCGCCCAGGCGTCGGCCACCGCGCGGGCGGCGGCGAGGTCGTCCACCACGAGGACGAGCCGGTGGTCGTGGTCGCTGTACAGGACCTCGACGGCGACCCCCGCCTCGGCCATGGCGCGGGTCAGCGCGCCGAGCTGGCCAGGCCGCGCCTGGTCGAGCCGCACGGTGACGACGTCGCGGGCGACGACGTCCCGCCCGAGCGCGCGCTGGGCCGCCGCGGCGTCGGCGACGAGGAAGTGCGCCGTGTCGCACCAGGCGCCGCCGCCCTCGATGCTGACGCCGGCGGCGCCGAGGGCCTCGGCCGCGTCGGCGAGGGCGCCGGGGCCGTCCAGTCGGATCGCGATGTCTTGCACGTCGACCTCCCACAGCGGGTGTACCGCGGGCTCGGTTCGATGCGCGTCGAACGGTCACCCGGGCGCGGTCGGGTCGCGGGCCGGGTACGACGCCGTGATCGGGCCGACGACCCAGACGCCGTCGTAGCCCTCGGGCGGGCTGCTCCGGTCGACGCGGATCGGGCCCACGTCCTTCGCGGTCGCGTCCTGCACGCCGCAGTCCGCCGTGGTCGGGCCGAGGCAGGCCCAATAGGTGCCGCCCGCGGCGACGAGATCGAGCGTGACGACGGACGGGACGCGCTGCGCGAGCTGCATGGCCATCGGGACCAGCTCCGGCGCGGGCGGCAGCCCCGCGACCTCGCGCGCGTGCAGGTCGCCGACCAAGACCAGCAGCGTGGCATCGGGCGCGGCCGCGGGGGCCTCGGCGAGGCGGGCGGCCATGTCGGCGTCGCGCTGGTTGGGCGAGGTCGCGGCGTGGTCGAAGGCGAGGACCCGGGCGCCGGCCGTGCGCGCGGCGTCGAGCAGGGCGACCATGGCGTGGCTCGAGCGGCCGTCCTGGAACGGGCGGTGCCAGAAGGCGCCGTGCACCAGGGCGTCGCGGGCCTCGGCGCCGCCGTCCGACGCGAGGAAGGCGTCGATGCGAGGCTGCTCGTCGCGCTCGATCTCCAGGCCGAGCAGCACGGGGCCGGTGCGCGCCGCGGCGCGGACGGCGTCGGCGACGAAGGCGGGGCCCTGCCGCGTGCCGTGGACCTCGCCGAAGACGACCACGGCGCCCGGGACGAGCAGCGCGTCGAGCCCGGGGACGCCCGTGGCGGGCGGCGGCGGCGCCGCCGGGGTCGCGTCGGACACGGGGGCCTGGTGGGCGCAGGCGGCGAGGAGGGCCAGGGGGAGCGGGCGCATGCGCCCCCTTAACTGGCCCCGCGCCGGCGCCGGTGGGTCCGGCAACCCGCCCGCGCGCCGCCGGCCGGGAAGTGGAGCGGGCGCCGGAATCGCAAAACCGCTGCGACAGGCATGCGAATAATCGACTTTCGATATAGAATATTCATGGTATTTCACCGAGGATCCCCACGAGAAAGCGCCGAACCGAGATTGCCGGCCCTGGATGGGTCTCAGAAAAATTTGGATCTCTTGCTCGTTTCCCCTGCCCGCCGCCGACCGGTACGCTGATCTCACTGGCCGGCGAGGACCATGAGCAGCTACCGCATCGGCGAGAAGATCGGGACCGGGGGGATGGCCGACGTCTACCTCGCCCTGCAGGAGGGCCTGGGGGGCTTCGAGAAGCTCGTCGTCTTCAAGCGGATGCTGCACTGGGTGGCCGACCGCGAGGAGTACGTCTCGCTCTTCTTCCGCGAGGCGCGGATGGCCGCGGTGATGAGCCACCCCAACGTCGTCGCCACCCTCGACATCGGCCAGGACGACAGCGGTCCGTTCATGGTCATGGAGTACCTCAACGGCGAGACGCTCTCGTTCATGATGCGCACGCTCAACCAGCGGCAGCAGGCCGTGCCCGTGAACGTGGCCTGCAAGATCGGCGCCGACGTCGCGGCCGGCTTGCACTACGCGCACCACCTGAGCCTGCCCAACGGGCGGAATACCGCTGTCATCCACCGCGACGTCACGCCGTCGAACATCATGTGCTGCTACAGCGGCGCGGTGAAGCTGCTCGACTTCGGCATCGCCAAGGTCAGCTCGGAGGAGCTGACCCGCGAGGGCATCCTCAAGGGGAAGATGGGCCACATCGCGCCGGAGCAGCTGCGCGGCGGCGAGGTCGCGCCGGTGTCGGACGTGTTCCAGCTCGGCATCGTGCTGTGGGAGATGCTCACGATGCGGCACCTGTTCTCCGGCAAGACCGACGCCGAGCGCATGTACTCCGTGCTCGACCGGGAGGTCCCCCCCCCGAGCCGCTTCACCCCGGCGGTGCCGGCGAAGCTCGACCAGCTCGTGCTCTCCGCCCTGGAGCGCGACCCGCAGGCGCGCTGCCCGTCGGCGCTGGCGCTGGAGGAGGGCTTGCGCGACATCCTGCGCGACATCGGACCCTCGGAGGGCGGCAGCCTCGGCGTCGGTGCGTGGATGCAGGCGACCTTCCCGGAGCGGCTGGCCTGGCGGCAGGACCTCGAGCGCCGCACGCGCGACGCCGAGCCGCTGCTCACCTACGTCACCGTGCCGTCGATCCCGTCGCCTTCGGGGGTCCGCGCGTCCTACGACCCGGTCGAGCCCTCGCACCGCCTGCAGGCGCTCGCCGTGGTCCTGTTCGGCAGCGCGCTCACCGTCGCCGGCGTCGTGATGCTGGCGCTGCTGGTGATCCTGATCCGGATGCTGACGGTCCCCGCGCCCGCGCCCGTCGAGGCGCAGCGCGAGGTCCCTGCGGTGCCCGCGCCGGTGCCCGCGCAGGTGCCGTCGGGCACGCGGGATGCCGACCCGGAGCCGCCCGCGCCCGCGTCGCCCCCGACCGTGCCCGGCGCCAGGCCGGCAGGAACGCCAGCGGCGAGGCCGGCGCCGTCGGTGCCGCCCGCGCGGTCCGGCGCCGCGACGCCCGCACCCGCGCCGTCCGAGCCGACCGCGCCCGCGCCCGCTGCGTCGCCGGTCGGGGAGATCACCGACAACGAGGATCCGTGGGCCGATCCGTGACCCACCCGACGAGGACCCGATGACCGCCATCGCACTGTTGCTGCTGCTCGGCACCGCCTCGGCCGCTCCCGAGGTGACGCCCGAGGACGACGCCCGCGCGCAGGAGCTCTTCCAGGAGGGCGACGCGCACTACGCCGCTGGCCGCTACGAGCTGGCCGCCCAGCGGTTCCAGGAGGCCTACGACCTGTGCGGCCGCCCCGCGCTGCTGTTCAACCTGGCGAACGTCTACGAGCGGCTGTCGCAGTACGAGACGTCGGCCGACTACCTGCGGCGGTACCTCGACAGCGGCGCGGCGCGCGACATCGTGTCGGTGCGCGCGCGGCTGCAGCGCCTCGAGCTCGCGATCGCGCAGGAGGCCGCGTCGCCGCCGACGCCGGCCCCCGCACCCGTGCAGGTGGTGGCGGCCTCGCCGCCCGTCGAGGTGCCCCCGCCCGTGAGCCGCCCGCCGACCTGGCCCACCGTCGCCCTGGCGGCCGGCGCCGGCGTCGCGACCGCCAGCGCCGTGACGTTCGGCCTGCTGACGCAGCAGCAGCGCACCTCGCTCGGCGGCAGCTGCGCCCTGGGGCCCGAGGGCGAGACCGTGTGCCGCCCCGACGCCGAGCGGGCGCTGGGCAGCGAGGCCGGCTTCGCGCTCGCGTCGGACGTGTCGGCCGCGGTGGCGGTCGCCACGGGCAGCGCCGCGGTGGTCCACGCGGTGCTCCGGCGGGCGAGCGTCCGGCGTGCGAGCGTGCAGGTCTCCCTGGTCCCTCGGGCCGATCTCACCGGTGGGTGGCTCGTCGTCGCCGCGGACGGCGCTCGGAGGCAGCCGTGAACGCGTATCCCGCGCTGGCGCTCGCGCTGGCGGCCTGCAGCCTGTCCAACACGCCGCGCGTGGCGTGCTCGTCCGACGAGCAGTGCCAGTTCGCCTTCGGGGCAGACAGCGTATGCGCCCAGAGCGGCTACTGCACGAGCCGGGCGCCCGGCGGCGAGACCGGCCGGCTCGACACGACCGACACCTCCGTCCCCACCGTCCCCACCACCCCGACGGACACGGGCACCACCACCGAGCCGCCGACCATCGACCTCGTGCTGTACTACGCGTTCGAGGGCTCGGGCGTGACGGTGAGCGACAGCTCGGGCCTCGGCCACCACGGGACCATCAGCGACCTCACGGCCCGCACCACCGCGGGGCGCGAGGGGCGCGGGATCACGCTGTCCGGGGCGGTGCCGGCGGCGCAGTTCGTGACGCTCCCCGACGGCGTGCTCACCGACGTGGACGACTTCACCATCGCCACCTGGGTGAAGCTGTCCAGCATCCAGCCGTGGTCGCGGGTCTACGACTTCGGCAACGGGCTGCCCGACCCCGACAACCGCTTCATGTACCTCACGCCGAACGGCGCGAGCGGCATCCACGCGGCGTCGTACGGCGGCAGCGCGGCCAACGAGTCCACCCTGACGACGGGGACGCAGCTGCCCGTCGGGGTCTGGAAGCACCTGGCCCTCACCGGCCACGGCGGCGAGCGCACGCTGTACATCGACGGCTTCCCCGCGCAGCGGCTCGCGGACGGGCCCGACGTGCCCCCCTCCGAGATGGAGCCCATCGCGCCGAACTCCTGGATCGGCAAGTCTCGGTTCCCCGTCGATCCTGGCCTCGACGGCACGATCGACGACTTCCGGATCTACGGGCGCGTGCTGACGGTCCCCGAGCTCGCCGATCTGGCGCGTCCGCAGCACGACTACTCGTACTGGGCCTTCGACGAGTCGACGACGGACGCGTCGAGCAACGCCGTCCCGACGGTGCTCGTGGACGGCGCGACCTGGACCGACGACGGCCGGCTCGGCGCGGCGCTCGACCTCGCGGGCGGCCCCGGGGGGCCCTCCGGCCCGCACGTCGTGATGACCGAGAACCCGCTGGCCGCCTGCGATCAGGCGTTCACCATCCTGTTCTGGGTGAAGCTGCGCCAGTTCGACGACGGCGCGCGGATCTTCGACTTCGGCACCAGCGACGACGCCACGTTCGTGTACCTCTCGCCGAACGACGGGACGGGCCTGCACTTCGGCATGGCGTCGCCCTCGGGCACCTTCGATCTGCAGACCGGCATCCTGTTCGCCGCCGACGACAGCTGGCACCCGGTCGCCGTGACGATGAACGCGGCGAACCTCGTGGTGCTCTACGTCGACGGCGTGATCGCGACCACCGGGACCTCCGACGTGTTGCCGGCCGACCTCGCCGCGCTGGACGACAACATGCTCGGGCGCTCCCGCGTCTTCGCCGACCCGTACCTCGACGGCTCCATCGACGAGCTCCGTATCGGATGCCGCGCCTTCACGCAGGACGAGGTCCGGAACTTCTCCGCGATGCCCTGACGTCCGCTCGCTCACCCCCCTGTCCGCCACATCCCAACCTGCGACTTCGGAGGTCCCGTGAGACTCGCTCCAGGCTCGACCCTTCTCTGCGCCCTCTCCCTCGCCTGCGCGCTCCCGGCGTGCACCGGCGACAAGACCACCACCGGGGACTCCGGCACCCCCACCGATGCGGATGCCGACGCCGACGCCGACGCCGACGCCGATGCGGACGCGGACGCCGATGCAGACGCGGATGCGGATGCGGACGCCGATGCGGACGCGGACGCGGATGCCGACACCGACACCGACACGGACACCGCACAGACGCACACCGGCACCGACACCGGCGGCGTCCCGGAGCTCTCCGTGTGGTATGCGTTCGAGGACGCCGCGACCGTCGTGACCGACGGCTCGGGCCGCGGCCTCGACGGGACCTTGTCGGACGTGTCGGCCTGGACCGCCGACGGCCGGGAGGGCAGAGGCCTGGCGATGCTCGCCGACGGCACGCGTTACGTCGAGCTGCCGTCCGGCATCCTCGACGGTGTCGACGACTTCACGATCTCGGTGTGGGTGAAGTACGACACGATCTCGTCGTGGGCGCGGGTCTACGACATCGGCAACGGCCTCGCCGACCCGTACAACCGCTTCATGTACCTGACGGCGAGCGGCGTGAACGGCATCCACGCGGCGTCCTACGGCGGGGCGCCGACCAACGAGTCCGTGCTCATCGCCGGGACGCAGCTGCCGACGGGTGTGTGGAAGCACCTCGCGCTGACCGGCACGGGCGGCCAGCGCACGCTGTACATCGACGGGTTCCCGGCCATGGACGTGCCGGTCGGGCCCGACGTGCCGCCGCTCGAGATGGAGCCCATCGGGGGCCAGTCGTGGCTCGGCAAGTCGCGCTTCGCCGCGGATCCCGGCTTCGACGGGACCATGGACGAGTTCCGCATCTACAGCCGCCGCCTGTCGCAGACCGAGATCGCCGACCTGGCCTGGCCGCAGCTCGACTACGCCTACTGGCGCTTCGACGAGGGGCAGGGCACCACCACCGCCGACTCGTCCGACCACGCCATCGCCACCACCCTCGAGGAGGGCGCCGCCTGGCGCACCGACGGGCGGCTGGGGCCTGCGGTGGACCTCGCCGGCGCCGTGGGGGGCGGGCCCGGGCCGCACGTAGCGCTCGGCGCCAACCCGCTGGCGAGCTGCACCGACGAGATGACCATCGCCTCGTGGGTGCGGCTGCGCACCGTGTCCGCCTGGGCGCGGGTGTTCGACTTCGGCAGCGTCGACGCCTTCACCTACCTCGCCCCGTCCAACGGCGACGGGAACCTGCAGTTCGCCATGGTGGCGCCCTCGGGCGTGCTCGACGTCATCACGGCGGCGCCCGTGCTCACCGGCGACGACGTGTGGCACCACGTCGCCGTGACGGTGGCCGCCGACGACGCCGTGACGATCTACGTGGACGGCGTGGTGGTCCAGACGGCGAGCAGCCCGGCCGTGAGCCCGTCGGACTTCGCCGCCGTCACCGACCTGTACCTCGGCAAGTCGCGGTTCCCCGACCCGTACCTCGACGGGTCGCTCGACGACGTGCGCATCTCGTGCCGGGCCTACACCGCCGACGAGATCGCCAGCCTGGCGCGACCGTGACCCCGGGCGCGATCGTCGCGGCGCTGCTCGCCTGTCGGCACCCGGCGCCCACCGACGACGTCACCACGCCGTCGGAGACGGGCGGCCACACCGGGTCGCCCGACACCGCGGTGGGGGGCGACACCTCCGCGCCGCCCGACACCGGCGGGGACACGGGGGTCCCGCCCGTGGTGCCCGGGGTGCTGGCGCTCACCGGCGACATCGCGCCCGTGCACGACCCGATGATCGCGGCGTCGGACACGCAGTACTACGCGTTCTCGACCGGGCAGGGCATCGAGGTCCGCGCGTCGCCGGACCTGTTCGACTGGACGCACGTGGGCTCGGTGTTCGCGACCGTGCCGGGTTGGATCACCACCACCGACCCGAACGACCCGAACCAGCTGTGGGCGCCGCACGTCGCGTCGTTCGGGGGCAGTACCACTTGTACTACTCCGCCTCGCGCTTCGGCAGCAACGCGTCGTGCATCGGCCACGCGACCACCGCGTCGCTCGACGCGCCCGCCTGGGTCGACCAGGGCTCCGCCGTGATCTGCTCCACGGCGAGCGACGCGTTCAACGCCATCGACCCGGCCGTCGTGCTCGACGCGGTCGGCAAGCCCTGGCTCGCGTTCGGGAGCTTCTGGAGCGGGCTGAAGATGATCCCGCTGACCGACGAGGGCGTGCGGGACGGGATCGGGCTGTATCCGCTCGCGTCGCGGCCGAACACCGCGGTCGAGGCGCCGTTCGTGATCCGACACGATGGGATGTACTACCTGTTCGAGTCGGTGGACTACTGCTGTCGGGGGATCGACAGCACCTACAAGATCCTGGTGGGCCGGTCGTCCGCGGTGACGGGGCCGTACGTCGACCGGGTCGGCAACCCGCTGCTGTCGGGTGGGGGGACGCTGCTCGTGGAGGGCGACACGCGGTGGCGGGGCCCCGGGCACAGCGCGATGATCGAGGGTCCGTCGGGGTGGTACAACGTCTACCACGCCTACGACGCCGACAACGCGGGCGTCCCCACCCTGCGCATCGCGGAGGTCACCTGGGCCGACGACGGGTGGCCGGTGTCGGCGGGTCCCTGACGGTCAGGGCGGCGCGGGCACCACCCGCGCCGCCACGAACTGGTCGGGGCGGAAGAAGTCGGCGACGAACGCGTCGAGCGCGTCGAGCGTGAGCGCCGAGGCGGCCTCCAGCACCTCGCGCGAGAAGTCGGGCGACAGGCCGCGGTCGCGCGCCCACAGCACCTCGCTCACGCGCGACGCCGGCGCCTGCAGCGTGTACAGCTCCCGCCCGCGCAGGATGGCGAGCGCGCGCTGCCGCTCCGCCTCGGTGATCCCCTCGGCCGCGAAGGTCGTCAGGGCGTGGTCGAGCTTGGCGGCGAGCGCCTCGGCGTTGTCGGGGCGGGTGAAGGTGGAGATCTGCACGATCCCGGGCACGTCGCCGGCCCCGGGACTGACGGAGACGCCGTAGGTGTCGCCGTCGTCGCGGCGGAGCGCCTTGCCGAGGCGGGTGGTGCCGCCCAGGATCAGCGCTGCGACGCGCAGTGCGGGTAGCGCGGATCGGTGCGGGCCATCGAGGGGCGCGACCAGGTCAGGTAGGTCTGGGTCGCGTGGGGAGCGGCCACCTCGTGGGGGCCGGGGCCGGGTCGCGGACCTCGCCGTAAGCGGGCGGCGCGAGCGCCTCGCCGACGGGGGGCAGCGCGAGGCGGCCGGCCAGCGCCTCGGCCCGGGCGCGGTCGAGGTCGCCTGCGAACGCGATCTGGCGGCCCGGTTGGGCGAGGACGCGGTCCAGCGCGGCGTCCAGGCCGCGGCGCGGGAGGCGCTGCGGGGGCCGCGTGTCGAGGGCGCGGGGGTCGGTCGGCGCCCAGCGCAGGTCGTCCACCAGGCGGCGCAGGAGGAACCGGGGCTCGCGTTCGCTGGTGTCGTGGTCGAGGCGGGCCGTGCGGGCGTCGCGGCGCAGCTCCGCCCTGTCGAGGTCGCGGTTGGCCAGCACGTCGCGGAGCAGGTCCACGCCGGCCTCGGCGTCCTCTGCGAGCACGGAGACCTGCGCCGTGCAGGTCAGGGGGCTCGCCCAGACGGAGAGGTCGGCGCCGAGCGCATCGGTGCGGGCGCGGAGGGCGCCGTCGGGGTCGAAGGGGAGGTTGTTCCATGCGTCTTCTGCGCCGAGGGTGCGGAAGGCGTCGGACCAGGTGCCGACGGGGATGCGCAGCTGGATCGTGACGAGCGGGACGCGGTGGTCCTCCACCAGGACCGCCTCGGTGCCGTCGCCGGCCGCCCAGAGCTCGTACGGGCGCGGATCGGGCAGGGCGATCTCGACCGGTGCCACGTCGGCGTCGATGGGTTCCGGGGTCACGGGACCATCCAGCCGAAGAGGCGCACGGCGAGCGGCACCCGCTCCGGGCGGAGGTGGACGCGGGTGGGCTCGGCGCCCACGATCCACGTTCGCCACACGCGGGCCACGTCGTCGACGGTGACGGCGCGGAGCTGCTCGATGCGGGTGTCGGCCAGGGCTTCGTCGCGGAGCTGCCAGGCCGCCAGCCGCGGCGGGAGGCGAGCCAGCCGGCGCTGTAGGCGCTGCCGAGCTCGCTGCGCAGGACGGCGCGGCGGGCGCTCTCGAGGCGGGCCTCGTCGAGCCAGGCGAGCTGGTCCAGCTCCTCGACGGTGCTGGCCATGAGCGCGTCGGCGCGGCGCCACGACCGGTCCGGCAGGTCGACGCCGAACAGGACCACCGCGCCGCCGCGTCGGAAGGTGACGTCGAAGCCGCCGGCCTCGTAGGCGCGGTGGCGGCGCTCGACGAGGACCTCGCGGACGCGATCGACCTCGCCGTAGAACAGGAGGCGCTCCATGAGCTCGAGGGCCGGGGCGTCGGCGTGGGCGCGGGGCGGCAGGGGGTAGACCCAGGCGGTCGTCTCGACGGGGGGCAGGTCCTCGGCGAGCGCGAGCTGCGGCGGCGGGGTCAGCGTGGGGACGGCCGGGATCTCGGGGACGACGCGTCCGCCGGGCGCGAGGGTGCCGAACCGGGCCTCGATCTCGTCGAGCAGCGGGTCGACTCGGACCGGGCCCGCGACGACGAGGTGGAGGTTGTCGGGGCGGTAGGTCTCGTCGTAGAAGCGGCGCGCGTCGTCGACGGTGACGCTGGCGATGTCGTCGGCCGTGCCGGCCGGGGTGCGGGCGTAGGGGTGGTCGCCGAACCAGGCGGCCTGCACGGCGAGCCGGGCGCGGGTCATCGGGTCGTTCTGCGTGCGCAGGCGCAGCTCTTCGGTGACCACCTTCTTCTCGCGGGCCAGGGCGGCCTCGGTGACGGCGAGGTGGGCGAAGCGGTCGGCTTCGAGGGCGAGGACGCGCGGGTGGGCCGCGGGGGCGATCTCGGAGACGAAGACGGTCTCGTCGAGGGAGGTGTAGGCGTTGACGTTGCCGCCGTGGTCGGCGAACCAGCCCGTGAAGGTGTCCTCGTCGATCCGGTCGGTGCCGGTGAACATGAGGTGCTCGAAGAGGTGGGCGAAGCCGCGCTGCTCGGGGGGCTCGTCGGCGCCGCCGAAGTGGACCCAGATCTGGGTGGCGACGAGGACCTGGTCGGGGTCGGCGACGATGGTGACGCGCAGGCCGTTGTCGAGGGTGGCGGTGCGGACCTCGGGGACGATGTCGCCCTGCCAGTAGGGGAGGGGATCGTCGGCGGGGGCGGCGAGTTCTACGTCGATGTCGGGTTGCATCGGGGCAGGGTAGCGCGACGGCGCGCGCCGAGGGTGGCGGTTCGTTCGGTGCGCCGACCGGCGGGCCGGTGGCGCTGGACCTGAGGGTTTCGTCGATCCCGATGCGGGGGCCGTCGGCGGACGGCGACCCGTCAGGCTGCGGCCGTCTCTGCGTCGGTCGCGGGGACCTCGTCGTCGACGGTGCAGGCGGGCTCGGCGGCGGCGTCCGCCGGCGCTGCGACGCGTCGCTTGCCGGGGCGGACGAAAGGCCGGCAGCAGCCCCGCGCCTGCTTCGGGGCGCCCAGGGTGAGCTCGAGGGCCTTCACGAGCTTGCCCCACTCGCGGTCGAACTGGGTGACGGCGAGCTTCAGCCGGGTGCCCGCGCCGCGCTCCAGGCGGGTGGCCGCCTCCAGCGCGTCGGTCTCGCTGGCGAGGGTGCGGTGTGCTGCGATGAGGTCCGCGAGGCGTGCGGGGTCGCCCGACAGCGAGGGGCGGCGCTCGAGCTGGACGAGCAGGTCGCCGGTGCGGACCACCTCTTGGCGGTACGGGAGCTTCGCCAGCTGCGCGGGGGTGACGCCGCCGAGCATGGCGGCGAGGTCGCTGCGGACGGGTCGGCCGTCGGCGTCGACCACCGTGACCGACCAGCACCGCAGGGCCCGGTCGAACGCCGCGTCGGCGCGCTGCGTGGAGGCGGCGGCCTCGTCCCGGGTGGCGCTGACGGCGCGGTGGGCGCTGCGCGCCGCGGTGTACCGCTCGGCGACGGGCCGGAACGCCGTGACCGCGGCGGCGGCGAGGGGGGCGAGGGCCGTGGTCGCGAGGTCGTCCAGGGCGGCGATGCAGGCGTCGCGCTCGGCGTGGGTGCGGGGGCGGGTGGTCGTGGTCATCGATGGACCTCCAGCGAGTGTGCCCGTCGGGCAGAACGCGGCGTGCGTTCGCGCAGGGATTCGGGGGTGGCACGGGCAGTGTTGCGTCACGGATTGTCGCTGTGGCGTGGATTCGGCCGGACGGTGTGTCCGTTGGCGCCGTGGGGACGGTGTGGCTGTCGTCTACCCGCGCCAGATTTCCGCGACGGAGCGATGCGGAGCCCATAGGCTGCTGTCCATGGCCGACCAGCCCCACGACGCCCTCTTTCGCTTCGCGTTCACGCAGCCTGCGGTGGCTGCGGCGCACTTCCGGGCTGTCCTGCCCGGCGAGGTCGCCGACGCGGCGCGGTGGGACACGCTCGAGCTGGTGCCGGGGAGCTTCGTCGACGAGGACCTGACGCAGGTGCACAGCGACGTGCTGCACCGGGTGGCGCTGGCCGGTGGCGGCGAGCTGTGGTTGTACGTGCTGTTCGAGCACCAGAGCACGGTCGACACGCTGATGTCGTGGCGGATGCTGCGGTACCTGGTGCGGATCTGGGAGCGGGCGCTCGAGGGAGGGGCGGGGCCGCTGCCGTTCGTGTGGCCGCTGGTGCTGTACCACGGGGAGCGGCGCTGGACGGCACCAGTGGACTTCGAGGCGCTGTTCGCGGAGGGTGCGGTGCGTGACGCGCTGCTGCCGCACGTCCCGCGGTTCCGGTACGTGCTGCAGGACCTGTCGGTGGTGCCCGACGAGGCGCTGCGGGGGGTGGCGCTGCGGGAGGCGGTGTTGCTCGCGTTCAAGCACGCGCGGGGCGGGACGGTGTGGGTGCCGCGGTGGCTGGATCTCGTCGTGGAGGTGGCGGCGTCGGATGGGCTGCGCGCGGTGGAGGCGCTGTGGCGTTACGTTGTGAGCGTGGGTCCGGGCCCCCCGCCGCCGGCGGCGCGGGACGATCTGGTGCGGCGGCTGCCGCCCGAGGGGCAGAGGCTGATCATGGGGTACGGCGAGCAGCTGATCGAGCAGGGGCGCGAGGAGGGCCTCCAGGCAGGGCGCGAGGAGGGCCTCCAGGCAGGGCGCGAGGAGGGCCTGCGTGAGGGACGCGTGCAGGGCGAGTTGCGCGTGCTGCTCAAGCAGCTCCAGCTGAAGTTCGGTGCGCTTCCGGAGGCGATCGTGGCCCGGGTCGAGGCGGGGAGCGAGGCGGAGCTCGAGCAGTGGGCAGAGCGGATCCTCGTGGCGGAGACGCTGGAGGCCGTGCTCGCCTGACTCGGTCGCAAAAGGGGGCGTCGGTCAGTCCGGGAGGCAGCGAGGACAGCGGACCAGCTCGGCGCCCCGCTGGCGGGCGAAGGCGACGAGCGGTGCCTCTGCCGTCGCGCAGTCCTTGACGTAGTGGTGCGTCCAGCGGACGTTGGCACCGACCTGGTGGCGCAGGTGCCAGCAGGCGGCGCGGTGCAGGCGCCAGCCGGTGGTGGCCGTGCGCTCGCGGTTGATGACCCAGCCGTCGGGCTCGTGGGCGTCCATCCAGCGGAGGTAGGCGTCGTCGTCGTCTTGGAAGTGGGCGATGGGCATGGGCGTCCTCACGTCGGTGGGGTGGCACTGGTCGCGGGGGTCACCCACTGCGCGGCGAGCGTGCGGCCGCGGGCGCCGTCCCGATCCTGCACGCAGCGCGCCGCCCGAGCCCAGTCCACACCTCGCAGGACGATGCGGCACGCGTCGTCGCCGCGGAGCCGCAGGTGGAGCTCCTGGTCGGGGCGTGCTTGCTGCGTGGCGTACAGGACGACGGCGGGTACGCGCGTCCCGGCGTCGCGCCACGCCAGGGCGTAGATGGACATCTGGTACAGGATCTCGCGCGTCAGCGGGCGCGCCCAGAGGTCGCGGTACTTCGTGTCGTAGACGCCGAGCACGCGACGGTCCCGGCGGACGACCAGGTCGGGGCGCGGCAGCGGCGCGGTGAGGGCGGGGCCGGGCGCGACGACCTCGGAAGGCGCTCCTGGGTGAGCACCTCGTGGTCGGGGTCCGTCGCTAACGGCACGAGCCGAGGGGACCCGGGAAGCCCACGCGTTGTCGCCGCTTCTCGACAACCCCAGCACGCGGCTCATGGTCGCGACGGTGGTCGGCCTGGTGCGCCTTCACGAACGGGAACCCTTCTTCCGGGTCGATCCGCTCTTCGCGGCGAACCAGGCCGCCGCTTTTGTAGTATTTCGCGCTCCTCTTCCACCTGCTTGAGCTGTCGCTCGAGCTCGCGAATCCGAGCGTCCTTGTCGACGACCTCACCGCCGGCCCCTGCAGCGCGCGGCCTCCACCCACGAGCGAATCGTGTGGGCCGACGGCTCGAACTAATTCCCGGGCGAGCGACTCCGGCGTTCGACACGCCTTCACGAGAGACACGAGGTGAGACCTAAACTCTGCGCTGTACAACTTGTGCGGCATCCGAACATCCTCTCCTGCGGTTTCGAGGATGTCCACTTGTCCGGGTCAACTCCACTCCGCACCGCCTTCGAGGCCTGGCCCGACGACCGCGTGTGGGAGGCGATCGAGCGCAAGCGGCTGCCCGAGTACGCCCTCATCGCAGGCTCCTCATCAGCGATTCCAGTCTCACGACCTGAAGAAGGTCGATGGTGGCGTCATGGCGGGCCGACCCGCACAACGTCGATGTGGCGCTGCAGGGTGTTGACCTTGACGAGCCCTCCGTTCGCGTCGGCGATTGCTCGGAAGACTCTGAACCCCTCCAGGATCGCCTGCTGCCACTCCCCCTCGGTGCACTCCGCAACTTCGAGGCCGTTAACCATGGTCCGGATGGTGTTCAGCACCGACCGCTCCACCTCGGTCGCCGCGTCGAACCGGTGAGGCCACGCACAGGCGAACACGTAGGCGGAGATCCCCTCCTCGACGACGATGGCACGGCCGCCGTCCTCCACCTCATCAAACGTCGGCCGGCTCTTTCGCTTCAGCCCGAAGATCGAGCGCGTAACGGGAGACCAACCAAGGATCGCGGCGTAGGCGAAATGGAAGATGTCGTGGAACCGGTACCCGTCCTCGACGTGGGCGTTGTCGGTCAGTCTGTCGCCCACATCGATCATGTCGCAGGTCAGTCGGACGCCGGTTCCCTTGCTGACGGTGATCGGCGTCATCTCCACCTCGAACACCGACGGCAGCTGCTCCCAAATGGGGAACCCGCCATCGAAGGCCCGGCGATCTGGGGGCGGACCCCACCAACGATTCACCTTGTCGATGTTGTTCGCCGCGACTTCGTCGAGGTCCAGGCCGAACTTCGACGCGATGGTCGCGACGTACCACAGCACGTCGCCGAGCTCTTCTCGCATCGAGGCCTGCGTCTCTTGATCGCGCCCATCACGCAGGTACTTCTTGTAGACGGTCAGGACGGAGCCCGCTTCGCCCGCGAGGCCCAGCATCGGCAGCATCTTCGCCGTCTCCCCCTCGGGGGCCTGGTCGGTCTTCGCGGCGAGAGCCTGGTACTCGCTGAACCTCACGGCCGACTCCTGAGGATCGCGTCGACGTGACCGTTGATGCCCCATTTCGCCGGAAAGACAGGGATGGGGAGAACTCCGAGGGGGGTGTACCTCTGCTTGATTCGCGTCCGTCCGAGGCCCCCCGCCTCGGGGTGGACGACGCGAGCGTACTTGTCCACCTCACAGAAGAGGTTCTGACAGTCGATCAGGTGCAGTCTTCGACCGAACAGGGTCCTGAACGTGATGCCGCGGGCATCGAACTCCGCCTCCTGGCGATCGGTCACCCATCGAATCAGGTCCTGGTCGGTGTAGTCGCCCGGGTCGTCGAAGCACTTGCGCAGCCCGCTCAGACACCCGGGGCCGGGAACCACGAAGTCCATCTCGTCGAACGCCACGACCTCCGTGTAGTTCAGGTCGATAGTGTACTGAAACGCCAGGAACGGGCCGATCCCAGAGTAAGCCAGAAGCAGCTCGTACACGTCCGAGAGGCGCAGAGCGTCGGCGATACGCTTCGGGAGGTCGTCTGCAAGCATCGCCTCGAGCAGGCGGAGGTGCGATGAGTGCTTGCGGCCCCCTGCATACGCTGCCGCAACAGGCATGATGTAGGCGGCCGAATAGATGCGTTGACCGGCATCCATGGCGAGGCCCAGGGCTCGATCGAGGACGGCGGCGTCGAACGACGACGTGGTCACCGTTCCCACCGCGGCCTCGATAGTCTCCCACGTGTCGATCCGGTTGAACACCTTGAACAGGAGGACCCGGAGGACGACGTCCTGCACAGACATGCCCGGTACCTGAAGCACCTCACGAATGAGGTACTGGCTCACCCGGTCTGCGGCCCGGTACGCGTTCGTGAATCGGTGCGCACGGATCACCGGGTCTTCGGACCAGGGCGGTTTCTCCCCGGTTAGCCGGCGGAAGTACACTTCCTGCCGATACGCCGCGAACCGCCAGTACGTGTCGTAGACAGCCGATGGGGTCGGGAGGCGGCGGGGAATGTGAAGGATGGCGGAGGTACTCACACCGCCTCCAGCGTGGTCACGAGACTCCGTAGCTCCGCCTTCGATTCCTCGGCTGGGACGTGCGCAGCGTAGCAGGTGAACCGCGTCAGCCGTAGGCGCATTTCATGGGCCATGAAGGCGCCGAGGCGGCATAGACCCAGGTAGTTCCCGTATCCCCTCTTGATGAGGTACTGGGTAGCGTAGAAGGCGGTCACCGACAGCTCGTTTCCCATTGGCGTGAACGCCACGTGCTGAAGGCATGGAAACCGGGCGTACGGGCTCTTCGACAGGTCTCGCTCGGGGCACCACGTCGTGACCTGGAACGCACTCTTCCGGTTGGTTCCGGCGTGCCAGAAGTCTAGGATCGTCTTCAACTGGTTCAGCGGCTGGTCGGCGTCGTATGCAGGGAAGGCAATCATCCTCTCGAAGTAGACCCCCCTTTTGTTATCCTTCAACCTGCGCAACCTCGGCACGAAGCGGAGGTAGCGGTCGAACAACGCGTCACGTCCACCGCCGAGGCTAGTGAGGGGGAAGGGGAAGATTGTGCGGGAGGTGGTATCCACGGTCGGGTGTTGGAGGCGAACGAGTTCGTCGCTGAGTGCATCGCGGAAGCCCAGTGTCTCGACCGGCTCGTTGTCCTGGAACTGGTCTACGGTCAGAACGAGGGGGGGGACAGGCCGTCGACGCCGGGGTCGGCCAGGCGCCGAAGTGCGGCCATCCACCCGCCCGACAGGGTGCCGCTATGGATGTGCAAGGGAACGTGGCTCAATCGCCCTCCTCGATATCCCACAGCGCCCGCCACAGGCCCTCTCTCCGGCCGTCGTACACCCGGACCTGGGCCTGGGCGCCGCTTGCGAAGGTCACTGTCCCCTTTCCGGGTTTCACGGCTACGAAACAGCTGGACCCGGCGGGCTCCGCGGTGAGCACGGGCGGAACCTCACCGTCGACAGCCGCGTGGAACAGAACGCGTTCCCTGACCGCGAGGTCGAGCGGACGAAAGAGCTGGTCCGACGAGACCACGTGCAGTCCACTGTTGAGCACCGTAGGCGGGAGGAGCCCCCCCAGGATTCCGGAGCGCAGTCTCGGGAGGTCCCTCTTCTTGAGGTCCCCAAGACCGGCCTCGGAAAGCACCTCCAGGTTGCGGAAGCAGTGCCAGAGCAGGTTCGAGTATCCTACGCCGAACTGGGCCGCGATGGTGTAGTAGTCGGCGTCCGACGCAGTCTCCGGGGTCTTCCCTAGCGCACGGAACGCGGTCATGACGGCGATCTTCGGCATGAGGAGGAACGACGCGAAGACGTTGGCCAGGAGCTCTTCCTGGCTTGTGTTGAGCAACGTCGCATCCTCGGTCGTACAGGCGACGACGTGGCCGTGCCGCATCATGAAGTGACCTATCTCGTGGGCACAAGTGAACCGTTGCCGTCCGGGAGGACGCTCGGGTTCGAGGTGAGATGGTCTTGACGGCGGGGATGAACAGGCCCTCGTAGCCTTCGTGCTGTACCGCTTGAACTCGACGACGAGCCCCAGGTCATCGGCGAGGTCGTAGACGCAGATCGGCGTCTCCATTCGCCGCTTCCGGCTCGCTCGGGTCTCACCGGCCATGTGGATCGCCCTCCGGAGAAGGGCTCTTCGGTAGGGCGACAATGGCTACTGCCGGATACGAATGAGATCGACGACTGCCTGCCGGTCGGCGGAAGTCAGCCGATCGAGGCCGCGGGCATTGACCAGTGCCATCGGCACCTCGGGGGCCGGTGCACCGCGGAGCCAGTCTTCTCGCACCCGATAGGTCTCGGCAAGCACGGCGACCTCGCTCGCGGTCGGCTCTCTGCGACCCGCCTCGATGTGCTCGATCGTCTCGCGGGAGACTCGCCCACCCGAGAACCGAGTCGCTTGACCGAGGGACAGCCCCAAGCCCTCTCGGGCCTGCCGGAACCTGTTTACCGTCATCCTTCACGCTCCTCGTACTCTTGCTCGCAGATTGACTTCACGATGTCGTCGAACGATGCGGCCGGCTTCTGGTCGTTCGAGAAGAACGGGTTCCGATCGATGGACACCCCGAGTTGGACCCCGATCATCACGGTCGCCTCCTCCGAGGAGACGCTGTCGAAGTGCTGTCCCGACGCCGTAAGGGGGTTGTCCGGGGTGTCTGCGGCAACCGGGTCGCCGCCGTTCGCGGTCAGGACCGTACGGACGACATCTCGGACTACGGCTTCGACCTGGACGGGGTCAAGCTTCTTGGCCACGAGGTCCTCCATCGGGATCAGTCCCGCCTCGCTCACGGCTTGCCTGGGGCACTGAACGCGCGTTCTTTAGCCGTGGGAGGACTCGCCGTCCATGTCGTCGACCTCGACCGACGCCACCTGGAACCCGCTGCCGGGGTGCACGAAGATCAGCCCCGGCTGCAAGCACTGCTACGCCGAGACCCTCGCCGTCCGCTTCCGCGGCGTACCGGGGCACCCGTTCCAGCACGGCTTCGACCTGCGATTTGTCACCGAGGCGCTGGAACTCCCGCTGCGATGGCGGAAGCCGAAGCGCATGTTCGTGAACTCGTCGGACCTGTTCCAGGAGCGCGTCCCCACCGAGTACATCGAGCGGGTGTTCGACGTGATGCGCCGCGCCGACTACCACCCTCGCGTTCCTACCACCCTCGCGTTCCAGGTCTGACCAAACGCTCCGCGCTCGCACCGCGGCTGCCGTGGCCGCGCAACGTGTGGATCGGGGGGTCGGTCGAGTCCGCCCGGTACGTGGAGCGCGTCGCGGACCTGGTCTCGGTGACCGACGCCGCGGTGCGGTTCCGGTCGGTCGAGCCGCTGCTCGGACCGATCCCGGACCCGCCGCTCGCCGGCATCCAGTGGGTCATCGTCGGCGGCGCCTCCGGCGGGCCGGGGGCGGAGGAGCTCGGCCTGCTCGGTCTGGGTGGGGTCGGGGTCTTCGAACGGTACGAGGAAGCCTGTGAAGTACCAGGTGGCGGGGGAGGTCGGGAGGACCTCGGTTTGGTGGGGGACGTCGGCGGGGTCGGGCCCGATGAGGTCCACGCGGAGGGCGTCGACGAGGGCGGTGCGGACTTCGACGGGGGGCATGGTCAGCCTATTCGTGGAGGCGGGTGCACAGAGACGTCCGATCATCGGAATCACTCAAGCGGGTCTGCAAAGCCCGGAGCGAAGGTAAGCAGGTCAAGGAGGCATGCAACCTTCTTGTGGGGAGTGCTACCCTCGGAGATCCGTTGGAAGTTGTCGGTCAGATATTTCTGGAGGACATCAAGGTCATGCTGATCCGGGTGCAGAAGCGCCAGGTGATGGGCTGCGACTTCCGCGCCGTAATGCGCGATTACGGCCTCGGTTGACCCGAGACGACGAACATGCGCTTTATGTTTCACGTACTGTGCAGCAGGAAGGAGTCTGCCAGCTCGCTCCATCGACGCTCTAGCAACGTTTGATGGAATGCCAGGTGCAATGGATTCCCCTTCGGCGGTCAGCATACCTGCTTCTTTCAGGTATTTGAAGATTGGTGCGTAATTCCGCGCCTTCGCCTTGAGTATACTCGGCAGCGTATGGTGAACGACGTGCCCAGCATCGAGGTTGTGTTCATCGAATACCAAATCGCGGAACAACTCCACAACACCAAGCGCCAAGTAGCCGACTTGAGCGAACTGGGCGATCGCACCGACACCGAAAACGACGTCCAAGTCGTCGTCGCCATCGATCTCCGTGGCGACATACATCCGGCCTGCCCGATCGCTGGTTCTGACCAAATCATACACATAGTCCTTCAGCCGTCGCAAGACAGGTGCGGAGAACCTACGTGCTAGTTTCATAGCCTCATACACGGACACGAAGGCGGCGGTCCGGATCAGCGTTATCGTCAGTGTACGGCTGCCGACGTCGATGACGCCTGTTGAGATCATGTCGCCCTCGTTGTCTCGATCCCACCGTACGAAAATCAGTCGCTGAGCCAGTTTCTGAAGTTCGTCCTCGTCCATGCATGTGGCGATGGCTGTCAGCATCTCCCGCACGTTGCGGTCGGTGAGACTGTAGCCAAGGAATACGATTGGATGCTCGACAAAAATTGTAATCAGCTTGGCCGCGAGGTACGGGTTTCGACGCGAGAACTCGTCGTAATCCGCCGCAGTCAGAACCTGGGTGTTCGGAGCGCTTGCGCACCCGTGGATCTTGTAGATTTCCCCAATCGTCATCGGGTTGGCGAATAGAAGGCGGTTCTGGCCCACGAATACCTTGAATTTTGGGAACAGCATCTCAAGCATGCTATCCCAATTGGTCGTAATGATGCCATCGATCACCGCCTGCTGCAGCGCTTCCAATTCGACGGCCAATGCAGGTTCGGAGAGAACCGCTGCTTGGCGAATATAGGTGGCGATTTCGATCTTAAGTGGAGAGCTGATGTCGGTCACTTCATCCTCGTATTGCATTCTGCTCTCCTCAAACTTCCCTTCCTTGAACCATGCCTCATAGAATGGCTCGGCAAGACTCGAGGCAATCTCCGGGAATTTACCGTCACCTTGACGGCCCTTGAGATAAGCATATGACTCGCCCACCTCTCCGCAGAATTTCTGAAGAAGCCCTTCCCAGTCTTCGAGGCCGAGGTATCTCCGCGACAGGCCCGATCCAATGAATAGAAACGGGGCGGATTGAAACTGCGCCAGCTGACTCGCCAAGGACGAGCGGATGTATTCTGAGCGCGGGAGACCGGGCACATCGTCCGTTCCATGCGAGCCAGAACCCTCAGTCGGCATCTTCAAAGCGTGCAGGATCCTATCCATGATTCCTTGTGGGAGAATGCGTCGGCCCTGCTCAAAGAGGGCGATGTTAGTGCGACTTGTGGAAGCACTCGCTGCAAGATCACTTTGGCTCATGCCAAGGCGAATGCGATGTGTTCTTACTGCATTGGCGATGTCGCTGGCTTCAGGCACGTTAGTCCCTACGATGCGGCCGGGAGCAAATTGGAGGTCATGATCGCGGTGTGCGCAAGGGACAATATGCACGTGACCTTCACGGCTCCCAGGCGCTCCCCGTCCGGGATCAGCAGCTTCTCCAGCACCCGCTGTACCACGCCGTCAGGCATCTGGGGCACCTCGATCCGCTCGCCGAGATCGGCCTGCCGGTAGGCCCGCCCCTCGAGGAACGCGTAGATCCCGAGGTCGAACAGCGACCCGCGCCGCCCGGGCAGCCGCAGCCCGCCCTGCCATGCCGGAACAGCAGCCCAGGCTCCGTACCGCTGCTCCATGGGGTGCCGCCCGGCGTCGGCCCGGAGCTTCTCGAACAGCCCGGGCACCGAATAGTGCCGCACGTCAACCGGGTCGCCGGACATCAGCCCGCGCTCCGCGGCGTACAGCCGTACACCAGCCGAAGTGCTGTGGAGTTGCACAGCAGGCCCACGGGGATCTCGCCCACGCAGCAGCGCGGGGCTCCGCCTTGACCGCGTAGGTGGCCCGGATCCGGGCGGGCTCGGTCTCCATGTCCCGCGGGATTTCCTGCAGCCGCCGCTTCTGGTAGCTTCTCGGACTGCACCTGGCGCGCCTCGTCGGGGGCAAACAGCGCCAGCTGGTTCGCCTGCTGCGGGGTGGCCCAGCCCTGCAGCGTCTCCTCGTCCCGGGGGGCCAGGTCGGTGAGCCGGGACCGGGTGGCCTCGGCGACGGGTCGGGCGCGCGGGAGCGCCTCTTCGAGCAGGACCAGCGTCTGCGCCTTGTCGCCCTCGTCCAGCGCCGAGAGCTTGCCGGGTCCGTAGCACGGGCTCGACCCACTCCGCCGCGGCGATGATCACCTCGTCGTGAAGCTGCGCGGCGTGCTCGCCGTACAGGGACAGGCGGCCGAGCACGGTCAGGACCACGGCGGCTCGCGACAGGTCGTCGTGGACGAAGCCCTGCGACACGAACCGGCCGAGCAGCCGCTGCACCACGCGGTGCTCGAGGTGGAGGTGGACGACCTTGCCGTCGAGGGAGCCCAGGTCCCGGAACACGATCTCCAGCAGCGCGGCGAAGCTGTTGCTGTGCCCGTTGTGCGGGGTGGCCGACAGGAACAGCCGGTGCTCGAACCGCTTCGCCACGCCGCGCACCGCACGCGTGAACAGCGAGTCGACGGCGTACTTCGCGCCGCTGGCCGGCGCGGCGTTGTGGGCCTCGTCGAGGATGAGGAGCGAGCTCGGAGCGAAGTCGCCGAGCCAGTCCCGGAGCGGGGCGGCGTACCCCTCGTCGCGGAGCAGGGCGTGGGACAGCAGGAACCGGGTGTGGGTGGTCCACGGGTTCACGCCGAAGCCGCGCTCGCGGCGGCACCGCGCGACGTACTCCCGGTCGAGGATCACGAAGCCGAGCCCAAAGCGGCTCTCCATCTCCTGCTGCCACTGGACCACGACGGACGGCGGCGCGCAGATCACGACCCGCCGCACCTTCTGCCGCATCAGCAGCTCGCGCAGGATGAGGCCGGCCTCGATGGTCTTGCCGAGCCCCACGTCGTCCGCGATGAACAGGTTCACCCGCGGCAGGCGGAGCGCCTTGCGGAGCGGCTCGAGCTGGTAGGCCTTGACCTCGATGCCGGCGCGCCACGGCGCCTGGAAGAGCTCGGGCCGGGTGGAGGTGACGCAGTTCCAGCGCAGGGTGTGGAGCCAGGCCGAGAACAGCTTCGGGTCGTCGAAGCCCTTGTGGAGGGCGGCCTGCCAGGAGGTGAGCTTCAGCTCGGCGTCGACCTCGCGCTCCCACAGGACCTCGAGCTCCTCGCCCTGTGCGTCGTCGTCGACGCAGGCCATCCGCACGCGGGTGTCGCGGTCGTCGACCCGCGGCGCGACCTCTTCGACGAGGAACTGCCGCGAGCGGACGCGGACGATCTGACCCGGCTCGGGCGTCGGCTGGGCGCTCATCGGACAGTGGGGGACGGATCGCGCATCGGACTTCCTCGACTCGTCGACGGGACGCACGATGGGAGCGGATCGGACATCCGTCGGCGACCCAGCGCCCTTCCAGATCAGCAACCTACCTCAGACCTCGGAACGGCTGCGCGACCGTTGCGCCCGCGAATTCGAACGCTCTGGGTGGGTGAATCGCGAAATGGCGCCATTGCGGTGAAACCTGGGCGATACCAAGTCGGCATGGCATCGGCCGAGGGCGATCAGGTTCGGCCGGCTCACTTCGCCGCCGCCAGCCGCACCTGCCACAGCGCACCTGCAGCGCCCGCTCCGGTGCTGCCGGATCGGCGTCCGCCACCAGGCCCCCGGCGTGCTGCCCCGCGCCGCCACCGCCATCACCACCGGACGTCGGCTGGTTTACAAGTTCCGCGCCGATGGATATGGATGTAAACCTGGGGGGGCCACTGCTCGGGGACCGGATCCGTCGCGCGCGGGCTGCCGCAGGCCTGTCGCTCCGCGCACTGGGTGACGCCGTCGGCGTGGAGCCAGACGGCCATCGCGAAGTACGAGGCCGAGCAGGTGACACCGAACTCGACGATGCTGCTCGCGCTCGCACGGGCCTGCGACGTGCAGGTCGAGTTCTTCCTACGTCCCGAGTCGCGCACGCTCGAGGCGCCGGAGTACCGCAAGCGGTCGCGCCTCGGGAAGAAAGCACTGCAGCGGATCACCGCCGACGTCGTCGACCAGGCGGAGCGGTACCTCGAGCTGCTGGCGTTGTATCCCCGTGCGCCCATTCCGCCGTTCCAACGGCCAGAGGGGCTCGGCACCGCTGCGACGTACGACGAGGTGGAGCAGGTCGCGACGGACCTGCGCGACGCGTGGCGGCTCGGCCAGGACCCGCTCCCCGACCTGACCGCGACGCTCGAGGAGCACGGTTTGCTCGTCCTCACCACCCCGGTCGACGATCGCGGGCGGTTCGACGGACTCGCCGCGACCGTCGACGGCGTGCCGCTGATCGTGGTGGGCGCCGACTGGCCCGGCGACCGCCAGCGGTTCACCCTGGCTCACGAGCTCGGCCACCTCGTCCTCGGTGGGCGGCTCGCCGCGGCGCTCGACGAGGAGCGGGCCTGTAATCGGTTCGCAGGCGCGTTCCTGGTGCCGGAGGCGGCGGCGCGTGCGGAGCTCGGCGAGCGTCGGTCGCGGCTCGAGCCGGCGGAGCTGCATGCACTCAAGCAGGCCTACGGGCTCAGCATGTGCGGCTGGGTGTACCGGGCGAAGGACCTCGACATCGTGAGCGAAGCAGCGGCCACGCGTCTGTTCGTCGAGTTCACGAAGCGAGGGTGGCGGACGACGGAGCCGGGGGACCCGGTGCCACCCGAGCGTCCCGGCCTGTTCGCGCGGCTCGTGATTCGGGCGGTCGGGGAGGACCTGATCGGCGAGGCGAAGGGAGCGGAGCTCCTCGCCGAGTCCCTCGACGCCTTCCGCGCACGCCGCCGGATGAGGGCCGCTCATCAGTGACGCCAACATCCTCATCGACTTCGAATGCGGCGGGATCGTGGAGGTGGTGTTCGGGTTCGGGCGGGTGATCGGGGTGCGCCTGTTCGAGCAGGAGCTTCGCGCTCGGCACGCTCACCTCCTCGCCCTCGGGCTCCGATCGATGGTCGTGGAGCCTGCCGCCGTGGGTCGGGCCGTCGCGCTCGCTCGCGTGCACAGGCGGCCGAGCCGCATGGACCTGCTGGCGCTCGCGCTGGCGGAGTCGGAGCGCTGTCCGTTGATCACGGGCGACCGGCACCTGCGTTCGGCCGCCGAAGCAGAGCAGGTCGAGGTGCACGGGACGCTGTGGGTGATGGCGGAGGCCGTGGCTGCGGGTGCGGCGACGGCGGCGGGGGTTCGAGCGGCGTATGCGGCGATGCGGGATCAGGGACGGAGGCTACCCTGGGACCTGGTGGATGCACAACTCGTGGCGTTCGGCGTCGATACGCTGTCTGCCGAGTAGAGCCCCACGTCAGACCCTCGCGCCATCCAGCGCCGCGATCCACGCCGCGACCTGCTTCAGGCGGGCGCTCGTCTCGTCCAGTACGAGCCTCCCTGCACCGTCCACCTGCCGATACGCTTCTGCAGACTCCGCCACCGACATGTACGCCCCGTGGCCCAGCCTGCCGGGCCGCCGCCACGGCCCGTCCGCCGAGACCAGCCGCCGCACCCACGCGTCCCGCTCCGCGGACCGGCGGGCCTTGTCGGGCACGTGCAGCTTCAGCACCAGCCGATGCTCCTCGAGCTGCGGGAAGAGCGCCATGCCGTCGCACAGCGGCCGGTGAGCATAGTTGAAGCACATGAACCCGCCGGAAGGGTTCGGCACGTAGCTCCACCACGCCCCCGGCAGCTCCTCCTGCAGCGCGAGGAAGAACCCCGCCCAGGCGCGTCGGCTCCACGCGGACAGCGGCGCCGTGCGGAAGCCCCGCGTCTCGGCCTCGATCGCCTCCAGCCGCGCCAGGTAGTCGCGGAAGATGTCGCTCGACACGCTGCGGTGCGCGCGTAGCACGTCGAGCAGCGCATCGCGGCCGAACACCGTCCAGCCCTGCGCGCAGACGTACTCGTAGTGCGACTGGTCCCCCGTCTTCAGGAACACGCACACCACCGTGCGGCCCGGGTAGTGGCCCTCGATGCGGGCTCGGTACTCCGCCAGCCGGTTGCGGTTGGTGGCGTCGACCTTGTCCTCGATCACCAGGACGTGCGACTCGCCGAGCTCGACGACGATGTCGCAGTCGCAGAGCTGCTGCCGGACCGTCACGCTGCTCGGACCGGGCACCTCCAGCGCATGCGTCCGGAACAGCGCCGCGAGGAACGCCCGCCCCGCGGCGTGGTGTGCGGGCTCCGCAGCCTCGTGCGACGCGTCGGCCCACGCGAGCAGCCAGCACAGGAACGCGTCCTGCGACAGCTCGCTCCGCCCGAAGGCGAACAGGTTCGGCCGGCTCACGTGGCCTCCGCCGGCCGCACCTCGTCCGCCACCTGCCACAGGGCCTCCAGCGCCCGCTCCGCCGCCGCCGGATCGGCGTCCACCACCAGCTCCAGCGTGTGCTGCCCGGCCTCGCGCAGCGGCGCCGCCGCGAGCCACCGCGCTCGCGCGTCCGCCTGCAGCGGCCCCGGCACGTGCGACAGGTAGCCCTGGAACACCGCCCCGCTCGCCGTCCCCGGCGGGTACCCGTACGCCAGGCTCATCCGGTCGAGCCGCACGCTGAAGCCCTTCGTGCCCCACTCGATCCGCATGCCGCGCCGCGGCACCTCCTCGAGGAGCCGCGCGAAGAACGCCCGTGAGGTAGGCGAGCACGCCTCGAGGAACGCGTCGGCCGTGGTCTTCCGCCGCGGTGGCGCCTCGCGCGCGGCGAGCGCCCGCTCCGTCTGCCCGACGACCCGCGGCACGAACGCCTCGAGCTCGCCATGCAGGTACCGCACGACCTCGACCCCGACGACCTCGACGAGCGGCATGTGGTCGTTGAGGTACTCGATGATGCGGCGCAGCTCCCGCGGATCTCGTCGGCGATGAACAGCAGGCGGACGTTGCCACTGTGCAGGTTCCGGTCGACCTGCGTCCAGTATGCCTCGATGGGCTCCCGGTCGGACGGGTCACAGTCGAGCAGCGCGGCCACTCGCTCGGCCAGCGCATCCTCGTTCCCGGCGGCGCGCGCGGCGAGCTCGCGGATCTTGTGGACGGGCCACCACTGCGTGGCGTTCGCGGCGTAGTCGAGCATCTGGCCGACGACCTCGCGGCGGATGCGCGTGTCGCGGCTCCGCTTGACCTCGGCGAAGGTGGGCACGCCGTGCTGGTCGAGGAGCAGGTGGTCGACGGACCAGCGGTCGCCGCCGTCGGCGCGGTCGGTGATGCCGGCCTCGCGGCAGACGAGGAGCCACCGCACGGGGTCGTCGGGCCGGATCTGCCCGCCGGCGAGCAGCTCGGGGTGCTCGGCGACGAGGCGCTGGAGGAGATCCTCCTTGTCGTAGGCGATGCGCTCGGCGCGCCGGAGGTGGCCGTGTTCGCGGACGAAGATGACGTCGTCGTGGCTCATCGGGGGGCCTCCTCGATGGCGGTGGCGAGCGCGGCGGTCCAGGTGTCGAGCGTGTCGGCGTCGATGACGTCGTCGGCGTCGAGCGGCGGGTGGACGGTGCCGGGCTTCGTGCTCGAACGCGTCCACCCCGCACGCCCCATGGCCTCCGAGAAGGCGTCGACGCGCCCCTGTCGCTTGCAGTCCGCCCAGGCCTGGACGCTCGCCGTCCCCTCGCCGGGGACGAGGCGCGCGCCGACCTGGAAGCGCTTGTCGACGTAGAACGAGCCGCCGTGGTAGCGCGTCACCGGCCCGCACCGCTCCGGGTCCAGCGCGCGGTGCAGCCCCTGGAGCCAGTAGCCCGACAGCGCCCTGGCCGACGCGCTGACGCAGGCTTCGGCTTCGAGCGCCTGCCACAGCTCGTCCACCGTCCCGCGGACCTGGTGCGCCAGGTCGAACGACTGGCGGACGCTGCTCCACAGCCCGGCCCAGTCCCTGCCCGCGGGCGCGCGCAGCAGCTGCCGTCCGCGGCCGATGCCGTCCCGCAGGCAGCGCCACAGCGCGTCGTCGCCCCAGAAGGTGCCGACCTCGGTGAGCAGGTACTCGCCGTACGGCTCCCACGCGCCGGTCGCCACCAGGGCGTCGGCGAGCTTGCGGTGCGCGGTCCGGGTCCACAGGGTCAGCTGCAGGGCCCCGAGGCCCGCGCGGTCGGCGGTGAGGCCGATGCAGTCGACGGACAGGTCGGAGCGGTGCTCGTCGTCGGCCTCGAGGCAGTAGCCGGCCTCGAGGTCCGCGTAGCCGGCGTCCGGGATGCCAGCGCGCGCGCCGGTCGGGAGCAGGAGCGGCAGGTTCAGCTTCACGCTGTGGTCGAAGCGGCGGTGGATGCTGCTCGTCTCGGCCATCAACGCACCGGCGTCCTGCGCGGGGGGCGCGGACGCACCGAGCTTGGCCAGGTGCTCGACCCGGTGTCGAGCCAGCGCGTCGTAGCTCTGCATGGGCTGCAGCGCGCGGGCGACCTGCTCCCAGGTGACGTGCGTGCAATCGACTCGCTCCGCGATCCTGCCGTCGTCTGGCCGGTTCGACAGCAGGACGACGCGCCCTCGCCGCCCGAGCGCATCCGCGTAGCGACGCAGCTGGAGGGCGTCCGCGGCGGCGCCGACCTTGTTCTCGACGACGACGGACCGAACGGCGCGCTGCTTCCGGAAGTCGAAGCGCAGGTCCACGCGCCCGGCCGGCTCAGGCTCGTCCTCCCCGTACAACGGCTCCTCGGTCGCGATGCGCAGCTCGCCGTCCGCCGGCACGCCGAACAGCGGCCCCACGGCGGCCCGCGCCCCCGGTGAGCACGACAACAGCTGGCCCAACGCGGCGGAGAGGAAGTTCTCGACCTGCTCTCGTTTGTCCCCGCATCGCGCCCGATACAGACTCTCCAACATCACGCCCTCCTCGGAAGGGGCGAGCGATCGACCGCGGTCGATCGGGTCGCCCGGGAACGGATCAGCGGACCGACCGCGGTCGATCGGCCCACACAGCACCGGCCGCGCCGATCGACCGCGGTCGATCGCCACCCTCACCACGGGCGGACCCGGCCGACCGCGCTCGATCGGTCCACGCTGTCCCGGCCGCGCCGATCGACCGCGGGCGATCGACACTCGCGTCACGGGCGGACCCGACAGACCGCGGTCGATCGGTCCACGCAGCACCGGCCGCGCCGATCGACCGCGGTCGATCGTCCCGGCCACCCTCGAGGACCCGATCGACCGCCGTCTCACAGCGTCGCATCGGGCGCCCACCCGCTGAACACCCACCCCAAGTCCGCGCCGCCACCGTCGCCGACCGCTTCGGCGCCCGCGCCATCCGCGCCCGGAGCACGGCCTCCAGGTCGGCCACCGCCTCCGTCACCGGCGCCCACACGAGCTGGTACGCCCGCTGCCGCTCTCGCTGCGTCTGCACGGGCACCTCCAGGTCTGCAACGCGGCTCGCCCCCGGATCGGACCGCGGTCGCGATTGCCTGGCGGACAGCCTACTGCACCTGCACGACCCGCCGGTCGCGCGGATCGAGAGGTCGAGACGCCGCCCGTGCGTCCGTCGCCCCTCGAACGAATGCCGTTACGGTGAAACCGCAGCGAAACCTGCGGCAACGCATCCTGCCCCGGGAGGTGCCCGTGCGACTGTCCGTGGTGGGGACGCCGATCGGCGGTGAGGACGCGCGCGAAGCCGCCTGGGTGAAACGGATCCACGCGGCCGCCGCAGGCGCCGCCCCCTGCGCCGCCGTCTCCCTGAGCTTCACCCTCGCCGCCGGCCGCACCGTCGACGTCGACAACCTCGCCCGCCCCGCGATGACGGCCCTCCAGCGCGCCGGCGTCTTCCAGCGCGGCTTCCGCGCGCTCGAGCGCCTGGTCGCGACGAAGCACACCGGTCAGCCCGAGGGCCTGCTCGTAGCGCTGGACCCGCCCGACGCCCCACTCCCCGCGCCCCCCGAGCTCACCTGCACCTTCGCGACGCTCCCGCCGAGCGAAGCGCCGCAGGCCTGGATGCGCGCCGCCACCGACCGCGTCCGCGCCCAGTGGCCCTACGAGCCCGTCACGGGCGACGTCTTCGCGGACATCCGCGTCACGTCGACCTCGACCCGCTCGCTGGTCGGCCTGCTGAAGCCGGCGCTCGACATCCTCTGCCCCTACCTCGGCGCCGGGACGGGGCCGCTCGCGTTCACGCCGCGCGACGAGCAGGTCGTGTGGCTCCAGATCCGGCGCGTCCACCAGCCCGACACCCTGTGCATCACCCTCGGCCGGTGAGCCGGCGTCGTGTCACCCCCCGCCTCCCCGGGACGTAGGCAGCCCGAACGTCGCCGGAGGCTCCCTTGCGTCACACCCCGTGGTTCCTCGTCTTCGCCGCTGCCTGCGCCACCGGCGGCTCCGCGCCCTCCGCCCCGGGGGAGGTCGCAGACCTCGACCCCAACGTGCTCGAACCGGTCCAGATCGGCGACGCGCAGTTCGACAGCCAGCAGGCGTTCGTCGCATCCGGCCGCCGGTGCGGCAGCGAGCTCGGCGAGGACGCGCTGGCGGCGATGGAGGCCGAGGTCCAGAGCAACCCGCAGTTCCAGCAGGCGATGGCGCAGATCCTCGGCGGCCGCGCGGGCGAGGCGGCCAAGCCGGGCAACGGCGGCGGCCACGGCGGTGGCGGTGGCGGCGGCGGCGGCGGCGGGACCACGGTGACCGGCGGCACCATCGACGTCCACTTCCACGTCATCACGTCGGGGAGCAGCGGGAACCTCTCCCAGGGCGACATCGACGCGCAGATGAACGTGCTGAACAACGCGTACGCGGCGTGGGGCTGGTCGTTCAACCTGGTGTCGACCGACTCCACCGACAACGCCTCGTGGTTCGCCATGCAGCCCGGCACCTCCGCCGAGGCCGCCGCCAAGGCGGCGCTCCGCCAGGGCACGGCGGACGACCTGAACATCTACACGGCCAACCCGTCCGGCGGGTACCTCGGCTGGGCCACCTTCCCCTCCTGGTACGCGTCCGATCCGCTCGACGACGGCGTCGTGATCCTGTACAGCTCGCTCCCCGGCGGCAGCGCGGCGCCCTACAACGAGGGCGACACCGCCACCCACGAGGTCGGCCACTGGATGGGGCTCTACCACACGTTCGAAGGCGGCTGCAACCGCGGGGACTCCGTCAGCGACACGCCCGCCGAGCGGTCCGCGGCGTTCGGCTGCCCGACGGGGCTCGACACCTGCACCCGTGATCCGGGCGAGGATCCGATCGAGAACTTCATGGACTACACCGACGACTCCTGCATGTTCGAGTTCACCCCGGGGCAGGACGACCGGATGGACGCGGAGTTCTCGGCGTATCGCTACGGGCAGTAGACCTTCGTCACGGTCGGACGGCGGCCAGCACGTACACCGCACCCGCCTCCCACGCCGCACGCCCGTCGTACGGCGCGGCGACCGCGAGGTCGTCCACGCCGTCCCCGTCGAAGTCCCCGACCTCCAGCCGCCCACCGAAGCCGTCCCCGTCGGCCGCCCCCTCCAGCACGACCTGCGCGGCGCCGAGCGGCACGGTCCCGCCCGCGAACGGCCCGTGGAACACGTACACCCGCCCCGGCCCGCCCGCCGCCGCGAAGCCGGGCGCCCCGACGGCGACGTCCGCGCACCCGTCCCCGTTGAAGTCCCCGACCGCGGCGTCCGCGCCGAAGCTCTCCTCGGGCACGGCGCCCTCGAAGGTCAGCCAGCTGGCGGCGTCCGCGTCTGTGTCCTCGATGACGACATCCCGCACGACCCGCACCTGGCCCACCGTCGCCTCCGCCCGCCAGGCGGGCTGGCCCGCTTCCGTCGCCACGAGCTCCTTCACGCCGTCCCCATCGAGGTCCCCGGTCGTCAGGCGGGCAGGGACGTAGTCGTTCCACAGGCGGCGGGCGCCGAGCGCTTCCAGCGTGCAGTGTCCGCGCCACGGCCCCTCGATGACGTGGACGACGGAACGGAGCGTGTCGTCGACGTGCTGCTCCCCCAGGGCCAGCTCCGGGACGCCGTCGGCGCCGAGGTCGAAGCCGCCCACAGCGGGCCTGCCGAACCACCCGTACGCCTGCGTGCCCTCGAGCCAGCCGATGGCGTCCCAGTCGGATGCACCCCGGCGCGTGTAGACTTCGACGCTGCCAACCTCCTCGAGCGGCGCGTTCAGGCAGGCGGCCACGATGTCGGGTGTGCCCGAGCCGTCGACGTCGGCGACCCCCACGTCGGCGCCGCAGGCGTCGCTCTCCACACCGCCGACCGTCGACCGAGCACCCGCGTCCGCCACGACGACGTAGCCAGCCTGCCAATCATCCCCACGAGCACCGGACCCTCGGCGGTCAGCGCCGCGACCGCCTGGCCGACCGAGCCGCCGGCCGACGTGTCGACGACGAGCTGGTCTGAATCGGTCGGCACGACGGTGCCCGAGAGCGCCTCGAACAGGTGCACGCGCGCACCGCCGAGCCCCGAGCGCAAGGGGCCGACGGACCAGGCCGGCACGCCGACGGCGAGCGCGTCCACGCCGTCGCCGTCGGGGTCGACGGCGACGAGATCGTAGCCGAGACCGTCTCCCGCTCGCACGCCCGAGATCCTCGCCTGGGACCAGCCTTCCACGGGCCTGACGCCCAGCGCGGGGGCGCGGGGCGACACGAGGGCGCGATCGGCGCGGTGACCTCCGGTGGGCCCACCCACACCTCGCAACCGTCGTGTTCCACCCAGTTCCCGTCGTCGTCTCGTGGGCCGTCGATGTCACGCTCTCCCTGTTCCACAGGACAATGCTGCTAGAAGCACCTGCGATATCGTTGTCATCGTGCCACTCCGTTCACGTCGTCCTGCACGTCCCAGGTCGTCCCGAATCCGGATGCGGCATCGTAGAGTCTGTTCCTCGGATTGTCGATGCTTCCGGGATATGAACCGTCGTATGTCGTGTTCCAGTCAGGATTTCGGCTCGCCGTCCCGATCACCGACGCGATATCTCGTGGAAGTAGAGAGAGGGAGCCTGGCGGCGGTTGTTTATCGGACAAGTCCCAGAAGAATCGCTGGTAGTCGAACTCGTTTGCCGTACCGGCGCCGAGGCTCGAACCGCATGCATTGCCGAGATAATCGCTGTCACTCAGCCCGAGGCCATTGACCGGTGCATCGTCACAGGCATAGACGTTCCCGTCCAGCACGCCGTCGTTGTCCCAGTCGAGGTCGACGTGGCTGTAGCTGCCGCAACCCACGCCGCCGACGGTGTTGAATACGATCGTTGCATAGTAGTGCGCGTAGCCCTCAAGCACCGCCGCTGACTGCCACTCCACGGATGTACGCGAGTGTCCGGGCCCACCTGGACAGGCGCCCGCTCCTGGTGCATCGTAGCTGAACGGCAGCGATGAGATGCCGCCCGCCAGGTTCATCATTCGATGACCGAACTCGTGCGCGATGACGTACTTGAACTTGGTGTGGTCTACCCCATTCGACTCGGCCAACAGGTAGATCTCGCCGCCGGTATTGCAGCTGGTCCCCGCGCACGGCTCGTCTGCTGCTGATGCCTTTCGGTACATCTGGATGGTCTGCCCCGTGATGCCCAGATCATCTCTGAACATCGCGTACGTCACGGTCGCCATGACTCGAGACATCCTGGAATTGCCAGCATTGAGGTCGTAGTAGCCGTCGGCCCTGAATTCCATGTCCAGCCATCTGGTGGTGTACAGGCTATTGGGCTGATTCAGCGGTCTCAGGACGAGCGTGTTCCCGTGGATTCGAGCAATCGACCATGCCGTTACTTGATGCCTTCCGCCAGTGGCCTCGAAGTGCGACGTGCATCCTGTGATGTCCGATGCATAGCCGGCATGAATCGCGGTACCGCTCTCGTCTTGGACGGTTACCAGTATGCCGCGAGCATCGACTGAAGTCGGGCTCGAAGTCAGCCAGTCGTCCCCGACGAATGTGGATGCGTCGTCGAAGGCGGGAAGCCAGTCGACGCACACGCTCACACTGTAGGCGTTGGCTGGACTTGTGCTCGACAGCACCAGGACCAGGAGAAGCATGGCGACGCCGATGTATCGCTGAAGTGTCCCGAGGTGGTCCCGTTTCATCAATCCTCCTTTCGGTAGACTGCATCGCCAGGCAGTACTGCATCTGGTTCCTGGCCGTCTTCTGCTACACCGCCGAGGGCCAGTAGCGCCTCGTCATCGCTCAGCAGCTGCCACTGTTCGTCGTCCGAAAACCACACGAATCGGTTGGGCGGACTCGCGAAGTCGATTGCGCGCCCATTCGCATCGATGAGGCTGACTCGTACCACGAGTTGGACGCCGTACGTCTTCCACCTGAGGTTACGCAGCTGGTCGATGTCGTACAGCGATACTACTGTACGCTCTCTGCTCGCCACGTGAACGCTCCTGGTTGTCCACTGAAGCGTGTCCTGCCCACAGATGGCCGTCACGTCGATCAGAGCGATCGAAACACTGCTATAGTTCGCTGTAATCACGATGCTCGGCTTCGTTTCGTCGTCCCATTCGACGGCTGCTGCACTCGGAGTTGCAGTACAGGCGTTTCCCGTGCAGGCGTCCGCACGGTTGCTGAAGAGGTGAAGCACCAGCATGATTGTGAACACGACCCACTCCTTGCCTCGGCGTGGTGGAGCAATGCATGCTTCGTGCCGCGGAATCTCCGGCTTTCAATCGAGGGCCGGGCGAACTTCGGGCCGACGGACGTCCGTCACTGACGGACGTCGCGTCGTACTGGCCTCGGTCAGCGTCCGTTGGCGCGTCTCGGTCGGATATCCGATCCCGCCCATGCCCCTCCGACTCCCCGGCGGCCTCGAGCTCGACCTCACCGCGCCGTCGCCCGCACCGCCGGCACCGACCGCCTCACCCCGCGCGAGGTGGTGCTCCTCCGCTACCCCGTCGCCCGCGCCGACCAGGCCGTCTCCGTTGACGACCTCGAGCGCGACGTCCTCCTCACGCCCCCACCGTCCGCTCCCGCGCCGCCTTCCACGCCATCCAGCGCCTCCGCCGCAAGCTCGAGCCCGATCCGGCCCACCCCCGCACCTCATCAGGTCCACGGCACGGGCTGGCGCCTTGTCACCGCCGCCGGCCCGCCGCTCCTCGGACGCCACGACGAGCTCGCCACCTTCGGGCGGAGCTGTGCACCGCCCGCGGCGATCCCGCCGGCGCCCACGCCGCGCTGGACGTGCAGCTCCACGTGCACCCGGACTCGGCGCTGGGCCCGGCGGCTGGCCGGTCAGTCGCCGCCGCAGCCCGCCTCGCCCGCGCCGAGGTGATCCAAGCCGTCGACGGCCTGGACGTTGTCGGGCAGCCGCCCGCCGAGGTCGAGCAGCCGGCGCGCGTCGGCGGGGCTGGTGCCGCGGGGCAGCACGATCATCACGCGCTGCAGCGCGCCGTGCTCCCACGACAGCGCCACGCTCGTCGACCGGCAGCTTGCCGAGTAGCGCCTCCGGCTCGTCGGTGTCGTCGCACGGGTCGCCCGGCGGCGGGGCCGACGCGCCGCACCGGAACGCCGCGGGGACGGAGACGCCGGCGTGGGCCAGCATGCAGCCGAAGTCCACCGACGACATGCGCGGCCAGTCGGCGACCGGCGCCAGCTCCCGCTCCCCGCGGTGGCGGCGCGGGCCGCGGTGGGCGCGCGGGGTCGGGGTCGGGGCGTCGACTCCCGCATCGACGTCGTCCTGCGGAACCTCGGCGGGCGGTCCGGCGCAGGCGAGCGCCCACGCCAGCGCGAACAGCGCGCTCCAGCGGATCTCCATCGTCTCCTCCATCGCAGTCAGGCTAACGGCGAGCCCCGGCGCGGCGGTGTATCGGGATGACGCGGGTCGCCCTGCCCCTCCCTTGCCCCTGCCCCTGCCCCTGCCCTGTACATGTTTGGTGGAGCCCGGCGTTGCCGGGAGCCGGTCGCGCGCCCTCGGGAGGACCCATCCCTGCCCGAGCTTCGAGCTCTCGGCAAGGACTGTCCCTCGAGGGTTGCCGCGATGCGGGGCCAGTAGGAAGTAGTGCCCGGCAAGGAGATCTTTCGATCGATGGGCCGTAGCACCAGTACAGGGCAGCCCGCGCATCGCGGCGCGATCTCCCTAACCTTTGGGAGGGGCCGTGAAGACGCTGTTGGTCGGAGTGGACTGGGGCCGCGAGCACGTGCAGTTCGTGGCCGAGGAGGAGGATGAAGAGCGGGTGCTCTGGAAGGATCGGAGCCGAGCGACGCCGAAGGCCATCGACGTGGTGCTGCGCCACATCCGGAGGCTCGCCGAGCAGAACGATGTCTCCCTCGTTCGGGTCGCGATCGAACAGAAGGCGAGTCGACTGGTCGAGGCGCTGATGGACGCGGGTTTCGAGGTGTGGTTCGTCCGGCCGCAACAAGTGGACCTGCTGCGGGAGCTGATGTTCTCGAGCAAGGCGAAGGACGATCTGCGGGACGCGCGTGCGATGGTAGGCCTGCTCCGGTCGATGCGCTCGGCATTGGTCCGGCTCGAGTCGCTCCAGCCCGAGCGAGCCGAGCTGCGCTCCCTGACGAGAGCTCGCAAGAGTCTGGTCGCCGATCGGACCGCGCTGCTGAACAAGCTTCAGAGCACGTTCCACGACTGCTTCCCGGAGCTGCTGGAGATCGTCAAGCCCAACGCGCAGTGGTTCACCTCACTGTGGCGCCTCGTGCGGACGCCGGCAGGCGCGCGCGCCACGTCCCTCGACGACATCCGGTCGCTCCTGAAGGCCTCGCGCGTTCGGAAGATCACGCCGGAGGAGGTGCACGCCCGGCTGGTCGAGGCGACCGACTACTGTGGCCAGGGCGACTGGACGCTGGTGGTCGAACTCGAGCTCGAGCGCCTGGAGCTGGTGCGGAAGCAGATCAAGCGCCTCGAAGCGACGATCGCAGGGAAGCTCGATGCCATCCATGTGGCGGAGCGGGTTCGTCGCGAAGAGGCCGGCGAGACGCTGACGAACGTGGAGATCATCGATTCACTGCCGGGCGTGGGGCCCGTGCAGACGTCGGTGATGGTCGCGGAGCAACTTCCGGAGCTCATCGAGGCGCAGGTGGCCCGCATGGTGACCGGGGTAGCTCCCGTCTTGAAGACGACCGGGCAGCGGCAGACGAAGCGACAGGGAACCGTGTCGATGCGGCGGGCCTGCAATCCGTACCTTCGTGACGCGGTGCACGGCATGGTGGAGCGAGCGATCGGTGTCGATCCATGGGTTTGCGAGCAGTACGGCGTGCTGCGTGCGCGTGGGCATACCCACGGACGGGCCTGCCGTCAGATGGGCGACCGGATGCTGAAGCGCCTGCGGGCCATGCTCCGGGAGCGCACGCTGTGGCAGTCTCCGCCGACGCAGAAGAGGTGCGCAGCGTAGGCCGGCCGCACCCCTGCACTGGCTCTCTGCCAGCGGCCAGCCGACCGAGGCCAGGTCGGCCTGCCCCTGCCAGCGTCCGGCGATCCCTCGGCCGACCTGGCCGGAGGGAGCGGCCGCGGTACCGGGCTCTGCAGGGGTGCGGCCGGCCGCCCGGTACCAACCGGGCAACACCTGGTCCTTGACAACGGGTAGGAAGTCCTTGCCCTTCGGCGTTCGAACCTCTCCTCATCCGGAAGCGATCCCCGCCCGGTCGTCCAGTCTGTGCGGCGCGGGGGCAAGGGCAAGGGCAAGGGAAGGGGACGAAGTCCCCGATGACGACGTGTTCCCCCCCTTCCCAGCGTCGCGCCGGCACGCCACGCTCGGGGCGGAGGTGTCGCCTGTCCCCCCTGCTCCCCTGGCTCGTCGCGACCTTCGCCTGCCACGATCCCCACACCGTCGACACCGTCGACACCGCCACCGCCGCCGACAACGCCGCGCACTGGGGCGGCCGCTTCACGGTGGTGGGCTCCTTCCTCGGCCGGCCGGAGTGGAGCGGCGCCGCCGGCTTCTTCCGCGACGACGACGACACCGACAGCGACGCCGTGCTCCCGCCGCTCGACCGCTGCGAACCGCTCCAGAGCACCTTCTCCGTCCCCCTGTCGGGCGGCGACGCCACGGACAGCGGGACGCTCACCTACCGCATGGACGGGGAGGTCATCCCCGCCGACGACGGCGGCATCCACGACGTCGGGTGGGTCCCGGGCGCGGTCCTGTCGCTGTCGTCCGCCGGGGACGGCGACGTCCCCGCCTTCGACCTCGACGTCTTCACACTGCCGCCCCTGCTCGACATCGTCACCGAGATCCGCCCGGACGGCGGGTTCGCCCTGTCCTGGACGCCAGGCGCCGACGAGGACACCGTCAGCGTCACCCTGAGCTGGGGCGACGAGGGCCTCCACTGCGACCTCGCCGACGACGGCGCCTTCGCCCTGGACCCGGGCGACCTGGCGGGCCCGATCGAGGACCTGGAGTACTGGTCCGCCATCCGCTGGCACCGCGAGCAGACGGCGTCGGCGGACGGGGCGATCCGCATCGACACCGTGTCGATGTCCGTCCAGCGGGACTGACCACCCGGATCAGCGCGGCGCCGACGCGGGGAACAGCGACCGGCTCTGCGCCGGCTCGGCCAGGCGCACCCAGCAGCCGAGCACCCCCGCCATCCCCACCGTGAAGTCCGGCGACACCGTCCGCGGCGTGTCCGCCGTGCACAGCCAGCCACCGGCGCCGTCGGGGCGGTGGAACGTCTCCAGCACGGCCCCGAGCGCCCGCGCCTGCGCCAGGTACTGCTCCTCCCCGGTGGCCTGGAAGGCGTCCACCAGCAGCTCGATCGAGCCCGCCAGCCCGTGGCAGGCGACGGGGCCGAGCGCCCGCGCCGCCGCGACCGACGCGAGCGCCCGCCGCACCCAGCCCATCGGGTCCGGGACGAGCGACCAGCGCGCCGTGTGCAGCAGGAACCGCGCGATGCCGCCCGCCCCGTGGCACCACAGCGGCGGCGCCGGCGGCTGCCCGGGCTCGCTCGGCCAGGCGACGCCGTCGCCCGCGATCGGCACGGCCTGCCCGACGATCCACCGCGCCGCCTCGCCCGCCACCTCGCGCAGCGCCGGCTCCCCGGTGACGGCGTACAGGGCCATCAGCGCGTCGGCGATGCCCGCGGCGCCGTGCGCGTAGCCGAGGGACGGCGGCGCGTCGCCGAGATCGGGCGGCAGCACCCACCAGGCCCCGCTCCCGTCGCTGCGCACCCGGTCGACGAGCGCGCGCCCGGCGGCGACGGCGGCGTCGAGGGCCTCGGCGTCGCCGGTGGCCTGCGCCGTCCACAGGTGGAACCGCAGGCGCCCGGCCGTGCCGTTGAACAGGTCCGGCGAGCGGTGCGGCAGCCCGGCGACGAAGCGGCTGCGGCGCAGCGCCTCGTCGACGAGCGCGGGGTCGCCGAGCTGCGGCCCGGCGCGCAGCAGCGCGAGCCCGACGCCGCCCTCGCCCACGTACAGCCCGCCGAGCGGCTCGCCCTCGGGGCGCGGCGCGGCGACGAGCCAGCGGC
>JAWKRQ010000048.1:0-77526 GCA_041389545.1 Myxococcota bacterium | reverse complement strand
GGGTCCGCCGGATCCACGCCGGCGGGACGTCGATCGCGTCGGGCGGACCGCCGGAGCTGATCATCGGGCTCGGCCCCGTCGATCGGGTCGACGACGTCGTCGTGCGCTGGCCCGACGGCGCCGAGGCGCGCACCGGCCCGGTGTCCGCCCGCCAGATCCTCCGGGTCCCCCGCCCCGACTGAGCCGCCGAGCGTTACGACCAGGGGGTTTCTCGGGAGGCGGCGTGGCGAGCAGGCGGTGGTTGGGGATCGGTGCGGGGATCGTGGCGCTCGGCGTCCTCTTCCTGCTGGCGCTCGCGCTCGTGCCCATCCTGTTCGCGGGGCGCATCACGGCGTGGGTCAACCAGCAGCTCGACGACCAGCTCGCGGCCGACGTGTCGCTGTCCGGGGTCGACGTGTCGCTGCTGTCGACGTTCCCGAAGCTCGGGGTGAAGGTCCGCGACCTGAAGATCGTGAACAACGCCGAGCCGTTCGTCGGCGAGGAGCTGTTCGGCGCGGAGCAGGTCGTGCTCGGGCTCGACCTGATGAGCGTGGTGTCGGGCGACCGGATCGAGATCTCGAAGATCGGGCTCGTGAAGCCACGGATCCGGGTGCTGGTCGACGAGGAGGGCCGCACCAACACCGACGTGACGAAGGGCGGCGACGCGGCGGCGCCTGCCGACGCGTCGTCGTCGGGCAGCTACGACCTGAACCTCGACGACGTCGAGATCGAAGACCTGGAGCTCGTCTACGACGACCGCCAGGGCGGCACCTCCGCCGTGGTCCACGACCTCGACACCCGCGCGCAGATCGTGCTCGACGGCGACCTCGCGAAGGTCACGTCGGCGTCGTCCATCGCGGCGCTGTCGGCCACGGCCGGCGGGGTGCAGATGCTGCGAGAGGCCGCGCTCGACGCGACCGTCGACCTCGTCTACGACACGGCGAGCGGCAAGGCCACCTTCGGCGACAACCGCATCGCCCTCAACGCGCTCGGGCTGCACTTCGCGGGCACCGTGTGGCCGAAGGAGGACGGCAGCACCGAGCTGGCGCTCACCTTCGACACCCCCGACAACGGCTTCCGCTCGCTGCTGTCGCTGGTCCCCGCGGCCTACGGCGACAGCTTCGCCGGGCTGAAGGCCGGCGGCACGCTCGCGCTGGCCGGCAAGGTCGAGGGGACCTACGCCTCGACCGACGACAGCACCACCTACCCGGCCTTCGACGTCGACGTGGCCGTCAAGGACGGCAGCTTCCAGTACCCGGACCTGCCCACCGGCGTCGACCGGGTCGAGGTCCAGGCCTCGCTCGTGCACCCGGGCGGCAAGGACCTCGACGCGCTGGTCGTCGACGTGCCGAAGCTCGGGCTCACCGCGGCGGGCGCGCCGTTCGACGCCCGCATCCACGTCACCCACCCGATGACCGACCCCGACCTCGACGCCGAGGCCCACGGCACGCTCGACCTCGCGGCGCTGCGGGCGGCGCTGCCGGAGGAGGCGGGCGCGGCGCCGCCGTCCGGGAAGCTCGTGATCGACGCGAGCGTGGCCGGGCGCATGTCCGACTTCCAGGCCGCCAACGTCGACGCCGTGAAGGCGGAGGGCACGGTGAAGGGCACCGAGATCCGCTACGTCTCGGAGGGCTGGCCCGACATCCTGGTGCACGCGCTCGACCTCTCGCTCGGCCCGGCCGTGGCCGAGCTGCACCGCGCCGAGCTCGGGTGGGACGACTCCGACGTGGCCGTCACCGGCAAGATCGAGGGGATCCTGCCCTACGTCATGACCGACGACGGCGTGCTGAGCGGCAGCGTGGCGGTGAGCTCGCGCAAGATGGACCTGCGGCCGTTCCAGGGCGACGACGAGGCCGCACCCGCCGCGGCGCCCGAGCCGGCGCCCGACAGCAGCGACGAGGCGCTCGTCGCCGTGCCCACCAACGTGTCGCTCACGACCGAGCTCACGGTCGGCAAGCTCATCACGTCGTCGTTCGAGATGACCGACGTGGTGGGGGCGCTGAAGGTCGCCGACGGCGCGGTGCGCATGGACCCGCTCAAGGCCACGATGCTAGGCGGGCGCGTCACCCTCGAGGGCGGCTACGCCGCGCCGACCGCGCAGCACGCCGACCTCGACGTGGCCGTCACCGGGTTCGAGCTCCAGATCGACGAGACGCTCGCCACCTTCGACACCATGGCGAAGCTGCTGCCGCTGCTGCAGGGCGTGGCCGGGAAGTACGACACCGCGCTGAGCGCGAAGATCGCCCTGGCGAAGGACGGGACGCCCGATCTCGCCTCGCTCGCGTCCGCCGGCATGTTCGCGCCGATGGGCGCGTCGCTGCGCCCCGACGCCCTGAAGCAGACCAAGAAGGAGCTCGGCAAGGGCTTCGAGACGGTCAGCGTCGACGGCGCCAAGGTCCAGTACGCGTTCGACGACGGGACCATCCGGATCCAGCCGTTCCAGGCCAAGCTCGGCGGCGTGCCCACCAAGTTCTCCGGGAAGGTCGGCGCCCTCGACCGCACGCTGGACCTGGTGGGGGAGATCCAGGTCCCGACGAAGCTGCTGCAGGGCGCGCCCATCCTCGGGCAGGCCAGCAAGGCCGCCGGTGGCAACGTCGACGTGGGGCTGCGCATCCGCGGCACCTACGACGCCCCCAAGGTCTCGGTCACGCTCGGCGGGGTCGACGAGATCGTCGACGCCGTGGTCGACCAGGTGAAGGAGGAGGCGGGCAAGGTCGTCGACGACCTCGTGGCCGAGGCCCGGCGCCAGGGCGACGCGCTGATCGCCGCCGCCCAGAAGGAGGCCGACCGGCTGCGGGCCGAGGCGAAGAAGTCGGCCGACAAGCTCCGCGCCGACGCGAAGAAGCAGGGCGACAAGCTCGTGAAGGACGCCGGGAACAACCCCATCAAGGCGGCGGCGGCCAAGGAGGGCGCGAAGCAGCTGAACAACCAGGCCGACAAGGCGGCCGACAAGGTCGTGGCCGAGGCCGACAAGGCGGCCGACAAGGTCGTCGCCGAGGCGAAGGCTCAGAAGGACAAGCTGATCTCGCAGGCCGAGGCCAAGGCGAAGGCCGCGCTCAAGTAGCGCCGAGCCGCTCCCCGAGGCGCAGGGCGGCGAGCAGGCTGCCCTCGTCGGCGACGCCGCGGCCGGCGATGTCGTAGGCCGTGCCGTGGTCGACGCCCACGCGCACGATGGGCAGCCCGAGCGTCCAGTTCACGCTGCGCTCGCCGAGGCCCGGGACGCGGTTGGCGGCGAACTCCAGGGCCTTGAGCGGGGCCAGGCCCTGGTCGTGGTACATGGCGACGACCCAGTCGGCCTCGCCGCGGACGGCGGCCCGGAACGCCGCCTCGGCCGACACGGGGCCCTCGGCGGGGATCCCCTCGGCCACGGCCCGAGCGACGGCCGGCGCCACCACGTCGCGGTCTTCGGTGCCGAGCAGGCCCTCGTCGCCGGCGGGGGGGTTGAGCCCGCAGGCGACGATCCGGCCCGCGCCGCGGCCGAGCCGGTCGCGCAGGGCCTCGTGGGACCGGCGGAGGGTGTGGAGGACGAGCTCCTCGGTGACCCGGCCGGGCACGTCGCGCAGCGGGACGTGCACCGTGACGAGCGACACGCGCACCTGCCCGCCGACGAACGCCATGACGGGGCGCTCCACGCCGCACAGCGCCGCCAGGTACTCGGTGTGGCCGGGGTGGGGGAAGCCGCGCCGCGCCAGGCGCGCCTTGTGGATGGGGCCGGTGACGAGGGCGGCGGCCTCGCCCGCCAGGCACGCGCGGACGCCCAGGGCGATGGAGGCGGCCTCGACGGGCGCCTCGTCGTCGCCCGGGTCGAGGATGGCGACGCCGTCGGGCACGGGGCGGATCCGGTCGACCGGCACGAGCCGATCGCACCAGGGCGCCAGCGCGGCGCGGTCGCCGACCACCACCACCGGGCCCGTCCACTGCCGCAGCGCCTTGCCGACGACCTCCGGGCCGATGCCGTGGGGATCGCCCGGGGTCACGACCAGGGGCAGCGCGCTCACCCCGCGGGCCGCTCGCCCGACGCGTCGATCTTCACGTCGATCGCGGCCTCCCGGCGGGCCCGCTGGTACCACTCCTCCTCGGCCTCCTGGAGCTTCTGGGCGAACACCTGCTCCTGGATCTGCTGCTTCACGTCCTCGTAGGGCGCGACCTCGCTGTGGGTGGTCTGCTCGTCGACCCGCACCAGCACGAGGAACACCTGGCCGTTCGGCGTGACGAAGCGGATGGGCGGCTGCACGTGGCCCACCTCCACGTCGGGCGCGAAGACCACCGCGGCGATGGGCTCCACGAGCGAGCTCGGCTCGAAGACCTGGTCGGCGAAGGTGCCGGCGAACCCGGCGTCGAACTTCGCCACCGCTTCGTCCCACGGCAGCTTGCCGCTGTTGATCTCCTTCGCCACGGCCGCGGCCTGCTGGCTCATCTTGGCGGCGTCCTCCGCCGTGGCGTCGGGCGGGACGGGGATGCCGAGGCCCGACAGCTTCACCGCCGGCGTGGTCACGCTGCGGCTGGTGCGCTGGTACAGGTCGCGCAGCTCGTCTTCGGTGACCGTGACGCGCGGCGCGAGGATGCGGGCCTGGAACGCCGACGTCCGCAGGTACTCCATCAGCTCGTCGCGGTACTGGTCCCACCGCTTGCCGCTCGCCTCGACCTCGGTCTTCAGCGCCTGGCGGTCGGCCAGGCCGTACTGCTTCACGGTGCGGTCGATCTGCTGGTCGACGTCGGCGGCCGTCACGTCGAGTTCGAGCCGCGCGAGCTCCTGGCGGATGAGCGTGCGGCGGATGAGGGCGTCGAGCACCTGCAGCTCGGCGGCGGCGGTGCAGGCGGGGTCAGCGCCGGTCTCGCCGGCGGGGCACTGGCTGCCGATGAAGTCGGAGCCAATCTCGTAGACCTCGGACAGCGCGATGACGTCGTTGTTGACGACGGCCGCGATGCGATCGACGATCCGCGGGCCGCTCGGCTCGGGCCGGGGCGGCGGCGCCTCGGCCGCGACGGGCTCGGCGCCTTCGCCCTCCGCCGGCGCTTCGGCCGGCGGCGCTTCGGGCGCGGGCGCCTCCGATGCCGGTGCCGGCGCCGGTGCGGGCGCCTCCGGAGAGGCGGGCTCAGCGGGCGCCGGTGCGGGCTCCTGCGCCCCTGCGGGCGCGGCGGCGGCGAGCAGCGCCCAGACGAACAGGCTGCGCATCAGTCCCCTCCCTCCTGGCCTTCCATCTCCGACGGGTCCGGCAGCTCCGGGTCGTCGGGGTTGCCGCGGTCGACCCGCGGGCCCACCCCCGGCAGGATCGAGCCCGGGTCCATCCCCGGCGCCATCGGCTTCGACTCGATCGGCACCGCCGCGAGCGCGTTCTCGTCGACGTCCACGTCGTACTTCGCCCGCAGCCGCTTGATGTAGTTGTCGGTCAGCTCGCGGTAGCGCTCGTTCTTGAGCCGCCGCAGCACGCTGCCCTTCATCTGCTCGAAGGTCCGCTCGACCGGCGCGCGCCGCGCGGCGACCAGCACCAGGTTGATGCCCTCGCCGGCGTCGAACGGCTCCGACAGCTGCCCCACCCGCATCGCGAACGCCTTCTCGATGACCTCGTCGGGCACGTTGAGCTTGCCCTCGCGCGCGACGTAGCCGAGGTCGCCGCCGCGCCGCTTGAACGGGTCGTCGCTGTATTGCTCGGCGATGCCGCCGAACGAGGTGGTGTCGCGCTTGATCTTGCTCGCGAGCTCCTCCGCGAGCGCCTGGGCCTCGCCCTTGGTGCGGTTGGAGTCGCCGCCGTACCGCAGGAAGATCCGCTTGACCTGGATCTTCTCCGGGATGGTGAACTCGTCGGTGTGCGAGTCGTAGTACGCCTGCAGCTCGGCCTGGTCGATCTCGGTCGCCCGCACGTCGGCGTAGACCTCCTCGCGGAGGAGCAGGTTCACCATGATCTTGCGGACCTTGGGGTCGCGGTACAGCCCGCGCGCCGCGGCCTCCTGGAACAGGATCTCCTCGGTGACGAGCTTGTCGAGCACCTCGCGGCGCTCGTCGATGGGGAGCGTCTCGCCGGGCTGCTGCACCCGCGAGGCCGCGGCCACGAACTCGGACTCGGAGACGAAGCCGTCGGACCCGATCTTGGCGATGCGCTTGCCCCCGCCCTCCATCGCCGGCGGGGTGCCCGAGACCATCGTGCTGGCGCCGGTCGACGACGAGCTCGTGCAGCCCGCGACCAGGATCCAGAACAGCGCTCGCATCGGTTGCTCCTCGCGGCCCGGACAGCGCGACCCGGCGCAGACAGGCACCGCGTCGAGATATCCTCACCCGGCCGACAGGGCTAGGACCCCCGCCGACCTCCGACCGCCGGCCGTGCGTTACGCCGGGTCCGTGGATCCGCTCGAGCTCGGCCGCCAACGCTACGCCGCCCGCGCCTGGGACGCCGCCTGGCGCGCGCTGTCCGAGGCCGACGCCGCCGGCCCGCTCGGCCTGGACGACCTCGAGCGCCTCGCCTGGGCCTGCGGCCTGACCGCGCGGGAGTCCGCGTTCCTCGAGGCCCTGGAGCGGCTGCACGCCGCCCGCCTCGCGGCCGGCGACGAGCTCGGCGCGGCGCGCACTGCGTTCTGGCTCGGGATGCGCCTGATCGGCCTCGGCGAGGCGCCCCGCGCCTCGGGCTGGTTCCAGCGCTGCGCCCGCCTCGTGGGCGAGCGCGACTGCGTCGAGCGCGGCTACCTCGGCATCCCCGCGGTGGCGGGCGCGCTGGCCGCCGGCGACCTCGACGCCGCGCGCGCCGCGGCCGAGCGCGCGGCGCAGACCGGCCTGCAGTTCGGCGATCCCGACCTCGTCGCCTTCGCGCGCTGCCTGCACGGCCGGGTCCTGCTGCGGCAGGGCGAGGTCCAGCCGGGCCTGCGCCTGCTCGACGAGACCATGATCAGCGTCGGCGCCGACGAGCTGTCGCCCATGGTCACGGGCCTCGTCTACTGCACGGTGATCGCCGCCTGCCAGGCGGTCTACGCGCACGACCGCTCGCGCGCCTGGACCGACGCGCTGGCCGCCTGGTGCGACGCCCAGCCCGAGCTGGTCCCGTTCCGCGGGGTCTGCCGCGTGCACCGCTGCGAGCTGCTCGCGCTGTGCGGGCGCTGGGACGGCGCGCTCGACGAGCTCACCACCGCGAGCCAGGAGCTGAGCCGCGCCAGCGACCCGGCGGCGCTGGCCGCGGCCCACTACCAGCGCGGCGAGATCCACCGCCTGCGGGGCGGGCTGGCCGTCGCCGAGGTGGCCTACGCCGCGGCCCACCGCGAGGGGCGCGACCCGCAGCCCGGGCTGGCGCTGCTCCGCCTGGCGCAGGGCCGCACCGACACCGCGCTGGCCTCGCTCCGCCGCGTGCTCGAGGGCGCGAGGGCCCGGCGCGCGTGCCCTGCCTCCCGGCCTGGATCGAGGTCCTGCTGGCCGCGGGCGCGCTCGACGAGGCCGACGACGCCTGCACCGAGCTCGAGGCCGCCGCGGTCCGCTTCGGCACCGCCCTGGTCGCCGCCGAGGCCGACACCTGGCGCGGCGCCCTGCTGCTGGCGCGCGGCGCCGCCGGAGACGCGCTGGCGCCGCTCCGCCGCGGGCTCGCCGGCTGGCAGCGGCTCGGCGCCCCGTACCCGGCGGCGCGGGTGCGCCTGCTGCTGGCCCGTGCCTGCGTCGCCCTCGACGACCCGGACGGCGCGGCGCTGGAGCGCGAGGCGGCCCGCGAGGCGCTGACCGCACTCGGGGCCCCGCCGCCCGAGCCCGCGCCGGTGGCGGGCCTGACCCCGCGAGAGGCCGAGGTGCTGCGCGAGGTCGCCCGCGGCCGCACCAACAAGGCCATCGCGCGGCGGCTCGGGGTGAGCGACCGCACCGTCGACCGCCACGTGAGCAACATCCTCGCGAAGCTCGGCCTGCCGTCCCGCTCTGCGGCCACCGCCTGGGCCTACGAGCACGGCCTCGTCGGGTCTGGGTAGGATCACCCACGCCAGGACGTGCCGTGGGTGGGCGTTGTCGCCGATGGCGCGGCCGGGTGCGCGTCCTACGGTGGGACCAGGAGGTCCCATGGGGCGACAGCGGTTCGACGTGGTGGTGGTGGGCGCGGGCCAGGCGGGGCTGGCCGCGGCGCGGGAGCTGCGCCGGGCGGGGCTCGGGTTCGTGGTGCTGGAGCGCAGCGCGCGCGTGGGCGACGTCTGGCGGCGGCGGTGGGACGGGCTGCGCCTGTTCACGCCGGCGCGCTACGACGCGCTGGCCGGGCTGCCGTTCCCCGGCGACCCCGACCGGTTCCCCACCAAGGACGAGATGGCCGACTACCTCGAGGCCTACGTGGAGCGCTTCGCGCTGCCCGTGCGGACGGGGGTGACCGTGTCGCGGGTCGCGCGCGTGGGCGACGGCTACCGGGTGGAGACCGACGACGGCGAGCTCGAGGCGGACCAGGTGATCGTCGCCGCCGCGAGCTACCAGGCGCCGTTCGTGCCGCACGTGAGCGCGGACCTGGACGCGGGCATCGTCCAGCTGCACGCCAGCGAGTACCGCCGCCCGGACGCGCTGCCCGAGGGGCCGGTGCTGGTCGTGGGCGCCGGGAACTCGGGCGCGGAGATCGCCCTGGCGGTGGCGCGCACCGGGCGCACGGTGTGGCTGTCGGGCCGGGACGTGGGCGCGCTGCCGTTCCACCTCGACCGGCCCGGTGGGCGCCTCGGCGCGTGGCTCGTCCTGCGGCTGCTCTTCCACCGCCTCCTGACGGTGGGCACGCCGCTGGGCCGCCGGGTGCGCCCGACGGTCCTGTCTCGGGGCGGCCCACTGATCCGCGCGCGGCGGGCCGATCTGGCGGCTGCGGGCGTCGAGATGGTGCCGCGGGTCGACGGCGCGGCCGACGGGCGCCCGCGGCTCGCGGACGGGCGGGTGCTCGCGCCCGCGACCGTCCTGTGGTGCACGGGCTACCGCCCGGGGCTGACCGACTGGCTCCGCGTCCCCGGGGCGCTCGACGCACACGGGGAGCCGCTGCAGGACCGCGGCGTGAGCGTCGTCCCGGGCCTCGGCTTCGTCGGGCTGCACTTCCAGCGGGCGCTGTCGTCGGCCATGATCCACGGCGCATCGCGCGATGCCGCCCACGTGGTGCGGGTCCTCGCGCGGCGCGCCCTGACGGCTACCGGACCTCGGCCCGCACCTGGTGCGCCAGCGCGCGCGCTCGCTCCGCGGTGAGCCCGGCGCCCACGACCCGGCGGGCCTCGCCGGAGCGGGTGCCCACCACCACCGACCACCCGGCGCGGGAGCGCCCGTTCGCGGTGACGTAGGCGATCTCGGCGCGCGACACCGTGTAGCCCGGGCCGAAGGGCAGCTGCCGGACCGTCAGGCCGCGGCGATCCACCCGCACGACCCGCCGGCGGGCGAGCGAGGCGGCGACGGCGAGCGCGCCGAAGGGGAGGCTCATGAGCCACAGGCCCGCGGCGCCGTCGACCGAGGCGGCGGCGAGGCCCGCGAACAGCCAGCCCACGACCAGCGCGAAGGCGGTCTGCCGCCCGCTGCGCTCCACGATCTCCAGCCCATGGTGCTGGGGACCCTGGAGCCCAGGGTGCTGGGCGTCTCCGTCCGGACCCGTCGGCGTGTCGGTCACCGGTCCTCCCCCGCGTCGTCAGGCGTACGCCCGGAGCTGGCGCCTCCCTTCACCCATTCGGCGTCATCCTGCCACATTGCACGTGGCGTGCCCAGTCTCCGGCGGTGTCCTCCACGGCCTCGGTGTATCATCTGGGGATGGAACGCCCGCCCGCCCCGCTCGGACCCGGCGACGACACCCGTGTGGTCGGCGCCGAGGCGTTCGAGGCGGCGCTGCGGGGCGTCGCCGCGGCCACCGACGACCCGCGCGCCGGGCCGTGGGGTCCGCGGTCGATGATGTGGCGCGTCAGCCGCGAGAAGTGCGTGTTCCTGGCCGCTGGCAAGGCCGCGCTGCTGCAGCTCGCGCACCCCTACGTGGGGGAGGCCATCGCAGCGTCGGAGTCGGCGGTGCGCGACCCGATCCTGCGGTTCCGGCGGACGTTCGAGGCCGTCTACGCCATGGTGTTCGGCACGCTCGACGACGCGCTCGGCGCGGCGCGCACCGTCCACCGCGTCCACCGGCACGTCGAGGGGGAGCTGCCCGCCGCCGGGCGCTACGCCGCCGGCCACCGCTACCGCGCCAACGAGGTGGCGGCCCTCGAGTGGGTCCTGGCCACGCTCGTGGACGGCAGCGTCCACGCGTTCGAGCTCACCGTGGGATCGCCGTCGCCGGCGCAGCTCGAGGCGTTCTGGCGCGACGCGCGGACGCTCGGGCAGCTGATGGGCCTCACCGAGCTCCCGCCCGACTGGGCGGCCTTCGAGCGGTACCGCGACGCCGCGCTCGCCTCGGACATGCTGGCCGTCACGCCGCGCGCCGCCGACGTCGGCCGGGCGCTGCTCGTCGCGCCCGACCGCGTGACGGCGCCGGTCTGGGCGACCTACCGCGCCATCACCGCCCACCTGCTGCCGGCGCGGTTCCGGGCGCCGTTCGGCCTGCGGTACGGGCGGCGGGAGCGCGCGGTGGCGCTGGCGGCGCTGGCCGCGGCGCGGGCGGGGTACCTGCGGGTGCCGGCGCGGATCCGCTGGGTGCCCGCCTACCACGAGGCCCGGTGGCGGCTGTCGGGGGCGCCGGCGCGGGACCGCGTGGGGCGGGGCTCGAGTCCGCGGCGCTGACGGTGCTGCTCCGTCCGAACGGCTGAGGGCTTGCGAGGGCGGGCGCGCCGTCATAGGGCCGCTCGCTCAGCTCTCCTCTGACTCCGGAGCCGCGGTGAAGTCGCGCGAGCACAAGCCCCGGGAGACAGCCCCGCGCCCGCGCCGGTCGGATCGCGGTCGACGGCCTGCCCGCCACCGGGCGCGTCCTGGCCTTCGGCCTCGGCGAGCCCTGGGCCCAGGCCGCGGCGGCCACCGCCCTCGACCGGCCGCCCGAGCACCTGAAGGGCGAGATCCGCATCAAGCGGGCCAACCAGCACGGCGGGCCGCGGGCCGACGTCGTCATCGTCGACATCGAGGCCGCCACCGGCGCGCCCGCCACCTGCGATCGGTGCGGCGAGGCCTGCGAGCTGCGGATCGACCTCGACACCCGGCTGCTGTACGCCCCCGAGGGCGAGGAAGGCGAGCCCGACAGCGCCGCGTTCGACGGCGTGGCGCTCGACGACCCGTCGGGGCGCGGCGAGGGCCGCCTGCTGCCCGACGCCGAGGAGATCGACCTCGCCAGCAGCGACGAGCTCGACCTCGGCTGGTACCAGGACGGCGAGCTGATCCTCGAGGACGTGCTCTGCGAGGCCCTGTCGCTCGCGGCGCCGAGCCGGGTCGTGTGCGCGGATCGTGCGGCGTGCGACGAGCGGACGAACGAGCTATTGGCGGCGGGTTCCACCGCGGCGAGTCCGTTCGCCGCCCTGGCCGGGTTCCGACCCGGGAACGACAACGACGCCGGCGCGCCCCCCACTCGCGGCGAGCCGGCCGAGGAGGATTGAGATGGCGGTTCCGAAGAAGCGCACGTCCCGGATGCAGCGGGACCAGCGCCGCGCCCACGATCACCTGACCTACTCCGCGTCGGTGGAGTCCTGCCCGGACTGCGGCGAGACCAAGCTCCGCCACCACATGTGCGAGGCGTGCGGCACCTACCGTGGCCGGAAGATCGTCGAGGTCGACAACAGCTGACCCGGGGCCTCGGGTGATCGGGCAGGGGAGCCTGGGATCCGAGCGCGGACCCGTCGCGGTCGACGCGATGGGGGGCGATCACGCGCCCGGTGCGATCGTCGCGGGCGCGGTGGCGGCCGCGGGCGACGGCGTGCCCGTGGTGCTCGTCGGCGACGAGGCCGCGATCCGGGCGGCCATGCCGCGGCGCAAGCCGGGGAGCGCCGAGGTGCGCATCGTGCACGCGCCCGACGCGGTGGGCATGGGCGACGGCGCGGTGGCGGCCGTCCGCCGCTCGGAGGCCTCGTCGCTGCGCGTGGCGCTGGCCCAGGTGCGCGACGGCGCGGCGTGTGCGGCGGTGTCGTGCGGGAACACCGGCGCGGTGCTCGTCGCCGCCGTGGTGGACCTGGGCGTGCTGCCCGGGGTGGAGCGCCCGGCCATCGCCTCGATCCTGCCCCGGGCCGACGGCGGGCGCCTGGTGCTGCTCGACGCCGGCGCCAACGTCGACTGCAAGCCCGAGCAGCTGGTCTGCTTCGCGCAGCTCGGCGCGGCCTACGCCGAGGTCATCGGGATCGCGCTGCCGCGGGTCGGGCTGCTGGCCAACGGCGAGGAGGACGGCAAGGGCAACGCCCAGGTGCGCGCCGCGCTCCCGCTGCTGCGGGCCACCGGGCTGCAGGTGGTGGGCAACGTGGAGCCCACGGCCGCGATGGACGGCTCGTGCGACGTGCTCGTCACCGATGGCTTCGTCGGCAACGTGCTCCTCAAGGCGGCGGAGGGCGCGGTGACCACGGTGGTCGGGCTGCTGCGCGAGGAGATCCGGCGATCCCCGTCGGGGCTGGCCGGGGCGTGGCTGCTGCAGGGCGCGTTTCGCCGATTCCGCGAGCGGGTCGCCTGGGACGCCCACGGCGGGGCGGTGCTGCTCGGCACGCGCGGCACGGTGGTCGTGGGCCACGGCCGGGCGAACGCCGAGGCGGTGCGCCAGGCGGTCCGGATGGCCGCACGGACCGGAGGCGCGAAGCTCGTGGGGGCGATCGAGCGCCGGCTGGCGGCGGGCTGACCGGGCTGGCCGGCTTGCTTTGGGGCGGGTCACCGGATAGGGGCGCCAGCCCGAATCACGCGGGGATGGAGCCGGGATGTCGAACGAGGTGCTTGTCGAGAAGGTGAGGAAGATCATCGCCGAGTCGCTCGGCGTGAAGAACTCCGAGGTCGTCCCGACGGCGTCCTTCATCGACGATCTGAACGCCGACTCGCTCGACATCGTCGAGCTGGTGATGACGATCGAGAAGGAGTTCGACATCGAGATCCCCGACGACGAGGCGGAGAAGATCCGCACCGTGCAGGACGCGGTCGACTACATCGTCGGTCACGTGTCCTGACGGCTCGTGGGAGCGGGGAACCACATCTCGCTGCCCGCGCCGCCGTCGGATCGTCGCCGGGTCGTGGTCACGGGCCTCGGCTGCATCACGCCGTGCGGCCTCGACGTGGCGTCCACCTGGGACGCCATGGTCGCCGCGCGCAGCGGCATCGGCCCGCTGACCCGGTTCGACGCGTCGGACTGGCCGAGCCGCATCGCGGGTGAGGTCAAGGGCTTCGTCGTCGACCGCACCCTCGGTGCGCGGGCGGCGAAGCGCCTCGGCCTGTTCATGCAGTACGCGATCGTGGCCGCCGACGAGGCGATGGGCGACGCGGGCTTCGACCTTTCGCAGGTCCGCGACCGGTCCGACGCCGATGCGGAGCGCCCGGCCGGCCACGGCTGGCCCGACCCCGATCGCCTCGGCGTCTACGTGGGCTCGGGCATCGGCGGGATCCCCGAGATCGTGGAGCAGGCCGAGGAGCTGGCCGACGGCGGCTACCGCACGGTGAGCCCGCTGTTCATCCCCCGCTGCCTCATCAACCTCGCCGCGGGGCAGGTCGCGATCCGCTTCCAGGCGCAGGGCCCGTCGCTGTGCGTGGCCACCGCCTGCGCCGTCGGGAACCACGCCATCGGCGAGGCCTGGCGCGCCATCCGCGACGACGAGGCCGACGTCATCGTCGCCGGCGGCACCGAGGCCGGGCTCACCCCCCTCGGCTACGGCGGCTTCATGAACATGAAGGCGCTCTCTCGCCGCAACGACGAGCCGACCCGCGCCAGCCGCCCGTTCGACGCCGAGCGCGACGGCTTCGTCATGAGCGAGGGCTCCGGCGTGGTCGTCCTCGAGGAGCTCGAGCACGCCCGGGCGCGCGGCGCCCGCATCTACTGCGAGCTGCGGGGCTACGGCTCCACCACCGACGCCCACCACGTCACGGCGCCCGCGCCCGGCGGGGCGGGGGCCGCCCGCTGCATGCAGCGCGCCCTGCGCAGCGCGGGGCTCGACCCGTCCCACGTGGCCTACGTCAACGCCCACGGCACCTCCACCCCGCAGAACGACCCGGCCGAGACCGCCGCCATCCGCACCGCCTTCGGCGCCCACGCCGACCGGCTCATGGTCTCCTCCACCAAGGGGGTCACGGGCCACCTCCTCGGCGCCGCCGGCGGCATCGAGGCCGTGGCGACCTGCCTCGCGCTCGCGCGCGGCGTCGTGCCGCCCACCGCGAACCTCGAGCACCCCGACCCGGCGTGCGACCTCGACTACGTGCCGCTCACGGCCCGCGAGGTGCCCATCGCGGCCGCCCTGTCGAACGGCTTCGGCTTCGGCGGCACCAACGCGGTCCTGGCGTTCGCGAAGCTATAGGGCGTCCGGGGAGGGGAGATGCGGATCGCGATCGGATCGGACCACGCGGGCTTCGAGCTGAAGGCCGTGCTCGCCGCGCACCTGCGCGAGGCGGGCCACACCGTCGACGACGTGGGCACCCACGACACGCAGAGCGTCGACTACCCCGACTACGCCGGGCTCGTGGGCCACGCCGTGGCGCGGGGCGAGGCCGAGCGCGGGGTGCTCGTGTGCGGCACGGGCCAGGGCATGGCGATGGCCGCGAACAAGATCCCCGGCGTCCGCGCCGCCGTGGTGAACGACACCTTCAGCGCGCGCATGGTTACGCTCCACAACGACGCCCGGATCCTGTGCCTGGGGCAGCGCGTGGTGGGGCAGGGGCTCGCCCTCGAGCTGCTCGACGCCTGGCTCGGCGAGACCTTCGCCGGCGGCCGGCACGCCGGGCGCGTCGCGAAGATCGAGGCGCTCGGGTAGGCGCTACGGCGCGCCGGTGTCGCGCACCGGCGCCACCGCGAGCTCGTCGTCGTCGTCCTCCACCACGGGCTCCGGCGGGGGTGGCTCGATCTCCGCCAGGTCCTCCGCCGACTTCGGCAGGTCCGGCAGCAGGCGCACGCTCGACAGCAGCACGAACTGGTCGGTCGGGTTCACGATCTCCACGACGACGTTGTTCGGCGTGGGCCCGATCCGGGGCTGCAGCGACATCACCGCGCCCCGCCCCGGCAGCTGGGCCAGCGGCACGTCCTGCTCGATGCGCAGCATGTTCGCCGCCTTGACCCGGACCTTCAGCGCGCCGTTCTCCTGCTCCGTGGGCCCCAGGGGCGTCCCCGCGACGCGCAGCGCGCCCGAGCCGCGCAGCAGCGCCTCGGTGTCGATGGGGCGAGCCGCGAGCCGCGCGCGGTCGCCCGGGTACAGCCACAGCCCGCCGCCGCAGCTGCGGTCGGGATCGAGCGCGAGCCGGTAGTGGCGGCCGTTGAGGTAGGGGTCGGTGCGGTCGGGGGTGGTGAAGAACAGCTTCTCGGGCGTGTGGCAGGTGCGGCCGCGCAGGTGCTTCGTGACCTCCTCGCAGGAGACGTTGGGCAGCGGCAGCGGCGCGCCGTCTTCGAGGACGCGCACGGGCGAGCAGCGGGAGGCGAGCGGGGTGGCCTCGATGGTGGCGATGTCGTTGAGGAAGCCGAAGCCCTCGCTGCGGAAGTAGACGAGCTCGCCGCGCCCCTGGACGAAGTTGCGCTCGGGGTGCGGCACGCGCGGCGGGGGCGCCCGGAACTCGACGTCGAGCGGCAGATCGATGAAGGTGTCGTCGACGATGGCCATGGTGCGCAGCAGCTCGGCGCTCGGGCGCACCCGCCGGATCACGCCGAGGTCGTCGAGCAGGCCCGACACGATCGAGGTGAACCGCCGCGACCCCTCGTGGTTCATGTGGTCGACGTTCTCGAAGTGCGTGGCGTCCATGTACCGCTCGGCGTGGGGCTCGCCGGGGCTGGACACGAGCAGCGTGCGCAGGTCGAAGAAGCTCGCGCCGTACCGCGCGAGCACGGCGGGGACGCGCTCCTCGGAGGCCTCGGGGACCACGTCGCCGAACTCGGGCGGCAGCTGCGGCGACATCGGCGGCCGCAGGAACACGAGGTGCCCGCCGTTGGACTGCACGAGCTCGGCGATGTGGGGCATGAACGAGGAATCGGGCTCGGGCAGCTCGTTCGGGTCGAACGGCAGCAGGTCGCGGTTCGACCTGGTGTTGAAGATCGGGATGACGTTGTTGTGCAGCCGCATGTCGGTCTTGCTGGCGTCGAAGACCCGCGACAGCGCATTCTCCGTCTTCTTGTCGTTCTTGCTCGACGGCGCCGTGTGGCGGAAGAACAGGTCGACCATCGCGTTGCGCGCGGTGGTGAGCGCCTTCTCGCGGAGCTTCCCGCGGTTCTCGCGCACGCGCTCCATGTAGAAGTTGCGGGTGCCGAGGAGCTGGTCGAGCACGGGCTCGTCGTCGGTGAAGTGCACCGCCAGGTTGAGGTAGGACGCCTCCGACCGCGGCGCCAGCGCCAGCAGCGACTGCAGGTCGCTCAGGATGATGACGATCTTCGGGTGGTGGCCCTCGGCGTAGACGCGGTTCTTCAGGATGAGGTACCAGTGGGCCCCCATGCTGTTCGGGATCGAGAACTTCTGCACCTTGAGCGGCTTGAGGCCGAGCCCGCGCGCCAGCAGGGGCGGCTGCAGGTCGGTGTTCGACAGCGAGTTGCCGAGGATCACGATCTCCGGCTCGTTGCGGAGCTTGCGCTCCATCACCCGCTCGACGCCGCCCTCGACCACGCGCCCGTTGATCACCTTGCCCGCGTTGCGGTCTTCGCGCTTGTCGGCGAAGGTCCGGAACGACTCGAGGCCCGCGAGCGTGGCCACCACGATGAGCACGGGCAGCACGATCGCCACGAGGATCGAGGCCAGCCGCTCCACGGGCACCTTGTCGTCCCGGCGCTGCTGCTCGCTGCCGTCTCCGCTGCCAGTCACCGGGGGGCTCCGTCGTTCGGACGTCGACGTACCTGCCGGCCCCGCCGCCCGCAAGGGGCGGCTCAGGGCAGGTCCAGCCCCTCGACGCGGGGCAGCGGCGCGACGGCGAACTCGTCCACCGCCCGCGGCGCCTGGCCGGTGAGCTCCGCGTGGACGGTGCGCTCCGGCCCGCCGCCGTGGAGCAGCAGGGGCGCGTCGTAGCGGACGAGGAAGCCGTTGGACGCGTACCACAGCGTCCACGCGCCCTGCGGCGTGCGCCACTCGTAGCCGTCGACGGGGACGGGCTCGCCGCCCACCTCGAGCACGGCGGGGCCGAGGCCGACGACCGGGCCCTCGAGGATCTTCCCGATGTCGGCGCTGAGGATGCGGACGTTGGCGCCCGTCGCGAGCTTGCGGTCGGACTCGGGGTCGAAGAGGTCCACGGTGGACAGGTCGACGCGGGCGGGCGGCAGGGCGTAGGTGCGCGTGCCGTCGGGCTCGGCGATGGTGACGTGCCAGGCGCCGTCGGCGAAGCGGCCCTGGATCTCGTGGGGCACGCCGTCGTCCTCGGTGACGGCGTGGAAGGAGGCCGGGGTGCCGTCGCGGGCGTTGGCGGTCAGGCGCTGGCGCCAGGCGTAGGCGGTGCGCTTGCGCCCGCCCGCCAGCTCGGTCCAGGCCTCGACCACCCGCACCCGCGTGTCGTCCTCGCGCTCGTAGTGCACCTTCACGGTGAGCGTGCGCACCGGGACGCCGTCCACCGACAGGGCCCACACGGCGTCGATCTCGGGCGCCGGGGAGTCCGCCTCCGCGGGCGCGGTCAGGAGCCACCACCACATGGAGGCGATGGTACCGCGGTTCGCCCTCGCCCCATGCCCTTGCCCTTGCCCTTGCCCTTGCCCTTGCCCTTGCCCCCTCCCGCTCACACACGGACAGTTTCTGTCCCACCCGCCGGATAGCGGTCGTCGGGGTTCCGTGCCGCGCTCTGCGCTTCGACTTCCAGCGATTGGCAGTGTTCCATCAAGCCGTGGAATCCGCCGCAATCATCGACGAACTCGTCGAGGATCTCCCCCAGGGGCGCGCCTACATTCGCGATCAACTGCGTCGCGCGGCGAACTCCGTGGCACTGCGACCGAATGCGCCGGCCAGATCCTGGTCTGTCAGCGGCTGGGCCTCGTCCGGCCGCAGCACGTCGACGCCGCGCTGGACCTGCTGGAGCGCGTGATTTCGATGCTGGTGACGCTGGTGCAGTCGCAGGGCCAGCGCTCTCGAGGCACCTGAGCCTGCCGCGGCGTGGGAGGGGCAGGGGCAGGGCAGGGAAGGGCAGGGGAAGGGAAAGCAGGGACTAAGGCGGTTCCGTCGCCGTGACCTCGAACCGCTGCCCCCGCGTCGCCGCCGCCACCGCCACCCCCCGCGCGGCGTCGGGCAGCGCGAAGATCACCGCGGTGCGCCCCAGCGGATCCACCGACCCCACGTACTGGCTGTCGAGCACGTTCTCGCCCGCCCGCACCCGCACGTACCCCTCCACCCAGTCGGGCGACACCTCGCCCCTCGGCCGGCACCGCCACCGCCCGCATCCCGTCGGGGATGGCGGTGCACAACCCCGCCCCGCCGCCGCGAGCCGCAGCGGGGTGCGGCAGCTCCCCAGGGTAGATGGGCTGGGTCGCGATCTGCGCCCAGGCCACCGCGTAGCGCAGGCCCTCGAGCCCCGCGCCGCCGACCTCGGTGAGGTCCTCGCTGCGGATCATGATCCCGGGCTGCAGCACCCGCCGCGCCACGGCGATCTGCGGCCCGGGCCGCTCGGGCGCCTCGAACTGCGGCTCGCCATGGTTCTCCTCGGCCGTGCGCCACACCGACAGCGGCACGGCAACCAGCGTGACGGGCCCGCCGTCGAGCCCGCGGGCCCGCGCCGGCGCAGCCACGACGACCTTCGCCAGCGCCTCGCCCGCCGGATCGACGCCGAGCACCCGCAGCGGCGCGGGCGACAGCACCCGCGGGCGGTGCGTGGCGTCGGACGCGGCGAGGACCTCGACGGGGCAGCCCGCCTCGAGCCCGGTGGTCGCGTACGACGGCACCGTGAGCGCGACCGCGTGCTCGCCGTCGGCCACGAGCGCGTCGTAGCCCGTGCGGCCGTCGGCGGGGTGCACCAGCCGCTCCAGCCGGACGGGCTCGCCGGCGAAGACGGGCTCCTTCACGGTGGCACCGACCAGCGCCACCCGGTCGGTCGGCGGATCGGGCGTGAAGTCGGGCACCGCGCCGAGCATCAGGTCCTGCTCGGCCACGACGTGGCCCGGCGGCTGGTCGACGGTGGCGACGAGCCCGCGCGCGAACAGCGCCGGATCGAGCTCGGCGGCGACGCCCGGATCGGGGACGGAGGGAGCGGGGACGGCGGGCGCCGGGGCCGGCGCGGCCGCCTCCGGCGCCTCGCTCCCGCCGCTGCACGCCAGGAGGACGAGCCACATCTGCCGGGGTTAACCCGCGCGGGAGGCGGGCGGCATGGCGCGACGGGGGCGGGGGCAGGGGCGGGGCGGCAGCGCCGCGGCGCTGTGGCGGCAGTGGCTCGGCCCGCAGGGCGTGCCGCCGCCGCTGGACCGCTTCCTCGCCAGCGCCCGCCCGAGCGGCGACGCCTTCATCCAGCTGACCCGCGCCGCCGCCTGGGCGCCCACCGTGGCCGCGGCGCTGGATCCGCGCGGCGCGGAGCTCCCGGGCGGCGTCCCGCTGTGCGACGCGCTGCGCCGCCTCGACGGCCGCGACGTGCTCGCCGCCTCGGCGGTGCTGTCGGGCGCGCCGGGGCCGAAGCCCGTGGCGGCCGCCGTCGAGGCGCTGCGCCGCCGCCTGCGGGACGCCCGCGCCTGGCCCGCCCGCGCCCTGGCCCACGGCGTCCCCGCGGGCTTCGGCCCCCACCTGCAGCGCTGGGCCGCCCTCGACGGCGACGAGCGCGTGCTGGCCTGGCTCGCCGCCCAGCGCACCCGCCCGCCGCTGTGGGTGCGCCCCCGCCGCGCCGACGCCGCGCGCCAGCTGGAGCGCGAGGACTTCACCGTCACCCCCGACGACAGCGGCGCGCTGCGCTGCCGCGGCGCCGCCGCCATCACCGCCACCGCGGCCTGGCGCACCGGCGCCATCGAGGTGCAGGACCTCGCCTCCCAGCGCTGCGGCGCGCTCGCGCGGGTGGCGCCCGGGCGCCTGGCCTGGGACGTGTGCGCCGGGCGGGGCGGCAAGACGGTGCAGATCGCCGACGGCCTCGGCGGGCGAGGCGCCGTCCACGCCACCGACGTCGACCCGCGCAAGCTCGCCGAGCTGCGCACCCGGGTCCGGCGCGCGGGCCTGGCCGACGTGGTGCGCGTCCACCGCTGGGACGGCCGCGAGCGCCCCGCCTTCGGGCCGGAGGCCGCCCGGGGCTTCGACGCCGTGCTGGTCGACGCCCCGTGCTCCGCCACCGGCACCTGGCGCCGCAACCCGGACGCCCGGCTGCGCCTCGATCCCGCCCGCCTCACGGCCCACGGCGAGCTCCAGCGCCGGCTGCTGCGCCTCGGCGCCGCCGCCGTCCGCCCCGGCGGCCGCCTCGTCTACGTCACCTGCTCCTGGTGCCCCGAGGAGGACGAGGACGTGGTCGACGCGGTCCTCGCGGAGCTCGACGGCGCCTTCGCCCGCACCTCGGCGGCGCGCTTCGGCCCGCCCGATCTGGACAGCGACACGCTGTTCGCCGCCGTCCTCACCCGGACGCGCTGACGAGCCCCTTGCGCCGCACGTCGGCGAGGATCTTGGCGAACGAGCGGGTGCGCACCAGCGCGACGATCCACCGCGGGACGGAGCCGCCCGCGTCGAGCGCGACCTCGTGCACCACGTGGGCGCCGCCCTCCGGATCGGCCGTGATCTCCCAGAAGCCCTGGTTGCGCGGCGTGCGGATGGCGCCGCGCGCGAGCTCCAGCGGCTCCTCCGACGCCGTCGTCCACGAGACGCGCAGCCGGTCGGTGCCGCGCTCCTGCTGCATCCACAGCAGCACCTCGCGGTCGGCGAGCCCGAAGACCTGCTGGCGCTGGTAGACGAGCGCGCGATCGCCCTCGGTGCGCCGCACGCGCGACTCGGCGACGGGGAACACGAACTCCGGGTACCGTGAGTAGTCGCTGACCAGCGCCACCAGCGCGTCGACCGACACGTCGGGCCAGGTGCAGTCGGCGCGCATCGCCGCGCCGAGCGGGTGGTGCTCGGGGCGCATCGCGATGCGGCACCCCCCGGCGTCGTTCACCGGCTCCGAAGCCGCGGTCCGACGCCTCCGTGGCGTGGGCGATGGTGGCGAGGAACATCCAGAGGACCGTCAGCAGCATCACTTGCAATGTACCTCGGATCCGCCGTACGTGCGGCGCGTCGATCCCCGAGACCGGATACGAGGCCGCGCACGGACCGGATCGACGGTGGAGGTGGAGTTGCACGTGATGACGATGCCGCTGCTCGCGATCGCTCTCGGTGGCTGTACCTCGCTGACGCTCCAGGGGCCGAAGGACGAGGGCGCGACCGACACCGAGGACCACGAGCCCGTGACCCCCGGGGTCAAGCCGGGCTCGAACCCGACCACCCCCGCCCAGCCGGCGCCGAAGGGCCCGCCCGAGGTGGTGACGGCCGACAACTGCGACGACCTCGAGGACGGCGGCCCCGTCGCGGGCCCCGAGTGCGTCACCGCCACCGTCGAGTGCGGCCAGAAGGTCATCGGCCACACGAAGGGCGGCACCAACGTGTTCGACGAGCAGCTCTACCAGAGCCTGCAGTGCACGCCCGCCTTCTACAACTACCACGAGGGTGGCGAGCGGGCCTACCTCCTCGAGCTGCCGGCGGGCGACATGCACGTCGACGTCTGGCTCGACACGCCGTGCGTCGACCTCGACCTCGCTGCGTTCAGGCTCCCCGCCGGGGTGACGTGCCCGACGGCCGACTCGCCCATCGAGCAGTGCGACATGTGGCCCGATCCGGGCACGCAGCGCGACCACGTGCGGCTCGTGTCGCAGGGCGGCTCGCGCTGGCTCGTGGTCGTCGAGGGGAAGGACGGCGCCGACGGCCTGTTCGGCCTCACGTTCGACTGCGCCCAGGGCTTGTAGCGTGGGCGTGCCGCAGGGCGTGGTGGACCGGATGGTGGCCCTGCGGCGCGCGCTGCACCAGCAGCCCGAGCTCGCCTTCCACGAGCACGACACCATGCGGCGCATCTCGGCGGCGCTCGACGAGCTCGGCGTCGCCCACCGCACGGGCGTCGCGGGCACGGGCATCGTCGCCGACCTGCCCGGCCGGGGCGACGCGCCGCTCGTCGCCCTGCGCGCCGACATCGACGCCCTGCCCATCCAGGAGGAGACGGGGCTGCCGTTCGCCTCGTCGCGGCCCGGCGTGATGCACGCCTGCGGCCACGACGGCCACACCTCGATGCTCGTGGGCGCCGCCGCGCTGCTCCTCGCCGACCCGCCGCCCGGGCCCGTGCGCCTGCTGTGGCAGCCCGCCGAGGAGGCCGGCTACGGCGCGGTCAAGATGATCGAGGCCGGCGTGCTCGAAGGCGTCGCCGCCATCTTCGGCGGCCACCTCGACCGGCTCTACCCGCCGGGCACGCTCGTCGTCACCGACGGCTGCGTCAACGCCTCCACCGACACCTTCCACTTCGAGGTCATCGGCCGCCAGGGCCACGCCGCGCGGCCCCACGAGGCGCTCGACGCCATCGTCGTGGGCAGCCACCTCGTGACCACGCTGCAGTCCGTCGTGAGCCGCCAGGTCGACCCCGCGCAGCCCGCCGTGGTCACCGTGGGCCGCTTCGAGGCCGGCACCGCCGCCAACGTCATCGCCGGCCGCGCCGTGCTCGAGGGCACCATCCGCGCCCAGCGCGCCGACATCCGGCGCCAGCTCAAGGAGGGCGTCATCCGCGCCGCCCGGGCCGTCGGCGAGCTCCACGGCGCCGCCATCCAGGTCACCCTCATCGACGGCACGCCGCCGCTGCTGAACCCGCCCGGGCCCACCGCCGTGGCGCGTGCCGCCGCCGTCGCCGTGGTGGGGGAGGGGAGCGTGCGCCCGCTCGGCACCGCCAACATGGGCGGCGAGGACTTCGCCTGGTACCTCGACCACGTCCCCGGCGCCTACATCCGCTTCGGCGCGCGCACCACGGGCGAGGAGCCGCCCCCCGCCCACTCGAGCCGCTTCGACTTCCACGAGGACGCCCTGCCCGTCGGTGCGGCCTGGTACGACCGCGTCGCCCGGCACGCCCAGACGCATGCGGACGAGCTCCGGCGCCTGGAGTAAGATGCCGGACCGTCGCAGAGGACCCGATGCTCCCGCTCCTGCTCGCCGCCTGCCAGACCGCTCCGCCGCCCGCCGTCTCCCTCCCGGACCTGTCGCTGTCGCAGCGCTGCTTCGGCGTGCTCGGCGACCCCGACGAGGGCGCGGTCCCCGACTACGAGCCGCTCGGCCCCGTCGTCCCCGAGGACTGCGTCGGCACCGGCCACCAGGACATCGGCGACCTCGACCGGGTCGTGTTCCTCGGCGACTCCATCACCACCGGCACCTTCCCCACGCCCGACGCCGGCTTCTACCGCAACCTCCTCGTCGCCGGCCTCGAGGAGGACCTCGGCCACCCGCTCGAGACGCAGGACTGCTCGCGCTGGGGCGCTCGCGTCGACGATCTGCAGCGCGACGACACGCAGATCGTCGACTGCATCGGCGCCGACGGGACCGACGAGCGCGCCACGCTCGTCGTCTTCACCATCGGCGGCAACGACATGTTCGCCTACGCCCAGGACCTGCTCGCGGGCGGCACGCTCGAGCAGGTCGACGCCGACGTGGACGACACCATCGCCCTGTTCGACCAGGCCCTCGACACGCTCGTCGCCGCGCGCGCCCGGTTCCCGAACGGCCTGTACGTCGTGTTCGCGAACCTCTACGAGTACACCGACGGCACGGGCGACCTCTCCGTCTGCCCCGCGGCCTCGCTGCTCGGCTTCGACGGCGTCGTCCCCGAGATGCGCAGCGAGTACGTCCGCATCAACGAGGCCTGGGTGGCCGGCGCGGTGCGCACGCAGTTCGACGTGGTCTTCGCCCTCGAGGCGTTCTGCGGCCACGGCTTCCTGGCCGGCGACCCCGACAACGAGTGCTTCCGCGGCGAGGACGCCGAGACCTGGTTCGACGGCACCTGCATCCACCCGAACGAGGAGGGGCACCGCCAGCTCGCGGCGATGTTCCGGACGGTGGTGGGTCGGTGACGGAGCCCGACGGCGAGTGGGTCGTCGACGGGGCCGGCGCGGTCCGGCGGCTCGTCGTCGCGATGCTCGCCGTCCAGGGCGCGCTGCTCGTGGTCGACCTGCTGTTCGCCTACCTCGACCTCGTCCCCGGCAAGGCCTTCCAGCACCTCGCCAACGTGGCCCGCGAGGACGGCTTCGCCACCTGGTACAGCGCGACGCAGGCCACCGCCGTCGCCGCCGTCCTCGGCGCCGTCGCCTGGGCCGAGGGGCGCGCCGGGCGCGGCCGCCTCGGCTGGGCGCTGCTGGCCCTGCTGTTCGCCTACATCGGCGCCGACGACGCCACCGGCCTGCACGAGCGCATCGGCCCCGCCGTCCGCCACCTCTCGGGCGGCGCCGTGTTCGACCTCGTGCCGAGCTACGCCTGGCAGGTCGTGTTCGTCCCGCTGTTCGGCGCTGCCGGGCTCGGCATGGTCCTGTTCCTGCGCCACCACCTGGCGCCGGCGCTGCAGCTGGGGATCCTCCTCGCCCTCGCCGGGTACGCGGTGGCGGTCGGGCTCGACTTCGTCGAGGGGGTCGACGGCGCCCACGAGCGGCTCGCCGACGCCCTGCACCTCGGCCACTACACCGTGAGCCACGCCGCCCGCGTCCTCGAGGAGGAGCTCGAGATGGCGGCCACGACCCTGTTCCTGGCGGTGTTCGCGTCGAAGCTCGTCCGCACCGTGACGCCGTTTCGGTTGCGCGTGGGATAGCGGGTTCCGTCCGCCGCGCACGTGTGGTGGAATGCGCGGGCGCAGGAGGCAGGGCGGGTGCGAAAGGAGTTCCTCGGGCGTGGGTGGCGCTTCCCGTTCGGCTTCGATCCGGGCAGCGGCCGCGTGGCGACCAGCGAGTACGAGCAGAACATCCGCGAGTCGATCACCCTCATCATCGGCACCAAGCCGGGCGAGCGGCAGATGCTCCCGGACTTCGGCTGCCGCATCCACGATCTCGTGTTCGCACCGAACACGCGGGCGACCTCCACGCTCGTCGCGCACTACGTCGAGGAGGCGCTCGCCCGGTGGGAGCCGCGGATCGAGGTCTCGAAGGTCGACGCCTGGCCCGAGCCCGACGGGACCGTCAAGGTGATGGTCCACTACAAGGTCAGGAGCACCGAGGAGCTGCAGGAGCTCAGCCTGATGCTCGGAGGCTGATCCGCGGTTACCGCACCCGCCACCCGGCACGTCTCTCTCCAGGATCCACCGCCGCCGATGCCCATCAAGCCCCCGAACCTCGACGACCGCCGGTACGCCGATCTCGTGCGCGAGGCGCGCCAGCTCATCCCGCAGTACACGCCCGAGTGGACCAACCTGTCCGACGCCGACCCGGGCATGACCCTGGTCCAGCTGTTCGCGTGGATGACGGAGATGACGATCTACCGGCTCAACCGCGTGCCGGACAAGACCTACGTCCACTTCCTGAACTTCATCGGCGAGGAGCGGCGCGACGCGCGGCCGTCGGTGGTCCCGATGACCTTCGCGCTGTCGAGCACGGCCCACGACGTGGTGGAGCTGCCCCCGCACACCCGCTGCTCCACGCGGCAGCAGTCGGGGATCGACGCGCTGCACTACCTCACGAGCGACGCGATCACCGTCCACGGCGGCCGCATCGAGCGCATCGTCGCGGCACACGCGGGCGAGCAGCCCACCGTGCGCGAGATCCCGTTCCAGGTCGACGCCGAGTTCGACCAGGTCGTGGTGTTCGGCGGCGGGCGCGGCGTGCAGCCCTTCCGCATGGACCCGACCGAGCACGGGCCCCACGCCTACACGCCCTACCAGTTCCTCTACCTGTCGCACGACGACTTCCGCTGGATGGACTTCCCGCTCGACGAGGTGCACGTCCCCGGGCGGATCCGCCTGCGCACCGCCACCGAGGAGAACCTCCCGGTCGCCGCGATGTTCCGGTGGGAGCGCTTCACGCGCGGGCGCTGGGTCCCCATGGAGGGGGTCGAGGAGGAGGAGGAGGTCCTCGGCGTCCCCGAGGTCTCGCTCGTCGCCCACATGCCGGACGCCATGCCGATCGAGCACTTCGGCGAAGACGACGAGGCGCCGTTCCCCATCCCCGAGATGGTCGAGGAGCGGCGCTGGATCCGCGGCCGGGTCGACTACGAGCGGTGGCTCGCCGGGCGGATGCAGGAGGACCTCGAGATCACCTGGCGGGACGACCGCGGCGGCGACGAGCGGCTGATCTCGAACTGGGACGTGCGCGCCACCGGCCGCTACCTCGAGTTCTTCATCCAGGACATGCCGCCCATCCGGCCCGGGTGGACGGTGCGGTTCGCGATGGTCGACCGCTCCATGCCGCTCGGCCGCAACGGGTACTTCCCGAAGTACCGGTTCTCCTACCGCAAGGGCGACGCCTGGGAGACCGTGGCGCCCGACCGGGTCCGCTACCAGGGCACGATGATCGTGCTCACCGGCCCGTTCGCCGACATGGCGACCGACGGGTACAACCTGCGGGCCGAGCGCCTCGAGGCCGTGCACCTGCGCGCCATGATGCCGAACCTCGAGATGGAGGCCACCTGGCTGCGGCCCGTGGTGCTCTACCTCGCGGCCGGCCCCGAGACGGGCGCGGCGGCGCCGATCGAGCTGCCGAGCCTGCCCGCCGCCCCGTTCCAGCCCGCCAACACGCTCCCGCCGCTGGTCGGGATGAAGCTGTTCGTCGGCGCCGACGTGTTCGACAACCGCAGCCAGCGGCCGGTGATGGTCGAGCTCGAGGTGGGCTTCGAGGTCGACGGCGAGCTCGTCGAGGAGCCCAAGGAGGACTACCACCTCCAGCTGACCTACCGCGCGGCCGACACCTGGCGGGTCGTCCACACCGAAGACGGCAAGTTCGCGAAGTTCACCTTCGCCGATCTCGACCCCGAGGGGGCGCTCGAGCCCGTCCGGCGCAAGATCCGGCTGTTCCTCGACCCGAAGGACAACCTCAAGGGCCTGTTCCGCTCCGAGATCGCCGGGGTCGAGACCACCTGGCTGCGGCTCGAGCTCACCCGCGCGCAGCTGTCGCACCAGCCCGACGCGCGCACGCCGCCCATGCCGATCTCGCTGCGGATCTACGCCGTGCGCATCGGGGTCGACGGCGTCATCGGCCGCAACATCTACGAGCAGCCCATGCCCGGGCTCAAGGTGGCGACGGTCGAGCACCGCGAGACGAACCGGCGCATGTCGCGCTCGATCGTGCGCGCCGCGGGCCGGCTGTCGGAGCACTACCCGTTCGACACGTTCGTCGACACGACCGACGACCCGGGCGAGGGCGACGGCCCCGTCACCGAGCACACCGCGCTGTACCTGAAGCTGTCGCAGCCGCTGCCCGTGGGGGTGCGCCACGCGTTCACCTTCCGGCTGCGCGGCGAGACCTGGCTGCCCGCCGGCGTCTCGGTCTGGTGGGAGGAGCTCGAGCAGATCGGGCCCGGGCGCATCCGCTGGAAGCGCCTGCTCCAGAGCGACGAGGACGACCGCGTCTACAAGCTCGACCGCTCGGGCGTGCTCGCGTTCACCTACCCCGACCCGGTGACCCCGTCGGAGCGCGACGGCACCTGGCTGCGCGTGCTGTTCCGCACCCCGCCCGGCGAGGCGCTCCCGGCGCTGCCGCCGCTGTCGCACCTGATGACCAACACCGTCGACGCCGTGAACCTCCACGAGTTCCGCATGGAGAAGTTCTCGGGGCAGGGGGTGCCGCACCAGTCGGTCAAGCTGCGCCGGCAGCCGCTCTACCTCCACGGCGACGAGGAGGCCGACTCGCCGTTCGCCAACCCCGACCAGTTCCCCGACCTGCGGGTCTACGTGGTCGAGGAGGACGGCGAGCGGCGCGAGTGGCGGCAGGCGCCGGGCAACACGCTGCTGACGGCCAGCAAGGACGACCGCGTGTTCACCGTCGACACGGTCGAGTCGACCCTGACCTTCGGCAACGGCATCCGCGGCAAGATCGTGCCCGTCGGCAACTACAACATCGCCGTCGAGGTCTACCACGTCGTCCCGGGCGAGGCCGGCAACGTGGGGCCGCGCCGCATCGTGGTCTGCGAGGCCTTCGGCGACGTGGTGGAGCTGTCGAACTGCCTCCCGGCCACGGGCGGGCGCAACGCCGAGAGCATCGACGAGATCATCCGCCGCGCGCCGAGCGTGCTCACGAGCCGCGACCGCGCCGTGACCCGGATGGACTTCGAGGTCATCGCGCAGGAGGCCTCGGGCGAGGTGGCCCGCGCCGCCTGCGACGGCGAGATGAGCGCCGACGGCGAGATCGAGATCGTCATCCTGCCGCAGCGCATGGAGCACGAGCTCGTGCCCGACCCGTTCCTCGCCACGGGGCTCAAGGAGCACGTCCAGCGCTACCTGGCCAAGCGGTGCCTGGTCAACGTGCAGCCCAAGGTGCGGCTCGCGACGTTCCAGCCGGTCGACGTGTCGCTGGTGCTGCGGCTGCGGCCCAACGCGAACTTCGTGCTGGTGCGCGACCTCGCGCGCGACTGGGTCCGCAAGTTCCTCGACCCCTACCTCGGCGGGCTCGACGGCGCGGGCTGGCCCTTCAAGGGCACCCTCTTCGCGCAGGACTTCGGGCGCATGGTCACCGACGTGCCCGAGGTGCGGCACGTCGTGGAGGTGCGGGTGTACCCCGTGCCCGTCGAGAGCGCGCTCGACCTGCCGGGCGCCACCGCGGGCGACGGCATCGCGGCCACGGCCGGCATCGCGCCCGGCCCCGGCTGGGAGCGCGGCGAGGGCCGCCAGACCGTGGTGCTCGAGCACCGCGACCTGTTCGTGCTGCGCCACGTCCGCGTGGTCAGCGAGGACGGCGAGGCATGAGGCGCCGTCGGCTCCCCGCGCGTCGCACCGGCGCCGTCGGCACCAACCTCCCCGTCCCGCTCACCGAGGGCTCGGCGGCGCTCGCCCGCTTCGAGCCCACCTCGGACCTGCGGTACCTCGAGACGGTGGTGACCATCCAGTTCCCCATCCGCGCCGCGCAGGAGTTCCTGCAGCGGAACATGGCGAACAAGGTGACCTACCGCCTGGTGGAGGCCCGCCGGGGAGAGGCCGTGGGCGCGGTGCGCGAGGTCGAGATCGCGCACACGCAGACGGGCGAGCGCAGCTTCGTCCGCGGCGAGCGGGTGCTGGCGAATGGCGAGCCCGCCTCGTTCTACGTCCCCGACCACCTGGTGACGGTGCGCGCCGCCGTGCTCGGTGCGGCCGCGCGCAGCCGGAACCTCGGCGTCGACGACGAGATCGTGCTCCACGTCCCCGTGCGCGGCTACCTGCGCTTCCTCCCGGCCATCTTCCAGGGGGAGGGCCCGGTCCACGCCCGCGAGGTCGTGAAGGCCCGCGACGCCCAGCTGCAGCGCTGGCGGGGCCACGAGCTGCCCGACGAGGCCGCCTGGGAGATGGATCCCGACGAGGATCCGCTCCGCCGCTATCTGTTCATCTTTCAGCACCTGATGACCACGCTCACCAACCGGATCGACCGGCTGGTGGACCTCACCGACCCGATGATGGTCGAGCCGAAGATGCTGCCCTGGCTCGCGAGCTGGGTCGGCTTCGAGCTCGACGAGTCCCTGCCCGTGCACCAGCAGCGGGAGCTCGTGCGCCGCGCCATCCGCCTCATGCGCACGCGCGGCACGCGCATCGGCATCGAGGAGATGGTGCGGGTGCTCACCTCCGCGCCCGTGCGGGTGGAGGAGCGCACCATCCCGGCGGCGGCGACCCTCGGGCGCGCGCGGCTCGCCGGCGGCGCCACCATCGTGGAGCGCTACCAGCGCGGCGAGCCGCCGGCGGCGTTCCTGATGGAGCCGACCGAGCGCAAGCCCACGAGCTTCTTCACGCTGCGGCTCGAGCCGCGGGAGCGCTTCCAGGCCCGCTTCGGCGAGCGCGCGGCCCAGGTGCTGCGGCGCATCGTGCGCGTGGTGAGCCAGGAGAAGCCCGCCCACGTCTCGTTCACCATCCGCTTCGACGAGCCGCGCCGCTAGGGCGTCGGCCGGGAGTCTCCGCGATGTCGTTCGAACACTCGCTGCGCCGGCTCAACCCGTTCGAGGGGCTGTGCCTCACGGCGCAGGACCTGGCCGACGAGCAGCTGTACCACCGCCGCGCGCTCAACCGGCACTCGCTGTACATGCACGGCTTCGGCATCGTGCAGGGGCTGCAGGTCGAGCTCGAGCAGCGGAAGAAGAAGTACACCGCCGTGATCAAGTCGGGCTACGGCCTGACCCGCGAGGGCCAGGGCGTGCACCTGCGGCAGGACGTGATCGTGCCGCTCGAGGTGCCCCGGCAGGACGGCGAGTACCTGCTGTGGCTGTTCCACATCGAGCGCCCCGACGAGGAGACGGCCCGGCCGGTGTTCGACACCGCCGACCAGCGCGAGGCGCGCATCCTCGAGGACGTGGCGCCGCGGCTGCTCACCGCCGACGAGGAGCACCCGAACGCCGTCGCGCTGTGCCGCATCAACGTGCGCCTCGGGCGGATGGTGCAGGTGCAGCTGCCGGTGCCGCGCGCCGGGCGGCAGATCCGCGCCGCCGAGAGCTACCTCAAGCCGCGGGTCGTCGAGTTCATCCGGGTGAGCCGGAAGATCCTCGTGAACCTGTTCCGCACCTCGACGCTCAAGGAGCAGTCCATCGGGATGGTCGCGTTCATGAGCGCGCTCATCTCGGCGGAGTTCCTCCTCATCGAGGAGGGGACGGGCGACCGGGTGCTCTACCGCACGGCCGGCTCGCTCATCTCCTACGCCCACGACTTCTACAACCCGCTGCCGCCCACCACCGAGAAGATCGGCCAGTTCACCGAGTTCGTGCGGCGGGTCAACGCCGAGGTCCCCGGGCCCGAGCAGTCCGACGAGACCTGGCTGCGCTGGTTCCAGCAGTTCGAGCGCCTGCTGCAGCCGCTGCAGCGGATCAGCGAGGAGCTCGAGCGCACGGTGGAGGCGATGCGCTAGAGACGCGACCAGGCATCCGCGCCAGCGGATGCCGGGCGCGTCTCGCAGGAGTCGGAGGACGCGCGCCAGCGCGTTCTCCGACGTATTGAGCGAGCAAGCAAGCCGAATGCCTGCCCGACCGGGGGTGCGGCGAAGCCGGACCCGCGATCGAGGCGGCGCATTCGGCGAAGCTTGCTGCGAGGTGACCCACGTCCACGGATGGTTGGTCGAGTCTCTACTCGAGCTCGGACGGCCAGGCCGCCGACAGCCCCGGCACCACCGACAGCTCCTCCTCGATCCGCGGCCGCAGCTCCGCCCACAGCGTCTTCGCGCGGTCGGTCGGGGCCGCCGGGTCGTACAGGTCGGTCTGCTCCTGCGGGTCGGCCGCCAGGTCGTACAGCTGGACCGTGCCGTCCCAGCGGAAGATCATCTTCCAGTGGTCCTGGATCACCGAGCTGATGGGCCCGAACCGCGCGATGGTGTTGGCGAACCGCGGCCGGTCGTCGGGCGCCTCGCCGATCGGGATGCCGGTGACCGTGTCGGGCAGCGGCTGGCCCAGCAGCTTCAGCACCGTGGGCACCATGTCGATCGACGACACCGGGCCCGTCCACACCTGCGGCACGATGTTCTTCGCCCAGAAGAACAGCAGCCCGTCGTTCTCCTCGCGGAAGAGCGTGTAGGCGTGGGTCTGCTGGTCGTGGTCCCAGAAGGCCTCGCCGTGGTCGGTCCAGAAGACGACCAGCGTGTCGTCGAGCAGGCCGTCGAAGTCCATCCCCGCGATCATGCGGAAGACCTGGTCGTCGAGGTACTTCAGCTCCCCGTCGTAGCGCACGAGCAGGTGCTGCTTGAGCAGGTCGCGCTCCTCGTCGGTCATCGACGGCCAGACGTTGCGGGTCACGTCGTACTGCTCGTCGCGGTCGTCGAGGTCCCACGGGACGGGGTCGAGGGCGTCGAGGCCGCCGAGGTACTCGAGCGGCGGCGAGTACGACGCGTGGGGCTCGGTCACGTGGACGTGCATGAGCCAGCGGTCGGCGCCCTGCTCGAGGTGCGCGTCGAGCCGCTCGCGGGCCTCGAGGTAGGCGCCCCAGGCCGTGCCGTTCTGCGGGTGGAACGCGTCGTCGTAGCCGCCCGTGTTGCCCCACTCCGGGCCGAGCCAGCCGTTGGTGCTGGCGATGACCGAGTAGTAGCCCGCATCGTGGAGGTAGGACGCCAGGAACGGGGTCCCCACCGGCCAGATGCCGTCGAAGTTGACGGCCAGCTGCGGGATCATCCCGGCCTGCTCGTTGTAACGCCCGGCGAGGGTGCACGAGGTCGACGCGAACGTCCAGTTCGAGCACTGCGTGGTGTCGACCGCGCGGAAGCCCTGCGCCGCCACCGTCGACAGGAACGGCGCCCGGTCGAGGTGGTCGACCCGGAACGTGTCCATCGAGATCATGAGGACGTTCTTCGGCACCCGCCCGTAGAACGCGGGGACGGTGTCGGTGACCTCGTCGCCGTAGTCCGGGTCCTCCTTGACGGGGGAGCGGTGGCAGGCGGACAGGAGCAGCCCAGCAGCGAGCAGGGCGGGGACGGAGCGTCGCATGCCCGCACCATACCCCCGCGGTCCCGCGGCCGCCCGGAAGTCCGCGGCAGGTGGTCGGCCGGCAGATTACCGTACACCCCGAGGAGGGCGCGTGAAGGCTGCTGGATGGACGGTGGGGCTGCTGGCCCTGGTTGCGGGCTGCAGCGGCGGGAAGGACGAGGTCCAGAACGCTCGCGCTCACCGAGGGCGTCGCCCGGGCACGGCCGAGGTGACGTTCACCACCGAGCTGAAGGGCGATGCGTTCGTGCGCTTCGGCGAGTCCGGCGGCGAGCTCGACACCGAGACGGCGGCCGTGCCGGCGTCGGAGGGCGGATCCCCATCGTGGGCCTGCCGCGCAACGACGTGGACTACGTCGTCGTCGTGGTCGACGGCGACGGGGAGCACGAGTCGGAGCTGCAGACGTCCAGCGTCTCGCCGCCGGTCGACAGCGTGTTCAGCTTCCAGCAGACGGTCTGGTCGCCCGACAAGGCGTGCGACAGCGGCGGGTACGTGCTGCTGAGCTACATCACCGCCGACAGGAGCGGCGTGGGCATCGTCGACCGCACCGGGCGCTGGATGTACAGCATCGATCGCCCCGAGGAGGTGCAGATCGCGCGCGTCCGGCCCGGGCGCGACGGCAAGTCGCTGGTGTTCAACATCAACGACGCCCACCACGGCGACGACGTCGCGACGATCGAGCGGGTCGACCTGCTCGGGAACCCCGTCTCCAGCACGCGCACCGTCCAGGGGCACCACGACTTCGTGGAGACCTCCGAGGGCCAGTTCGCGTGGCTCGGCTACGACCTGCGCGACGTGGAGGCGCCGCCCAACACGCCGCCCGACGACAACCCCGAGATCACGGGCACGGTGTGCATGGCGGCCGATACCGTGGTCACCGGGCCCGAGGGCGCGCAGGAGGGCGACGAGACCGTCATCTGGAACACGTGGGAGGACTACCCGCCCGGCGTCGACCAGATCCCGAGCGACTCCATCGTCTGCAACCGGGATGGATGCAAGCCGGGATTCCTGACCAACGGCTGCTACGAGTTCGGCCACGCCAACTCGCTCGCCCACCTCAACAGCGAGGGCGCGTTCTACTTCAACTTCCGCTGGCTCGACGCCACGATGAAGGCGACCGACGCGGGCGACCTGGAGTGGGTCTGGGGCGGCGAGGCCAGCGACTTCGTGATGGACCCGGCCACCGCCTTCGAGGGGATGCACTACTCCGACGTGCGCCCCGGCAAGCTCCTCGCCTTCGACAACCGCAACCGGGCGGTGGGCTCGCGGCTCGTGGAGTACACCTTCGACGACACGAGCTACGAGCAGGTCTGGCAGTACGAGGAGCCCGACGGGGACTACGAGAACCTGCTCGGCGACGTGCAGCGCATCCCGATCGAGGGCTGCGACAACGTGCTCGTGAGCTGGTCGGGCCAGGCCAAGCTGCAGGAGCTCACGCGCGACGGCGAGGTCGTGTGGGAGGTCGTGGCGAGCGGCTCGGTGGGCCAGGTCACGAGCCGCGTGACCTACCTGCCGGGGCTCTATGACCTGTCGGGGCTCGGCTACCCCGACTGAGCCCGCGGAGGCCCGCATGTGGACGCTGCTCGCGCTGGCCGCCTGCGGTCCGGCCCCCATCCGCGACGTGACCCTCGAGGAGGGCGTCGCGCGGGGCACGGCCGAGGTGCGCTTCACCACCCGACTGTCCGGCGAGGCCTTCGTGCGCTTCACCGAGGCCGACGACGACGTCGAGGACCCCGTCTACACGGAGACGGCGCGCGTGGACGCAGCCTCCGGGCGGGTCCTCGTCGTGGGGCTGCCGCGCAACGAGGTGGAGTACGAGGTCGTGCTCGTCGACGATCGCGGCCGGGAGCACCGGTCGCAGACGCAGCGCGCGCCCGTGTCGGGGCCCGTGGGCAGCGTCCTCGCGTTCGAGCAGACGGTGTGGGCGCCCGACGAGGCCTGCGACCCGGGCGGTGCGGTGCTGCTGAGCTACCTCACCGGCGAGCAGAACGGCATCGGGCTCGTCGACCGGGCGGGGCGCTGGCTGTACAGCCTGGAGCGCCCGGCGGTGTACCAGATCGGCCGGGTCCGGGCGGGACGCGACGGGCGCTCGCTGCTGTTCAACCTGAGCGACACCGCCAAGGCCGAGGACGTGGGGGTCGTGGAGCGGATCGACCTGCTCGGCCGGCCGCTGTCGACGACGCGCACCGTCTGGGGGCACCACGACTTCGTGGAGACGCCAGAGGGCGACATCGCGTGGCTCGGCTACGATCTGCGCGACGTGGAGGCGCCGCCCAACACCCCGCCCCGCGACAACCCGGAGATCACGGGCACCGTCTGCATCGCCGCCGACACGCTGGTCGTCGGGCCCGAGGGCGGACTGGAGGGCGACGAGACCGTGCTGTGGGACACCTGGGAGGACTACCCGCCCGGCGTCGACCACATCCCCACCGACTCGATCAGCTGCGGCCGGGACGGGTGCGAGCCGGCGTTCCTGCGCAACGGCTGCTACGAGTACGGGCACGCCAACTCGCTCGCCCGGGTCGACAGCGAGGGGGCCTACTACTTCAACCTCCGCTGGCTCGACGCCGCGATGAAGGCGAGCGAGGCCGGCGACCTGCAGTGGGTCTGGGGCGGCGCGGGCAGCGACTTCGCGCTGGACCCGGCCACGGCCTTCGAGGGGATGCACTTCTCCGAGGTGCGCCCCGGGCGGTTGCTGGCGTTCGACAACCGCAACCCCGATGTGGGGTCGCGCGTCGTCGAGTACGCCTTCGACGACACGGGCTACCGCCAGGTGTGGGAGCACGAGGACCCCGACGGCACCTACGAGCACATCCTCGGCGACGCGCGGTGGTTCCCCATCGAGGGCTGCGACAACGTGCTCGTGAGCTGGTCCGGTCAGGGCAAGCTGCAGGAGCTGACGCCGGCGGGCAAGGTCGTCTGGGAGCTGCAGGGGACGGGCACCACGAGCCGGGTGACCTGGGTCCCCGACGTGTACGACCTGTCGGGGCTCGCCTACCCCGAGTGAGCAGCGGTCCGCCGCCGCGATACGCTGTCGGAATGGGTGAACGCATCGGAGAGTGGGTGGAGGCGGCGCAGGGCGCCCAGGAGCGCCTGTGGGTGGACGACGGCGCGCTGCGCGCGCAGGCCGTGCGCCTCGACCCCGGCGCCGCGGTGGACGGCGCCACGGAGCCGCCCGCCGCGCTGGTGGTCCTCGGCGGCGACGGCACGATCGAGGCCGGCGGGCAGCGCACCCCGCTGTCGGCGGGCGACCGCTTCGCGCTGCCGGCGGGCGGGGCCTACCGCCTGCAGGCGGGGCAGGCGCCGCTCGAGGCCGTCGTCCTCGCGGTCACGACGATGGCCGGCCGCTCGCTGCCCGGCGCGCGGCTGGCGGGGCGCCACCTCGCGGGGGCCGACCTCGCGGGGGCCGACCTGACCGGCGCCGACCTGGCCGGCGCCGACCTCGAGGACGCGATCCTGGCCGGCGCCGACCTGGGGCGCGCGCGCCTGCCCGGGGTGCACGCCCCGGGGGTGGACCTGTCGGGGGCGAGCCTGGCGAAGGCGGACCTGTCGGGCGCCGACCTGCGCGGCGCGATCCTGGCGGGCGCCGACCTGTCCGACGCGAACCTGTCGCGCGCGGACCTGCGCGACGCCGACCTCACGGGCGCCGCGCTCGACGGCGCCGACCTGACCCACGCCGACCTGCGCGAGGCGGACTGCAGCGGGGCGAGCCTGGCGGCGGCCATCCGTGACCACACGCGCATCGAGGGGGCGGTGCTGGACGGCACGGGCCTCGACGAGGACTGACGCCACCGTCGTCGACCGAGTAGTCGTTGACCGAGTAGCCTGACTGGAGATACGACAACTTCGTCTCCCGGAGGGCTCATGAGCAGCGTTGCGAGCGAGGCGCCGATGACCCGGGTCGTCCAGGCGCTGATCGATCTCGCCGGGACCGACGCCGAGGCGCTGCTCCGAGCGCTGGTCGAGGTGGCGGAGGCCGACGAGGAGAGGTTCGCGTCCATTCGGGAGGCGGATCCGCTGGCGCAGGCCAAGATCCGCGGGCTGCTGGCCAGAAGGGAGCTGGTGCAGGCGGAGGGCGGGTGTCTGACCGGCAGCGACGCTGCCGATCTCCTCGGCCTGTCTCGCCAGGCCGTCGACAAGCGCCGGCAGTCGGGTGCGCTGCTCGCCGTCGCCATCGGTCGGCGCGGGTATCTGTACCCCGCCTGGCAGTTCGCGGACGGCGTGTCCGTGCGACTCCCCCGGGTGCGAGAAGCCCTGGGTGACGCCGATCCGTGGAGCCAGATCCGGTTCTTCGTGTCGCCGAACAGCGCACTGGCGGGCCGTTCGCCCGTTGTCGCACTGCGCCAGGGGGATGACGACGAGGTCGAACGCGCAGCGAGGATGTGGGGCACCCAGGGTGCCCCGTAGTCGGCGCGTCGGCCCCACCAACCACCGCCGCCCCCCGCGATCCCTGTCGACGACCGACCTCCCGCTCGTCGGGGAGGCGGGGCCTTGGTGGCGGATCCACCGATCGGTCCACGCTGCGCTGTTCTTCGGCCGCACCGCCACCTATCGCTTCGACGCCCCCGATGGCGCCTTCGGGGTGCTGTATGCGGGCGATCGCCCCGAGTGCGCGTTCATCGAGACCTTCGGGCACGCGACCGGTGTTCGCGCGGTCACCACGGGCGACCTGGCGGTGCGCTCGCTGTCCGAGATCCGCACTGCGCGTCCGCTGCGCCTCGTCGACCTGACCGGGCCGGGGCTGGCCCGCATGGGCGCCGACAACCGCCTCTGCAGCGGCGGCGGCTACCGGACCGCCCAGGCCTGGTCGGCGGCACTCCACGCACACCCCGACGCGCCGGACGGGTTGCTCTACCTCGCATGCCACGATCCGAGCGTCCGCTCCGTGGCGTTGTTCGATCGGGCCGAGTCGCTCTGCAGCGAGCACCTCGTCGGCGTGCTCGACGACGGAGCGCTGGCTGGGCTGCTCGGTGGCATCCTCGACCACTACCGGTTCGGCCTGATCTGACTGGCCGCGCGTGCTCATCGGCGCCTCCCGCGACCCAGCGGCCCCGACGGCCGAGACAGTGTAGAGTCGGCGCATGAGCGTTTCGGTCACCGCCCTGATGTGCCACCCCCGGTCGTGGTGCCCCCGGTGGGCGGCGAGGCCGCCAAGGCCTGCAACCGCACCACCGAGGCCATGCGCCGCATCGCGCGCGCCGTGGTCTCCGCCCGGCCGACGTCCTCGTCGTCGTCTCGCCGCACACGCCCCGCACCCCCGACGACTGGCGCCTCGTCTGCAACCCCGCCGGCCAGGAGCGCCTCAAGGTCAACTTCGGCGAGTTCGACTTCCCGAAGGTCCGCTTCGAGGTCGAGCCCGCCTACGAGGCCCGCGACCGCCTCGCCCGCCTGGCCCCGAAGCACGGCCTGCACACCGAGGCCTACGAGCCCGAGCGCATCGACCAGGGCGCCGCCGTCCCCCTCTGGTTCCTCCGCGAGGCCGGCTGGGTGGGCCCCACGCTCGTCGTGGGCCTCCCCTGGCGCGAAGGCACCGAGGCCGTCATGGGCGAGGCCATCCGCCAGGTCTCGGGCAGCGAGCAGTGGGCGGTGGTCGCGTCGGGCGACATGAGCCACCGCCTGCGCCCCGACTCCCCCGCGGGCTTCGACCCGCGCGGCGAGGAGTTCGACCACCAGGTCGTCCACGCCCTCAAGGCCGGCGACCTGCGCGCCGTGGCCGAGATCGACCCCGACCTGCGCAAGCGCGTCGCCGAGGACGTGGTCGCGCCGGTGACGGTCGCCGCGGGCGCGAGCCGCTGGCGCGCCGACAACGCGAAGGTCGTCTGGTACGAGAGCCCCTACGGCGTGGGCTACTGCGTCTCCCTGCTCTTCGCCCACGCGGTGTCGAAGTCCGCAGCCCCCGAGCGCACGCCGGCGCGCGCGTCGCCGGCCTCGACCTCCGGCCGCCGCCGGTAGCCCTACCGCACCCGCGACGCCGCGAACGCCTGCAGCGGCTCGCCGCCCGCGATGGTCCCCGAGTGCGAGAACGCCATCGCCTGCACCGGCAGCTGCGTGGCCCGCACCCGCTCGGCGAGCGACACCAGCGAGCGCGTGGCCTGCCGCTGGTGGTCCGAGAACAGCCACTTCGCGGTGGTGAGCCGCCCGTCGCGGTCGGCGTCGGCGGCGTCGCCGAGGAACAGCACGCCGTCGACGTACCAGGCGGCGCTGCCCGCGGTGTGCCCCGGCACGGCGAACGCCCGCGCCGTGACGCCGGGCGCCAGCGTCACCACGGCTCCGTCCTCCACGGGCACGACCTGGCTGCGCGGGCACGGGCTCGAGTGCGCCCCGAACATCCGCGGCAGCGGCCCCTTCGGCGCGACCTCGCCGTACAGCAGGGGCAGCTCGTCGCGCATCACGTCGATGTCGGCGTCCTCGAAGCCGGCGCACGCCGCGACGTGGTCGGGGTGGGCGTGGGTCAGCAGGATGGCCTTCACGTCGTCGCGCACGGCGCCGCGCGCGAGCAGCGCCCGGTCGATGACCGCGCCGCTGTCGTCGTTCCCGGTGTCGACGAGCGCGTACCCGCCGCCGGCCAGCGGCAGCAGGTACACCGAGACGTAGCCGTCGCGCAGGACCACGCCGCCGTTCGGCAGCGGCTGCTGGTCTTCGATCTCCCCCGCGCCCACGAACGTGAACGCCAGCAGCAACGCCAGCAGCACCCCCACGAACCCCACCGCGGACACGCCGAGGCACCCCACCGCTCGCCAGTTCATCGCTCCTCCGCACTGGGCGCACCGGACGGGACCGTCCACGCCATCAGCAGATCGTCGCGCACTTCCCCGCCCGGTTCCAGGTATTCGCCCACGCGGTGCCCCTCCACGGTGAACCCGAGCGCCCGGTACAGCGCGATCGCCGGCGCGTTGTCGGCGAGCACGGCCAGCGACACCTTCCGGAGCACCCCGCCGCGCGCCGCCCGCGCCTGGGCGGCCTCGACGAGCGCCCGCCCCACGCCGGCCCGCCGGTGCGCGGGGTCGACCATCACCTCGAGCCGCGCGACGTGCCGCGTGCGCGCCAGCGCGCCGCCGTTGAGCGTGAGCCAGCCCGCGACGCGGACCTCGGGCCGCCGCGCCACCAGGAAGGCGCTGTTGTCGGCCTGGTTCAGCCGCTCGATCTGCCACTCGCGGAGCTCGAGCGTGGTGTCGAACTCCTCGGCGGCGGTCACGAACCAGCGCCCCTCCTCGAGGACGGCCCGGTGCAGCGCCAGGCTCGGCAGCGCGTCGAGCCGGCGGGCGGGCTCGACCCGGATCACTCCCAGTGATCCTTCTCCTTGCGCTCGGTCACGATGTCGTCGTCCACGACGAGCTCGACCTGGTGCTGGCCCACGGCCTTGTAGTCGACGTGCTTGCCGACGACGGTCGCGGCGCTGCCGTCCTTCGCGATCTCGAACCGGTAGACGAACAGCTCGGAGCGCTGCGCCTCGCGGCCCGTCAGGCGCTGCCGCTCGAAGGGCACGCCCCAGGCCATGTAGACCATGTCCCGGGTGAAGCCCAGGTCGACGTCGGCGTCGACCACCCGCTGGCGCTGCTCGTCGGTCAGCCCGTAGAACTTGTCCCACAGCCCGGCGTCCTTGAGGAACTGGTCGCGCTCGGTGGGGTCCTTGAGCTTGAGGTAGTCCTTGCGCTGGCCGTCGTCCATGAAGACGCGCAGCGCGCGGTAGTGGGCGTACTCGGCGTCGGACAGGCGGGACAGCTTGCTGCCGCCCGTCATCAGCGCGACGGCGATCAGCGCCGCCCCGACGAGGCGGTGGCGCGACAACGACATGAGGGACCTCCGTGGCGGACCGTCCCCCTAACACCCGAGGGCGCTAGACTCGCTCCGACGACCCGGAGAACCGCGTGCTCGCCTCCCCCCTCGCCGCCTGCCTGACGCTGTGCGCCGCGCTCGCCGCCGGCACCTGGATCCTGTCGCTGCTCACCCGCGAGTACTCGTGGGTCGACCGCGTCTGGTCGATCGCCCCGCCCGTCTACGTGGGCATCCACGCCGCCTGGGCCGGGTTCGCCGACCTCCGCCTCGACCTGCTGCTCGCGCTGACCACGCTGTGGGGCGCCCGCCTCACCTTCAACTACGCCCGCAAGGGCGGCTACGCGCCGGGCGGCGAGGACTACCGCTGGGCGGTCCTGCGCGACAAGCTCGGGCCCGTCGCGTTCCAGGCGCTCAACGCGACCTTCATCTCGCCGTTCCAGAACGTGCTGATCCTGCTCATCGCGCTGCCGGCGGCGGTGTGCGCGGCCAACCCGGCCCCGCTCGGCCCCGCCGATCTGGCCCTCGCCGCGGCGTTCCTGGCGCTCCTGGCCGGCGAGACGGTCGCCGACCAGCAGCAGTGGCGGTTCCACCGGGCGAAGCGCGAGCGGGCCGCCCGGGGCGAGCCCGAGCCGCTGGGCTTCCTCGACGAGGGGCTGTGGGCGTGGTCCCGCCACCCGAACTTCTGCTGCGAGGTCGCCCAGTGGTGGGTCGTCTACGGGTTCGCCGTGGCGGCCGGCGGCGGCTGGCTCAACTGGAGCCTGACGGGCGCGGTGCTGCTCACGGCGCTGTTCGACGGCTCCACCCGCTTCACGGAGTCGATCACGGCGGCGAAGTACCCGGCCTACGCCGCCTACCAGCAGCGGGTGGGGCGCATCCTGCCGCTGCGGTGGCCGAGCGCGCGAGCGGCCGGCTCGCGCCGGTTGGGGTAACATCGGTCGTGCGCACCTCTCCGTCCGTGGACGCCCGCCTGCGCCTGCTGGCCCCCCTCGGCCACGGCGGGATGTCCGACGTGTGGCTCGGCGCGCTGCGGGGCCCCGCGGGCTTCGAGAAGCTCGTCGCCGTCAAGCAGCTCCGCTTCGTCCAGAGCGAGGAGTACGACCGCGGGCAGGCCTTCCTGCGCGAGGCCCGGCTGGCCGCGATGCTGAACCACCCGAACGTGGTGCAGACCTTCGAGGTCATGGCCCAGGGCGGCGACTACCGCATCGTGATGGAGTTCCTCGAGGGCCAGCCGCTCAACCGCATCCTGCGCCGGATGCCCGGCGCCATCCCGCTGCCCGACCTGGTCCGCGTGCTGGTCGACGTGCTGGCCGGCCTGCACCACGCCCACGAGCTGCGCGACCAGCAGGGCAACGCGCTGTCGGTCGTCCACCGCGACGTGAGCCCGCACAACGTCTTCGTCAGCTACGAGGGCGGCGTGAAGCTGCTGGACTTCGGCATCGCCGCGTTCGGCCGCGGCGAGCCCACCGGCGACGACCTGGTCAAGGGCAAGCTCGCCTACATGGCGCCCGAGCAGGCCGCCGGCGGCGCGATCGACCGGCGGGCCGACCTGTTCGCCGTGGGCGCGATCCTGTGGGAGATCCTCGCGGGCAAGCTCATGTGGACGGGCACCCCCGAGGCCAAGCTGTACGGCGAGCTCGTCGCGGGGCGGATCCCCTCGATCGACGAGGGCGCGCCCAAGGCCCCGCTGCCGCTGCGCCGCATCTGCGCCCGCGCGGTGCAGAAAGACCCGGCGAAGCGGTTCCCGAACGCGCTGGCGATGCGCCAGGCGCTGGAGGACTGGCTCGGCTCGGCGCGCCCCAACGCGCTGGCCCTCGGCGAGCGGGTCGCCGAGGGGTTCGCCGCCGACCGCGCGCGGATCAAGGCGATCGTCGCGCACAGCCTGTCGGCCACCGACGACGAGGACAGCGACCACACCGACCTGTACGCGCCCACGCCGATGCCGCACCGGCCCCGCCCCGCGCCGTCCTACTCGCCGCCGCCGCCCGAGCCGCCCGCCTGGCAGTGGCTGCTGGTGCCGGTGACGGGCGCCCTGTCGGCCGCCGTGCTGACGGCCATCGCCGCGATCGCGCTGGCCGCCGCCGCGGGGGCCATCTGGTGGAACCGCGAGGAGCTCGGGCGGCGCCTCGCGGGGCAGCCCCAGCGGCACGCCGTCGCGGCGCCGGGCTGCCCCGATCCGGACGGGCGGGCGCGGGTCGAGCTGTCGGGCAACATCGACGCCGACGCCGAGCTCACCTGCGCCCGCGACTACGTGCTGTCGGGCAAGGTGCGGGTGCAGGCCGGCGCCACGCTCACCGTCGCGCCGGGCACCCGGGTGCTGGGCCGCAACGACAGCGTCCTGGTCGTGGAGCCGGGCGGGCGCCTCGTCGCCGACGGCCGCGCCGACGCGCCCATCGTGTTCACCAGCGCCGCCGACGCGCCGGCGGCCGGCGACTGGGGCGGCGTCGTGCTCCTCGGCCGGGCGCCGACCAACCTGCCCGACCGCAAGTTCAAGGGCCTGCGCCCCGAGGGCGACCTGTTCGGCGGCGACCGCGCCGACGACGACAGCGGCGTGCTCCGCTACGTCCGCATCGACTACGCGGGGATGGTGCTCGCGCCGAACAACGAGACCAACGGCCTGTCGCTGGCCGGCGTCGGCACGGGCACCGTCGTGGACTACGTCGAGGTGCGCCACGGCGCCGACGACTGCTTCGAGTGGTTCGGCGGGACGGTCCACGCGTCGCACCTCGTGTGCATCGACCCCGGCGACGACGGGCTCGACATCGAGTTCGGCTACACCGGCCAGATCACGGCGGCCGTGGTGATCGGGCCGGGCAGCACCGACCCCGAGCGCCACGGCATCGAGGTCGACAGCGACCCGCCCGGCGTGACCGACGGCGAGCCGCGCACCTCCCCCACCCTCACCGGCCTGACGCTCTGCGAGACGGCCCCCGCCGCCGGCTATGGCCTGGTCGTCCGCCGGGGCGCCGTCGGGACCTACGCCGACCTCTGGGTCGACGGCTACGCCGCGGCGCTCGACGTGCGCGACCGCGGCGGCCTCGAGGTGCGCGGGGTCACGGTCGGGCCGGTCACGCCCGTCGGGCCCGACGAGGAGCCGGGGCGCCACGATCGCTCCGCCCGGGCCGACGACGACGGCGGCCTCGACGAGGCGAAGCTCGTGCAGGGCGCGCGGAAGGGGCCGCGGTGCGCGATCCCGCCGGTGGGCGCCGGGGCGCTGCGGCAGGGCGATCGCTGGGACGAGGGCTGGGTCGTCTGGGAGTAGGTGGCGATCGCGGTGCATGTGTTACGGCAGCCTCTCGGACGTCCGCCCCGAACGGGCAGGGACCCGCGCGGCAGCCGGGCGTCGAGCGGAGTCGTGATGTACGTCGAGGCCGTCGCCCTGCCGCTGCGGGGGATGGTGGTGTTCCCGGGGATGCTGCGGATCGTCGCCGCTGGCCGCCCCTCCTCCGTCAAGGCCGTCCTGAGGCACGTCGAAGAGGGCCTGCCGCTGGTGCTCGTCCCCCAGCTCGACGCCGACGAGGAGGATCCGCTCACGGCGCGGATCGCGTCCGTCGGGGTGCTGGGCCAGGTGCTCCGGCTCACGCGCCTGCCCGACGGCGAGATCCGCCTGCTGGTCGAGGGCACCGATCGCTGCAAGCTCGGCGGGCCGCTCCGCCTCGAAGACGGCGCCACCGTCACCACCATCGAGCCCCGCGCGTCCACGGTGCGCGACCCGGTCAAGGTCGGCGCGGTCGCCAAGGAGCTGGCGGCGCGGTTCCAGGAGCTCTCGGCGGCCACCGGGCTGCAGCCCCAGGAACACGGCGTGCTGTCGTTCGGGCCCGAGGACCCCGAGCGGCTGGCCGACCAGGTCATCGGCACGACCGACGCCTCGCTCGACGAGCAGATCGCCTTCCTCGAGCTGCCCGTGGTCGACGCGCGGCTCGACCGGGCGCTGTCGCACGTGGTCACGCAGCTCGTGCGGCAGCGGATCACGGCCGAGGTGAACGCGCGCGTCCAGAAGGCGATGGACGACAGCCAGCGCGAGTACCACCTGCGCGAGCAGCTCAAGGCCATCCGCGCCGAGCTCGGCGAGGCCTGGGCCGGCGAGGCCGAGGCCGACGTGTTCGAGGACCGCATCGACGCGGCCGGCATGCCGCCCGAGATCGAGGAGGAGGCCCGGCGCGAGGTCGACCGCCTGCGGCGGGTCCACACCGAGAGCGCCGAGTACACCATCATCCGCACCTGGCTCGAGACCGTGTGCGACGTGCCCTGGCAGGTCGCGACCCACGACACGGTGTCGCTGCCGCGCGCGCTGAAGGTGCTCGACAAGGACCACTACGGGCTGCACAAGGTCAAGGAGCGCGTCCTCGAGTACCTCGCCGTCCGCCAGCTCGAGCCCGACAGCAAGGGGCCGATCTTGTGCTTCGTCGGGCCGCCCGGCGTGGGCAAGACGAGCCTCGGCATGTCGATCGCGAAGTCGCTCGGCCGGCGGTTCGGGCGCATCGCGCTCGGCGGGATCAAGGACGAGACCGAGATCCGCGGCCACCGCCGCACCTACGTGGGGGCGCTGCCCGGCCGCATCCTGCGGGCGCTGATCCGCGCCGGCAGCCGCAACCCGGTGCTGGTGCTCGACGAGCTCGACAAGGTGGGCAACGACTTCCGGGGCGACCCCGCCTCGGCGCTGCTCGAGGTGCTCGACCCCGAGCAGAACCACGCGTTCGTCGACCACTACCTCGACGTGCCGGTCGACCTGTCGCAGGTGCTGTTCATCGGCACCGCCAACCTGACCGACACCATCCCGCCCGCGCTGCTCGACCGGCTCGAGCTCATCGAGATCCCCGGCTACACCGAGGAGGAGAAGGCCGAGATCGCGCGCCGGCACCTGCTGCCGAAGCTCGCGAAGAACCACGGCCTCGTGAAGAAGATCACCCTCGAGCCGACCGCGGTGGTGCGCACCATCCGCGACTTCACGCGCGAGGCCGGCGTGCGCGACCTCGAGCGGCAGCTCGCCACCATCCACCGCAAGGTGGCCCGGCGCATCGTCGAGGGCGACGCGAGCAAGGTGAAGGTCAAGGCCGACGAGCTGCAGCGCTACCTCGGCCCGCCGCGGCACTTCCAGGAGCTCACCGAGGAGCCGCTGCCGGGCGTGGTGGTCGGCCTCGCGTGGACGGCGTCGGGCGGCGACCTGCTGTTCGTCGAGGCCACGAAGATGCCCGGCAAGACGGGCCTCAAGCTCACGGGCTCGCTCGGCGAGGTCATGAAGGAGTCGGCCGAGGCGGCGCTGTCGTGGCTGCGGTCCCACGGCTCCGTGCTCGGGCTCGAGCCCGCCGTGTTCGACGCCGAGTTCCACCTGCACGTGCCCGCGGGCGCCATCCCGAAGGACGGGCCGTCCGCCGGGATCACGATGGCCACCGCCCTCGCCTCGCTCGTGACGGGGCGGGCGGTGAAGGAGCGGCTCGCGATGACCGGCGAGATCACGCTGCGCGGCAAGGTGCTGCCGGTGGGCGGGGTCAAGGAGAAGGCGCTGGCGGCGCGGCGCGCGGGCATCAAGACCATGCTGCTGCCCACGTTCAACGTCGTCGACCTCGACGAGCTGCCCGACGAGCTGCGCAACGACCTCGAGATCGTGCTCGTCGACCGCATCGAGCAGGTGCTGGCCGTGGCGCTCGGGCTGCCGCTGCCGCAGAAGATGGTGCCCGCCGCGACCTCGCCCCGGGCCGAGGCCCCGCGGATCGAGCCGCCGCGGCGGCCGCGTCGCAACGTCCGGACCTAGCTGGAGGATCCCGTGTCGATGCACGAGTTCGAGGTGCAGTCCATCACCGGCGAGCCCGTGTCGCTCGCCGACTACGCCGGGAAGCTGTGCCTGGTGGTGAACGTGGCGAGCGCCTGCGGCCTCACCCCGCAGTACGCCGGGCTGCGCCAGCTCCACGAGGCCTACGGCGAGCGCGGCTTCACCGTCCTCGCGTTCCCCTGCAACCAGTTCGGGGCGCAGGAGCCCGGGACCAACGCCGAGGTGCAGGCCTTCGCGCAGGAGCGGTACGGCGCGAGCTTCCCGATGTTCGCGAAGATCGAGGTGAACGGCGAGGGCGCCGCGCCGCTCTACCGCTACCTGAAGGGCGGGCACCCCGACGAGAGCGGCAGCGAGGAGATCGCCTGGAACTTCACCAAGTTCCTGGTCGGCCCCGACGGGCAGGTCGTCGCCCGGTTCGGGCCGAAGGCGACGCCCGAGTCGCTGGCGCCGCACATCGAGGCGCAGCTCGGCTGACCTCCGCGACCGCTCGGAACCGATCGGGCCCGCGGTGGTCCGAGCGTCCGGGAGGTCCGATGCTGACGTGGGGATGGCTGGTGGGCGTGGCGTTCGCGGCGGACGCCGCCCCGTCGGGGCGGCTGCTGATGGCGTCGCGGGGGCTGGAGCCGGCGCTGGAGGGCCCGGGCGCTGCGGCGGGCGAGCCGGCGGGCGGCGCGCGTCGAGGTGCGGGCGCAGCGGCTCGCCGTCCGCTGGTACGCCCGGGAGGTCCCCGGGCCGCGGCCGCCGCGGGTCGAGCGGGCGTACGGCCGGGCGATCCGCGCCTGGAGCCGCGCGCTGGAGCGGCCGGGGCCGGGCGCCGAGCTCGCGCACCTGCGCCTCGGCACGCTGCTGTGGTCGGAGCGCGACGGCGAGGGCGCCGCTGAGCAGCTGGAAGAGGCCCTGCTCGAGGGCCTCGCGGGCGACGACGCGGCGAAGGCGCAGGTCGTGCTCGGCGATCTCGCGTTCGAGGCGGGGGACGTGGCCGGGGCCGCGCCCTACTACGACGAGGCGGTGGCCGCGGGCGGCCCGATGGCCGACTACGCGCGCTACAAGCGGGCCTGGTGCGCGTACGACCTGGACGACGTCGAGGCTGCCGCCGCCGACGCGGTCGTGCTGGCCCAGGGGGACGGCGCCATCGCGGACGAGGCGCGGCGGGACCTGGCCCGCTTCGTCGCGTTCACGCCCGACGCCGACGTGGCGGTGTGGCTCGGCCGGGCCTGCGGCGCGGACGCCGCTTGCCTCGACGCGGGGTGGGCGGACGTCGGGCGCCTGCGGGACTGAGCCCTCACAGCGCGACGTCGTCGCAGTCGTCGTCGACGAGGTTGCCGACGACCTCGGTCCGGCCCGGGTTGACGGCGGGGTCCTCGTCGTCGCAGTCGTCGCCGGCGCAGGGCAGCCCCGGGTAGCCGTCGCCGTCCTGGTCGCAGTCGTCGGCGCCGTCGCAGTCGCTGTCGACGCCGTCGTACCAGGCGTCCTCGGCGCCGGGGTGCACGCTCGGGTCCTCGTCGTCGCAGTCGTCGCCGCCCAGCGCCTCGGCGACGTAGCCGTCGGCGTCGCGGTCGTCGGGGGTGGCGCCCTCGGGCAGCACCCCGTCGGCGCCGTCGCAGTCCTGGTCGACGCCGTCGCCGTCCACCTCGGGCGCGCCCGGGTGGACGGTGCGGTCATCGTCGTCGCAGTCGTCGCCGCCGAGGGCCTCGCCGACCGCGCCGTCGCCGTCGCGGTCCAGGGCGACGGCGAGCTCGGCGTCGGTCACGTAGGGGCACCCGGCGCAGAGCAGGGCCAGCCAGCGCATCGTCGCCTCGTCGGTCAGGTCAGCAGCGAGCCGTTGCAGTTCTCGTCGATCTGGAGCGTGAGCGGGTTCTCGACGGCGCCCGGGTGGACGCCGGGGTCGAGATCGTCGCAGTCGTCGCCCGACGAGGTGTCGGCGTCGTGGCCGTCGCCGTCCTGGTCGTAGTCGCTGCCCCCGCTGCAGTCCCCGTCGACGCCGTCGTACCAGACCTCGACCCCGCCGGGGTGCACGGCCGCGGCGGTGTCGTCGCAGTCGTCGTCGAGGACCCAGCCGTCGCCGTCCTGATCGAAGTCGTCGTCGCCGGCGCAGTCGCTGTCGATGCCGTCGTACCAGGTCTCGGGCGCGCCCGGGGCGATGGTGGGGTCGAGGTCGTCACAGTCGGTGCCGCCGTAGACGCCGGACTCGGCGCCGTCGCCGTCCTGGTCGTAGTCGCTGCCGCCGCTGCAGTCGCTGTCGACGCCGTCGTACCAGACCTCCGTCGCCTCGGGGTGCACGGTCGGGTCGCGGTCGTTGCAGTCCACGCTGCTGTCGAAGCCGTCGCCGTCGTCGTCGGTGGGCGGGGCCGGGTTGTCGGTCGTGCCGTCGCAGTCGTCGTCGACCCCGTTGCCGTCGATCTCGATGGCGCCCGGGCTCACCCCGGGCCGCAGGTCGTCGCAGTCGGTGCCGCCGTAGTCGGCGCTGTCGTAGCCGTCGCCGTCCTGATCGAAGTCGCTGTCGCCCGCGCAGTCGGCGTCGAGCCCGTCGTACCAGGTCTCCATCCGGTCGGGCCGGACGTTGGCGTCGCCGTCGTCGCAGTCGCCGTCGAGCTCGCTGAAGCCGTCGTCGTCGAGGTCGAGCGCCGAGAGCGGCTCGTCGATCTCGCCGTCGCAGTCCTCGTCGATCCCGTTGCCGGGCACCTCGAAGCGGCCCGGCCCGATCTCGGGGTCGGTGTCGTCGCAGTCGCGGCCGTCGAGCGCGGTCGGCAGGTAGCCGTCGCCGTCCTGGTCGAAGTCGGAGCGGTGGTCGCAGTCCTGGTCGACGCCGTCGTACCAGACCTCGGCGGCGCCGGGGAACGACAGGGCGTCGCCGTCGTCGCAGTCCTCGCCGAAGGGCGAGCCGTCGCCGTCGCGGTCGTCGTCGTTGCCGTCGCAGTCCTGGTCGATGCCGTCGTACCAGAGCTCGGTGGCGTCGGGCGAGCGGTCGGGGTCGGTGTCGTCGCAGTCGCTGGCGAGCGGGTAGCCGTCGCCGTCCTGATCGGCGTCGTTGCCGTCGCAGTCGTCGTCGACCCCGTCGTACCAGACCTCGGTGGCGCCCGGGTGGACGGCGGGATCGGCGTCGTCGCAGTCCTCGGGCGGGGCGAAGCCGTCGCCGTCGGCGTCGGCGGTGGCGGTGGGCGGGCCGGACGTGCCGACGGCGGTGGACTCGGCCTTCAGCTCGCCGGAGGTGCAAGCGGCGAGCAGCAGGAGCACGGACACAGGACGCATGGACACCCTCCCCGGTCCCTCAAGGTGGCCGAGGGGCCGGGGAGGCGCGACTTCACTGCTGCTTCAGCGCTTGCGGATGCAGCTGGCGTAGGCGCCCACGGCCTCCGGAGCGTACTGCGCCGTGTCGGTCGGCACCACGCGCATCCGCAGGTCGCCGTAGGAGCCCCAGTAGATCTCGGCGAAGGGCTGCACCTTCCCCTGGTCGTGGGTGATGTCCCAGGTGCCCGTCACGGCGGTGATAAAGCAGACGGCGTCGGCCGCCTCATCCGGGTCGACCAGTCGGACGTCGCTGTCCGAGTACACGTCCTGCACGATCCAGTCGGGCTGCCAATCGGGACACCCGAGCATCCACCCCTCGATCTCCATCGCGGACGGGAACGCCTTGCGGGGGTGGTGCGAGAAGGCCAGCGCCGTGTCGGCGCCCGCGGGGAACACGCCCGCCTCGTCCGCGGCGTAGCCCAGGCCGTTGTCGACGCACACGTTGCCGATGAGTCCCGTGAAGGTGTCGAGCTCGCCCAGCGCCGACAGGGTCGTACTGCCCGACGGCACGCCGCCCGTCGGGTCCGACACCGCACTGTAGAAGCCGAAGCAGCTGTCGGTGTCCTCGACGTCGCTCACGCTGCTGAAGTGCGTGCACGCGACCTTGCCGCCCGGGGCCGGCATCGACGCGCCCCCGGCGTCGCTGAAGTAGCGGACCTTCCAGTACCCGTCCTCGACGAAGATGCGGTCGAAGCTCCCGCGGTAGTCGGCTGCCCCGAGCTCGACGCTCGACGGGCTGTCCTGCCAGAACGGACCATGGATCGCCGTCCAGTAGCAGAAGCCGGGCTCACACCCCTCTTCGCCCGGAGCGCACATCGTGAGGTCGATGGTCACGTCCACGCGCCCGTCGGTCGGATCGGACTGCGTGCCCCCGTTGACGGTCACCGTGGTGTCGTCGTCGAGACAGGTGATCCCGTCTCCGTACTTCACCGCCTGACACTCGCTCGGCGAGCCCCCCGAAGCGATTTCGGTCGCGCAGGCGTCGATGGCGAGCGCCGCGTCGAAGTACTGCTGCGAGAACTGAATCGCGTTGGGCGGCATCCAGAGGGGGGACGTCGCGCTGGGGGGGTTCTTGTGCACGTGCGTCGCCGACGTGGACCGCTCGGCGAAGTCCTGTGCCGTCCCGATCGATCCCTGGAACGTCCCGTTCACCGAGCTGATCGCGAGGCGGTGGCAGGTGGTGCAGGTCGTGTCCGAAGAGGAGATCGAGTACACCTTCCAGTCCTGGAAGTCGTTCCCGACGAAGCGGTAGGGCTGCGCCTTGTTCCAGCTGTTGGCGTTGCCCCACTCCGACGCCGCGGTCACGGTGCCCGGCAGCGGGTTCGGCGACCCGCTCAGCTGCGCCAGGTAGGGAGAGCGGATGAACGGCCCGTTGTCGTGGCAGCCGACGCAGTTGGTGCCCGCCGTCTCCGCCGGGCTGTACCAGTCGTAGGCCTGGGCGCCGGCCGACGGTGCGCGCACCTGCCCGGACAGGTCGCCGAGCGCCTGGTAGAAGCAGGTCGCCCCGTTCGTGCGGTTGTACTGGATCACGGCGATGTCGCCGTAGCGACCCGGATCGTGGCCTTGCTTCCGGCAGTGCGCGACCGCGATGGCGGTGCCGCTGTCTTCGAGGATCTGGAAGCGGCTGTCCGGGTCGCAGGTGCTGTGCAGCATGTTGGGGCGGTCGCAGGTGCCGTCGCCGTTGTACGGGCCGCCGAAGTCGGTCGTCGGGACCAGCGTGCCGTCGTCACAGTCGAAGTCGGGCACGGTGATGCCCGTGGCGGCGTCGCAGTCTGCGGCGAACTCCTCGAGGGTCTGCGTCGGCAGAGGGTCATTGACGCAGTCCCACGGCGGATCGCCCGGCTTCACCGGGTTGTCCCACGGATCGCGACCAGCAGCCGCAGGGAGTGACAGGAGCGAGAGGAAGGTGAGCATCGAGGCCTCCGACCCCGAGGTACCGGCACCTCGTCGGGGCCGGCCGCGAAACGGACGCCTCGGCCATTAAGCGGCTCACCGCTCGCGCAGCACCCGCCGCACGCTCTTGTCCACGACCTCGATGCGCCACCCCGGCAGCTTCGGCACGTAGTGCACGGGCGGGAGCGCCTTGCGCGGCCCGTCGACCTTGTCGAGCACCAGCAGCCGCTGCGCCGGGTGGTACTGCAGCGCGTAGCGCGCGTCGCCGAGATCGAGCGTCCGCGGGAAGTCGCGGTCGAGCCGGGCGCGGTCGGCGGCGGGCAGCGGCTCGGGCAGCAGGTCGTCGGGCGCCAGCAGCGCCAGATCGGCGCCGGACTCCACGCCGAGCTCGACCAGCCGCGCCTCGACCCAGCGCTCGAAGCCGGGGGCGGCGTCTCCCTGCAGCCGCGCCCACAGCGCGCGGGCCTGGTGGCGGTCGCGCGCGGTGGCCACGTCGAGGATGCGCCCGGCGAGGAACAGGTCGCGCAGGGCCTCGCGGGCGAGCGCGCCCTGCGGCACGTCCTCGCGCGTCGCCAGCACGCGCCCCGCGTACACCCGCTCGATGACGCCGACCGCCACGCCCTCGCGCACCGCCACGCCCGCGAGCCGGTCGCGCCCGAGGCCCGCGTCGCGCAGCCAGGCGAGCGGCACGGGCATCGCCGCCGTGCACAGCAGCTGCTGGTCGAGCCGGTGCGCGGCCACGGCGCGGACCTCGAGCACCAGCACGGCCTCGGCCTCCTCCGCCGCGACGGCGCTGCCCTCGACGAGCTCGAGCTCCGTGCCACCGTGGCTCCAAGCGATGCGCCGCCCGCGCCGCCGCGCGACGTGCGCCACCGTCGGCCAGGCCGCCAGCAGCGCCTCCGCCAGGCGACGCCGGTCGAACGCGCCGGGGGACCCGGTCAGGCCGAGCGCGGCGGCGAGCCGGCGCCGGATCTGCCGCGCCGTGTCGAGCGCCGCCGGATCGAGGCCGTGGCGGTCGCCCTCGCGAGACCGGCGCGCACCAAGGCGAGCGCGTCGCAGCCGCCGCACCATCGCGATCGACGCCGTCGAAGGCCGTCGGCGACGGCGGCAGGCAGGGCAGCGGCCCGCGCAGGTCGTCGGCGAAGGTCGTCCGGGCGCGCGCGGCGGAACAGCGGCCGGCCGGCCTCGGCGCAGGCGCACAGGTCCACGGCGTCGTGCGGGGCGCTCCTCAGCGCCCGCGCCTCGACGAGCAGCCGCCCAGCGCGGATCGAGGAGCGCTCGAGCTGCGCGCGGTCTCGGTGAGCGCGCCGCCGGCGTCAGCGAGGCGCCGAGGCCCTGGAGGAGTCGCGCGGCGTCCACGGCCGCTCCTTCGGCAGGTCGAGCCAGGGCAGCGCGAGGTCAGGCGCGCCGCACCACCGCCGCGCGCGAGGATAGCGGCACCAGCGACTCGCGGTGCAGGGCGGAGCAGCGTGGCGGGCTCAGCGGCACGTTCGGCTGCCGCAACCACCACCGTCCCCGGCGGTGCGCCCCGCGCCCGCGCGCGCTGCTCGGCGGCGTCCCGCGCGACCGGCCCCAGCGTGAGCACGCTGCGGCCGTGGTGGTAGCGTCCGCCGCACGAGGCCACTGTGGCGAATACCCGGACCCCGGCACCGTCGAGGTCACCGGCGACGTTGGTGGCGATCTGCGCTGCGCCGCCGGGCGGAACACGCGCGCCTGGTCGTCGAGCGACAGGCCGCCGTGCAGCTCGAGCACGTCGACGTCGAGGGCCGCAGCGCGTCGACGGCGCGCGCGGATCGGCCCGGCCGAGGAGGAACACGAGCACGTCGCCATCGGGCGGGGCTCGCTCCACCGCGCAGCGGATGCGCTGCTTTCGAGGCCGCGCGGCTCGGGCACCTTCGGGGCGTCGGGCGGGTGCACGACGGCGACGGGGTGGGTGCGCCCCTCGGCGACGAGGTGCGCGGCGCCGAGGTGGGCGGCGAGCCGGCCGCCGTCGAGCGTGGCGGACATGGCGACGAGGCCCGCCCGGCGCGCGAGCAGCGCCAGCAGCAGGTCGAGCTCCAGGCTGCGCTCGTGGACCTCGTCGAGCACCACGGTGGCGTAGCGGTCGATCTCGCGGTCGCGCACCATCCGCAGCGCCACGCCCGTCGTCACCAGCACGAGCGGCGTCGCAGGGCCCGCGCGCCGGTCGTCGCGGACGATCCAGCCCACCTCGGCGCCGAGCGTGGCCCCCTGCTCCTCGGCGATGCGGACGGCCAGGGCGCGGCAGGCCACCCGGCGCGGCTGCACGACGAGCACCGGGCCGAAGGCCTGCGCCCACACGGGCACGCGGGTGGACTTGCCCGAGCCCGTCGGCGCCTCGACCACGACCGCCCCGGCGCCGCGGGCGGCCAGGAACGGCTCGTGGAGGACCTCGATCGGCAGCGCGCTCACGGGCCCCACAGCGACGCGGGCGGCAGGCCCCAGGCGTCGCCGAGCCGCGCCAGATCGGCCTCGGTGAGCAGCGCGAGCACGGGCGCGCCGGCCGGGTCGAGCCACTCGATGATGCGCACCAGGTCGCTGCGCGCCACCGAGGTGCACCCGGAGGTGCCCACCCGCCCGTCGCGTCCCCAGGTGTGCAGGAAGATGGCGCTCCCCGCGCCCGAGATCACGCCCGGCGGCGCGTTGTGCTGCACGGCGACCTTGAGCGACAGCACCGGGTTGTCGAGGATCATCCGGTTCTGCTCCTCCCAGGGCTGCAGCGCGCGCGTGCCCGGGACGACCAGGTGCAGGTTGTAGTAGGGCGACGCCGGGTCCTCGACCCACAGATCGCGCGCGCCCACGTGCTGGACGGGCCACGCCACCTGCAGGGGCGCGATGCTGTCGTCGCGGTAGGCGGCGCCGAGGCGGAAGACGCCGGCGGGCGAGCGCTCGTCGCCCTCGACCTTCTGCAGGCCGGGCTGGGGCGGGTGCAGGCCGATCCCCCAGGCGACGCCGTTGGCGCCGATGCGGGCCGGGATGGGGGCGCCGACGGCGTGCCACCCGTCGGCGTCGCGGGTCGCGAGGCGCACGGTGGCGGCGGAGCCGTCGACCTCCGGCGCGACGACGAGGACGAGCTGACGCGTCTGCGGTGGGACCGGGCGATCCGGACCCGCGAACGCGGCGGCAGCGACGAGCCAGGGCACCATCGCTGCGGTATAACCTCGCCCTCGCCCGAGCCGCGCCCGTTCAGGGGCTCCGACCGATCCGCGCGAGCACCGCTCTCGCCGTCGCGGACAGGCTGTCCGGATCGGCGGCCGCCTCCAGCTGGCGCGCCACGATCGCGGCGTCGAACGCGTCGCGGCGGCCCTCGGCGTCCAGATCGTGCCAGGCGGGCGCTGCGCGCACCTCGCCGCGCCCCGAGCGCTCCCGGTGCGCCGAGACCACCTGCTCGATCGCCAGCTCCCGCTCTTCGGGGGTCATCCGACCTCCACGGCCACGCCGGCGCGCTGCAGGCACTCGAGCAGCAGCGCCCGCGCCCGGCCGACGTTCTTCAGGAAGGTGTTGAGCCGCATCTGCACGCCCTCCGCGAGCGCGGCGTCGGGCTGGCCGCCGCCGCCGAGCCGCGCCTCGAAGGCGGCCTTCGGCGGCCCCGCGAGGCGCTCGCGGCAGCGCTCGATCGCGCGGCGCAGCAGCGGGTCGGGCAGCGCGGGCTCGGCGTCGTCGCTCGCCTCGGCGACCGCGCGCTCCAGCGCCTCGGCCTCGCTCGGGACGAGCCGCGCGCGCCGCACCTCGTCGATGGCGGCGTTGCGCGCGACCCGCAGGGCGAACCGCAGCAGCGCGTTGGGCCTGCCGTCGGCCCGGACCTTCGACGCCACCTGCCAGATCCGCAGCAGCGCCTCCTGGAGCACGGCCTCGGTGTCGACGACCGCCGCGAACGAGCGCAGGCTGCGGCGGACGGGGAGCTCCGCCCCGGCGAGCCAGGCCGCGAAGGCCTGCGCGTCGCCGCGGGCGATGCCGGGCAGGTGGACGTCGAGGTCGATCACGGGGTCAGGCCCTCACGGTCAGGGTCAGCGCGCCGACCTGCACGGTGGCCGGCAGGTCGCCGGTCCACGCCAGGACGAGGCGCAGGACGAGCCCGTCGCTCACCCAGCCGGCGCGGGTCGTGCCGGGCAGCGTGGGGACGGGGGCGCCGTCGACCGTGGTCTGCTCCGGCGTCCAGTCCAGCGCCACGCCGTCGAGCGTGATCTCCAGGACCAGGCGGCCGTCGGCGAACGACAGGACGCGGGCCCACTGGGCGTGCGCGGGCACCTCGGGCTCGGGCGGCAGCGCCTCCGACTCCTCGGCGACGAGCTCGTCGGCGAACGCCTTGTCGTAGTCGGCGCCGTCCGCCGGCTCGGCGAACACCTCCCGGCTGCGGCGCGCCTCCTGGGCGGGCGGCGGCGGCGCGACGGCGGACTCCGCCCGCTTCGCGCGCCGCACCGGGCCGGCGGGCGCGGGCGACGGCGCCCTGGGCGCGGTCGCGCTCTGCGACAGCGACATCGGCGCCGAGATCGGCCCGGACGGCGCCGCGAGCCCCACCCCCTCCGCGCTCACGCCGTGGGGGAGCTGGTGCGGCACCGTCACCCGGCGGCTCGGATCGCCCGGGTCCACCGTCGCCTCCTCGGTGGCGGCGACCCACGACGTGCGCCGCGTCGCGATGCGGTGGCGCATGCCCAGCGCCTCGATGGCGGCGTCGGCCTCGGCGGCGCCGAGCTGGCTGCCGGCCACGGCCGTCTCGAGGTCCTCGACCCGCTCGCGCGCGAACCGGGTGGCGATCACGCGCCGTCCCGTGCCCGCCTCGAGCGGCGCCACGATCTCCTCGAAGCGCACGATCCCCGAGGGGGTCCGCGCCGTGACGAGCACAGCGCCGCCGGCCGGATCGAGCCGCAGCGCGATCCGGCTCGGCGCGCCGGCGAGCAGGTCTTGCACGGCGTGCGGCGCGACCTCGCGGACGGCGGGGCCGCTCACCGTCACCTCCGTCCACTGCGGATCGCCGGTGCGGGCGAGGAGCTCGGCCACCGCCACCTCGACGGGCTCGCCGATCCCCAGGATCGCCTCGTGGCCGCCGCCCGCGCGGGCAACGCCCGTGGTGAGCGTGCGGTTCACCGAGCTGCCCACGCCGACGGTGTGGACCCGCGAGCCCTTCGGCAGGGCGCGGACGATCTCGCCGATGACCTGCGCCTCGAAGCCGATGTAGCCGTCGGTCATGAGCACGACCTGCCGAGCGGCGTCGTCCCGCAGCGGGCGGAGCGCCTCGACGATGGCCTCGTGCATGTAGGTGCCGCCGCTGGCGTGCAGGCCGCGCAGCCACTGCAGGGCGTTGGCGCGCGTCCGCTCGTCGACGACGGTGGGCGCGGGCTGCCAGCGCACCGGCGCCGAGGCGAACGCGATGAGCTCGAGCTGATCGCCCGGGCGCAGGCCCTCGATCAGCGCGGCCGAGATCGCCTTGACCTGGTCGAGCGGGGCGCCGCCCATCGAGCCGGACACGTCGAGCAGCAGGCACAGATCGCGGGGGACGGCCGCCGTGGCCGCGGCGGGCGGCACGAGCGTGAGGAGGGCGTAGGCGTCGTCGCCGTCGGGGCGGGCGGCCTCGAGGCGGACGCCGGGGGTCGGGGCGGCGACGGGCCAGCGCACGACGACGTCGCGGTCCAGCGCGCCCGACAGCTCGACCTCGTCGCCCTGGGCGCGGGCGATGGGGTGGGACGGCGAGGTGACGGCGCCGGTGAGCGGATCGGCGAGGCGGAGCGCGGTGTGGCAGGTCAGGGGGAGGGCGCGGTCGGCGACGTCGACGGAGACGCGGTCGGCGTCGGGGGTCTGGGCCGGGGTGCCGAGGAAGCGCGGGCCGACGGTGGTGGGCCACCGCCACTCCCAGCCGCCGTCGACCCAGCGCAGCGGCTGCTCCACGTCGATCTCCACCTCGACGGTGGCGCCGGGGGGCAGGTTGCCGAGCTCCTGGGTGAACAGGCTCGTGCGGTCCTGCTCGAGGAGCGCGGCGGTGCGGCCCTCGAGGACGGCCTGCTCGAAGGCGGCGCGGGCGTCCTCGCGGCGGGCGACCGTGCCGACGATGCGCTGGCCCGCCAGGACGAAGGCGAAGTCGACGACGGCGCCGTCGGCGGGCAGCGGGAGGCGGTAGGTCGCGGCGAGCGGCTCGGCGAAGGGGTTGGCGAAGGTCTGGCGCAGGCGGATCCGGGCGAGGCCGCCGCCGGCATCGACGCGGACGTCGACGGCGCGCAGGGCATCTCGCGGCCGTCGGCGGCGACGAGGCGGCAGCCCTGGGGCTGGGTGAGGGCGACGTTGGGGGAGAGGGCCATGGGGACGCTCCGGGTTGGGTTCACCCGGGCAACGGGGGACGGGGCGATCCAGTGACGGAAAAGTTCAGGGAACTGAGTCGCCGGGGGTAACGTGCCCTATGACGCCAACTTCCCCCGAGCGAGCTCCGTGGGCGCCCGAGGGGGCGGTGGATGCGGCGGCACGCGGTGCCGATCACCGGGCCGGTGGCGGCGGTGCGCGGGTGGGCGGGCGCCCACCGCTGGGACAGCGGGCACGCCGCGGGGGCGCGGGGGTGGTGGCGCGGTGGGAGCCGGAGCGGGCGGGGACCGCATGGGGGCGGCTGGATGCGCTGCTGGTGGCGTTCGGCCGGGGGTGACGGTCCCGGAAGCAGATCGGGCCCGACCTGATTTCATCCGGCACCGGATGCAGATCGGGATCGGGCAGGTCGGGGGCCAGGTCCAAGGAGTGGGCGTCCGACGATGGAGATCGCCCATCCGGAAGCGGATCGGGCCCGACCTGATTTCATCCGGGTCCGGATGCAGATCGGTGCCGGGCTCGATCGCACCGTGATCCTGGCGCTGCGAGGCGGCGGGGCTGGCGCAGGGCGCGGGAACGGGAGCGAGCCATGGCGCCAATTATGCCCTCCGATGACGGACAACCGCGGGACCATCGGCTACGGTCCCCGATGCCCGACACCCTCCGCGTGCACGGCCAGAGGTGAGCATGTCCGCTACGAACTCGCGATGGCCCGTCACCGCGATCGCCGCCGTCACGCTCGGCCTGCTGCTCGTCCACGGCGACGGTCAGGAGCGCACCGCCAGCGCCGACACCTGCACCGCGGCGCTGCCCGGCGCCGGTGACTACTGCCCCCGAACCGCTGCGGGCCCTGCGGCGACGGCGAGGGCGACTGCGACGGGCCAGTGCGCCGCGGGCCTGGTCTGCGTCGAGGAGGGCGCCACCGACCACTGCCGCCCCATCGGCACCTGCACCGCTGCGCCGGGCTCCAGCGACTACTGCGGCGTGTGCGGGCCCTGCGGCGAGGGCGAGGGCGACTGCGATCCCGGCCAGTGCGCGGCCGGCCTCACGTGCGTCGAGGAGGGCGCGGTCGACCACTGCCGCGCGGTCCAGCCACCTGCACCGCCACGCCGGGATCCGGCGACTACTGCGGTGTGCGGCCCTGCGGCGAGGGCGAGGGCGACTGCGACCCCGGCCAGTGCGCGGCGGGCCTGGAGTGCGTCGAGGAGGGCGCCGTCGACCACTGCCGCGCCGTCCAGCCGACCTGCAGCGCTGCGCCGGAGTCCGGCGACTACTGCGGCGTGTGCGGGCCGTGTGGCGACGGCGAGGGCGACTGCGACCCCGGCCAGTGCGCGCCCGGCCTGGAGTGCGTCGAGGAGGGGGCCGTCGACCACTGCCGGCCCATCACCTGCGCCGCCGCGCCGGGTCCCTCGACTACTGCACGCCGGGCCAGTGCGGGCCCTGCGGCGACGGCGAGGGCGACTGCGATCCCGGCCAGTGCGGGGCGGGGCTCACGTGCGTCGAGGAGGGCGCCGTGGACCACTGCCGGCCGTCCGCGGGCGGGAGCAACTTCCAGGTCCAGCTCGACGGCGTGTGGCAGGGCATCTGCTGCGTCGGCGGCGATCTGGTGCTCTCGGACGCCGACTGCACCTGGTGGCTCGACGATCGCATCCTGACGGACCTCGTCGCCGGGCAGCAGCTCGACTGCCCGGAGGGCGGGCCGACGGACTGCCACTGCGACGCGGTCGGCGAGCACATGCACGGGACGGAGCGGCTCGGGCGCGCGGGCGGCGGGGTCCTGAACTCGGACTACCTCGAGGACACGTGCGTGGTGGTGGCGAGCGACGGGAGCCTGGTGACGGACTGGACGGGGGCGAGCTGCCCGAACTTCCGGCTGCGGTGAACGTCTGGACGAGCGAGGCCGCTGCAGCCGCCTCGCGCCACCGCCCGCCACGATGACGGTGCGAGCGGCCTCGATGCCCGGACCCGCTTCGCTTCCGCGACGGGATGAATTCAGGTCGGGCCCGATCTGCTTCCGGGCGTCGATTCGTCAGGGACGAAGGCGGCCCTCGCCCCAGCAGCCCGCAGGCCCGGCACCGATCCGCTTCCGCAACAGGATGAATTCAGGTCGGGCCCGATCTGCCTCCGGTCGGGCCCGATCTGCCTCCGGGCCCGATCCGCCTCCACCCAGCCGATCCCCTTCCGCCTACCCGGGCTCCCGAGCTGCACCGCCACCGGCACACCGCCCACCACGTCGAGCTGCGCCGGGTTCCCGTTCGCCAGCGCGTCCCGGATGTCCGCCGGCGCCCGCACCGGCACCCCGTCCACGCTCCGCACCACGTCCCCCACCGCGATCCCCGCCTTCTCCGCTCGCGACCGCAGCGCACGCCACCACCTCGCCCCCGCCCCCGGCGCCGGCCGCAACGTCATCCCCCCGATCACCACCGGCTGCTCGGCCCAGTCCGCCAGCAACACCTGCACCGCCTGCGCCGCGCCGTCGCGGCGCAGCGACACCGGCACCTCGGCCCCGCCGTCGTACCGATCGAGCGCCCGCGCCAGATCCCGCGGCGTCGCCACCGGATCGTCCCCGAACGCCACCAGCACGTCGCCCGTGCGCATCCCCGCCCGGTCCGCCGGCGACGACGGGATCACGCTCGTCACGACCAGCGCGCCGTCCTCCACCTCGGCCCGCGCCCCCAGGAACGCCCGGCTCACCCGCTGCCCGGCGCGCAGCGCCGGCAGGCTCTCCGTCAGCGCCGACGCCGGCACGGCGAAGCCGATGGCCTGCCCCTGCGCGTGCGTGCCCGACAGCACCCCCACCAGCCGCCCATCACCGTCGAACACGGGCCCCCCGCTGTTGCCCGGGTTCAGCGGGATCGACAGCTGCAGGTACGCCACGCCCTCCTCGTTGGCCCCGAGCAGCCGCCGCCCACGCCCGCCGATGACCCCCACCGCCAGCGAGTGCGACAGCCCGTAGGGGTTGCCGATGGCGATGACCGTGTCGCCCACGCGGTGCGCGACGGGATCCTCCACACCGACCGGCTGCAGCCCGGCCCCGGGCACGCGGAGCAGCGCGAGGTCGGTCCGCGCGTCGGTCCCCACGACGGCCGCCGGCAGCGTCCGCCCGGAGATGTCGCGCACCAGCACCTGCTCGGCGTCGACGACGAGGTGGCGCGCGGTGACGATCTCCTCGGGCGAGATCGCGAACCCGCTCCCGACCCGCGTGACGGGCCCCTCGAGCGACACGTTCACGACGCTCGGCGCGACCCGCTCGAACACCGCGGCGTAGCTCGGCCACGGCTCGGGCCGCGGCCGGACGGTCCCGAGCCGAAACCCGACCACCAGCCCCAGCAGCGCCACCGCGACGCCGAGGATCGCGGTGCGCCACCCCTCGCGGGGCGACCGCAGCGCCCGGCCGGCGGGTGCGACCGGGGGTGGGGATCCGTGCGCCATCTGCTCGAACTGTAGGGACTTCTCCGCTGCCGTGCCACGTGGACCGGGCCCCGAGCCGCGCCAGCCGGCGAGAGTGGGTTACGGATCGCCACGGATGCAGCTGCCGGCGCCCTTCGGCAAGTACGAGCTCCTCGAGCGGATCGCGACGGGGGGGATGGCCGAGGTGTTCCTGGCCCGCAGCTTCGGCGTGGCGGGCTTCGAGAAGCGCCTCGTCATCAAGCGCCTGCGCCCGGAGCTGGCCGAGGATCCGCGCTTCGTCTCGATGTTCATCGCCGAGGCGAAGATCGGCGTCCACCTGAACCACCCGAACGTGGTCTCGGTCTTCGAGCTCGGGAAGGTCGGCCCGGCGCACTACATCGCGATGGAGCACCTCCACGGCCGCGACCTGACGCGGATCGTGAAGGCGCTGCGAGCCCGCGAGGAGCGGGTGCCGCTCGATCGCGCGGTCGCGATCGTGGCCGAGGTCTGCCGCGGCCTGGCCTATGCCCACGGGCGGACCGACGCGGACGGTCGCCCGCTCGGCCTGGTCCACCGCGACGTGTCGCCCCACAACGTGCTCGTGACGTTCGCGGGCGAGGTCAAGCTCGTCGACTTCGGCATCGCCCGCCTCATCACCACCCACACCGCGTCGGGCGCGCCCGACCGCAAGCCCGGCCCCGGCGGCGGAAAGTACGCCTACATAGGCCGGAGCAGGCCGCGGGCACGAACCTCGACCACCGCTCCGACCTGTTCTCGGCCGGGATCGTGCTGTGGGAGCTCGTCACCGGGCAGCGGCTCTACCACAACCGCGACCACGCCGAGAAGCTCCGCCGGGTCCGCGAGGCCGACGTCCCCGACCCCCGCACCCTGGGCGTCGAGATCGACGACGACCTGATGGGCATCCTGCGCCGGGCCCTCGCGCGCAACCCCAACGACCGCTACCCCGCAGCGGCCATCCTCGAAGAGGACCTGCGCGCCTGGCTGTTCGAGCGGCGGCAGCGGGTCGGGCGCGCCGAGATCGCCTCGCTCGTGCGCGACCTCTTCCCGGAGGAGGCCGACCGCCCGGCAGACGACCTGCAGCTGCGGCAGCTCGTCGCCGACGTGGACCGACTCGACGCCGGCGAGCACACCGACCAGAGCGACCCCGGCATCCACCGCACCCCCCTCCCCGGCCGCCTGCGGGCGCCCGTCGGCGAGCGGCGCCCGGTCGTGGTGCTGATGATCGACGTGGACGGGCTCACGGAGCTCTCGGCCCGCGTCGAGCCCGAGATGCTGGTCCGGCGCAAGTTCCAGCTGCTGCGCTGGTGCTCCCGCATCGTCGACAAGCACCACGGCATCCTGCAGCGCGCAGGTCGACGACCACATCACGGTCATGTTCGGCGTCCCCGCACCCGCAGCGACGACCTGGCGCACGCCCTCGAGTGCGCGCTGGAGCTGCACCGCAACGTCGGCGCGCTGCGGCGCAAGGGCATGGCGGTGGAGCTCGCCATCGGGGTGCACACGGGCGAAGTCACCGTCAACCAGGTGGGCCGCCGCATCCGCTACGTCGCGCGCGGCGACACGACCCGCCTCGCCCGCCGGCTGTCGGCGGTGGCCGACCACGGCCAGGTGCTCGTCTCAGGCGCGGTGCTCGACGCCGTGGAGGCTGGTACCGCGTGCGCCACGGCCCCCAGGTCGCGGCGCGGGGCGGCAAGGCGCACCTGTCGTCGTACCTGGTGGAGGGCCGCGCGCACGGCCTGCGCGGCGGGCGCGCGGGCTCCTGGCTGCGCCGCGGCGACGAGCTCGACGAGCTGCGCACCGCCCTCGTCGCACTGGCCTCGGGGCGCGGCAGCGCCGTCGCGCTGGTCGGCGCGGTGGGCACGGGCAAGTCGCGCTTCATCCGCGAGATCCGCGACCTCGCGTCGCGGCGGGGCACCACCTTCCTCGGCGTCCGGTGCACGGCCCTGGGCACGGAGCGGCCGCTGGAGCCGCTGCTCGACCTCGTGGCGGCGGTGCTCGGGGTCGACGCCGAGGCGTCGGTCGACGAGCTCGTCGCGGCGTCGGGCCGCCTGCACCAGCTCGGCCTGTCGCAGCGCGACCTCTCCGCCATCGCCACGCTCCTCGGCGCGACCCCGGCGCAGCCGCCGGAGCCGGGCGAGGTGTGGGCCGCGGTGGCGCGGGTGCTGCGCGGCCTGGCCGCCGACCACCCGGTCATCGTCGCGTTCGACGACGCCCACGCGCTGCCCACCGCCTGGCACGGCGACCTCGCGCACCTGGTGCGGTCGCTGGCCGACGTGCCCGTGCTGTTCCTGCTCGCCCTGCAGGAGCCGCACCCGGCCGCGCTCGGCGCCATCGCCCGGCCCGTCCGCCTCGGCGCGTTCGACGGGGAGCAGCAGGCGCGCTTCGTGGAGGGGCTGCTCGGCGTGAAGCAGGTGGACCCCGAGCTGATGCGCATGCTCGGGGGCGCCTGCGAGGGCAACCCGCTCTACCTGCAGGAGATGCTCAAGTTCCTCGTGGAGTCGCGGCGCATCGACGTCGCGGAGGGGCGCGCCACGCTGTCGCCCGGCGCCACGGGCGGCGACGCCTCGCTGCCGCACACCCTGCAGGCGCTGATCTCCGCCCGGATCGACGCGCTCGACTACGGCTGCCGCGGGCTGCTGCAGCTCGCCGCCGTCGCCGGCGAGTCGTTCGACGAGGCCGTCATCGTCGAGGCGGCCGGGCTGACCGACCCCGCGCCGATGCTGCTCGAGCTCGTCTCCCACGGGCTGCTGCGCCGGGAGCCGTCGAGCCCCGACCAGTGGGCGTTCGCGTCGCCGCTGGTGCGCGAGGCCGCCCTGCGCGGCACCCTCGGGGTGCAGCGCCGCGACTACCACCGCCTGGTCGCCGCCGCGCTCGAGAAGGTGTACGAGGGGCGCCTCGACCCGTTCGTCGACGCGCTGGTCGTCCACTGCGCCGAGGGCGGCCGCCTCGTCGACGCCGCGCGGTACGCGTTCCGCGCCGGCCAGCGCCGCGAGACGGAGCAGCACCTCGAGCAGGCTCGCGACAGCTACCTCGCCGGCCTCGAGCACCTCGCCCGCGCCGACCGCAACCCCGACGAGTGGGACGCCCGCATCCAGGGCGAGGCCATGCTGAACCTGGCGCTCGGCCAGGTGCTGGTGCTGCTCGGCGACCCCGCCGACGGCCACCGGCGGCTGCTCGTGGCCCTCGACGTGGCGAGCGAGACCGGGCTCCCCTGGATCGAGGCCCGCGCCCACGTCGCGCTCGGCCGCAGCTACCAGGAGCTCGGCCGGCGCGAGCTCGCGAAGGCGCACCTCGGCCAGGCCCGCGCGGTGCTGCGGATCGACCCCGACCCCGACGTGGAGCGCGAAGCGGTCGAGGCGAGCGCCATCCTCGCCTTCGGGCTCGGCCAGAACGAGGAGGCCGAGGAGCTGTGGCAGCAGGCGCTGAAGCTCGCCGACGGCAACCCGGCGGCGATGGCGCGGTGCCAGATCGGCCTCGCCAACCGCTACCTGCGCTCGGGCGACCACGACCGCGCGCGGGAGCTGCTCGAGCGGGCGCTCGGCACCGTGCGCTCCGCGGGCGACCGGATCCTCGAGGGCCGGGTGCTCAACAACATCGGCCTGGTGCACTCCTGGGCGGGGCGCCACCCGCTGGCGCTGCAGTACTACCGGGCGGCGCTCGAGCTCCGCGAGGGGCTCGGCTACACGCGCGGCGTGGTGGTCAACCACCACAACATCGGCGACGTGCACTTCCACTGCGGCGACCACGCGCGGGCGCACGTCGCGTTCGCCCGCAGCCGCGAGCTCGCCGACGAGATCGGGTGGGAGCGCGGGGTGGCGCTCAACGACGTCTTCCTGGCCTACCTCGACGCCCGCAGCGCGTCGGGCACCGTGGACGACGTGCTCGCGGCGGCGGAGCGCGCGCGCAGCCTCGCGGACCCCGACATCGTCGCCACCGGGCTGTGGCTCGCGGGGCGGTGGCTGCTCGAAGACGGCCAGCCCGACGCCGCGAGGGAGAAGCTCGGCGAAGCGCTCGACGAGGCGCGGCGGTTCGAGCTGCAGCCGATGATCGCGCGGCTCGAGCGCACGCTGGCCGAGCTCGGCGGCGACAGCGTCGCAGCGGACGCCGAGGGGTAATTACTACGGTGCCGCCGGGCGGGGACCCTGTCGGTCCGGGCGAGCCAGAGTGACGTTCGCCCGCCCGCCGCCCGGCCCTGCGCGCACTCCAGCCCACGTGGGAGTGGGTAAACTCCTCGGTCGACCGGCCGATGGGCAGGCTCGAGCAATGGTGGCCGCGCTCGCGCGTAGGCATCCACAGGAGGTCGGCCGATGTACTTTCGCCGAGGACCGATGCCCCCCGCGATGCGCGTCGCGGTGCTCGCCTTCTTCGCCGTCGTGTACGGCTCGATGGCCCTCCCCGTGTGCCTGGGCGTCCCGCTGTGGGCCGGGACCACGGCCTTCACGCTGAAGGACCACGTCCCGACCGCCGAGGACCGGCGGATCGCCGACGATCTCCGCACCCGCGCGTCGGACAACGGCGTCGAGCTCGACGTCTCCGCGGTCGACATCGCCCAGGCGCGGCGCCTCGACCAGCTCGACCTCGTCCAGGAGGTCGCCGACGAGCGGTTCCCCGCGCGCCCGGCGCCTGCGCCGCCTCGGGAGAAGCACAAGATGGAAGGCGCGTTCTACCGCGACGACCTCCCGGCGGAGCCCGAGCCGGCGGGCTTCCCGTGGGCCCTGACGGCCGCCGCCGGCGGGCTGCTCTTCGTCTCGCTGTTCGCGGCGGCGGCCGGCATCGGGCAGGTGGTGCTGGGCCGGCGGCGCGACGAACGAAACCACCGCTTGAGCATCTCGCCGAAGATCGGCTTGAGCAGCTTCAGGAACTGGTTCGGAAGGAACTCGATGGCGGCCTCCCCCACGTCGAGCACGTGGCGCAGGAGAAGCTCGAACAGGTCGCGGTCGCCCGTCCAGTGGCGGTCGATGGCGGCCTGCATCCGCGGGTCGTCGGTCGCGAGGAAGGCGCTCAGCGCGAGCGTGAGCACGACGACGTCGTCGAGCCAGCCGAGCATCGGCAGCGTGTCGGGGATGAGGTCGATGGGCGACAGCACGTAGGCGATGCCGGCCACCAGCGCCCCCTTCCGCTGGGCGGGGACCTCGGGGTCGAACGCCAGCTTGCACGACAGGTGCAGCAGATCGGGCAGGAACAGCAGCGTCTCCGCCACCGAGCCCATCCGGTCGGCGCGCGGCCCGCAGGCCCGGAAGGCCGCGACCTGGCGGACGATGCGCTTGCGCAGCATCACGTAGAAGTCCTCCCACGACGCGATGCGCTCGAGCTCGTCGGCGCGCGGTTCGGACACGGGACCTCCTCGGCCTGGATTCGGCATGGACTCGGCAGGGACGTATCCCCGCCGGCCGGGCCGCTCCGAAAACGAAACAATCACGTGCATGGAGATACTGGAGCTCATGGACGCAAAAGTGAGACGCCACTGCCGCCACCACGATGCATGCAGCCTGCAGGAGCCCCGGTGAACTCCCCGAGTCACGCCTCGCCCGCACCCCCACCGAGCACACGCCCGGGCCCGCGCCCGACGTGCTCCCTTCGACCCGCCCCGCCCCACCCCCGACTCCAGCGAGCCCATCCGCGGCGAGGTGCTCGGCGCCGAGCGCCTCGAGCAGCTCGCCGCCTTCCTCGCCCCGTCGCACCGGATCCTGCCCGGCGACCACCCCGGCCAGCCCCTGCTGGCGCGCGGCTCAAGCAGAACGGGAGCGCCTGTACGCCGACTGGCGCGCGCTGACGCGCGAGCCGCGCCGGCGACTCGGTGAGCCCGGCCGGCGAGTGGCTCATCGACAGCTTCCGTCATCGAGGCGCAGCTGCGCGAGACCGCAACCACCTCCCCGCCCGCTTCTACCGCCAGCTGCCGAAGCTCGCCGAGGGCGCGCTGCACGGCTACCCGCGGGTCCACGCCCTCATCTGGGCGTTCGTGGCCCACACCGACAGCCGGTTCGAGGTCGAGCCGCTCCGCCGCACGATCACGGCGTACCAGCAGGTGCAGCCGCTGACCATCGGCGAGCTGTGGGCGATCGCCATCTCGCTGCGGCTCGTGCTCATCGAGAACCTCCGCCGCCTCGCCGACGCCATCGTCTCCGACCGCGACGCGCGGGACCGCGCCGATCGGCTCGCCGACACGCTGCTCCAGGGCGACCCCGAGGCCGCGGGCGGATCCGCAGCGAGGCTCGCCCAGCTGGAGCGCGCGCCGCTCGACCCGGCCTTCGCGGTGCAGCTGCTGGCGCGGCTCCGCGAGTGCGACCCCGAGCTGCAGCCCACGCTCGGCTGGCTCGACGCCCAGCTCGCCCGCCGGGGGACCACCGCCGACGAGGCCGTCCGGGCGCAGCACCTGCAGCAGATCGCCACCCTCACCTCCATCCGCCACGCCATCACGAGCCTGCGCGGCGTGGCAGCGGTGGACTGGAGCGACTTCGTCGAGCAGGTCAGCCTGGTCGACCAGGCCCTGCGCGACGGCACCCCCTACGACACCTACGACTTCGCCACCCGCGACCGCTACCGCCACGCGGTGGAGGAGCTGGCCCGCCAGCGCCCCGCCACCGAGCGCGAGATCGCCACCCGCGCGGCGCACCACGCGCGCGCGGCGACCGGGCGCGCCGCCGACCCGGGCTACTGGCTGGTGGCGCAGGGCCGCGCCGACCTCGAGGCCGAGCCGGGTTCCGCCCCACCCTGGGCCAGCGCCTGCGCCGCGCGCTGCGGCGCATCCCGACGCTCGCGTACCTCGGGAGCATCGCCGCGCTGACCGCGCTCGCGGTGGCCGATGCCCGCGGCGCTCGCGGCCAGGCGGACCCCACCCGGCGCCTGGCTCGCGCTGGTCCTGCTCGGCCTGCTGCCCGCGAGCGAGCTGGCGGTGGGGCTCTGAACCTCGCCGTCACCACGATCCTGCGCCCCAGGGCGTTCCCGAAGCTTCGAGCTTCGAGGGCGGCGTGCCGGCGAGCCTGCGCACCATGGTGGTCGTCCCGGCGCTGCTCACCGACGAGGACGAGCTCACCGAGCTGGTGCGCCGCCTCGAGGTCCACTACCTCGGCAACGACGACGCCGACTTGCGCTTCGCCCTGCTCACCGACTTCGCCGACGCCCCCACGGAGCGCACCGACCACGACCAGGCGCTGCTCGGCCTGGCCCGGTCGCTGTTCGCCCGCCTGAACGAGCGCCACGGCCCCACCGGCGACGGCGGCCGCCGCTTCTGGCTCCTGCACCGCGCGCGCCGCTGGAACGAGGCCCAGGGCGCCTGGATGGGCTGGGAGCGCAAGCGCGGCAAGCTCCACGAGCTCAACCGCCTGCTGCGCGGCGCGACCGACACGAGCTTCCTGTTCGCCGACCCCACCGAGCCGGCCGAGCTCGGCGGGCTCGGCGTCCGCTTCGTGGTGACGCTCGACGCCGACACCCGGATGCCACGCGACACGGTTCGCAAGCTGGTCGGTGCGCTGGCCCACCCGCTGGCCCGTCCGATCCACGATCCGGAGACCGGGCGGGTCGTCGACGGCTACGGCATCCTGCAGCCCCGCATCACCCCCACCCTGCCCCGCACGGGCACGGGCACGCCGCTGCAGCAGATCTACGCCGGGCCGGCCGGACTCGATCCGTACGCCTTTGCCGTCTCCGACGTGTACCAGGATCTGTTCGGCGAGGGCAGCTACACCGGCAAGGGCATCTACGACGTGGACGCGTTCGAGCGTGCGCTGCAGGGCCGCGTCCCCGAGAACGCCCTGCTGTCGCACGATCTGCTGGAGGGCATCTTCGCCCGGGCCGGGCTGGTCACCGACGTGGAGCTGTTCGACGGCTACCCCGACCACTACGCCGTGACCTCGGGGCGCGACCACCGCTGGGTCCGCGGCGACTGGCAGCTGCTGCCGTGGCTGTTCGGCCGCTATCCCATCCCGGCCATCGGCCGCTGGAAGATGCTCGACAACCTGCGCCGCTCGCTGGTCCCCGTGGCCAGCCTGGCGCTGCTGGTGCTGTGCTGGCTGCTCCCGCCGCCCGCGCCCGCCATCTGGTCCGTCGCCGTCGTCGTCGCGCTGGCGCTGCCCACGCTGGCGCCGCTGGTGGCCGGGGTCCGCGTCCGCCGCCTGCGCCGGGCGCACGTGGTCCAGGCGGGCCGCGACCTCGGCACGGCGCTCGCGCGCATCAGCCTCGCGGTGGTGCTGCTGGTGGACCAGGCCTGGCGCATGCTCGACGCCATCACCCGCACCGGCGCGCACCTCGCCTCCCGCCGCCACCTGCTCGACTGGGTCACCGCCGCGCAGGCCCAGCGCGGGCGGCGCCTCGAGCTCGCGACCTTCTACCGCCGCATGGCGCCGTCGGTGGCGGTGCCGGCCGTAGCCGTGGTCGGCGTGGCGCTGCTCGCGCCCCGCAACGCGCCGGTGGCCGCGGCCTTCGCCCTGGCCTGGTCCGCGGCGCCGCTGATCGCCCGCTGGCTGTCGCAGCCGCCCGTGCACGAGCCCGCGCCCACCCTCGACGCCGACGGCGAGGCCGAGCTGCGCCGCATCGCCCGCCAGACCTGGCGCTTCTTCGAGGCCGTGGTCGCCCCCGAGGACCACGCGCTGCCGCCCGACAACCTCCAGGAGGACCCCGACGCCGTCGTCGCGCACCGCACCTCTCCCACCAACGTGGGCCTGTACATGCTGTCGACGCTCGCGGCCCACGACATGGGCTGGGTCGGCACCGCCGAGCTCGTCTCCCGCCTCGACGCCACGATGCGCACCATCGAGGGCCTCGAGCGCCACCGCGGCCACCTCTACAACTGGTACGACACCCGCGGGCTCGTCCCGCTGCGCCCACGCTACGTCTCGACCGTCGACAGCGGCAACCTCGCCGGGCACCTGCTGGTGCTCGAGCAGGCGCTGCGCGAGCTCGCGGGGCAGCCGCCGGCGCTCGACCGCCTCGTGGCCGGCGTCGGCGACGCGCTCGACGGCACGCTGCGCGCCCTGCACGCGACCTCGGGCGACCGCGGGGGCGGCGCCGTCCGCAAGCGGCACGTCGAGGAGGTCGTCGAGGAGATCCGGGCGCTGCTCGCCCACCCCGACGCCCGCACCGCGAGCTGGTGGACCTCGCTCACCGATCTCGGTGCCGCCCTGGCCGACGTGGCCGCCGGGCTCGCCGCCGAGCGCGGCGAGGGCTACGCCGCGACCGCCGAGTGGGCCCGCACGGCCCGCGAGACCATCGCCGTCCACCGGCGCGACGCCACCGAGCCCGTCCCCGCGCCGCACATCGTCGAGCTGGCCGACCGCTGCCGCGCCTTCGCCGTGTCGATGGACTGGAGCTTCCTCTACGACGAGGCCCAGCGGCTGTTCTCCATCGGCTACGACTGCGAGTCCTCGCGGCTCGACGCGTCCCGCTACGACCTGCTCGCGTCGGAGGCGCGCCTCGCGAGCTTCGTGGCCATCGCGCTCGGTGCGGTGCCGAACGCCCACTGGTTCCACCTCGGCCGCCGGCTCACCGAGGTGGGCGGCGAGGCCGCGCTCGTGTCGTGGTCGGGCTCGATGTTCGAGTACCTGATGCCCGAGCTCGTCATGGACCCGCCCGCCGGCTCGCTCGTCGACCGCACCGACCGGCTCGTGGTCGCGCGGCAGATCCGCTACGGTCGCGACCGCGGGGTGCCGTGGGGCATCTCCGAGGCGGCGTACCACGCCCGCGACCTGCACCACACCTACCAGTACTCGAACTTCGGCGTCAGCGGGCTCGGGCTCAAGCGCGGCCTGGCCGACGACCTCGTCATCGCGCCCTACGCCACGGGGCTGGCGGCGATGGTGGACCCGGTCGCCGCGGCCGAGAACTTCGTCCGGCTGCGGCTCGTCGGCGCGGAGGGCCGCTACGGCTTCTACGAGTCCATCGACTACACCGCCGCGCGGCTGCCCGAGGGCGCCGACGCCGTGGTGATCAAGGCCTACATGGCCCACCACCAGGGCATGATGCTGGTGTCGCTGGTCAACGTGCTGCGGGACTTCCCGATGCGCCGGCGGTTCCACGCGATCCCCGAGGTCGTCGCCACGGAGCTGCTGCTGCACGAGCGCAACCCGCGGCGGCCGAGCGTGGCGCGCGCGCACACGGAGGAGGCGGCGATGCACCTCCACGTCCGCGAGATCGTGCCGCCCGTGCTGCGGACGTTCCGCTCGCCCCACGCGCCCGTCCCCGACACGCACCGGCTCGCCAACGGGCGCTACGCCGTCGCGTTCACCGCGGCGGGCGGCGGACAGAGCCTGTGGCGCGGCCTCGCCGTGACCCGCTGGCGCCCCGACCCCACCACCGACGCCCACGGCTACTGGATCTACCTGCGCGACGTCGACACGGGCGACGTCTGGTCCGCCGGCTACCAGCCCACCGGCATCGAGGCCGACCACTACGAGGCGTCGTTCAACGAGCACCGCGTCGGCATCACGCGCCGCGACGGCACCCTCACCACCCAGCTCGACGTGGTGGTGCTGTCGGAGGACGACGGGGAGATGCGGCAGGTCACCGTGGTCAACCACGGCGCGCACACCCGCACCATCGAGGTCACCTCCTACCTCGAGGTCGTGCTCGCGGCCCACGCCGCCGACTCCGCCCACCCGGCGTTCGCCAAGCTGTTCGTCGAGACCTCGTTCGATCCCGAGCTGGAGGCGCTGCTCGCCACCCGACGGCCGCGCTCGGAGGCGGAGCCGCGGGTCTGGGCGGCGCACCTCGCGCTGGTCGACGCCCCGTCGCAGGCGCTGCAGTTCGAGACCGACCGGGCGCGGTTCCTCGGCCGCGGCCGCACCGCGCGCACCGCCACCGCCATCTTCGACGGCCGGCCGCTGTCCAACACCACCGGCCCCGTGCTCGACCCGGTGTTCGCGATGCGGCGCCAGATCCGCGTCCCGCCCGGGCGCTCCGTGCGCGTCGTGTTCCTGACCCTGGTGGGCCCCGAGCGCGGGCGCCTGGCCGCCACCTGCGACAAGTACCGCGATCCGGGCGCCTTCGACCGCGCGCTGTCGGAGTCGTGGACCCACGCCCAGATCCAGCTCCGCCACCTCGGCATCGACGCCGACGAGGCCACGCTGTACCAGCGCCTCGGCACGCGCCTGACCTACCCGGAGCCCGCGCTGCGGCCCCGGCGCGACGGGCAGCCCCACAACCGGCGCGGACAGCAGTCCCTGTGGCCGTTCGGCATCTCCGGCGACCGCCCCATCCTGCTCGGCCGCCTCTCGCTGACCGGCGACCGCGAGCTGGTGCGGCAGCTGGTGCACGCGCAGTGCTGGCTCGCCATGAAGGGCTTCGACTTCGACCTCGTGCTGCTCGACCACCGCACCGCCAGCTACGCGCAGGAGCCGCTCGAGGCGCTGATCCGCACCACGCGCTTCTCGGGCGTCGTGACGGCGGGCCAGGTGTACTCGCTGGCCGTCGACGCGATGTCGCCGCAGGATCTCGACCTGCTCGCCTCCGTCGCCCGGCTGGTGATCGACGACCGGGACGGGCCGCTGGCCGACCAGATCGTGCGCCGCCTGCGCGCCGAGCCGCAGCCCGCCGCGCCGCGGGCGATCGAGCCGCGCCAGCCGATGCGCGAGCGCCGTCCGCCGGTGCTGCACCTCGAAGGCGACAACGGCGTGGGCGGCTTCGACCGCGACGGCCGCGAGTACGCCATCGTCCTCGGCGCGCGCCAGTGGACCCCGGCGCCCTGGTCCAACGTCATCGCCAACGAGGGCTTCGGGACGGTCGTGACGGAGTGCGGCGGCGGCTACACCTTCGCCGTCAACAGCCGCCAGCGGCAGCTCACGCCCTGGAGCAACGATCCCGTCAGCGACGAGCCGGGCGAGGTGATCTACGTCCGCGACGAGGCCACGGGCGAGGTCTGGACGGCGACCCCGCTCCCCGTGCGCGAGGAGACGCCCTACGTCGTGCGCCACGGGCAGGGCTACACGCGGTTCGTCCACACGAGCCACCAGCTCGAGCTCGAGCTTGTCGTGCTGGTCGCGCCGGACGACCCCGTGAAGCTGTCGCGCCTGACGGTGCGCAACCGCGGCGGGCAGCGCCGGCAGCTGCGCATCGCGGCCTACGTCGCCTGGGTGCTCGGCGAGGCGCAGCACACGGCGTCGCCGCACGTGGTGACGGAGCGAGACCCGCAGACGGGCGCGGTCTTCGCGACGAACGCCTGGGCCGAGGGCTTCGCCGAGCGGGTCGCCTTCCTGGACCTCGGCGGGCGCCAGGACGCCGCCAGCGGCGACCGCACCGCCTTCGTCGGGCGGAACGGGACGCTCGCACGGCCGGCGGGCCTCGCGGTGGGCGCGTCGCTCGACGGGCGGCTCGGCGCGGGCCTCGACCCGTGCGCCGTGCTCGGGGCGTCGCTGCGGCTCGATCCCGGCGCCGAGGCCGAGCTCGTGGTCACGCTCGGCGACGGCCGCGACGTCGCGCACGCGCGGGAGCTCGTCGCGCGGTACCGCGACACGCCGTTCCAGGACGTGCTCGACGCCGCCGTCGCCCGGTGGGACGCGCTGCTCGGCGCGGTGCAGGTGCGCACGCCCGATCGGCTGCTCGACCACGTCGTGAACCGGTGGCTGCTCTACCAGACCGTGTCGTGCCGCGTCTGGGGGCGCTCGGCGTTCTACCAGTCCGGCGGCGCCTACGGCTTCCGCGATCAGCTGCAGGACGTGTCGGCGCTGCTGTTCACCCGGCCCGACCTCGCGCGGGCGCACATCGTGCGGGCGTCCGGGCACCAGTTCGTCGAAGGCGACGCCATGCACTGGTGGCACCCGCCCGGCGACCGCGGCGTGCGCACGCGCTTCTCCGACGACCGCGTGTGGCTGCCCTTCGTGGTGGGGCACTACCTCGACAGCACGGGCGACCAGAGCGTCCTCGACGAGCGGGCGCCGTTCCTGCGCGGCCCGGAGCTGGCCCCCGGCCAGGAGGACGTGTACGACCACTTCCCCGAGGCCGGCGAGGACGGGACCGTCTACGAGCACGCCGCGCGCGCGCTCGACGTGAGCCTGGCCGTGGGGCCGCACGGGCTGCCGCTCATCGGCGCGGGCGACTGGAACGACGGGATGAACCGCGTCGGCATCCACGGGAAGGGCGAGAGCGTGTGGCTCGCCTGGTTCCTCATCCAGACGCTGACGCGGTGGGCGCCGCTGGCCCGCCGCCGGGGCGACGAGGCCCGTGCGTCGCGCTGGGAGGCCCACGCCGCGGCCCTGCGCGACGCGGTCGAGACGGAGGGCTGGGACGGCGCGTGGTACCGCCGCGCGTTCATGGACGACGGCTCGCCCATCGGCAGCGCCGGCAACCTCGAGTGCCGCATCGACGCGCTGGCGCAGTCCTGGGCGGTGCTGTCGGGGGCGGGGCGCGTGGACCGGGCCTTCGTGGCGATGGGGGCCGTCGACGAGCACCTCGTGCGGCGGGGCGACGGCGTGGTGCTGCTGCTCACGCCGCCGTTCGACAAGACGCCGCTCGATCCCGGCTACATCAAGGGCTACCTGCCCGGGGTGCGGGAGAAGGGCGGCCAGTACACGCACGCCGCGCTGTGGACCGTCATGGCGTTCGCCGAGCTCGGCGACGGCAACAAGGCCGGCGAGCTGCTGACGCTGCTGAACCCGGCGCACAAGGCGCGGGAGCGCTCGGGGATGCTGCGCTACAAGGTCGAGCCCTACGTGGTGGCCGCCGACGTGTACGGCTCGGAGCAGCACGTCGGGCGCGGCGGGTGGACCTGGTACACGGGGTCGGCGGCCTGGATGTACCGGGTGGCGCTCGAGTCGGTGCTCGGGGTGCGGCTGCGCGGCGGGAACGAGCTGGTGCTGCGGCCCTGCATCCCGCGCCACTGGCCGGGGTTCGAGGTGACGCTGCGGCTCGGCGCGGCGACCGTCGCGATCCACGTCGACAACGCGGCGGGGGTCACGCACGAGGTGGCGTCGGTGAAGGTGGACGGGCGCACGGTCGACGCCGAGGCGCCGGTGCGGCTGCCGGAGGCCGGCGAGCACCGCATCGACGTGGTGATGGGGAAGCCCGACACGCTGGAGACGGAGTTCTAGGCGTGGCTCAGGGCGCTGTGACGTAGAGCGAGGTCAGGCACATCTCGTCGGAGGTGCCGTCGCCCCAGTCGACGTCGACGGCGTCGGGCCCGCTGTTGTCCCACTCGCACGACAGGTGCAGCCGGTCGTCGGGCGCCAGCACGAGCGGCGCCTCCAGCGCGTAGGAGCCCTGCCAGTCGAAGTCCCAGGCGGGGATGTCGAGCACGCAGGCCGGCGCCTCGCCGTCGCGCTCCACCGTGAGCACGGCCCGCTTGCCGAGCGTGTGCATGTGCAGCCCGACCCGGTGCACGGTCACGGGCTCGCTCGCCGACGCCCCGATGGCGCCGGCCTGCCGCGCCACGTCGCTGCCGGTGAACGTCGCCTCGTGCACGACCGACGCCTCGCCCGCCGGGATGTCCATCTGCCCCGGGAACAGCCAGCGCGGGTCGAGCAGCAGCATCCCCGCCGCGGGCGACGGCACGTCGTCGGCGAGCTGCACCGCCACCGAGGTGAGGTCGGGCCCGGGCGACGCGGTGGACAGCGTGTTGTAGTGCACCTGCACGATGAGGACGCTGCCGGGCGCGATGCCCATGCCCGTGCCCTCGGGCAGCGACACGCCGCGCACGCCGGGGACCCAGCCGCCCACGAGGTCGGCGCCGAGCACGCCGCTGGAGCCGTAGCAGGTGTAGCCGGGGCCGGGGTCGGCCTCGTCGGCGGCGCGCGCCTGGTTCGCGCCCGCGCCGTCGGCAGCGTAGAGGATGACGTGGTGGACGAGATCGCGCCGGCCGGGCACCACCTCGTAGGCCGTCACGAACGTGGGGTCGGGCTCGGGCCAGTCGAGCACGAAGCAGCGGTAGTCGTCGGCGCTGGCCCGCGGCGTGTAGGCCTCGGCCATGGGGACGACGAGGTCGGCCTGCAGCGGCACGTCCTCGGGGACGTCGACGCCGTCGGCGGGGTCACCGAGCGGCAGCCCGGCGTCGATCCACGCGCCGAACGCGGCCACCTCGTCGGGCGCCAGCGCGCGCGGATCGCGCAGGGGCGCGCAGTCGGCGGACGGCGGCCAGGGCGGCATGGTGCCCGCCTCGACGGAGGCCCGCATCGCCTCGGCCCACACCACGGCGTCGTCGGGCTCGGTGAGCGGGAACGGGGCGATGTCGCCCTCGCGGTGGCACGTCACGCAGCTGCGGGCCAGGACGGGCTGCACGTCGCGCCAGTACGTCGCACCGCCCAGCGAGGTGCCGGTGGTGCCGGTGGGCGAGGTCGTCTCGGTGAGGACGGTGCCCGGATCGGGGCCGTCGGCCGGGTCGGGGCCGCCGCAGCCGGCGACGAGGAGCGTGAGCAGGGGCATGGCCTAGTCGTGGGGCGAGGGGTTGAGCTGGGCGAACGCCTCGATCAGGCGGCGCGACTCGGCGTCGAGCGCCTTCGGCACCACGATGCGGGTGACGACGTACCAGTCGCTGGGCGCGCCGTCGGCGCCGACGGGGCCGCGCCCCTTGAGCCGCAGCCGCACCCCCGACGAGGTGCCCGGCGGGATCGTGAGGCGGACCTTGCCCTGCGGCGTGTCGAGCGAGACGCGGCCGCCGAGCAGCGCCTCCACGATCGACAGGTCGACGGTGGGGCCGCTCGGCTCGGCCTCGTCGCCGACCGCGCCCGACGGCGTGGCCGTGATGCGGATCACCCGCACCGACACGACGAGGTCGCCGTACGGCCCGCCGTGGGACCCGGCGCTGCCGAGGCCGCGCTCGCGGAGCACCTCGCCGTCGGCGGTGCCGGGCAGGATGCGCACGTCGGCGATGTCCTGCACGCGGACCAGCCCGGGGTCGGACCCGCCGGGGCGCCAGGAGTCCGAGCGCTGCATCCGGTTGTACACGGCGGTGAGCGAGCCGCCGGAGACGGCGAGGTCGCCCGGCACCTCGAGGTCGACGTGCACGTCTTCGCCGCGCTCGGGCGACGGCGCCCGGGCGCGCTCCTGCGCGGGCTCGGCGCTCCGGGTGCGCGCGGCGCCGACCTTCACCCGCGCCTCCTGGAAGCCCCCCCCGGTGGGGGGCCGGTCGGAGCCGGCCCGGGCGTTGACCCGCGCGCCGCCGAAGCCGAAGTCGTTGAGCAGGTCGTCGAGCCCCACGGCGTTGCCCGGGTGCGGCCGCGCGTCGCCGCCCCGCGGCGTGCTCGCGGCGGCGCCCTCTGCGTTGGGTGGTTGCCCCGTGCGCATACGCCCGCCGGCGGCCGGCCGCTGGTTGCGCGCCGTCGCGCGGTAGAACGCGTCGAAGAACGAGCCCGCCGAGCCCACCCGCTGGCCGCGCCGGTCGTAGCGGGCGCGCGCGACGGGGTCCATCAGCGTCTCGTAGGCCTTGCGGGCGTTCTTGAACCGCTCCTCGGCGGTGGCATCGGAGCCGACCACGTCGGGGTGGCACTGCCGCGCGATCTCCCGGAACGCACGCTTGATCTCCTGGCTCGAGGCTTCCCGCGAAACGCCGAGGACACCGTAGTAGTCGTCCGCCATCGCCCTACCGTAGCCCGCGCCGGTGCGAGCGGGGAGATCGCATCCGACGGGCCTCGTTTCGACCGCGACGGATCCCCCGATCGGTCCCTCGACAACTGCGTGTCGGCGGAACGGGCGCGTTGACCCCCCGC
>JAWKRQ010000047.1:0-78060 GCA_041389545.1 Myxococcota bacterium | reverse complement strand
CTTCATGGGCTACACCACCCGCGGCGGCCTGCCGCTCATCGGCCTCGGCGTCTCCGCGATCACCGAGCTCGAGGACGTGTACGCGCAGGCGCAGCCGCACCTCGGCGCGTGGTACCGGGCCGTCGAGCAGGGCACCGAGCCGAAGATCGCCCGCGGCCTGCGGCTCACGGCCGACGACCGCCTGCGCCGCGACGTGATCGCCGCGCTGATGTGCAACTTCGAGGTGCGCAAGGACGCGATCGCCCAGGCGCACGGCATCGCGTTCGACGACACCTTCGCGGACGAGCTCGCCGCGCTGGTCCCGCTCGCCGAGGAGGGGCTGTGCGAGCTCGAGGCGGACCGGATCACGGTGACGCCGCTCGGGCGCCTGCTCGTGCGCAACGTGGCGATGGCCTTCGACGCGCGCGCCGACGCGGGGCGGTTCTCGCGCACCGTGTGAAACCGCCCGCGCCTCAACACGCGGCGCCCGCGTCCGATGGACGGCCAGGAGGTGCGCGTGAAGTGGCTCGCGGCCCTGGTGCTCCTGGTGTTGGCCGTCCCACAGCCCGCCTCGGCCGTGCGGGCCAAGGACGTGGGCCAGTTCCACGGCGTCCGCGACAACCCCCTCACCGGCGCCGGTCTGGTCGTGGGCCTCAAGCGCACGGGCGACAGCACCCGCAACGAGGCCTCGATCCGCGCCCTCGCGAGCCGCCTGCAGGGCCTGGGCGTGAGCCTGCAGATCGACGACATCTCGGCCCGCAACGTCGCCCTGGTCATGGTCAGCGCCCGCCTCGGCCCGAGCCAGCGCACCGGCAGCCGCATCGACGTGAGCGTCGCCTCGACCGGCGACGCCACCTCCATCGAGGGCGGCTACCTGCTGCTCACTCCGCTCATGGGCCCCGACGGCCAGGTCTACGCGCTGGCGGAGGGCCCGCTGGTCGTCGGCGGCTACCAGGTCGACGGCGCCGGCTCCTCGCAGCGCAAGAACAGCCCCACCGTGGGCCAGGCGCCGGGCGGCGCCATCGTCGAGCGCGAGGTGGCGAGCGCCGTGGACCTCGGCGCGCAGGACAACGTCGAGTTCGTCCTGTCCCACCCCGACTTCACCACGGCGAGCCGCCTGGCCAAGGCCATTGACGACGCCTTCGGCACCCAGATCGCCACCCCGCGCTCCTCGTCGACCGTCGCCCTGGCCATCCCCAGCGACTTCCAGGGCCGCTTCCCCGACTTCGCCGCGAAGGTCGAGTCCGTCGAGCTCTCGGTGGACGCGCCGGCCCGCGTCGTCGTGTCGGAGCGGACGGGGACGGTGGTGATGGGCGCAGACGTGCGCATCTCCGCCGTCGCCGTGGCGCACGGCGGCCTCACCATCGAGGTGCGCCGCCAGGACAGCGTCTCGCAGCCCGGGCCCTTCTCCCCCGGCCAGACGACGGTGGTGCCCCGCGCCGAGCTCAACGCCGAGGAGAAGGCCGGGCAGCTGCTGCTCGTGGAGGGCGTCTCCATCGGCGACCTGGTGGCCGCGCTGAACAAGATGGGCGTCACCCCGCGCGACCTCATCGTCATCCTCCAGGCCATCCAGTCCGCCGGCGCGCTGCACGCCGAGGTGGTGGCGCTGTGAGCGTCGACAAGCTCGGCATGACGGGCCTCGCGGGCCTGTCCTCGATGGACGCCCTGCTGCCGGCGTCGACGCCCCGCACCGACGGTGACGTGCAGAAGCAGTTCCAGGCGGTGCTCGTCCGCCAGCTGCTGAAGCAGCTCCCGCTGGGGCTCGAGGGCGGCCAGGCGGAGATGTTCTCGTCCATGGTGTACGACGCGCTCACCGAGCAGCTCGTCTCCTCGGGGGCGCTCGACAGCGGCGTGCCGATGTCGTCCCCGCACGTCGCCCCCGCGAAGCCCGCGCCCGTCCACGTCACGTCGGCGTTCGGGCTGCGGCACGACCCCATCGACGGCACCGATCGCGAACACCGCGGCGTGGACCTCGAGGCGCCGCTCGGCGCGCCGATCCTCGCCGTGCAGGACGGCACCGTCACCTTCGCCGGGCGCAGCGGCGGCTACGGCAACCTCGTGATCGTCGACCACGGCGACGGGCTGCAGACGCGGTACGCCCACTGCGACCGCCTCGACGTGGCCGTCGGGCAGCAGGTGCGTGCCGGGGAGGCGATCGCCGCCGTCGGGCAGACGGGGCGCGCGACCGGGCCGCACCTCCACCTGGAGGTCCGCCTCGACGGCGAGCCCACGGACCCGATCCCCTGGCTTCGGCGAACCGGCGCTAAAGCGATCGCGGAGCCGATCCGAGGAGGGGAGCAGCGGCGGACCCCCGCCGGGAGAAGGCCATGAAGATCCACCCTTCGCTGCCCACCGCTCCGATCAGCCCCGTGGCCTCGGAGCCCCGAGCCCCCGAGCGCGCCGAGCGCGCGGCCACGCGGGGCACCCAGGTCACCCTCTCCGACGACGCGCGGTTCGCCGCGTCCGTCGCCGACGAGATGCGGCGCGCACCCGAAGTGCGCGACGACGTGGTCGCAGCCACCAAGGCAGCGCTCGCCGACGGGTCCTTCGAGGGCAACGTCGACTTCGATCGCCTCGCCGAGCGGCTGCTGGCGGACCTGTGACCTCGGGGCGGCCGCCGCGGACCCGGGTCCTGGCCGCCGTGGAGCGCCTGCGGGCGCTCACCGAGGAGCAGATCGCCGCCGCGCGCACGCTGCGGAGCGCCGACCTGGCCGTCCTCAACGGGCACCGGGCGGACGCGCTGTTCGACCTGCGCATCGCGCTGCAGGAGAACGGCGTCCCCTCGGACCGCGAGGACCAGGTCCTGCGCGACGCCGTCCGCGGCCTGGCCCTCGCCGAGCGCCGCCTGAACCACATCGCCACCGCGGTGCTGGACCGGATCGCCTGCTTCGACGCGGGATCGCCGGCACCGACCTACGACCGCACCGGTCGCCTCGGATGAACCCTCCATGTCGCTGCTCAACACGCTGAGCACGGGCCTCTCGGGCCTGCGGGTGGCCTCGACGGGCATCGCCACCACCACCCAGAACGTCTCCAACGCCACGGTCCAGGGCTTCACCCGGCGCACCGCCGACGTGAGCACGGCCGACCCCATCCAGCGCGGCCTCGTGTGGCTGGGCCAGGGCGCCAAGGTCGACGGGATCTCGCGCGCCGCGGATCCGTTCGCGCTGGCGCGGCTGTTCGACAGCACGGGCGACGCCAACGCCGCCAGCGCCGAGCACGCCGCCCTGTCGCAGATCGAGCCGCTCTTCGAGAGCGCGATGGGCACGTCGTTCAAGGGCACGCTCGACGGCATCTTCGACGCCCTGACGATGGCGACGGCCGACCCGTCGGACCTCGGGCTGCGGGCCAACGTGGTGAGCGCGCTGCAGACGTTCTCGGACGCCGCGAACGTGCTCGGGACGGGGCTCGAGGCCGGCATCGCCGACCGCGCGTCGTCGGCGCTGGCCACGGTGGACCTCGTGAACGCCGACCTCGAGGAGGTCGCGACCCTCAACGACCGGATCCTCGAGGCGGGCGGGCCCGGCGCCGCCGCGGACCTCGCCGACCGGCGCGATCTGGCGCTGACGCGGCTGGCCGAGAACATCGGCGCGTCCGTCTACTTCGAGCGCGACGGCAGCGCGACCGTGCGCATCGGCGGCCACGCGGCCGTGAGCGGCGGCGTGGCGCGGACCGTGGGCGCCGAGGACGACCCGCTCGGGAGCGGCCGGACCGTGCTGACCCTGTCGGTCGACGAGGGCGCGGTCGTCATCCAGGCCGACGGCGGCAAGATCGGCGGCGAGATGGCCGCCCAGGACAAGCTCGAGAGCTGGCTGTCCGATCTCGACACCCTCGTCGAGAGCGTGGCGACCGAGCTCAACGCGGCGCACGCGGCCGGGTTCACCCCGGGCGGCGCCAGCGGAGGCGATCTCTTCACTTTGCCGGGCTCGGGATCGGCAGCTTCCGGGCTGCGGGTGGATTCGGCGTTGCTCGCCGATCCCGAGTCCCTGGCATTCGCCTCCACGTCTGCGGGCCTGCCCGGCGACGGTGGCAACCTGTCGTCCCTCATCGGACTGCAGGACGCCGCCATCGTGAACGGGCTGCGGCCGACCGACGCGGCGTCGCAGCTCGTGACGCGGGTGGGCACCGACGTGACCCGCGCGTCGGCGCGCGCCGAGTCCACGCAGGCCACCGCGCTCGACGCGGCCGAGGTCTACAGCAACCTGTCGGCCGTCGATCTCGACGAGGAGGCCGTGAGCCTCCTGCAGTACCAGGCTGCCTACCAGGCGGCGGCCAAGGTCATCCAGGTCACCGACGAGACGCTCAACGCGCTCATGTCCATCATCTGACGCGGGCTCGAGCGCACGCGAGGAGCAAGTTTCCATGCGGATCGTGAACAACAACCCCGTCGTGGGATCTCGGCGGAGCACGGCGCAGCTGCAGTCCATCGCGGCGCAGCTGGTGCCGGCGCGCGAGCGGGCGATCACCGGCATCGCGACGAACCGGCCGTCCGACGCGCCGGGCCGGTGGGGGGCCATCTACGGGCTGCGCGAGGAGCACGAGAACCAGGCCGTGTACCAGCACAACATCGGGCGGGCGACGGACGTGCTGTCGGTGGCCGACGACGTGCTCGGGTCGGCGTCGAACGTGCTGCAGCAGGCGTGGGAGCGCGGCATCCAGCTGTCGAGCGAGTCCTGGAACACGGAGACGCGGACGGCGGCGGCGAGCGAGATCCGCGAGCTGCGCGAGGAGCTCGTGGGGCTCGCGAACACGCGGCTGGGGGACCGGAGCCTGTTCGCCGGGGATGCCTGGGGGCAGGCGGCGTTCGACGATGCCGGGAACTACCTCGGCTCGACCGCGACGCAGTCGGCGCAGATCGGCAAGGGCAACGACGTGCTGGTGGCGATCGACGGGTCGGAGGTGTTCCAGGGCGGCGTGGACGTGTTCTCGGCGCTGTCGGACCTGGAGGCGGCGCTGACGGCGGACGACCCGGCGGCGGTGCGCGACCTGCTGCCGACGCTCGAGGACGCGTTCCAGCAGGTGGTGAAGGGGCGGCAGGAGGTCGGGTACCGGCAGGCGCGGGTCGACGACACGACGGTGGTGTCGGAGGGGCTGGCGTCGATGCTGGAGGACCGGCTGTACACGGCGACGGCGGCGGATCCGGCCCAGGCGTACACGGAGCTGGCGAACCTGACGACGACGTACGAGGCGGCGCTGCAGGTGACGGCGCAGAGCTCGGGGGCGAAGCTGTTCGACCTGCTGCGGTGAGCCAGCGCCGGTGCGACGCAGCGGATTGTGCTCGTCCAACGCCAGACCTGCCTGTCCGGAAGCGAAACCGGCCCGACCTGTTTTCATCCTGGATCGAAGCAAAGTGGGCCCGGGCCTCGCCGAGGCCGTGATTGGCCGGATCGTGGGGCGGGGCGGCGCGACGAGCGTGTGGAGAGCGGGCTGATCGCGGCGGGCTGTTCGCGCCGCCAGCATCACCCGCAGGCCGGCCGTGTCGCGGAGCTCGTTGGCGACCGCTCGCTCGGCCTCGCGCGCCGGCGCTCCGCTTGTCGCTCGCCGGCTCGCGACCGGGCTCGGACATCGCGTCCGCGCTCGATGGCTCGCTGCTCGAGGCGCTCGGCGGAGCCGGGCGCGGTGGGCCTGGCGCCGCGGGGCGGTGGCTGGAGCGGGCGCCGCCGCGACACGCCGCTCGGCGATGCTCGCGCGGGAGCGGCGAGATCGGCGGCGGCGAGCCGGAGACGCATCCCGCTCCGCGCGGCGAGCCGGCGAGCGGGCGAGCGAGCCGCTCCCGCGCACATGCAGCAGGCGGCGCGACGACGGTGTCGCCGTCGGGCACCACGAGCGCTGAGCCTTTCACCTCGTCGGCCCATCCGTACATGCACCACCGACGCCCGGCCTCGAGAGCAAGCCACCTCGGTTCGCACACCTCCGGGAGGCAAGCCACCCTCGATGAGACACTTGGCGCACCCTGCCTCGGGGCGCCCACGAGAGAACCTTCCTTCTCCGCGACGCCACCGGCCGGCGGGCGCTGATCTGTGCGATCCAGGACGGCATACCTCCCGCAGGTGTGCGATCCGAGGTGACTTGCCTGGTGGTGAGCCGGCGCGAAGCGCCACCGTCGCGATCAGCGCGCTCGACACATGCTCGTCGCGCCTCCCGCCCCACGATGCAGCCAGCCAGGGCCTCGGCGAGGCCCGGGCCTGCTCTGCTTCGATCCAGGATGAAAACAGGTCGGGCCGGTTTCGCTTCCGGGGGCGCAGGTCCGGCGTTCGACAGGCGAAATGGGCCGCGCCTCGCCAGAGGCGCCGCCCGCTTGCGACAGCGCGGTTCGCAGTCTCGCGGACAGCGTGCTCCCCACATGCTCGTCGCGACGCCAGGCCCCACGATGCAGCCAACCAGAGCCTCGGCGAGGCCCGGGACCGCTTTGCTTCGATCCAGGATGAAAACAGGTCGGGCCGGTTTCGCTTCCGGTGGGGCAGGATCCGCTTCCCTCGCCCACTCGCGGCAAGCCCTGCCGACGCACCCGCCCGGCGGCTCAGGCCTTGGTGCGCACCCGCTGCCCGCTGTGCGGCCGCAGCGTCCCGAACGCGCTCAGCGCCCGCCGCCCCTGCCCCAGCTGCCGCAGCTCGCTCCCCATCCGGTCGAGCTGCCGCCGCACCGCCGCCTCGAGCACCGACAGCGACCGCCCGATCGCGAGCTGCCCCTCGAGCGTCGCGCCGGGCGCCACGGCCCGCACCAGCGCCGACGCGTCGTCCACCTCGGCCGCCTCGGCCTCGCCGAGGTCCAGCCGCTCCGCCAGCGAGAGGATCCGCGCGACCAGCTGGTCGGCGGTCACTGCCCCGCCCCGTGCAGCACCGCGGTCCACCCCTCGAGCAGCGGCTGCAGCGCCCGCGCGACCCGCCGCGCCCGCCCCGCATCCTTGTCCCGCCCGGCCGCCACGAGCTCGGCCGCGCTCCACCCGTACAGCGCCTCGAGCCGCGCCACGAGCTCCGGCGCCCCGGCGCTCGGGTCGAGCGCGGCCGACAGCTCGGTCAGCACCTCCCGCGCGTGGTGGAAGTGCACGATGGAGTCCGTGGACCCCTCCTCGAGGGCCACGGCACCGAGCTCCACCCGGCGGAGCAGCTCCTGGTACAGCATGACGACGAGCTGCAGCGGCGACGCGGTGGCGACGCGGTTGGCGCGGTAGCTGGCGATGGCGTGCATCGGACCGATCTCCTGCAGACGGAAGGCGCGGGACTACTTCGAAGACGAGGACTTCATGGAGCTGTTCACCAGGCTCGTGATGAAGCTCTGGCTGGTCGACAGCCGCGACAGCGCGACCTCCATCGCCGTGAACTGGTTGCGGAGGATCTCCGCGTGGATCGCGAGGCGCTCCTCGGCCTTGCCGATCTGCTCGTTCATGTCGTCGATGGAGCTCGCGAGCCCCTCGTCCCGCGTGACGAGCGAGCCGTTGTCGCTGTCGACGTACAAGCTGTCGATGCGGTCGGCGAGCGTGTTGAGCGGCCCGCCCGCATCCGTCAGGAACGACACCGCCCCGCTCGGATCCCCGTCGAGCGACGCCTTGAACTTCTCGGCGTCGAGCTCGATCTTGCCGTCGCTCAGCGTCTTGACCCCGAAGCCCACCAGGGCGTCGAACGATGTGCCGGACACACTGAACTGCTTCGTCAGCGTGGTCGACAGGTCCTCCATCGCCCGCCGGGTCGTCGACTCGGAGGTCAGCGGCCCCTTGATGCCGAGGTCGCTGTTGAAGACGCTCTTGGTGGCGTGGTAGTCCACGAGGGCGCTTGTAGGCGTCGACGAAGCCCTGGAACTTGGCCAGGATGGCGTCGTCGTCGCGCGAGACGGTCACGGCCTCGGCCGCGGCGTTGGTGGTGACGAGGTCGAGCGTCAGGCCGGGCACCACCTCCGTCAAGTGGTTGCTGGCAGACTGGACGGTGACGCCGGAGATCTGGACGACGGCGTCGAGCGCGGCCGCCTTGTCGGTGAACACCGGCACGTCGCCGCCGGTCAGCGCGGAGGTGTCGATGGTGAAGGCGTTGGCCTCGCCGCTGTCGGAGCCCTGGACGACGAGCTGGTAGGGGTTCGTCGCCGAGCCCGTGTTGACGACGAACGCCGAGATGCCGTCCACCTCCGACAGCGCGGTGGCCAGCCCCGACAGCGAGTTGTTGGTGCCGTCGAGCGTCACGTCGGTGGACACACCGCCGACGGTGACGGTGACGGTGCCCGTCCCGAGCGTCTTCGCGCTCTTGTCGGCCACCCCGTCGGACTCGGTGACCTGCGCCTGGGCGAGCTGGTCGACCTTGATGGCGTAGCTGCCCGGCAGCGCGCCGGAGGAGGAGGTCGCGGTGAACGCTGTCGACGAGGTGTTCGCCTGGTAGGCGAGGAAGTCGCCCGGCGTCGCCATCCCGCGCGCCGTCTCCGACAGCGTGGTCATCCGGTTCTTGATGCCGGCGACCGCCTCGCGCTGCGCCTCGAGGTCGGCCAGCCGGGTCTTCATGGTGTCGATCGACACCGACCGGGCCGTGAGGATGGCGTTGATGAGGGAGGTGGTGTCGAGGCCCGACACGATCCCGTCGGTGGTGAGCGGCATGGGTCACTCCAGCGATACGATCGATCTCGGATCGCGGGGCCGGTCGTTGAGTGCGGCGACAGCGGAGTACACGTGCGAGAAACCGGCGCCGGGCGAGCGAACGCGCGCCGGGCGCCGGAGCGGCGGGGCCAGAGGGCCCCGCCCGGGTGGACTAGCCGAGGAGGCGGGTCACACCGGAGTTCAGCTGGTTGGCCTGGCCGAGGACGGCGAGGCCGGCCTGCTGCATGATCTGCTGCTTGCTCATCTCGGAGGTCTCGAAGGCGTAGTCCGCGTCGCGGATGCGGCTCTCGGCCCCCATCAGCTTCTCGTTGTACGACTCCATGTTCCGCAGCGCCGACTCGAGGCGGTTCTGGACCGAACCGTAGGTGGCGCGGTAGCCGTTCAGCGTGTTCAGCGCGTCGTCCAGGTCGGTGAGCGCGGTGCTGGCGCCGCCCGAGGACGACAGGTCGATGGAGCCCGTGTCGATGCCGAGCGTGGCGGCGGTGATGTCGCCGGTCGTGATGGCGATCTGGTCGTCGGTGGTGTTCATCACGCCCACCTGGACGTTGATGGTCGCCACCGTGCCGTCACCGAGCTTGACGCCGTTGAACTCGACCGTGTTGGCGATCCGGTCCACTTCGCTCGACAGCTGGGTGAACTCCTCGTCGATGTAGGCGCGCTCGGTGTCCTCGAGGGTCTCCGAGGACGACTGCACCGCGAGCTCGCGCATCCGCTTGACGATGTTCGCGACCTCGTTGGTCGACGACTCCGCCACCTCGATCATCGACACGCCGTCGTTCGTGTTCCGCATCGCCTGGCCGAGGCCCTTGGTCAGGGCGGAGAGGTTCTCGGCCACGCCGAGGCCGGCGGCGTCGTCGGCGGCCTTGGTGATGCGCAGGCCGCTGGAGATGCGCTGGAAGGTGCTCGACAGCGAGCGGTTGGTGCGGCCCAGGGCGGTGAGGGCGTTCGTGGAGGCCATGTTGGTGTTGACGGTGAGGGGCATCGTGCTCTCCTGTGGTGGCGGCTTCTCGCCGCTCGGGTGGGGTTCCTGCTTCGCTTTTCGCTGCGAGGCCGCGGTGCCTCGCTGCCTCTGACCCTCTCCTCGGATCTGCCGGGGCGGCTTTCGAGCGGTTGCCGGGTTTCCACGGAAAAGTGACGTTGCTCCGTCGTCGGTTACAGCGACGCGATCGGCCCCTCTCGCGAGGACCCGCACATCGTCGACGTCATCGCGGAATACCACGCGAAAGCGAAGCAACGAGCGTGCTCAACCCCGATCGCCACCGTCCGATGGGGCGGCATCGGGAGCCCCATGCCGTTGCACACCATGATCCTGTTGGCCCTCGCGTCGCGCCCCGCCCACGCCGACTCCGCGCGTCCACCGGCGACACCGGCGCGCCGCACGACACCGCGACCGCACCCGACACCGGCGCGGGCCTGGCCGTCGACACGGGCGGCACGCCGCGCCTGACCGGCGGCAGCGGCTCCGCCACCCAGACGACGACGACGAACCCCACCACCCCACGACCCCCACCAGCGCCACCGTCCACACCGGCACGCCGGCGCTCGCCACGAAGCTGGCCGGCGAGAAGGGCGGCGTGGGCTGCGCGACGGCGCCCGGCACCGCCGGCGGCCTCGGCGTCCTGGTGGCCCTGCTCGGCCTGGTCGCGCACGGGATCGCGCTGCGGGCCGCGCTGCCCCGCCGCCTCCGCCAGCGTGTGGTGGCCGCGCTGCTCGCCCTCGGCATCTCCGGCAGCGCCGCCGCGGGCACCCCGCCGCCGACCGAGGCCCCGCCGCCGCCCAAGGCCGAGATCCACCTGCTGGCGCGCGGCATGATCGAGCGCTGGAACGACCCGTCGATCGCCACCGCCTACAAGGCCGGCACCTGGCTCGCCGGCGCCGGCCTGGTGTTCGACCTGCTCGGGCCGCTCGGCGTCGACGTGGAGGCCGGCTACAGCCGCCTGCAGGGCCAGGGCGACGCCCAGCTCGAGGTCGCCCCCCTGTCGATGCTCGTCGAGCTCACGGCGCCGCTCGGCCGCGCCGACGCCTTCCTCGGCGCGGGCCCCGCCTGGACCGTCTTCACCGAGACGGGCGGCCCCAAGGCCATCGACGGCGCCCGCCTCTCGGCCGAGATCCGCGGCGGCGTGCGCATCGACACCGGGCTCATCCAGCCCGCGGCGCCGCCCGCGCCCGCCCCCGTCCGGCGCATGGAGGTCGAGCTGGCCTTCGCCCGCCGCGCCGAGCTCCCCGGCGGGCCCCCGAAGGGGCTGCACCTCGGCGCCTGGCGCGCCACGGTCGGCCTCGGCGTGGTGTTCTGATGTGGCTCGGCGCGCTCGTCGCGGGGCTGGCCCTCGCGAAGTCCCCCACCCTGCACACCTCGGCCGACGCCGAGGTCGTCCTGCTCCCGCGCACGGCCCCCGACCGGATCGAGATCGGCGTCTACCACAACAAGGTGCCCATCGCGATCGACGTCCGCAGCTGGAAGGACCCGGCCATCGACTACGCGCGCGCCGTGGACGTGGGCGGCGGGACCTCCTTCGTCACCATCCAGCTGGTCGACGACGGCGTGGTCGCGCAGCTCCTGCCCGCAGGGACCCACACCGAGGTGCGCCTCGTCCGCGGCACCCCCGAGCTCGTCGCGCCCGACGCGGTGCCCACCGTCGAGGCGCTGTTCGAGGGCGTCCCCCGCCAGACCGCGCCCTGGCCCGAGGACCTCGCGCTGGTGCCGCTGCTCCGGGAGGCGCGGACCTTCGCGCTGCCCCCCGACGAGCACCGCATGGACATCCGCCCGCTCGACCTGCACCCCGGCATGCCCGCGCTGGCGCCCGTGCCCGACCCGACCTGGGACGACGTGGCGCGCTGGCGCGGCACCCTGCCCCTGCTGCGCGACGGCGCCACCCGCTCCATCGCCAACTACCGCCTCGGGCTCGCCCACAAGCGGCTCGGGCTGCCGCGCGAGGCGGCGTACTACTTCGCGCGCGCGGGCGAGACGGGCTTCCCGGCCCCCGAGGTGTTCCTCGAGCTCGCCGACGCCGCGTTCGCCTCGCGCCAGTGGGACATCGGGCGGAAGGCCTGCCGCACGGCCTGGGAGCGCGGCGCCGACGACGCGCAGGTGCTCGAGTGCCTCGGCGTCCTCGCGCTCGCCACCGACGCGCCGGCCGCCGCCCCCACCGCGCGCGCCCTCGCCGCCGCCACCACGCGCCCGCGGGCGCAGCAGCTCGCCGGCGAGCGCCTCCTGCGCGACGGCTACGCCGCCGAGGCCGCCCCGCTGCTGCTCGCCGCGGCCGAGCACCTCCCGCCGCCGTCGGCCGAGCGCGCCTGGGCCGCCCTGGGCGACGCCCGCCTGGCGCTGGGCGCCACGGAGTCCGCGCGCCGCGCGTTCCTCGCCACGCCGCACCTCACGCTGGAGGACGAGCTCGAGGTCCGCGAGGTCGCGGCCCGCATGCTCACCGACGGCGTCCGCCGCTGGCCGGCCTGGATCCCCACCCTCACCGGCTTCGCGGACCGCGGCGGCCCCGCCGGCAACGACGCCCTGTACCTGCTCGCGCAGGTGCACGACCGCTACAACGACCACGAGGCCGTCGCGAGCGACCTGGCCCAGCTGTGGGCGCGCGGCGTCCGCACCACCGACGTGGCGCCCCGCCTGCTGCGCGCCTGCACGGCCCGCGCCGAGGTCCTGGCCCACGACGAGCGCCACGCCGAGCTCGCCGCCCTGTTCGACGTCTGCTGGCCCGAGGGCATGGCGGAGCACGTGGACGACGTGCGCCTGCCCGACCTCGCCTCGCGCGCGCTCGAGGCGCTCGGCCTGCGCGACGAGGCGCTGCGCACCCAGCTCGAGCTCACCACGATCCTCGCCGGCGTGGGCCGGGAGGATCCGCTGCAGCTCGGCCGCCTGGCCCACCTGCAGGCCGCGACCGGCCGGGCCGCGCGGGCGCTCGAGACGATCGCGTATGCGCGGCGGCTGTCGGACGATCCCGGCGTCCAGCGCCGGCTCGACCTCGACGTCGCCGAGGCCCACGCCGCGCTCGGCCACACCGAGCAGGCGCTGGCGATGCTCGATCGCGCCGCGCAGCTGCCGGCCCTCGCCGCCGACGCCCGCGAGCGGCGCGGCATCCTCGAGCTGCGCGACGGGCGCTGCGCCGAGGGCATCGGCGCCCTGTCGTCGCGGCTGAAGCTCGGCCCCATCGGCACCGCGCCGCCGGCCGAGCTCGAGCTGCTGTGGGCGCACTGCGCCACCCAGCTCGGCCGCACCGACGAGGCCATCGCCGCCGCCGAGCTCGCCGTCGGGCGGGCCGACGACGATCGGGCCCGCGAGGAGGCCCGCTGGGTCGCCTCCGTCGCCGCGGCGCGGGACGGGCGGTCGCTGCCCGAGGCACTCCAGAGCGACCGCACGGCCTTCGGTGCCGTGCGCACCGAAGACGAGCGCCACGCCGCGTTCCTGGACCAGCTCCGCGCCTGGACCCGCGGCCGACGCTGACGATCGGCGCCTGATACGGGCCGGAGACTGGGGAACCCGCACCCCGACTAAACCTGCGGGGGACATGACCGAAGGGGGTCCCGTACGGAGCGACCCCCCAATGTCCTCGATGACCTTCGACCCCCTCGTCCGCGGCCTGCAGACCGTGCTCGACCTCCGGATCGCCCAGCACGGCCTGACCGCGAGCAACCTCGCGAACGCCGACACCCCCGGCTACCGCGCCAAGGTGATCGACTTCGAGCACGTCCTCGCCCAGGCCGTGGACGAGCCGTCGGCGATGCGGCGCACCGATCCCCGCCACCTCGAGGCGGGCGGCGCCACCGCGACCGACCCCCTGGTGGTCGAGCTCGACCCGGCGCCCTGGTCGGTCGACGGCAACTCGGTGCTCCCGGAGCGCGAGACCGCCCGCATGAGCTCCAACGCGCTGATGTACGAGGCCGTCGCCAAGGGGCTCGACCACAAGCTCGACCTGCTGCGCTTCGCCGTCACCGACGGCAAGGCCTGACCCTCCCTCTCCCCCCCGAGGAGGCCATCCCCGTGGACATCCTGGACACCCTACAGATCTCCGCCACCGGCCTGTCGGCCGAGCGGGTCCGGCTGCAGGCGATCGCCAGCAACCTGGCCAACGCGCGGACGACCCGCACCGAGGACGGCGCCGGCCCCTACCAGCGGCGCATGCCGGTCTTCGAGGCCCAGCAGCTCGACCCGTTCGGGTCGGCGCTCGACCGCGAGCTCGCCAGCGTGCAGGTCACCGACGTGGCCCTCGACGAGCGGCCGGGCCGCGCGGTGTACGACCCCGGCCACCCCGACGCCGATGCCGACGGCTTCGTCCTGTACCCCGCCGTCGACGTGATGAACGAGATGGTGGACCTGATGACGACGAGCCGCAGCTACGAGGCCAACGCCAACGTCGTCGACACGACCCGCGAGCTCGCCATGCGCGCGCTCGAGATCGGGCGCTGACCATGGTCGGCCCCGTCACCGGCGCCACGGGCGCCGCCCCCGTCCTGCCGACCGCCGAGGCCGGCCCCGCTGCGGCCCCCGGCTTCGGCGCGAAGCTCGACCAGGCGCTCGAGGGCGTCAACTCCACCGTCCTCGACGGCGACGACGCGCTCAAGGCGCTCGCCTCCGGCCGCGAGGTCGACCTGCACGGCGCCATGATCGCGCTGCAGGAGGCCGACATCGCCCTGCGCGCCATGGTGACCGTGCGCGACAAGGCCGTCGGCGCCTACGAACAGCTGATGAACCTGGCCATCTGAGGCCCCCGGCGCGGGCATGCCGCCCGCGCCGCCGCGAGACGCACCACCCGGAGCCCCACCCGTGCGCCTGACCCAGCGATGGATGGCCTGGTTCAACGCCCTCGAGCCCGCCAGGCGCTCGCGGCTCGTCGCCGCCGTCGTCGTCGCCATCGTGGCGGCCATCGGGCTGTCGGTGTGGGCCACCCGCACCGCCTACAGCCCCGTCGTCTCGGGCCGCGGCTACGACGCCGCGCTGACCGCGGCCTCCGCCGTGGACCGCGCCGGCATCGAGTACCGCATCGTCGCCCCCGACACGCTCGAGGTCGCGACGGTGGACCTCGGCAAGGCGCGGGCGGCCATCGCGTCCGAGACCGAGATGCCCGGCCTGGCCGAGGTCGGCGACCTCCAGCTCGGCCTGACGCCGCAGGCGCAGCAGTGGGCGTTCCTGCGCGCCGCCGAGGGCGACCTGGCGCGGATGCTGAACGGCATCGACGGGATCGTCGCCTCCAAGGTGCACGTCGTGCCGCGGGCCGAGGCGCTCTACATCGGCGAGGAGCGGCCGGCGTCGGCGTCGGTGTTCGTGAAGATGGCGCCCGGCGCCCACCTCGAGCAGAGCAAGGTCCGGGCGATCGTGAACCTGGTGGCCAACGCCGTGGACGGGCTGTCGCCCGACCGGGTCTCCGTCGCCGACGACCGCGGCAACCTGCTCGCCTCCGGCGACGGCGGCGACGGCGACGACAGCGCGCTCGGCGCCGTCCGCTCGCTCGTCGAGTACCGCACGCACCTCGAGGGCCGCTACGAGCGGGCCGTCTCCCAGGCGCTGCTCCCCGTCCTCGGCTGGGGCGGCGGGTTCTCGGCCACGGCGAGCGTCGAGCTCGACCTCGAGAGCCGCGAGACCACGACGCGCCAGATGGAGCCCTCCAAGCAGGCCGTGGTGAGCGAGGTCAACGAGGAGCAGGCGTCCACGACGACCTCGGGCGGCGGCGCGGGCGGCGTCCCCGGCGTCGACGCGAACCTGCCCGAGCGGGCCGCCCCCAACGGCGGCGGCAAGGGCGGCGCGTCGAACCGCACCACCAGCACGCTCAACTACGCGTACCCCACCGTCGACGAGGTCTCGAAGCGCCCGGCCGGCGGCGTGCGGCGGCTGTCGGTGGCCGTGCAGGTCGACGACGCCCGCATCGCGCAGCTGGTCGAGGCCTCGGGCGGCAAGCTCGACGCCGACGCGCTCCGCAAGCAGATCGACGCCGCCGTCCGCGCCGCCGTCGGCTACGACGAGACGCGCAAGGACCAGGTCATCGTGTCGTACCTGCCGTTCGCCCAGACCGACTGGACGGAGGGCACCGAGCCCGGCACCGACCCGCTGCAGCTCGTGGGCCTGGTCGTGCCGTACCTGGTCGGCCTGGGCGCGCTGGGCCTCGTGTTCTGGTTCGTCGTCCGGCCGCTCGTGGGCTCGGTCACGGCCGCGCCGGCCGCCGAGGGCGAGCTCGTCGCGGAGCCGCTGCCGGCGCTGCGCGGCCCCGCGCCCGGCGAGATCGAGAGCGGCACCGACATGGCGCAGCGGCTCCGGGCGCTCGTCGACAACTACCAGCCGGTCGACCAGGGCGAGCTGAACCACCTGGTGCTCAACGAGGCCGAGATCGCGGCCGATGTGCTGCGCAAGTGGGCGCGGCGCTGACGACCCCGACCTGCGCAGGGAGCCGAGATGGCTGACGAGGGCAACGTCATCAAGGACCCGAAGGACCTGTCGGGGGCCCAGCGCGCCGCGGTGCTGCTGATGGTGCTCGACCGGGAGTCGGCGAAGAAGGTGCTCGCGCACCTGTCGACCCGCGAGGTCGAGGACATCGGGCGGGCCGTCGCGGAGATCGACACCGTCGAGCCCGAGGTGGTCGAGGTCCTCATCGGCGAGTTCGTCCGCGACCTCGCGAAGGGCACCATGGTGCGCAAGTCCGGCAAGGACTTCGCGCTCGGCGTGCTGCCCGACCTGGTCGGCGGCGAGCGCGGCATCAAGGTGGGCGGCAGCCTGCGGCGCGCGTTCTCGAGCGAGTTCCAGGAGTACTGCGCCACGCACCCGCCGCGCACGCTGGCCGCGCTGCTGCGCGACGAGCACCCGCAGACCCGCGCCGTCGCGCTGCTCATGATGGGGCCCGAGACCGGCGCCCGGGTGATGGGCGAGTTCGACGAGGACGAGCAGTTCGACCTGTCGATGCGGATGGCGAAGATCGAGGGCGTGCCCGGCGCCATCGCCGACGACATCGAGAGCTCCATCCGCAGCGCGCTCGACGAGCAGAGCGCCGACCGGTGGCAGGTGCAGGGGGTCGAGCGGACGGCCAAGGTCCTCGGCCGCCTCGACCGCGACGACACCGAGGAGCTGCTCGACAAGATCACCGACGCCGACCCCGAGCTGTCGGACGTGCTGCGGCGGCGGATGGTGTCGTTCAAGGACCTCACCGTGCTCGACGACCGGTCGGTGCAGGCGCTGCTCAAGCAGATCGATCGGCAGGTGCTGCTGGTCGCGCTGCGGGGCGCCGACGGGCCCATGCGCGAGCTGTTCCTGAAGAACATGTCCTCGCGGGCCGCGTCGGACCTGCGGGAGGAGATCGAGCTCATGGCGCCGCTGCCCCGGTCCCAGGTGTCGGTGGCGCAGGAGGAGATCGTGCAGCTGGTCCAGAAGTTGGCCGCCGAAGGGGTCGTCCGCCTGTACCTGGGCGGCGACGAGCTGGTGTAGCGGATGTCTGCCTTCGTCCCCCTGTTGGCGCACCTCGTCCGGCCGCCCGAGCCGGAGCCCGCGGCCCACGAGGCGACGCGCCCGCGGCGCCGAGCCTGGAGGAGGAGCGCGAGGCGGCCGGCAGGCCGGCCACGACGCCGCCGAGCAGCAGGCCGCGCTGCGCATCGCCGAGCTCGAGGCGAAGCTGGCGGCGGCTGCGGCGCTCGAGGGTGCGTTCGCCCGGGCGCGGCGGGAGGCCCTCGACCAGGCCGCCGGCGACGTGGCCGAGGTCGGGTGGGCGCTGGCGCGGGGTCGTCGGCGACAGCCTGACCGTGCGCCCGAGGCGCTGCCCGGGATGCTGCGCACCGCGCTGGCCGAGCTCGGCGACGAGGACGAGGTCACCATCAAGGTGGCGCCGCAGCTCGCCGAGCGGGCGCGCGAGGTCGTGCTCGCGGCGCTGCGCGACAAGGTCGTGGCCGCGCCCGGCTCGATCTGGGCCTCGTCGAGACGCAGACCGTGAGCATCGACGCGACGCTCGGCGCCGCCGTGGACGCGCTCGGCGCGGCGACCACGGCCTGGGCCGCGGCGCGCACGTGACGGGCGACGGGGCGCTCGACCTCGGCGGCCTGCGCACCGCGCTGCTCGACGCGCCGCTGACCCGGGTGACGGGCCGGCTCGTGCAGGCCGTCGGGCCGCTGCTCGAGGCCGAGGTGCCCGGCGCGACCGTGGGGTCGGCCTGGGCCGTCGAGCCCGGGGTGGTGTGCGAGGTCGTGGGGGTTCAAGGGGCCGGCGGGCGCTGCTGATGCCGCTCGAGGGCACCGACGGCGTCGCGTACGGGGCGCGGGTGCGCCACGTGGCGGACGCGATCAGCGTGGGGGTCGGGCCGGAGCTGCTCGGGCGGTGCTCGACGGGCTCGGGCGGCCCATCGACGGCAAGCCCACGCCCGTGCTCGTGGACCGGCGCAAGGTGACCGGTGAGGCGCCCGCGCCGATGGAGCGGGGGCTCATCACCGAGGCGCTGCCCACCGGGGTGCGCGTCATCGACGGGCTGCTGACCGTGGGGGTCGGGCAGCGCGTGGCCATCATGGCCGGGTCGGGCGTGGGGAAGTCCACGCTGCTCGGCATGATCGCGCGGAACACGCGGGTCGACGTGAACGTGATCTGCCTGTCGGCGAGCGGGCGCGAGGTGCGGGAGTCCGCGACCAACCTCGGGCCCGAGGGGCTGGCGCGGTCGGTGCTGGTGGTGGCGACGAGCGAGCAGTCGCCTGCGCTGCAGGTCAAGGCGCCGTTCCTGGCGACCACCATCGCGGAGGCGTTCCGGGATGCCGGGATGAACGTGCTGCTGATGGTGGACTCGCTGACGCGGCTCGCGCTGGCGCAGCGGCAGATCGGGCTCGCGGCCGGGGAGCCGCCCACCACGCGGGGGTTCACGCCGTCGGTGTTCTCGCTGTTGCCGAAGCTGCTCGAGCGGGCGGGGCCCGGGAAGGCGGGGACGTCGATCACGGGGATGTACACGGTGCTCATCGAGGGGGACGACGTGCACGACCCCATCGGGGACGCGGTGCGCGGGATCCTGGACGGCCACATCGTGCTGTCGCGGCGGCTGGCGTCGCACAACCACTTCCCGGCGGTGGACGTGCTGGCGTCGCTGTCGCGGCTGATGGACCGGGTCGTGCAGCCGCGGCACAAGGCGCTGGCGGCGCGGTGTCGGGACCTGCTGGCGACGTGGGCGGAGAACGAGGAGCTCATCCGGCTGGGGGCGTACCGGAAGGGGACGTCGCCGCAGGTGGACGAGGCGATCGAGCGGATGCCGCACGTGGACGCGTTCTTGCGGCAACGGGACGAGGTGGGGAGCTTCGAGGGGGACCTCGGGCTGCTGGCGAAGGCGGTGGGGGCGCGGTAGCTCGGACAGGACGTTGCGGGGATCGTGCTTTGCGCCACGTGGCGGCGCCGAGGCGCCACGTGGCGGGTCGGCAAGGACCAGGATGCGGACGGTCGGCAGATCGTCGCCGCGGCCGAACGGGGCGTGCCGTCGATGCACCCTTGCGCCCTTGGCGCGGAGGTGCTTGCGCGGTAGGCTGCCCGGACAGCAGACACAGGAGGTGCTCGTGGTATTGCTGTTGTGGACGGCACAGGTGGGGCAGGCTGACTCGCCTGCCCCCCCCCCGCGTGATTTCGATGCTGCCTGGGGGAAACGGGCGAGATCACACTGACGCCTCCGCCCGGCGGCGGATGGACAGCACATGTCGAGGTGCAGCTGAAGATGGCGGACGGGGCCCGTTCGCGGTGGTCGGAGGTCGTGACGACGGACCGGGCGACCACGGTGAGCGTGACGCTGCCGACCGACGTGGCCGAACGCGGACTCGGCATGCTCGTGGCGCAGGTGCACTACGAGGCCGGGGAGCGGCGCACCGACACGGTGAACTTGCAGGGGCAGTTCGTGGAGGCCGACGCGGTGGGCTTGCTGCCGTCGACCGGCCGGTTCTCCGCCGTGATGGGGGAAGGGCCGATCGACGATCCGCACGACCACGTGGAGATCGACGAGGAGCGCGACGCGCGTGGGGAGGTGGTGCGATGATGACCTTGCTGGTGGGGTTGTTGCTCGTGATCGCTCCTGCCCATGCGGTCGACCGGGTGTTCCAGTTCGGCCACGAGGTGTACCTCGATCGGACAGATTCTCCCGGGGTCGTCAACGGGGACGACTACTTCAAGACCAACGGCGTCTACAAGGCGCGCTGGGCGCTGGTGTACCTGATCCGCGACTCCGACGGTGCACTGCTCGAGTCCGAGTACACGGACGACGACGGGCTGGTGCACTTCCAGATCCCGCACAACGTGGCCGTCCGCTTCCGGCTGTTCGCGCACCACGACGTGAACGGCTCCGGGCGGCACGTGGTCGTGAAGGAGGACGCGACCGACCTGGTGCACCTCTTCGCGGACGGGCCCGTGTTCTACGACTGGTCGCTGCCCGGCCTGCCCACCACCACCACCAACGTGGTGTTCGACGGCTCGGTGACAGGCAACGAGTGGATCAACGTGGCGGCGATCGCGTCTTGGACGGTTCGGCGGCGGGCGTCGGCGTTTCCGACAGGGGTCTACTACAAGTTCGCGCTGGACGACCCGGGCGGTGGCCTCGCGGGCAAGTGGGACTTCAGCGAGGAGACGGTGCTGATCGACCCGGGAGTGTCGATCGATGGGTGGCGATACAAGACGGTGATCGCCCATGAGCTGGGCCACGCGCTCCAGTATTGGGCCAACGGAGCTCACCAGCCGATCACGGACGTCTCGCTGAACGATGCCAGCTGCCCGTCGGCGGGCACGACCCATCGCGTCGTGTCGAAGGAGTATCAGTCGGGCGCAATCAACGAGGGCATGGCCCAGTGGGTCGCCGCCGTCGCCTTCAACAACACGACCGAAGCGGACTGCAAGCATGTCATCCATGACAACATCACGTGGCATGTGAACTCCGGACTGTCGCCTTACCCCTACAGCTGCGAGGGGTACGTGGTTGGAGGTCCTGACCAAGATGCCGGGGTCGAAGACTCCTTCGGGGTGTCCGGCGCAGACTACATGCACGAGCCGCACGGCACACCACCGAACGACGTTGCCTGCACCGACACCACACCGAACGTCAACACCGCCGTCGAACTCGATTGGGAAAGGTTCCTCTGGGACCTCGTGACCAAAGAGGGCGTGACCTTCGGCAAGATCGTCGAGGCCTACGACGAGGCGGAGCCCCAGGACTGGTACATGGGAGCGCCCAGGGACGACTTCGCCAACGCTCTGGAGTACGTCATGACGAACGGGACCCAGTGGCTGGACCCGTACGACAACCCCTGGCACAACCAGGCGCCCCGCAACGGCGTCGACCAATGATCCCGCCGATCTGGTGGGCACTGGGCTGCCATCGCGACCCCGAGGCGATCGCGCTCCCGACGCCGCCCACCGGGTCGGCAGCCACGGGTGACACCGCGCCCGACACCGGCGACCCCGACTCCGACGGGGACGGGTGGCCCGACAGCGTCGACTGCGCGCCGGACGACCCCCTCCGGCACCCGAACAACGACGAGCTCTGCAACGGCCTCGACGACAACTGCAACGGCATCGCCGAGTTGGATGTCGATGGTGACGGCTTCCTCGACTGCCTCGAGTGCGACGACTTCGATCCGGACAGCTACCCCGGCGCGCCGGACCCCATCGACGGCGTCGACCAGAACTGCGACGGGACGGACGGCGTGGGGACGGCGCTGACGAACGCGGCCCATCTGGGTCAGACAACGTCCGGCATCCTCGGCTACGCGCTGTCCGCGGCCGACCTCGACGGCGACGGGTGCGACGACATGCTGATCGGCGCCCCGATGAACATCGGACCCAACAGCGCCTCGGTGTCGTTGCGCATGGGGTGCTCGGACGGAGCGCTGGTGGTGCGACAGGATGGCGGCTACGCCGGACTGTCCCTCGCCATGCGGGAGAACACCATCCTGACGTCCGAACCAGCCTACGGTGTGGGACGCGCCAGGCTGTTCGACGCGTCGTTCGCGCCCGGCGTCGACCCACTGCTCGAACTGGAGGCCGACGGCACCAACCGCACCGACGTCGTCACCCTCCTCGGATCGCCGCCCAGCTGGGTCCTCACGACGGGCGGGCCCTGGCTCTCCCCCATGCACCTCAACCTGGTCTCCACCGACCATCGCGGCACCGTCAGCCTCTACGAGCACCAGCCCGATGTCAGGATCTGGACCGACAACTACTTCCCCTACGTCGGCAAGACGAGCGACGTGGGCGATCGAGACGGCGACGGCAACGTCGACGTCGCCCTGGGCGTCCCGGATCCGGCGGTCAACAGCGTCTACTTCTTCCCCGAGGTGTACGCCGCGCACGTCGACGACGCCCCCGAGTCCTGGCGCGGCGACGCCTACACGCTGCCCGGCTTTGGCATCGCCGGCGACGCCGACCTCGACGGCGACGGCCTCGTCGACGCCCTCACCTGGTCCCCCGAGGCCCCCGGCCAGGAACTCGGCGCCGGTCGCGTCTTCGTCACCCCCTGGCTCGGACCCGGCGAGCACACCCTCGAGACCGACGCCCCCGCCCGCATCGAGGGGGAGTTCGACCGCGACCTCACCGGTGCCGCCATGACCGCGGCCGACCTCGACGGCGACGACATCGCCGACCTCGTCGTCGGCGCCCCCAGCGACTGGGTCTACACCAACAGCCCCGGCAAGGTCCTCGTCTTCCGCGGGCCGCTCGCCGGCACCTACACCGTCGACGACGCCGACCGGCTCTGGGTCGGCGAGCACTTCGGCGACCACGCGGGCACGAGCGTCGCCCTCGGCGACTTCGACGGCAGCGGACAGCGCGACATCGCCGTCGGCGCACCGTTCGCCCAGGGCGATGCCGAGATCGCCGGTGGGGCCGTCTACATCCTGTGGGACCCGCTGTAGGATCTTCGAGATGTCGGACCGATCGCCGGTCGACGTGCGTCGGGTGGTGAGGAGGCGTGATGACGCGGACGGCGTGGCGGACGGCGCTCGGCGCGGCGCTGGCGGTGGGCTGCCAGGCGGCGCCGGAGGCGGTCGTGCTGCCGGCACCACCCGCGGACACGTCCGTCGGAGACACCGCGCGGGACACCGGCGACCCCGACTCCGACGGGGACGGGTGGCCCGACAGCGTCGACTGCGCCCCCGACGACCCCCTCCGGCACCCGAACAACGACGAGCTCTGCGACGGCCTAGACGACAACTGCGACGGTATCCCCGAGTTGGATGTCGATGGTGACGGCTACCTCGACTGCCTCGAGTGCGACGACTTCGACCCCGACAGCTACCCCGGTGCGCCGGACCCCATCGACGGGGTCGACCAGAACTGCGATGGAACCGACGGTGTAGGTACGGCGCTGTCCGACGCTGCCTACCTCGGCGCGTCCTACAGAGGGATCCTCGGCTATGCCCTGGCGGCCGCCGATCTCGACGGCGATGGCTGTGACGACCTGCTGATGGGTGCACCGCAGGACGTCCAGGTCCCGAGCGAATCGTACGTGGCGAAGCGAGCGGGCTGCTCCGACGGCACCCTCGTCATCCGGCAAGACGCTGACTACGTCGGCTTGTCCATCGCCATGCGTGAGGGCTTTGTGCTCTACTCGCAATGGGGCGGCGCAGGGCGTGCGCTGCTGTTCGATGACACCTTCGCGCCCGGCGTCGACCCGCTCCTCGATCTCGAGGCCGACGGCACCAACCGCACAGACGTCGTCACCCTCCTCGGATCGCCGCCCAGCTGGATCCTCGCGACGGGTGGGCCCTGGCTCTCCCCCATGCACCTCAACCTGATCTCGACCGAGCATCGCGGCACCGTCAGCCTCTACGAGCACCAGCCCGATGTTCGGATCTGGACCGACAGCTGGTTCCCCTACGTCGGGAAGGTCGGCGACGTCGGGGATCGCGACGGTGACGGCAACGTCGACGTCGCCCTGGCCCTCATCGATCCGGCCGTGAACAGCGTCTCCTTCTTCCCCGAGGTGTACGCCGCGCACGTCGACGACGCCCCCGAGCGCTGGCTCGGCGAGGTCGGCACCCTCCCCGGCTTCGGCCTCGCCGGCGACGCCGACCTCGACGGCGACGGCCTCGTCGACGCCCTCAGCTTCTCGCCCGAGGCGCCCGGCGAGGAGCCGCGCGCGGGACGCGTGTTCGTCACCCCGGCTTCGGACCCGGTGAGCACATCCCTCGTGACCCACGCCCCGCCCGATCATCGCGGCGAGTTCGAACGAGACCTCAGCGGCATGGCGATGACCGCGGCCGACCTCGACGGCGACGATATCGCCGACCTCGTCGTCGGCGCCCCCAGCGACTGGGCCCTACACCGACAGCCCGTCCTCGTCTTCGGGCCGCTCGCCGGCACATACACCGTCGACGACGCCGACCGCTCCGCCCGCGAGCACTTCGGCGACCACGCGGGCACGAGCGTCGCCCTCGGCGACTTCGACGGCAGCGGACAGCGCGACATCGCTGTCGGCGCACTGTTCGCCCAGGGCGATGCCGAGATCTGTCAGGGGCCGCCTACATCCTAGAACCCGCTGTAGGGACGATAATGAGCCACCGTGGCCGACCCGGACGAAGCACCGCAGCGAGACCTGCGCGGCGCCACCCGCCTCGCCGTCGACGCCACCGTCGGCGTCACCGACGTGGTCGAGGCGATGCACCGCACCATCGCCAGCGCCCCGTTCGCGCCGGTGTTCCGGGCGCTGGGCGCGCCCGTGTACGCGACGGTCCGCGGCGTCACCGGGGCGGTCGGCGCCGGGATCGACCGGGCGCTCGCCGAGCTGGCGCCGCTCGTCGGCGACCGCGCCGGGCCGGAGGCCGACGCCGTCCGCGCTGCGCTCAACGGCGTCCTCGGCGACCACCTCGTCGCCACCGACAACCCGCTCGCCATCCCGATGCAGCTGCGCCCCGCGACCGCCGAACCCGGCGGCCGGGTGCTCGTGCTGGTGCACGGCTCCTCGATGAGCGACCGCCAGTGGGCGCGGCGCGGGCACGACCACGGCGCAGCGCTGGCGCGCGACCTCGGGTACGCCCCGGTCTACGTCCGCTACAACACGCGCGAGCGGAGCCGGCGGGAGCGCGATGCGGCCGCTTGCCGAGGTTCAATCGCCATGAGTTCGCGGTCGCATGGCGCTCCCGTCGTGCGAGCACGCGCCGTCGTCATGGGAATTGGTGTTCGCCCGTGCGAAGCCGGGCGGACGACAATTGCTGCCTGCACGTCTCGACCAACGGCCGCACCCTCGCGGGGCTGCTGGAGGGGCTGGTCTCGGCGTGGCCGGTGCCGGTGACGGAGCTGTCGTTCCTGGCCCACAGCATGGGTGGGCTCGTCACGCGCGCCGCGGCCCACGTCGCCGAGGCCGACGGCCTGCGCTGGCGCGACCGCGCCCGGGCGATGGTGTTCCTGGGGACACCGCACCACGGGGCGCCGCTCGAGCGCCACGGGAACCTGTTCGAGTTCGCGCTGGGGGTGTCGCCGTACAGCGCAGCGCTGACGCGCCTCGCCCGGATCCGCAGCGCGGGGGTCACCGACCTCCGCTACGGCAACGTGCTCGACGAGCACTGGGCGGGGCGCGACCGGTTCGCCCGGGCCGAGGATCCGCGCGGCGCGCTGGCCCTCCCGGCGGGGGTCGCGTGCTATGCCGTCGCGGGCTCGCTCGGGCGGCTGGGCGGCGACGGGCTCGTCCCGGTGGCGAGCGCGCTCGGACAGCACGAGCGCCCGGAGCGCTCGCTCGCGTTCCCGCCCGACCACCGGCTCGTCGCGGCGGGGGCGAACCACCTCGACCTGCTGTCGCGCGAGGACGTCTACGAGCAGATCCGCTCCTGGCTGGGCTAGGATCTCGTCGCGAACAGGCTTTTCGCCTGCGTTTCCACTGGCGCGTGCGCGCCGAATGGCTTCCCGATTCCTGGTCACGCAGGAACGACCTCGTGAACGGAGCAGGAATCGGGGAAGCCCCATCGGCTTTGCTCGCGCAATTCCGGCACGAACACGACCACCACCACGGCCTGGTGCCCGGCCAGCCTGCCCAGCCAGAGGCTACCGGTGGTCGTGGTCGTGGCCCAGCGGGGTCGAACCGGACACCCCGAGGAAGAGAGCGCCACTGAATCCGACCGATCCGGGTCGTATCGCGCCGGCCCCGGCGCGCCGGCGCTCGATTGTCAGCCTTCCATCGTGGAGCACCCGGCGCCGAGTCCGGTTCGGTCCCGCTCTCTTCCGGAGGGTGTCCGGTTCGACCCCGCTCTCATCCCGGGAAGCGCTCCGCGCCGGCGTACAGCTCGCCCACCCCCAGCGTCACCCCGATCCCCGCCAGCACCACGACGGCGTCGGCCTCCGTGTGTACCGCGCGCACCCACCCCCCGGCCTGCCGGCTCCACACCTCGACGTCGGGCGCGTCCTGCTCCATCAGCACCACGTGCTGCAGGGAGGCGACGGACGGGTAGCGCCGCAGCTTCTCGCCCCGGTCGTACGCCCGCGTGCTGTCCGACAGCACCTCCACCACCACGGCGGGGTTCAGCGCCGTCTGCTCGGCGCCCACCCGGATCGGCCCGCAGAACACCGAGGCGTCGGCGTAGGTGTACAGGCCGTCCGGCGTGGCGATGCGCTGGTCCGCCGTCAGCGGGGCGCACGGGCCGCCGGCGAGCCGCTCGGCGAGCAGCCGGTAGACCTGCCCGGCGAGGTGGTTGTGGCGCGGGGAGCCGCCGGCCATCACGTAGATCTGGCCGTCGGCGTATTCGTGCTTGTCGCCGGCCCGCCGCTCCGCCGCGAAGTACTCCGCCAGCGAGAACTCGTGATGGCGTGCGACGTACACCGCGCCTCCCCCTCCACCGTAGCACTGGCGACCGCGGACGCCCGGGGGTAGACTGCAAGTGCCCCGGAAGTCGTGGCGCTTTTTTTCGCACGTTCTCTCTGTTCTTCTCTCTTTCGCACGCTCGCACGCAGCCCGCCCCGATGACCGGGTCTCCCTCCCTCTGGCAGTGAGAGACCCCCATGGCCGACGTCGGCCCCGCCGAGGATCGAGACTATGCGCTCGATCCGCAGCTCGACGTGGAGGAGTCCGCTCCGTCCACCGAGACCCCGTCGGTGTCCCGCGACACCGGCGGCCCACACTTCCAACGCCGCGACGCAGGGCACGATCGGGACCCTCGACCCGGCCGTGGCCACCCCGCGGACGTCCCGGCGCTCCGCCCGTACCTCGGCATGTCCGAGCTGCGCGCGGGGCTGCCGGCGTCCGACGGGGAGGTCACCCGCGGCTTCGACGCCGTCGGGCCCAGCGCCGACGTCGACGCCTCCGCCTCGCTGTTCACCCCCGGCCTCGCCCCGTCCCGCGATGAGGTGCCCGCGGAGGCGCCCGCGGAGAAGAGCTGGTGGGACAGCGTCACCGACGGCGCGTCCACGGCCTGGAACGCGACGACCAGCGCCGCGAGCTGGGTCGGCGACCAGGCCGACAGCGCCGCCTCCTGGGTCGCCGACAGCCGCGTGGGCCGGGCGACGGAGGCCGGGCTGCAGTGGACGGGGGACCAGGTCCGCAGCGGCATCGACGCCGTCGCCGACACCCGGCTCGGCCGCGCCGCCTCGACGGTCTACGGCTGGGAGCAGGGCGCCGCGAACTGGCTCGGCAACGGCCTCACGAGCCTCCACCACGGCTTCGACCGGGGCGTCGACACCGTCGAGAAGGGCGTGGCCGACGTGGGCGCCTGGGCGAAGGAGAAGACGGCGGGCGTGCCCGTCCTCGGCCGCGTGACGGCCGGCGTCGCGGACCTCGCGCGCCAGACCACGGAGCTCGGCGGCGGCGTGCTCAAGGCGGGCACGACGCTCGTGGACGGCGTCGGCAACGGGATCCTCCACCCGGGGCGGACGGCGCAGGGCCTCTACGGGATGCTGGAGCACGTCAACACCGGCGTCCCCAACCCGCTCAAGGCCGCGCACGCCCTGTACGACGTGGCCGCGCGCAACCGCACCCTCGAGGAGGGCCTGCGCGACACGGCAAACCCCGTGCGCAGCGGCCGCGACGACGCGGGCTACTGGGGCAACGTCGCCAGCGAGCTGTGGAAGCCCTACCAGGCCTCGATCGACGCCGGCAAGCCGATGGAGGCCGTGGGGCGCGGCGTCGGCGACGCGCTGGCGCTGCTGGCGGGCACGGTGACGAAGCCCCTGTCGCTCGGCGGCAAGACGGCGGAGGTCGCCGAGGCGGCCACGGCCGCGGAGCGCCTCGGCGTGGCCAGCGACGCGACGCGGCTCGGCGAGCGGGCGCCCGCGCGGGTCGCGGCGACGGAGCGCGCGGCGGTCGAGGAGGCGGCCACGTTCGACCGCAACCGCGCCCTCGGCAAGGACGCCGACGTCATCGCCGGGGACCACCCGTTCCCGGTGAAGAAGGGCGACGCCGCCTTCGCGCGCACCGGGCCGGCGCGGGTCTCGGATCCCGAGGCGTACACGGCGGCCGTGGAGCAGGCGAAGAAAGCGGGCGCGGTGATCGAAGACCGGCCCGGGGCGTTCTACCTGTCAGCCGTCGAGCACGCCCGGGAAGCCGGGCACCCTGTTCATGGACCCCGACGCCTCCTGGAGCGCGGTGAAGCACAGGCTGCGGCACTTCAACGACGACGGCCCGCGGGTTTCCCGGGCGCCGAGGCGCTGCTGCAGCCCAAGGTGCGCTGGGAGATGGAGCGCGCGGCGTACGGCGAGGAGATCTCGCTGGCCCGCCGCCGCGGCGACACGGCGCTGGTCAAGCAGCTCGAGGCCGAGCGCACCGTGGAGTGGCAGCGGATCTTCAAGCCCAGCTGTTCGAACCGAAATGACGACCTTCTCCCGAGAGCGATCTGGACCGCGCCAGCGACAGCGAGCTGGTGGACTACGCCGCGCGGCGGCGCCAGCCTGCGGCAGCTGCACATATCGCGCGCTCGCGGTGCGCGCGCAGGATCGGCGAGCTGCGACGCCGGCGGTGGACGCCGTGGTAACACCTGTCGCCAGCGGCGGGTGGGCGGCGTGCCGGCAGGCTACCACCTGGGCGCGCAGGTGCTGTACGGGGCAGCCCGCGAAGGGCGCGCGCTGCTGCTGGCGCTGGCGGCCGCACCGGAGGCCGAGCAGCGTGACCTGCTCGGCTGGTGACCCCGGGCGAGGCGACGCGCCGGCGACGGACGTGCCGGTGGAGCGCAGCTGCTGCTGCACAGGCTGCGGGACGCGGAGGCGCTGCGCGAGACGGTCGCGTCGCTGGCGGGGGAGGCGGGCGCGGTGGAGGTGCTCCCGCTGGAGGGCGCCGGCGGCGGTGGCGCTGGTGACGCTGACCGGGGCGGGGTGGGCGCGGCTCGCGGCGGGGCGCGGAGGCGGCTGGCCGAGGCGCTGGGCACGACGCTGTACTGGCCGGCGCCGGCGGAGTACGGCGCTGGGGCCCGACGTGCACCTGGCGGTCGCGCCCGACGGGTCGACGTCGCTGGTGGACGTGGTCGGCGAGGGCGGCAGGTACCAGGTCGTGCGGCGGTAGCTACGCCGCGAGCGCGTCGATAGGCCTGCTCATGGACGAGGCGGGCCAGGGCGGCGAGGGCGTGGCGGGGCTCGGGGCCCTCGAGGACGTCGGCGACGTGGTCGGCGGCGACCATGAACTCGACGACGTCGGTCTCGTCGAGCTGGCCGGCGGCGCGCGGCGGTGGAGGGCCTCGACAGCCTCGGCAGGGCGGCGGTCGGCGATGCCCTGCTTTCGAGCAGGCCCAGCCACTCGAGCTCAGGGGCTGCAGGCCGCCAGGCGCGCAGGGCGGCGGCGAGGACGCGCGGCGAGGGCCGTGGCCTCGTGGAGCAGGGGGCGGCGATCGGGCTGGACGGTGAGCATGGCGACCTCCCGAGAGGGTTCATGGCCTGTCGGGCGAACGCCGGATCGAAAGCGTCGAAACCTCTGGGGGGATGGCGCGGGGGTTGCGGAGCGGGGCTGGCGGAGGAGGGCCCGGGGACAGGCTGAGCGCGGCCCCGCACCGCTCTGCCTCCGCGCCCGGATGAATTCAGGTCGGGCCGGATCCGCTTCCGGATGGCGGTTCGCGGAGGAGGAGGCCGAAGGTGGGGCGGCGGAGGGGAGGCCCGGGCCCGATCTGCCTCCACCTTGGGATGAATTCAGGTCGGGCCCGATCTGCCTCCGCAACAGGATGAATTCAGGTCCGGGCCCGATCTGCGCCGATCGGCCTCCGGCCGGATCTGCCTCCGGTCGGCCCGCTTCAGCCGGTCCAGCGGGACGGTGCCGGCGCCGGCGGCCCGTCCGACACCTCCGCCGCCTCCCCCGCCCGCGTCGCGGACCGGCCCCGCAGCGGCAGCAGCCCGTCCGGGTCCACCTCCACCCGCAGCACCCGCCCGAACGCCGGCACCACGGCCTCCCCTGCCCCGTCCGGCCCTCGACCCAGTGCGTCCGCACGGCCCCCCGCTCCGTCACCCGCACCGGCACCTCGAACCGCCCAGACGCTGGGTCCCAGCCCACGCACCCGCACCCCGCCGGCCTCCACCCCCACGTCGCGTCCACCGCGGGCCGCGCGCCCGCCGTCGCACCCACGTGTCAGACCACGGCCGCACGTCCGGTGCGCCACCTGCGACAGCGCCGCCGCCAGCGCGTCGTGTCGTGGACGGGACCCGCCAGAACGCCTCGAGCCCGGCCAGCAGCCGCGGCTCCCCGATCCGCCGCCCCAGCGCGCCCGCAGCACTGCCCCCGACCTCGCCCGTGCGCACTCGACCGGGCCCCAGCGGGACGAACGGCGGCGCCCCGAGAAACGCCTCCCGAGCGCCGGTCGCGGTGCGCGTCCCACACCGCCACCTCGGCCGGCCACGCCTCCACACGGCGTCCCGGTACGACGGCCGCAGCCGGCCGGGCGTCCAGCCGTCCCGCCGCGTCTTCGGCAGGCCCGCGAACCACCGCGCCGCGAGCTGCTCGCAGGCGCCGCTCGACCTGGTGCGGGTAGTCCCGCTCCGCCGCCCGCTTTCGAGCCCGCCGAGCCGCCCGACAGCTCGGTGATGCCGCTGACCCACACCTGGTCGGCGGAGTGGCCACGGGACGCGCCGGGCCAGCGGCGCCTCGCCCCCGCCGGGGTGCGCGAACAGCGCCTCGGGCGGCCGGTGGCACGTCAGCACGGACCGGATCGAGCGCCGGCACCGACGGCCCCTGCACCACGGTGACGGTCGTCCCGGGGTACGGCGGCAGCGCCGCGTCGTAGAACTGGAGCACGGAGCGGACGAACCGCGAATCGACCCGCATGGGCGCGTGCCGCAGCACCTGCACCGCCGGGAACGGCCCCACGGCCGACGCCTCGTCGAGCGACAGCTGCCCGAACGCCACCCGCGCGGCCCCGGTCGCGTGCGCGATCCACCAGCGGCCGCCCTCGCCCGTCGCCTGCGCGACGACGCCGTCCACCGCGGCGCGCCAGCCGGCCCCGAGCGTGCTGCCGATGCGGATCTCGGCGGGGAACCCATCGCCTTCGCCGGGCACGACCGGCACCACGGCGCGGTCCACCACGACCCGCCCGAGGTCCGCGAGCGTGGGGACGGCGGCCCCGTCGGGCAGGTCGGCGCAGCTGCACTTCGGGTCGCCCATGCACACGCCGAGCCGCTCGGCCTCGCCCGTGAGCCACTCCTGGACGTCGAGCACGTGCCCGCCGTCCCAGGCGTCCGTCCAGCGGACCCGCACCGTCACGCGCTCCCCGGGGGCGAGCGGCGCGGGGAGGCGCCAGGGGTCGCTGTCCCAGCGTCCGGCGGGGCGGCGGGGCCCGAAGACGGCGCCAGTGGGCGCCAGGGGCGTGCCGTCGGCGAGCTCGACGGCGTCGAGGTGGAAGCTGCGCGTGCCGGCGAGGCCCGACAGCGCGGGCGTCTCGGTCGTGGGGACGGAGAGCGGCACGAGCCGCGTGCGCACGTCGGTGGTGAGGGACAGCAGCGCCTCGAACGCGACGGGGTTCGCCCCCGCACCCGGCCGCACGACGGCGTTGACGACGGCCTGCTCGATGCGCACGCCGCCCCGACGCACGGCGGCGTGGGGCGTGCCGGCGAGGACGCGCCACCGCGGCGCGCCGTCGCGCTGGCCGTGGACGAAGACCACGTCGCGGTCGACGTCGTCGACGGCGCCGGCCGGGTCGTGGGCCAGCGACAGCCAGCGGTCCTGGAGCGTCGCGTCGGCGGGCGCGAGGAAGGGGCGCCAGCTGCGCGCCGTGTGGACCTCGGCCAGCCAGCGCCAGGTGGCGGGCTGGTCGCGCGCCTGGTCGAGCATCACCCGCGGGTCGACGCCCGCGTCGGCGAGGCGGCGGACCCGCTCGGCGAGCGCGCGCGCCGCCCGCGTCCGCGCTGGGCCGAGGCGCCAGCTCTGGACGACGACCTCCTGCGGGTCGGCGTCGAGGTAGAGGACGTCGTCCTCGGCGTCCACCACCACCGGCCAGGAGGCGAGGTCGCGCCGCAGATCGTCGCCCGTGCCCACGACCAGCGCCACGTCGAAGGGCTCTCGCCACTGCTCGTCGTCGATCGCGCGGCGGGCCGTCGCGACGTCGACGCGGCCGGCCACCGCGAGCGTGTCGGCGAAGGCCAGCGCCTCGCCGGCCCGATCGAGCGGGAACGCCGCCTCGCCCGCCCCCACCAGCACGAAGCCGACGGGCTCGGGGCCGTCACCGGCGCGCACCGGGAAGGCGAAGCCCTCGTCGACCTCGAGGCGGATGTCGCCCGCCTGCAGCACGGTGCGCCCGTCGATCCAGCGGACCTCGGGCGCGAGCGCGAGCTCGGGCGGGGCGGCGAGGGCCGCAGCGAACCACCACATCGAACCTCCCTTCCGGGAGTGTCGGCGCGGGGCGCTGCGTTCACCTCACCAGACGGACGCGAGCACCGCAGGCGCCACCGGCGGCATCAGCTCGAGGTTCGGCAGCGGATCGGCCGCCAGCGCCATCACGACCTGCGGCTCGTTCTTGCGGGCGGTGGGCAGCTCGTCGCCCTCGAGCCAGGCCTGGACGAGCATCGGCGCGCCGAGCTTGCCGAGCACCGTGTAGCGCGACTTGAGCGAGGGGCTGCTCCGCGCGTCTTCGCAGATCACGCCCGCGCGGCGGTAACGCCGCGTGCTGTGGCAGAACTTCACGTCCTTGCCGGGGCCGGGCGGGTTGATCAGGAAGCCCACGTGGGTGTCGAGGCCGACGATGTAGACGCCGTCGCCCTGCGCGAGCACGCGATCGGCCACGTAGTCCCGCGAGACGCGCGACAGGCGCTCGATCTCCGGGTCGGGGACCACGGTGCGGACGATCTGCTCGGAGGCCGACCGCGCGAGCTCGACGCGGTCGACGTCGAAGCCGGCGTGCTCGAGCACGGTGGACACGAAGTAGCCGCAGGCGATCTTGCCCTGGCGCGGCACCTGGGTGGTGCCGGAGTAGCTCCAGCGCGTGCCCTTCCAGGTCTCGATGATCTCGGTGAGCCGCTTGTTCATCGCGGCGTGGATCGCCTCGTCGACCCGCTCGCCGTAGGACCGGCGCTGGGCGAGCTCGCGCCGCTCGGCGTCGATGTCGAACTTGAGCGCGGCGTACTTGTCTTTCGGGCGGACGGGCGGCGCGGGGCGCGGCGGCGGCGGCGCCAGGATCCGGGCGATGACGCTGGCCGGGATCACGGGCCGGGGCGGCTCCGGCGCCACCTCGACCGCAGCGACCGTCTCCGGCGGCTGCTCCGCGGGGAGGCTCGCCGCCGAGGCCACGTCTTGGACGGCCTCCTGCACTTCCTGGACCACCGGTGTCCAGCTGCAGGCGACCGCTGCGCCCGCTCCGAGGATCCCTACACCTGCGATCGTCTTGGACCATCGCCGAACAACGTCGAGCGACCAAGCCATGGACGCGCCTCCCGTCGACACGCGTATCGACATCCTAACAGCGGGAACCAGGCCCGCCCGACTCTGCGGGTTTCACCGCCGTGCTCGGCGTGCTCGCCACAGGGCCGCCGCGGCGCCGAGGAGGCCCGGCAGGAGGACGAGGATGGCGTCGCCGTTGGCGGGGTGGGCCCCGGCAGCAGGTGGACGGCGACGGCGGCGATCCCCAGGGCGGCCACGGCGTAGGCGGCGCGGCGGAGGGCGGGCACCGGGCCGCGGACCAGGGCCAGGCCCGCGGCGGCGAGCAGCCAGGACTGCGGCCGGCGAGCAGCCAGCCCTCGGTGGGGCCGAGGCCGTGCAGGTCGCTGACCGCCCACAGGGCGAGGGTGACGGTGCCGAGCAGGCCGAGGACCGTGCCCCAGGCGGCGACCAGGGCGCCGGCCTGGCGTCGGCGGCGGGGCTCGTCGGCGCGGGCCGCGGCCCAGAGCGCGCCGACGGCGACGAGGCCGCCCGGGAGCACGCCGAGCGGGCCGAGGCCCGCGGGCGGCGGCGCCCAGCCGAAGCGGCCCGTGAAGGCGGTGCAGGAGCGATCGACGAGGGGGTGGCCGTCGACGGTGACCTCGTCGAGGGCGCGCATGAGCTGCTCGGGGATGGCGCGCTGCCAGGCGGTGAGCGGGCGGTCCATGCTGGCGGCGAGGAGGAAGCGCCAGCCGAAGCGGACGGGCGGCCACCGCCAGATGGTGGCGGCTGCCCTCGATGCGGGCCGTGGTGTCGACGGGGTGGTCGAGGGCGCGGCGGAGGGCGCCGGCGGTGGCGTCGTCGAGGGCGTCGCGGACCTTGGTGGCGCAGTTGGCCTCGGCCCAGTCGTAGCGGTAGGCGTCGTGGCCGGGCTGGACGGCGTCGTGGGCGATGGCGGCGAGGGCGGCCGTGGCCTCGGGCGGCAGGTCGAGGTGCTGGACGACCATGGTGGCGGCCCTGGCCGACGTTGTCGGCCCAGAAGTCGGGCCAGGGGACGGGCTGGGCGCGGTACGGGAGGGTGCCGCGGAGGAAGGGCAGGACGAGGGCGCGGTCGCCGTCGAAGGTGCCCCAGTTGGTGGCGGTGGGGGCTCGTCGCCGCCGGAGAGGAGCAGGACGGTGTGGCCCATGCTGCTCATGAGGTCGAAGCCGGGGCGACGGTGACGACGGCGGCGTCGAGGGGGCGTCGGCGGGGGCGACGACGGCGGCGGGGTCGCAGGTGGGGGCGGGGGAGCACGGGGCGATCTATCGCGGTGGGGGCGGGTTGGCGGAGCGAGGGGGCGGGGCGGTGCGGGGAGTGCGGTAGGCGGTGCGGCGAGGAGGGCGAGGAGGAGGCGAGCTGGGCGAGCTGGGCGAGCTGGGCGAGCTGGGCGAGCTGGGCGAGCTGGGCGAGCTGGGCGAGCTGGCGAGCTGGGCGAGCTGGGCGAGCTGGGCGAGCTGGGCGAGCTGGGCGAGCGGGCGAGCGGGCGAGCAGGTGCGAGCAGGGCGAGCGGGCGAGCAGGGCGAGCAGGGCGAGCGGGCGAGCAGGGCGAGCGGGCGAGCAGGGCGAGCTGGGCGAGCAGAGCGAGCAGGCGAGCAGGCGAGCAGGCGAGCTGGGCGAGCTGGGCGAGCAGAGCGAGCAGGCGAGCAGGCGAGCAGGCGAGCTGGGCGAGCAGAGCGAGCAGGCGAGCAGGCGAGCAGGCGAGCTGGGCGAGCTGGGCGAGCAGAGCGAGCAGGCGAGCAGGCGAGCAGGCGAGCTGGGCGAGCTGGGCGAGCTGGGCGAGCTGGGCGAGCTGGGCGAGCTGGGCGAGCTGGGCGAGCTGGGCGAGCTGGGCGAGCGGGCGAGCGGGCGAGCTGGGCGAGCGGGCGAGCAGGGCGAGCGGGCGAGCTGGGCGAGCGGGCGAGCAGGGCGAGCAGGGCGACCGGCGCGACGAGCGAGACGAGCGCGACGAGCGCGACGAGCGCGACGAGCGCGACGAGCGCGAGCAGCGCAGTGTGCGCGACGAGCACGAGCAGTGCGAGCAGTGCGAGCAGTGCGAGCAGTGCGAGCAGTGCGAGCAGGGCGAGCAGGGCGAGCAGGGCGAGCAGGGCGAGCAGGGCGAGCAGGGCGAGCAGGGCGAGCAGCGCGACAGCGAGACAGCGAGACAAGCGCGAACAGCGCAAGCACCGCAGGTGCGCGACGAGAACGAGCAGCGCGACGAGAGACGAGCGAGACGAGCGCGACCAGCGCAAGCACCGCAGGTGCGCGACCAGCGCGACGAGCGCGACGAGCGAGACGAGCGCGAGCAGCGCAAGCACGGCAGGTGCGCGACGAGCACGCGCAGCGCGACGAGAGACGAGCGAGAGAGCGCGACCAGCGCGACCAGCGCGACCAGCGCGACCAGCACGCCAGAGCGACCAGCGCGACCAGCGCGACCAGCGCGACCAGCGCGACCAGCGCGAGCAGCAGGTGAGCGACGAGCGCGAGCAGCAGGTGAGCGAGGAGCGAGCGACGAGCGCGACGAGCGCGTGCAGCGCAGGTGCGCGACGAGCGCAGGAACGGGAGCGGGAGCGCCAGCGCGAGCGACGCAAGCTCGGGACTTGGTCCTCACCCGCGGCGACACGGCCTCGGCCAACAAGATTGCGCTCGGTCTGCGCGAGGACCCGGCGCGGCTCGCGGCTCGCGCCTCGAGCTCGATCAGTCACGGCGGCCGAGTACCGGGAGATGAACGCGAGGGGTGCGGCAGCGAGCGCGAGAGGCGGCAGCGCGACCAGCGCAGCCGCGGGCGTGGGCGCGAGCGTACTTGTGTCGACGAGCGGCCGCTCCTCGGCGGCTCATCGGCGCTGACCCCGGGTCGAACGGGCTCGGCTCGGACCGCTACGCTTCGCACCGGCTTGCTGGGGGGTATGCCGGGTCGTGTGAGACACCCCGGAGAGGTATGCCGCCCTGAATCGCACACTTCGCCGCCTCCGCGCGGGCAGCCCAACGAACGAACCTTCATAATGCTGGAGCGCGCCGGCGTCGCAGCCCGCAAGTGTGCGATCGACACCGGCATACCTCCCGGCGGTGTGCGCTTCGGGGCAGCTTGCTTCAGACGCCGGACGACGGTGTCTGCCGACAGATCCCACCGGACGCGGGGAGTCTCGTTGTGTCGGACGCACTGGTCGACGGCGACACCTTCCTGCTGCATGGCCCGACCGGGCGGTTCGGCGACGACCAGCGCGACCAGCGCGGCGTCGGGCGCGAGGAGCACGGCACGGCACCCGGCGCGCCGCGCTACGTCGACGAGCGGCCGCTCCTCGGCGGCTCATCGGCGCTGACCCCGGGTCGAACGGGCTCGGCTCGGACCGCTACCCTTCGCACCGGCTTGCTGGGGGGTATGCCGGGTCGAGTGAGACACTCCGGAGAGGTATGCCGCCCTGAATCGCACACTTCGCCGCCTCGGCGTCGCCTGTCGAACGAACGAACCGTCATAATGCCGGAGCACGCCGGCCTCGCAGCCGGCAAGTGTGCGATCGACACCGGCATACCTCCCGGCAGTGTGCGCTTCGGGGTAGCTTGCTTCGGACGCTGGATGGCGGCTCCTACCGACCGATCTCGACGTGGATGGGGCTTCCCCGACTCCTGCTCCGTTCACGGGGTTGCTCCTCCGTGACCAGGAATCGGGAAGCCAGTTCGGCGCGCACACGCTCGTAGGAGCGCGATGCGGCCATGAGCTCGCGGTCGCATGGCGCTCCCGTCGTGCGAGCAGCTGGAGTGCGCGCAGGGCCGGGCGGCGGGCGGGCGAACGTCACGCCGGCTCGACGCCATCGCTCTCGTCCGCACGTTCGGGTGCCCGGCGCCGGCTCGGCTGCTACCCTTACCGGCTTTTGGGGTGCCGGTCGAGTGAGACACCCCGGAGAGGTATGCCGCCCTGAATCGAACACTTCGCCGCCTCCCGCGCGGGCAGCCTAACGAACGAACCGTCATAATGCTGGAGCGAGCCGGCGTCGCAGCCCTGCAAGTGTGCGATCGACACCGGCATACCTCCCGGCGGTGTGCGCTTCGGGGCAGCTTGCTTCAGACGCCGGACGACGGTGTCTGCCGACAGATCCCACCGGACGCGGGGAGTCTCGGTGTGTCGGACGCACTGGTCGACGGCGACACCTTCCTGCTGCAGGACCCGACCGGGCGGTTCGGCGACGACCAGCGCGACCAGCACGCCTCGGGCACGCGAGGAGCACGGCACGGCACGCCGCGCTACGTCGACGAGCGGCCGCTCCTCGGCGGCTCATCGGCGCTGACCCCGGGTCGAACGGGCTCGGCTCGGACGCCTACGCTTCGCACCGGCTTGCTGGGGGGTATGCCGGGTCGAGTGAGACACTCCGGAGAGGTATGCCGCCCTGAATCGCACACTTCGCCGCCTCCGCGCGGGCAGCCAAACGAACGAACCTTCATAATGCTGGTGCGCGCCGGCCTCGCAGCCCGCAAGTGTGCGATCGACACCGGCATACCTCCCGGCGGTGTGCGCTTCGGGGCAGCTTGCTTCAGACACCGGACGACGGTGTCTGCCGACCGATCTGGACGCGCTCGCCGTCGCTCCGATGGGCGCACCGCCGGCGGTCCCCGGAGCGTCCACCCCACCGACGTTGCCGCCGGCCCCGCGGCCGAGCACCCGAAGCTGCACAGCCTCCCCCGCACCGCGTAGATGCTGCAGACCAGCGCCCGGAGCGGAGGCCACCCCGGCCGGGGTCCCCTGCAGGAGCCGTCCGGGCTTGCCCGGACGGTGCGAAGGGGTGGCCGGGGTGGCCGGACGTGGAGGGCGTGGTACGAGCCCCGGCGCGGTGCGGGGAGCCCCTCGTCGCCTCGTCGGAGCGGCTCGCCGTCGACCATCGCTGCAGCAGCCGAGCCCGCCGGCACCGCGCTCGCCGCCCTGGCCGGGCACGCGGCATAGCCCGTGGTGGTGGTCGTAGCCGTGCCAGGAACGCAGGCAAACGCCCATTCGCGACGTACGCCCGGCTCGCGTGCTCGCAGCCGGCCAGACCTGCCTTCGCCCAGCGGACGCCCGACCCGGCGGACCCCGACCGCTGTCGCGCCGACCGCAGGATCCGGCGCTGGGGCTGCAGGTCGCGGTGCCGCTCGCAGCCCTGCCGGCTCGCAGCCCCGCCGGCCCGCTCGCCTCCCGGCCCGCTCGCAGCCCCGCCGCCGCTGCAGCGCCCGGTCGGCCGCCGGATCCACCGCCCTCGGCCGCGTCCCGCCGGCCGCGCCGCCCGCTCGCTGTGGCTGCCGCGCTCGCCCCGCGAGCCTTGCTCGCACCCCGCCCGCCCGCTGCCGCGCCCCTGCTCGCTGCCACGCTGCGCTCGCGCTGACTCGTCGACATCACGCGGCACCCGATCCCCGCCCTCCGCCCTCCCACGCCGAACCAGCGCACCCCGTCCGCCCCTGCGACCCCAGTGAAACCCACGCCCGCCCGAAATCGGGTAGGCCCAGGAGGATGTGCGGCACAGGGGGGTGGGGCTTGCGGTACACGGTGTTCCTCTTGGCGATCCTGGGCGCGTGCGGTCCCGCGGGCAAGGACACGACCGACACCGGCACCCCGGACTGCCGACGCCGACGCCGACGCCGACGCAGACGCCGACGCAGACGCTGACGCCGACGCTGACGCTGACGCAGACGCAGACGCAGACGCTGACGCTGACGCAGACGCAGACGCAGACGCAGACACGGACACCGACACGGCCGTCACCGCGACCGGCGACACCGCCGTCCACACCGCCGACACCGGCCCGGGCGACACCGGCCCGGGCGACACCGGCCCCACCGACACCGGCCCCAGCGACACCGGCCCCACCGACACCGCCACCGACACCGGCGTCGTCCACACCGGCGACACCGGCGCCGTCGAGGTCACCCCGAGCCCACCCTCACCTTCGCCCCGCCCGGCGGCGCCTACGACGGCCCCGTCGAGGTCACCCTCACCACCCCCGATCCCCGCCGAGATCCTCTACACCACCGACGGCAGCGTCCCCGAGCCCGGCACCGCCACCGTCTACACGGGGCCGTTCACCTGTCGTCGAGCGCCGTCGTCCGCGCCGTCGCCACCAACGACGTGGGCTCGACGACCTCGCCGCGAGCTACCTGCAGCTCGAGCCCGACCTGGTCGGCTTCTCGTCCAACCTGCCGCTGCTCGTCCTAGGACGCTCGACCAGGCCCCCAGACGAAGAGCGAGACGTACACGCCCTTCACCCTCAGCGTCTTCGAGCCCTCGCCCGGCGGACGCGCCACTCCCCGCCGACGCCACGCTCTCCACCCGCGCCGGCCTCCACGTCCGCGGCTCGAGCACCTCGGGCTACCCGAAGCACCCTACCGCCTGAGACCTGGGAGCCCCTGGTCGACGACGACGACAAGGTCGAGCTCCTCGGCATGCCCAACGAGTCCGACTGGGTGCTCGGCGCCCCTACGACTTCGACCGCGCGATGATGCGCGACGCGCTGATGTTCGCCCCTCAGCAACAGCATCGGCCGCTACGCGCCGCGCACCCGCTTCGCGGAGGTCTTCGTCGCCCAGTACGGCGAGGACCCGGCTACGACGACTACATCGGCGCATACTACGCGGCCGAGACGATCAAGCGCGACAACGACCGCGTCGACATCACCAAGCTCCCGACGACGATCTCGTCTGGCCCGACCGTCACCGGCGGCTACATCTTCAAGGAGGACCGCCCGGGGCCGAACGAGTCGGGGTTCTGGGCGGCAGCGCCGGCGGCGTCTTCGTCTACGAGCAGCCCTTCGTCAACGTCGAGCCGGACGAGGCGACCATCGCGCCCGAGCAGCAGACCTGCCTCGTGGGCCTGATCGACGAGGTGGCCGGCGCGCTGTCGTCGCCGGGCTTCGTCAACCCGACGACGGGCCACCACTACGACGACCTGCTCGACACCGACGCCTGGATCGACCACCACATCCTCAACGTCTCGCGAAGAACCCGACGCGCTGCGGCTGTCGGCGTACTACCACAAGGATCGGCTGGGGCTGCTGGCGGCCGGGCCCGTCTGGGACTTCGACCGCACGATGGGCTGCGCGACGGACTCCCGCGCGGCCGACCCGACCTGGTGGGACAGCACGAACATCACGGGCGACACGACCGAGATGTTCGCCCACGGCTGGTGGCAGGCCTGTTCGACGACCCCGTCTTCCGCGACCGCTACTTCGCTCGCATGGACGACCTGCTGAACAACGAGCTCTCGGTGGCCTCGGTGGAGGCGGTGATCGACGCCATGGAGGCCGAGCCTCAAGCCGAGGGCGCCGACCGCAACAACGCCCTTGTGGACGAGCGTGCCGCCGCGCAACGGGACGTACGCGGCCGAGGTGCAGCTGCTGCGCGACTGGGTCGAGGCGCGGCACGCCTGGATGCAGAGCTGCCTGGCGCTCGCTGACCCGATGACCTGCGTGGGGAACTAGGAGACTCGACCAACCATCCGGGGACGTGGGTCACCCTGCAGCAGGCGCTTCGCCGAATGCACCGCTCGATCGTGGGCCCGGCTTCGCCGCACCCCCGGTCGGCAGGCATTCGGCTTGCTTGCTCGCTCAACACGTCGGAGAACGCGCTGGCGCGCGTCCGACTTCCTGCGAGATGCGCGGCCCGCGGCGCGGATGCCTGGTCGCGTCTCGTCGCAGCCGGCCAGGAGGCAGAGCTGCTCGGCGGGCGGCGTCGGCGCCGTCTGGCGGGCGAACGCGCGCCACTCGCGCGCCGCGGACCGGGTGCGCGCGCGGGCGCCTCGCTGCCGCGGCCGGCGGCCTCCCACAGCGCCTCGGCCGAGCCGGCGCGCACCTTGTAGAGCGAGTAGACGCGCGCGTCGTAGGTCTCGCCGAGCCAGCGGTAGCGGTGGTCGAGGGTGACCCCGGCCCAGCGGTAGGCCTCGGCCGCGCGCCCGTCGCGGGCCAGGCGGACGCTGAAGGCGAAGCCCACGTCGGCATCCGACGGGTCGACGTCGCGCAGGTGGCGCTCGGCGAGGGGGGTCCAGGCGGCCTCGTCGCCGCGCGCGGAGGCGTCGGCGAGGAGCAGCTGCGACGCGCGCCGGACGCCGTCGCCGCCGGCCTCGACCCGGGCGTCGAGGCAGGCCCGGAGCTCGGCGGTGAGCGCGCCGCGGCGCGCCTGCTCGGGATCGGCGGCGCAGTCGCTCGCCGCGCCGGGGACGTCGGCCCCCGGGGCATCCCCCGGCGTTCGGGAGGGAGCGCGTCGGGCGGCTTTGCTCCCGGCGTGGCTCCCGGCAGCGACGGCGTCGGCCGGGCGGGGCGCGGGCGCGGGGTAGTCCGACAGCCCCTCGAACGGCGAGAACGCCGCCGTGGGCTGCAGGTCGAACCACCCGAGGCGCGCCGCGGCCTGCACGGGCAGCCCGCGCGCGTCCGCGGCGAGGCCGGGATCCAGCGGCTGCGCGCCGACCCGGCAGGCCATCCAGCCGTCCTGGCAGGGCTCGAGCGGGAACGCCGCCGCGAACGCGCTCCAGTCGGCGGCGACAGCCGTCCCCGTCAGCCAGACGAGCCCCCCGATCCCGATCATCCGAACCTCCCGCTTCGAACGCATCCGCCCGGGAGATCCTACACCGCCGCCGCCCGTCACGGCCCGAGGCGGGTCCCGCCCGCCCACAGCGACAGCGGCGCCTCCACCCCCCGCGCCGTCAGCGCCAGCCCGTCGGCCACGAGCCGCGCCCCGCCGCCCGCCGCCAGCGGCACGGGCCCGTCGCCCGCAGCGACCACGGGCGCGTACACGGGCACGGTGACGCGGACGCCGTCGGCCGTGGCCTCGCTGCGGTGCCCCCGCACGACCAGCCCGGCGAGGTCCACCGCCGCCGCCCCGCGCACGGCCAGCTCGCCCTGCGGCGGCGGCGCCGGCACCCCCAGCACCTCGGCCACGAGCGACGGCCCGCCCGGCGCCGCCCGCACCGTCAGCCCCGCCGGGACGTCCCGCACCGGGCCGAGCTCGCCGCCCTGCCAGCCCCAGCGCTGCCCGTCCGCCACGAACCCGTCCGCCAGCACCTCGGCGCGCCCGAGCTCCCCGCTGGCGAGCACCCCGCCGCCCTCCCGCACGCTCACCCGCTCCGTGCGCGCGCCCCGCAGCGCGATCGCCGCCACCGCCGCGAGCCGGTCCCCGTCCGCGCAGACCACCAGCACCTCCGCGACCCGGATCCGCTCCTGCGGCAGCGCGTCCACGTGCTCGAAGGGCACGAGCCAGCAGGGCCCGTCCGGGCCCGCGAACCGCTCCGCCGGCGCGTCGGGCGCGAGGTCCACGGGCGTCTGCTCGCGCGGCAGCACCCGCCGCACGGCGCCGTCCTGCACGGCGAACGGCCCCGGCGTCGCCGCCAGCGCGAAGGAGCCCCACAGCAACGAGATCACGCCGCCTCCCACGGGGCACGGACCCCGCAGGACGCCCGCGGTTCCCTCGGATCAGAAGGGCCAGAGGAAGTCGAGCACCCGCGACAGGAAGCCCGGGCCCTGCTTGTCGGCCACGACCCCCGAGCCCGTGATCTCGAACTCGGCCTCCGACAGCCGGTCGGACACCACGGTGTTGTCCATCTGGATGTCGCGCGGCCGGACCACCCCGGTGATGACGACGTACTGCGTCTCCCGGTTCACCCGCACCTTCTTGTAGCCCCACAGGCGCAGGTTCCCGTTCTGCAGGACCTCGATCACCTCGGTGGTGAGCATGGTCTCGATCGCCGAGCCCCGCGTGGTGCCGCCCGTCCCGGTGAACGAGGTCGACGACCCGCCGCCGATCGCGATCTGGCCGCCCATCTTCGGGTGCGCCCCGGTGAGGGTCTGCTCGGCGCCGAGCAGCGCATCGATGCTGGCGGTCGCGGAGCTCGACTTCGAGGCGTCGGTGGTGGCGTCGAGCGACGTGCTGGTCTCCTCGAGGATGAGCACGGTCACGAGGTCGCCCACCTGGCGCGCCCCGGCGTCGAGGCCCATCAGCCGCCGCGCCTGCACCTCGTTCCACAGCGAGCCCGGCTCGACGGGCCGCTCCGGCGCCGCCTCCGCGACCTCGGGCTTCTCCGGCGGCGGCGGCTCGGTCTTGTCCTTCTTCGCCAGCGCCGGGGACGCCCACAAGGTCAGGCTCAGCGCGACGATCGGCGTCAGGTGCCGCATCACAGCTCCACCGTGTCGGACGACACGAGCACGCCCCGCAGGACGGTGTCGGTCGCCTGGTTGTAGACGCGGACCAGCTCCCCGACGCGCGCGCCGTGGAGCAGGCGGCCCTCGGCCGCGATCCGCAGGGACCCCGAGGTCACCACCACCTTCACGATCGCGCCGGTGACGGCGTCGGGGACGGCGGCGACGTTGAGCTGCGTCAGCGCCTCGCCGGCGCGCAGCTCGCGGACGGCGACGGCCGCGCCGTCGGCCCAGGCGCCGCCGACCAGGTCGGACAGCCGCGCCTCGCCGGGCACCGCCTCCACCTCCCCGCCGACGGCGACGGGGTGCGCGGCCACCTGCGCCGGCACCCACACGACCAGGTCGGGCCGCACCCGCAGCCGGTCCGGGTCGGCGCCGACCGCCCAGGTCAGGGTGAGCGTCGGGTTGGCCTGGCAGGGGTCGCCGTCGAAGCCGGGGCGGCCGCCGGGCGCCAGCCGGGCCGGGTCGAGCCCGAGCCAGCGCACCTCGACCCGCACCGCGGCGCAGCGCTCGGTGACGTAGTCCACCAGCGCCTGCTCGATCGCCTCGCCCGCCGGGACGTCCACGTCAGCGCCGCAGGTTCGCCGCGACCTGCAGCGTCTCGTCCGCGGCCTGGATGACCTTGGAGTTGAGCTCGTAGGCGCGCTGGGCCTGGATCATGTCGATGAGCTCGGTGGCCACGTCGACGTTGCTGCCCTCGACGTAGCCCTGGACGAGCTGCACCCGCCCGTCCCCGAGCTCGACCGGCAGCGGGTCGCCCGACGACACCGACGGGACGAAGAGGTTGCCGCCGCGCGCGACCAGGCCGGCGGCGTTCACGAAGCGCGCCGTCTCGATCTGCCCGAGCACGATGTCGCGCCCGGTGACCGAGGCGTGGACGGTGCCGTCGTAGTCGATGGTGAGCTGGTCGGCGTCGTCCGGGATCTGGATGTCGCCGCTGACCCGCATGCCCGTGTTCGTGACGAGGTAGCCGTCGGGGTCCTTGGTGAAGGACCCGTCGCGGGTGTAGAGCTGCTCGCCGTCCCAGGTCTCGACCGCGAAGAAGGCGTCGCCCTGGATGCCCACGTGCAGCGGGTTGTTGGTGGAGATGAGCGTGCCCTGGGCCTGGTCGCGCTCGATGCCGGCCAGCGCCACGCCACCGCCGAGCTCTGGCGTTGGAGCCCGGCCTCGCCGCCGCCCGGCGCCGACAGCTCCTGGTAGAACAGGTCCTGGAACGCGTCCCGGGACTTCTTGAACCCGGTCGTCGAGACGTTGGCGAGGTTGTTCGCGATCGTGTCGAGCCGGAGCTGCTGCGCCGTCATGCCCGACGCCGCGGTGTAGAGCGCGCGCATCACCGTCCTCCCATCTGGTTGAGCCGACCGTCGAGCTCGTCGGAGGCCTGCATGGCCTTCTGGAACGCGTCGAAGATGCGGCTGGCCTGCACGAGGTCGACCATCGCCGACATCGGGTCCACGTTGCTGGCCTCGAGGGCGCCCTGGACCACCTGCGCCGTGCCCTGGCGCAGGCCGCCCACGGCCTCGAGCTTGTTCCCGCCGAGGGCGCGCAGGCCGTCCGGCAGCACGATCCGCAGCTGCCCGACGAGCCCCGACTCCGACGCCGTGACCGCGCCGTCGGGCGCCACGGTGAAGGTCTCGCCCTCGGGGATCTCGATGGCGCCGCCGTCGCCCTGGACGGGGAGGCCCTGGGCGTCGACGAGGCGCCGGGCGGCGTCGAGGGTGAAGCGGCCGTCGCGGGTGACGGTGGGGGCGTCGCCGTCGCTGCCCACGAGGAAGTAGCCCGGGCCCTGCAGCGCGAGGTGCGTCGACACGTCGTCGCGGACGACGGCGCCGTCGCGCTCGTCGACGGCGGCCGGGCGGGTCTTCGCGTAGGCCTGGCCGAGGGGGTGGCCGTCGGGGCCGGTCACGGAGAAGGCCGAGCGCTGGGCGCGGTAGCCCGTGGTGGAGACGTTCGCGAGGTTGTTGGCGATCTGCTCGAGGCTGTTCCAGGCGCCGACGGCGCCCGACAGCGCGGGGTAGAGGTCCCGGCTCATACGGCCACTCCCAGGTCTTCGAGATCGGCGCGGTCGACCGTCGCGACGAGCTTCTTGCGGAGCTTCTCGCGGGCCTCGCTCAGGATCTGGCTGACGCGCGACACGGTGACGCCGTACACCTGCGCGATCTCGGCCAGGGTGAGCTCGTTGCTGTAGTACATCATCACGCACTGGCGCTGGCGGTCGGGGAGCTCGAGGATGGCTTCCTTGAGGGCCGCCTTGAGCTCCTGCGCCACGAGCCCGGCGTCGGCGCCGGTGCCGGGGTCGGCGAGGCGGTCCGACAGCGCCCGGCCGCCCTCGGAGGCGTCGGGATCGGTCGGGGCGTCGAGGGGGACGTGGATGACCGGCTTGGTGCGGTCGACCGCGTCGTAGTAGGCGTCGATGTCGATGCCGAGCTTGGCGGCCACCTCCTCGGCCGACGGGTCGCGCCGCTCGGCGCGGCGGATCTCGTCGGCGGCCTGGTGGATGCGCTTGGAGAGCTGGCGGCGCCGGCGGCTGAACGCGTCGTTCTCGCGCAGCGCGTCGTACATCGCGCCGCGGATGCGGTACTCCGCGAAGGTCCCGAACAGGATGCCGCGAGCGGCGTCGAAGCGGTCGAACGCCTCCAGCAGCCCGATGGCGCCGACCGCTGCGAGATCGTCCACCGGGATGCGCACCTCCGACGACAGCCGCTCGTGCAGGCGGCGGGCGAGGAGCATGACCTTCGGTTGGTACCGCTTGCAGACCTCGTCGCGGGTCATGCCCTCGACGCGCCGCACGCTTTCGTCGGTGTTGTAGCGCAAGCGTCGCACCCCGCTGCCTCCGTGGGCCTGGCTTCGACGCAGGCCCCTTCCGGACGGGGTGGGGGTGCTTGAGGGAGCGGGGGGCCGCCGAGGGCGTGAGAGACGGCGTTAACCGGTCGGTTTCGGGAGGTCTCACGGACCCCCATGACGGAAGCGCGCCCGACGCCTTTCCGTCAAATGACGGAAACGCGTCGGGCGGGTTCGCGTCATCCGGTTCGCGTCATCGCCCGAGCACACGCCCATGAATTCAGGTGCCCGGCGCCCGGCCCGAGCACACGCCCATGAACACGGTACGCGCCGGAGCGACCGTGCCGAGCCTCTCGCGCGTGGGGCTGGAGTGCGCGCAGGGCCGGGCGGCGGGCGGGCGAACGTCACTCCGGCTCGCCCGCCATCGCTCCCGTCCGCACGTTCGGGTGCCCGGCGCCCGGCCCGAGCACACGACCATGAACTCGCGCTGGAGTGCGCGCAGGGCCGGGCGGCGGGCGGGCGAACGTCACTCCGGCTCGCCCGCCATCGCTCCCGTCCGCACGTTCGGGTGCCCGGCGCCCGGCCCGAGCACCACTCCCGATGAACTCGCGCTGGAGTGCGCGCAGGGCCGGGCGGCGGGCGGGCGAACGTCACTCCGGCTCGCCGTCGTCGCTCCCGTCCGCACGTTCGGGTGCCCGGCGCCCGGCCCGAGCACACGACCATGATCTCAGTCGCGCCAGTCGATGCGCCAGGCGCCGTCTTCCTGCACGGCCACGAGCGTGCGCCCGTCGACCTCGACCTTCACCCCGCCCGTCCCGTTGTCGGACAGCGTGGCCGCCGACGCCAGGTTCCGCGCCTCGAGCTCGGCCCAGCGCCGCCGCTGCGCGTCGGGCACGTTCAGCCCCCGCGCCGCCTCCCGCACCTGCCGGTCGCCGGCCACCGGCCCGCAGGCCGCCAACACGTCCTCGAGGTAGCGCCGCCCCTGCGCCTCGAGCAGCGCCTGCACCGAGGCGTCGACCGCCTTCCCGGGCGCCGGCAGCGTCCACCGCGACGCCACCGACTCCACCGCCGTCTTGCGCGCCGGATCCTCGGCCGCCTGCGTGCACCAGTTCCGGATCTTCTCGGCCTGGGCCGCAGCAGCCGTCTGCGTGAGCGCATTGCCGAAGTCGGGGCCGACCGTCGACACGCCAGCCAGCCAGGCCGAGCGCCCGAACGCCGCCGCCTGCAGCGCCGCGCGCACGTCGCGGTCCCACGGCCCGGCGGCGGGGCCCGCCGCCACCGGCGCGCGCTCCTGCTCGAGCCGGATCGCCGCGGCGTAGGCATGGCCGCGCGTGGCGGCGTCGCGCACCGTGCCCGTGCACCAGCGCCACGCGCCGTGCTCGTAGCGCGCCTCCCAGCCGCTCGCGAACTCGATCCGCTTGCGCTCCACCACCCCGGGCGTCAGGTCGGACGCGACGAGCGGCGGCAGGTCCACCGCGGGCCCGAACGCCGACGCGATGTCGCGCACGTCGTCGAGGAGGCCCTGGCCGTCGAGGTCCTCCGGGATGTTGGCGACGGCGCCGCCCGGCTGGTCGACCCCGACGCCGTGGCGCACGAGGATGTCGCCCAGCGCGTCCGACAGGGCGGCCGGCGCGCCGTTGCGCAGCCCGTCGGCCAGGCCCACGGCGAAGCCCCCGGCCGTCTCGTCGCACCACATCGGCGCGGCGACGGCGAGCGTCTGCGCGTCCTGCAGGTCGACGATCTCGCGCGACAGCACGGGCAGCGCGGCGGGGCCGAACGGGCCGCTGCCGAGCATGGCGTCGACCACCCAGGTGCCGCGCTCGGCGACGAGGACGCGTACGGGCACGGGCGAGGCGACCTGGATCCCCACGATCCACGCGAGGTTGGTGAGCAGCAGCGTCAGCCCGGCCACCGCGCTCGGCGCGGGCGTGTAGCCGCGGGAGCGCATCGCGCGCAGGATGCCGGTGGACACGCCGACCGGGACGACGAGCGCGAGCAGCACCGCGATCCCGCCGACGGTGAAGCCCGCCGGCGTCAGCGGGTAGGTCTCGGCGACGGTGCTCGCGAGGGCGGAGATGGTGAGCCCGCCGGCCAGGGCGGCGGCGAGCCCCACGGCGAGGAGCCCAGCCCCGGCGAGTCGACGATTGACGGCCATCCGTTCCTCCTGGCGGGGTGTACGGCGCGGCGCTCCGAACCTTTCACCCCTCCCTCCGCGTAACCATTGTGCTGACGGGCGAAGGGGGACCATTGGCGGGCAGGCGCAGAGCAGATCCGGCGACGATGCTCGCTGGCTGCGCCTGACCGACAGGGTCCCCCGCCCGGCGGCAGCGTAACCATCGGGGTGGGAGGCGGGATGTAATGGCCAGGTAAGGAGGGCGCCCCCAGCCGCGCGGGATCCGAACTACAATCGGAGGGCCAGCGAGGAGTGCTCGATGTCCACCACCAGCTCCAACGTCCGCCCCCGCACCGGCCGCTGGTTCGGCCGCCGCGGGAACTACTCACCGATGATGGGCATCCTCATCTTCGTCGTGATCGGCTTCGGCGCCCTGTCGGTGGACGTGTCGCTGATGACGATGGCGAACCTGCAGTGCCAGGCGACGGCCGACGCCGCCGCGCACGCCGCGCTGGTCGGCTTCAGCAAGGACCGCAACTCGGGCGACGCCAACGCCGCGGCCGCCTTCATCGTCGCGAAGGACAAGGTGGCGCTCAAGTCGGCCACCCTCGACCAGGTCCAGCTCGGCCAGTGGACCTTCGACGCCGCCACCCCGGCGTTCCTGCCCGAGTCCGACCTCACGAAGGTCAACGCGGCCCGCGCCCGCGTCTCGCGCAAGGGCCCCAACGCCGTGAAGACCCTGCTGGGCGGCGTGTTCGGCCTCACCCAGTTCGATGTCGACGGCGTGGCGGTCGCCGCCCAGCGTCAGCGCGCCATCATGCTGGTCCTCGACCTGTCCTGCTCGATGATGGACGGCGACAGCATGTCCGACACCTCGCCCGTCGCCATGCTGCGCCAGGCGTCCGACCTGTTCTACTCCTACGTCGAGGCGCGCCCGCAGTCGGGCGACCTGTTCGGCATCGCCACCTTCGCCGAGGTGGCCTCGCGCAACCCCGATGTCTACGGGCTGCCCTGGGGCACCAACTGCCCGGCCGGCTCCGCGGTCTGCGAGGAGCCCTGGCTGCCGCTCGGCGACATAGGCCGCCCCACGGTGCAGCAGCGCATCGACGGCATCTGCGACACGGCCTACGAGACGCCCGACCGGATCTGCGGCCGCACCGGCGCCGTCAAGGTCCAGGGCGGCTTCCTCGGTGACCCGCAGGACGACATCGGCACCTGCACCGCCCCGCACCACGCGCTGACCCAGGCCGTCAACGAGCTGCTCGACAAGGCGTCGCCGCGCTACTACCGCGCCATCCTGTTCATGAGCGACGGGCTGCCGAACTGCGGCTCCCAGGCCGACGCCAACGCCGCCGCGTTCATCGCGGGCCAGAACGACATCACGATCTACGGCGTCACCGTCTCGAAGAACGGCAACGACCCCGACTTCGTGCAGGGCCTGGTCGACCTCGGCGCCGACGACGGCTTCAACCAGGTGGCCGACGACGCCGCGGCGCTGCCGGTCATGTTCGAGGAGGTCGCCCGCCGCCTCCCCACCGTCTTCACCGACTGATGCGCACCGTCGCGATGTCCGCCACGTCCCCTTCCACCGAGGACCGAGCCATGGCGCTCCACCGCCCCGCGCTCCGCCGCCGCGCCCGCCGCGGCGCCAACGCCATCGAGTTCGCGCTGACCCTGCCGATCTTCCTGGCGCTGGTGCTCGGCGTGATGGACTACGGCAACCTGTTCGCGATCCAGGCCGGGATGGACAACGCGGTGGCGCTGTCCTGCCGCGAGGGGGCCCTGCAGGATCCCGCCCACGCCTCGCCCATCGCCGTGGCCAACAACGAGTTCGCCTCGCGGGCGCCGATGTTCTGCGGCCCGGGCTGCACGTTCACCGTCACGCCCCTCAACACGGGGGAGTACGCCTACCCCCACGAGGCGCTCCGGTGCCGCGCCGTCCGCTCCGTGTCGTCGCTCAGCGGCTACGTGCCGTTCCCGAGCACGGTCGAGAGCACGTCCTACTACCGCCTCGAGTGGCCGCAGCCCTAGTCGGAGGAGCCGCCCATGAGCCCGTCGAGCCGTCCGCACCGTCGGGGCGCCGCCGCCATCGAGTTCGCGATGTGGCTTCCCGTCCTCATCATGTTCCTGTCGGCCGTGGTCGACTGGGGGCACCACTGGAACCAGCGCGTCGCCGTGGCGCGCGCGGTGATGGAGGGGACCCGCAGCGCGGCCACCGTCTACGAGGGGCCGACCGTGCTGCCGCCCGGGAGCAAGATCGCCCAGAAGGCCCGCGACCGCACGGAGCGCGTCCTCACCGACCTCGGCATCCCCTGCCCGTCCGCGAAGTGCGTGCTGCAGGCGAACTGGTGCAACACCGGGGCCGCGACCTGCGGCGCGCCGCCGTTCCAGGCCGTCCGGGTCCGGGTGCAGCTGGACTACGCGCCCCTCATCGGCATGGTCCCGACCCCGACCTCCATCAGCGAGGAGTTCGTGATGGCCACGGAGTACCAGCGGCTGCCGTAGCCCACCCGTCGGGCGAACGATGCTACGCTCCCGGAGACGATGGTCGGGAGCGTGGCGATGTGGCTGTGGTTCGCACTCGGTGGCTGCCAGCAGGATGTCCTCCTCGCGATGGGTGATGTGACGGGCGTGTCGGCCGCCGCCGCCCGCGGCGCGGCAGCGCCACCGCCGGCGCCCGTGGCCGAGGTGGATGCGAGCGACGTCGCCTTCGAGCAGCCCGACGTGGTCTCCGTGCCCCTCGAGGGCGACGGCACGGGCGTGGGCGGCGCGGCGATCGAGGGCGCGGCGACCCAGCGCGCCGGGCGCACGGCCGACGGTGGCTTCAACCCGATCTCCGTGCCGCAGGGCCCGATGGAGGGCAGCGGCGTGAGCTTCGACGGCGTGAGCACCAAGTCGTCGCCGTCGACGATGCGCGGCGCGGGGACGATCAACGAGTTCAGGGGGCGCAGGCGGTAGCCCTCCCCGATCGGGCGGGTGGCCTCCCGGGCCGGGGAGGTCGCGCTTGGCGGGGCCGGCGCGGGTGCGTAGCTCGGTGACATGCGGCGGACCGGTGTCCGCCGGCACGAACCACCGAGGAGCCCGAAGATGGCCGACACCCAAACCACCTCTCTCGTCCCCGAGGACCTCCCCGCGGGCCTGCCCGTGATGGCCCTCCGGCGCGGTGTGTTGCTCCCGGGGGTCAGCAGCCCGTTCATGGTCGGGCGCCCCCGGTCCCTCTCGGCGCTGGCGGCTGCCCACGACGGGTGGCTGCTGGTCGCCGCCCAGCGCGAGCCCGTGGGCGACGCGCAGCCCTCCGACCTGCTGCCCACCGCCGTGCTGGCGCGGGTGGTGGAGCGCGTCCGCGCGCCCAACGGCGAGGCCGAGCGGGCCGTGCTGCAGGGCGTGGCGCGCGTCTCGCTGACCGGCTTCCGCGCCACCCACCCGCACCTCGAGGCGACCTGGAAGCTCGTCGAGGAGGTCTGGCCCGACGACATCGCCTCCCGCGGCATGAAGGAGGCCCTGCGCCGCGAGGTCGAGCAGAGCGGCGAGATCGTGGGCGGCGCGCAGAACGTCGCGCTGCTGCTGAGCCTGCCCGAGCCCAAGCTCGTGGACGCGCTCGCCAGCACGCTGCAGCTCGCCGGCCCCGACTGGCATCGCGAGATCCTGACCACGCACGACCCGGTGCTGCGCGCCGAGCGCGTGATGGTCGAGCTCGTCAAGGCGCGCGAGGCGCTGGCCGCGCGCGACACCATCCAGGAGCGCGTCCACAACGCGACCCGCGACCAGCAGCGCGAGTTCCTGCTCCGCCAGCAGCTGCGGGCCATCCAGGAGGAGCTCGGCGAGGGCGGCGACGACGAGCTGACCCGCCTGCGCGAGCGGCTCGACGACAAGGAGCTGCCCGGCGAGGTGCAGGAGGTCGTGGACCGCGAGCTCAAGCGGCTCGAGCGGCTCGGCAACACCTCCCCCGAGCGCTCCGTCGCCATGGACTGGCTCGAGTGGATCGCCGACATGCCGTGGGCGCGCAACAGCGCGGTCGACGTGGACCTCGGGACGCCTGAGGAGGCGACTCGACGCGAGCCAACACACTGCCGACGTGAAGCGGCAGGTGGTGGAGCACCCGCCGTGCGGCAGCTCGCCGGCAGCGGACGCGCAGACGTGCTGCTCTCGCTGGGGCCTCCGGGCGTCGGCAAGACCAGCATCGGGCAGGCGATCGCGCAGGCGACCGGCCGCAGCTCGTGCGCGTGGCCCTCGGCGGCGTGCGCGACGAGCCGAGCTGCGCGGGCACCGCCGCACCTACATCGGCGCGTCCGCGGCTCGACGAGGATCCGCCGCGCCGGCACCGCCGACCCCGTCGTCCTGCTCGACGAGGTCGACAAGCTCGGCACGGGCACCTGGGGCGACCCGGCGTCGGCGCTGCTCGAGATCCTGGACCCGGAGCAGAACCACGCCTTCGTCGACCGCTACCTCGAGGTGCCGTTCGACCTGCTGAAGGTGCTGTTCGTGGGGCGACCGCCAACGATCTGGCCGGCGCCCGGCTCGCTGCGCGACCGGATGCAGCTCATCGACCTCCCCGGCTACGGGCAGCGCGACAAGCTGACCATCGCCCGGGACCACCTGCTGCCCACGGTCGCGCGCAACGCGGGGCTCGAGGCGGGCGACGTGGCCTTCACCGACGCGGCGCTCGAGGCGGCCATCGCCGGCTGGACGCGCGAGGCGGGGTGCGCGAGCTGCAGCGCGTGCTCGGGCGCGTCTACCGGGCGGCCGCGGTGAACCGGGCCCGGGGCGAGGCGCCTGCGGGGCCGCTCCAGGTCGACGTGGACGACCTGCCGACCTACCTCGGCAAGCGCCGGTTCTTCGACGAGGAGCTGGAGGTGACGCGCCGGCCCGGCATCGTGCGCGGGCTCGCGTGGACGCCGGTGGGCGGTGACGTGCTGTACGTCGAGGCCTCGACGTACCCGGGCAACGGGCAGCCTGGAAGCACCGGGGCAGCTGGGGATCGATGAAGGAGTCGGCGGTCGCGCGACCTACGTGCTCGCGCACGCCGAGAAGCTCGGGATCCCGCTGGACGTGCTGCACGACAAGAACGTGCACATCCACGTGCCTGCGGGGGCGGTGCCCAAGGACGGCCCGTCGGCCGGGGTGACGATGACCACCACGCTGGCGTCGTTGCTGTCGGGCCGGCTCGTGCGCGACGACGTGGCGATGACCGGCGAGGCGACGCTGCGGGGCCGGGTGCTGCCGGTGGGCGGCATCCAGAGCAAGGTGCTGGCGGCGCACCGGCACGGGCTGGGTGGGACCGTCATCCTGCCGAAGCGCAACGCGCAGGACCTCGACGACGTGCCGCAGGAGATCCGCGACGAGATGACGTTCGTGCCGGTGGAGACGATGGACGAGGTCCTGGCGACCGCGCTCGTCGACGCGGAGCGGGCGTCCGTGGCGGCGTGATACGGGGGCGGGGAGGCGCGATGTCCGAGCTTCCCCGCCCGCTGAGCTACGCCGCGTACCTGGCGCTCGAAGCCGAGACCGGCGTGCGCCACGAGTACCTCGACGGGGAGGCGTGGGCAATGGCGGGCGGCACCGTTCGCCACGCCAAGCTGAAGACGAACCTCACCGCCGACCTGTCGGTCGCGCTGGGCGACGGGCCCTGCCAGGCCTACGACAGCGACCTGAAGCTGCGGATGCTCGAGACGGGGCTGGCGACGTATGCCGACCTGGCGGTGATCTGCGGTCCGGTGGCGCGGCACCCCGACGACCGGCACGCCGCGACGAACCCCACGGTGGTGTTCGAGGTGCTGTCGCCGTCGACGGAGGGTGGGACCGCGGAGGGAAGTTCCGGCACCTCGGGGCAGGCGGCGTCGCTGCGGCACTACGTGCTGCGTCGCCGGGCGAGCCGATGGTGGAGGTGTTCTCGCGAGGCGATTACTGGCGCGTGGTGCTGCGGCGCTTCGGCGCGGGGCAGCAGGCGCGCTGCCGGAGATCGGCGTGGCGCTCGACGTGGACCGGCTGTATCGGCGGCCGCCGGATTGAGTACCTCAGCGAGCGGCGCGTAGCAGTCGAAGGTCTCGACGCGCGCGATGCGGCCGGCGCGGGTCTCGATGAACTGCGCGAGCTCTGGCAGAGCAGCTGGGTCGGCGCGCAGCGGGCCGGCGTCGCGGGCGACCACGCCCGTCCAGCCGACGCGCAGGACGAGCGGGCCGTGGTTGTGGGCCGCGCGTAGGGCTTTGCAGCCGCTGCTCGGCGAGGAGGGCGGCGCTGGAGGTCGACGCGGCCAGCATCTGCTCGAGGCGGCGGTGTTGCCGGCGGGCCGGACGAGGTTCGGGTGCTCGACGGTCTCGGCGTCGTCGGTGAACAGCGGGCGGAGGGCCTCGCCGTGGGCGCCGGCCTCGAGGGCGCGGTGGAGGGACAGGGCGATGTCGACGGGGTCCATGATGCACAACCTCGATTGTACAAGTTCGGTTGTTAAGTAGTCGCGGATGTTGGATCCGGCCACCTCACCCCGACTTCAGCGTCGCTCGCGGGCAACGCGCTCGGCGAGCAGCTGCTCGCGGACCTGCGCGAGCAGGGGCACCCTTCGCTGCGCACGTCGCACGGCTACGTGTTCCAGCACCTCGTCGAGCGGTCGCCGACCATCGGCGAGCTGGCGGAGCGGCTCGGGGTGACGCAGCAGGCGGCGTCGAAGGCGGTCGCCGAGCTCGAGGGGCTGGGGTACGTCGCGCGGGCGGCGGACCCGGCCGACAGCCGCGTGCGTCGGGTGTCGCTGACGGCGCGCGGGTGGGACGCCGTGGAGCGGGCGCGCGGCGCGCGGCGCAGCGAGGCGGCGCTGGTATGAAGGTCGGCGAGGCCGACGTGGCGGCGGCGCGGCGGGTGCTGCTGGCGGCGCTGGCGCAAGCGGGCGGGGTGGCGGCGGTGGCGGCGCGGCGGGCGCGGGCGCCGAGCTGGTGATAGTAGCAGCCTGTCGGAGATAGCGCCGCCCCGAGCCCTCTCGAAGTGCTCGAGGTCATCACGACCACGACCACCACCACCACCACCACCACGCCGAGCGAGCCCGGCGTGGCGGGCTGGGCGAGCGAGAGCGGCCGGGGCCGCGACCTCGTCGCCGAGGGCGTGGTCGTGGTGGTGGTCGTGGTGGTGGTCGTGTGGACACGCCGACGGCGCGGGCGACGCGGCAGCCAGGTCGACACGCGCTGGCCTCGCGCCCCCGCCGCGCCGATACAGACGGCTTCGGGCCCCGCCTACGCGGTGGGCGTGTTCTGGTGCCCGGCCAGGCCGCGTGCCCAGCCAGGCTGCCGGCGTGGTCGTGGGGTGGGGGTGGTCGTGGTCGTGGCCCGCATGATCGGTCGGCGCCGACCGCGTTGCCGATTTGGACCGTACAACCTCCATGCCCGACAGGCTGCCAGCTGGTCGCGAACAGGCTTTCCGCCTGGTGCCTCGGCCGGGCCGCGGGCCCAGCCAGTGGCTGCCGGCGTGGTCGTGGTGGTGGGGTGGTCGTGGCCCGCCTGATCGGTCGGCGCTGACCACGTTGCCAATTGGCAGAGCCGTCGAGGCGTCCTTACATCCCGCTGGCAGATGCCGGCCCGAGGAGCAAGCCAGCGCAGATCAGACCCGCGGGAGGTATGCCTCCTTCGATCGCACACTCGACACCCTCCGGCGTCCTCGTCGGGACGCCGAGCAGCCGATTCCGTTGCTTCCATCGTAGGCGACCCGGCCGCCGACGGCCCAGGTGTGCGATCGAGGGCGGCTTACCTCCCCGACCTGTCTCACTCGACCCGGCTTGCCTGCGGGTAAGCCCACCCGAACGTCCTGCACCGCCGCCCGCGCCACCGGCGGCGCGGGAGCTCAGCTCCGATGGACCGTGATCCGGTAGGCGCCCCCGCCCTCCTCGGTCACCTCGAACCGCACCGGCAGGAACCGCGCGATCAACGCCGCGTTCGTCCGCGTGTGCAGCGACGGCGCCACCGTGCGGAACGTCCCGCCCCCCGCCAGCGCCAGCGGCACCAGCAGCTGGTCGGCGAGGTGCTCCCCCACCGGCACGTCGCACCGCCGCCACGCCGCCAGCTCCGCCAGCGCCTCGGCCGCCACCGCCTCCGCCGACACGCCCTTCCGCCCGAACGCGGTGAACACCTCGGTGACCGCCTCGGCCTCCGCCGCGATCCACACCGCGTTGCCCGGCCCGGGCGACGCCAGCTCCCGCAGCTCCCCGGCCCGCGCCTCGAGCCCGAGCCCCTGCCGCACCACGTCGAGCTCCCGCGCCGCGATCTTGCGCGACAGGTTCGACACCGCCGCCACGGGCACCAGCTCCACCTCCCCCCGCCGCTCCAGCGCCAGCGGCGACAGCGGCGCGGGCGCCACGCTCACCGTGTACTGCCCGCCGCCCGCCGGGTAGAAGCCGGCGCGGTCGGTGCGCAGCGCCACCCGCGGCCCCATGCGGCACAGCAGCGGCACCAGCGCCGCCTCGAGGAACGGCCCGGGCGGCGACGCCGGGTTGTGCGTGCCCCCCTCCACGACGAGCTCGCTCGGCCCATCGGCCGCGAGCAGCGGCGGCAGCGCGGCCTGCAGCACGAGCCCCGCGCTCCCGGCGGTGCCCACGGCCCAGTGGTAGCGCCCGGCCCGCACCGGGCCCGGCGCGAACGTCAGCGCCGCCGACCCGAGCCGGTCGCCCTCGACCTCGGCCCCGCAGACCTCGGCCACGGCGCGCACCCCGGTCAGGTGCTGCCGCAGCAGCCCCGGCCGGCTGCGCCGCGCGCGGATCCCCTCGATGCGGAACGGGGTGCCCGTCACCGCGGACAGCGCGAGCGCCGTGCGCAGCACCTGGCCCCCGCCCTCTCCCTCCGAGCCGTCGATCGTCAGCACCCACACGGGATATCGCGCGGGGCGCCAGCAGGGTAGAATGGACCCATGCACGCCGGAATCGCCATCTGGGCGCTGCTGGCCACGGCCGCCGAGGCCACCTCCCGCACGCCCAACGCCGACGCCGTCGCCGAGACCGAGGTGGAGCGCCCGCCCGCGGAGCGCCTCGCCCCGGGCACCCTCACGCCGGAGATCCGCGACTGGCTCCGCCGCGCGGTCGAGCCCACGGGCACCGACACCGAGCGCATGCGGCGCGTCCTGACCGCGCTCGCCGCCCGCCACTTCGACTACGACAACCGCTACACCGGCACCGCCGTCGACGTGTTCGAGCAGCGGCGCTTCAACTGCCTGTCGCTGGCCCACCTGGTCGTCGCGCTCGGCCGCGAGCTCGGCGTCGACACCTACTACGTCCGCATCGAGGAGTTCCGCTCCTTCCACCAGCGCGGCGACCTCGTGCTGGTCTCGACGCACGTGGCCGCCGGCTGGGGCCCGCCGCGCGACACGCAGATCGTCGAGTTCGAGGAGACGACCGACCGCGAGCGGCGCGCCGCCTACCGCATCACCGACGAGCAGGCCCTGGGGCTGCACTACGCCAACCGCGGCGCCGAGCTGCTCCGCGCCGGCTGGCCCGCCCTGGCCCACGCCTGGCTCGAGCAGGCCACCGCCATCGACGAAGGCGGCGCCGAGGCCTGGGTCAACCTCGGCGTGGCCGAGCGGCGCCTCGGCGACTACCCGGCCGCGGAGGCCGCCTACCGCCGCGCCCTCGCCATCGACGGCGACACGCTCTCGGCCTGGCGCAACCTGGCCTCGCTCTACCAGCTGCAGCGCGATCCCGCGGCCGCCCGCAAGATCCTCGACCTCCTCGATCGGCCGGGCAACCGCAACCCGTTCACGTTCCTGGCGCTCGGCGACCTCTGCGCCGGCACGGGCGCCCTCGACGACGCCGAGCGCTTCTACCGCCGCGCCAACCAGCTCGCGCACCACCACCCGCAGATCCTGGCCGCGCGCGGCGAGCTCGCCCTGGCCCGGGGCGACCGCGAGGCCGCCGCCACCTGGCTCGCCCGCGCCCGCCGCGCCGATCCCGCCGAGCCGCGGGTCGCCGCCCTCCAGCAGACGCTCGAGCAGAAGCTCGAGCAGGCGGTCACGGCGCAGTGACGTCCCAGGGCCCGAGGGAGCGCACCCCCACGAGCGCGTCGCCGAGCTGACCCGACAGCGGCTCCGGCAGGGCCCCCGAGCCGCGCACCAGCGGGTGCGGGCGGGTCGCCGTCGCCGGCAGGCCGCCCCAGCGGCGCACCATCGCGTGGGACGGGCGCAGCACCCGCAGCCGCACCTCCCCCTCCAGGCGCCGCAGCCAGCCGAACGGCATCGTGGGCGGATCCTCGACGCCGAGCAGCCGCTGCAGCGGGGTGGTGCAGTTGGTGGAGCGCGCGCGGTACTTCACCGTCAGCGGCTCGTGGGCCCGCAGCGCGGCGAGCTGCTCGTCGTACCAGGCCTCGGCGCCGCGCGATGGCGTCGAGCGCGGCCGGCGGCCGGTCGAGCCACAGCTCGTAGATCTCGCGGTTGTGGGCCTCGGCGTCACCGTACCAGCCGGCGTCGACCGGGTCGGGGTGCGGAACAGCACCAGCGCGCCGCGCTGATCGTGCAGGTAGTCGCCCTCGAGGAACGCCTCCCCGGCGTGCTCCTCGCGGAACAGCGCCTCGTTCCAGGCCGACAGGCGGTAGGTCTCGTACTCGGCGTCGTCGAGCACGCCGTCGACGCAGCGCACCACCCGCAGCGAGGCGTGGCCCCAGGCCATCGTGCCCTGCTTGCGCGAGTAGACGACGGCGGCCACCCCGAGCGTGGCGTCGCGCTGGCGGCACCGCACGGCCCGCATCGGCCAGCGCCCCGCATTGACCGACATCGCGGTGCCGTCGATCCTCCAGACGACGGCACCCGCTGCGCGCTCACCCGCGCCCTCACCGGGATCGGCAGGCGGCGCACCGGCAGCTGCCACCGCGCTCGTCGCAGCGGCCAGCCACCCGGCGCCGGCCCACGGGATCCCCACCCCGCAGAGCTAGCGCGCCGGGCCCTCCTCCGCCACGACCGCCCACAAGGCGCCCATCGTGGCGAGGTACACGGTCCACAGCGCGGCGATGCCGAGGGTCCCGACGGTCGGGTAGCCGCGCATCGCCGCCATCGCCAGGAACACCGTGGCGATGGCGCCGACGATGGCGCCCGGGATGCCGATGCCCACGGCGAGGTTCTCGACCGTCTGCGAGTAGTTCGGGTTGAACGCACCGGTCCCCTCGGCGGTGGGGAGCTGCGGGGCGATCGGCTCGGGTTGGGAGACCATGGCGTCCTCCGGTTCGGTTGCCCGGTGGAAGTGCACGGTTCGTGCCAACCCGGGAGAGGCCGACCGGGGGCTCCCGGACCCGCCGCTGTGCGAGGACACACAGCGCGCCTGTGCGTCTTCGCGCAGGCGAGGCGTCAGAAGTGGACGGTGAAGCCGTCCGCCGACATCATCACGCCCTTCACCCCGACGCCGAGCGCGCCCGCGAGCGAGACGCCGCTGACGACGACCATCACGTTGGCGCGGGTGCGGATGCCCTTGACGGCGTCGGGCTCCGCGGGGTCGAGCTGCGTCTTCTGCCAGTAGGCGTAGCCGTAGGAGCCGCCGGCGATCGCCGCCAGCACGCCGGCCCCGGCCAGCGCCGCCGGGAAACTCGCCGCGCACCGGCGCCGGGCCGCCGCCGCCGCCCCCGCCGCCGCCGCCGCTCACGATGGGCGTGGGTGCGCCCGGCGTGAACCAGGCGGGCGGCCTGGCCTCGCCGTCGCCGGGCAGCGCGAGGGTGTGGGGGAAGGCGTTCCCCTGCTGCCAGAAGCCGTCGAGCCGCTGGCCGTTGCGGTCGAAGACCTGGACCAGCACCTCGGTGTCGCCCGGCGCGGCGGGGACGGCGGCGAACGCGCCGTCGACGAACACGCCGCCCCCGCGCGGCGGCGCGAGCTCCTTGCCCGGCAGGCGCTGCTCGGCGGGCAGCGGCGCCTCGTCGACCAGCGCCCGGACGGCGTTGCCTTCGGGGTAGACGCTCTCGTCCCAGCCGAGATCGGGGTCGGCGAGGCGGGCGGCGGCGGCCCACTTCCTCGCGAGGCCCTCCTCCTGCCCGTAGTAGTAGACGATGGCGTTGTAGCGCGCGAACAGCGCGTAGAGCTTGCGGTCGACGACCTCGTCGAGGCAGGGCAGCCGCGCGTGGATGCGGTCGAGCGTCTCGCGGGCCTCGACGAGCTCGGAGATGGAGAGGGCGTCGGTCACCTCGCCCACCGCCGCGCCGAGCTGGATGCGGCTCATCGGCGACTCGCAGGCGGCGGGCGCCTGCGCGGAGGCGGTGGCCAGGGCGAGCCAGGCGAGCGCGGTCATGCTCCCTCCGGGACGGTGTCGCAGCTCGGGTAGCGGGCGTCGCCCGGCCCCACGTCGGGGTAGTCGGGGTCGAGGCCGGGGCAGGTGTCGGTGCGCACGCCGTCCTTGCCGTCGCAGTCGTAGTCGACCCCGTCGCCGTCGACCTCGTAGGGCGAGCACGGGAACTTCTGCGGGTCGGCGGGGTCGCAGTCCGCGGCGTCGGGCCAGTCGTCGCCGTCCTCGTCGTCCTCGGTGCCGCAGTCGGTGTCGCAGCCGTCGCCGCGCACGTCGTAGGCGTACGGGTAGACCATCGGGTCGTCGGGCGCGCAGTCCTCGTCGTTGGGCCAGCCGTCGCCGTCGCTGTCCCACGCCTCGAGGGCCTCGTCGCGGCTCACGTAGGCGCAGCCCACGAGCCCCCCGACCGCGACCCACAGCGCCACCCACACGGGGTTGCCCACCCGCACCTCCACGCGCATCTTCGCTCAGCTCAGCGCCACAACGCGAACACGTCGGTGGCCCACGCGAGCGTCGCCGCCACCGCGATCACCGGCCCGGTGCGGAAGGTGGTGGGCTCGGGCTTCTCGCCCGGATCGACGCCCTGCGCCTTCGCCGCGGTGTAGCGGGCCGCGGCCACCAGGTTGCCGAGCTTGCCCCGCAGCGCGAGGATCAGCAGCCCGAGCGGGAAGTACAGCACCGCGAGCCAGATCGAGGTCTCGCACAGCTCCGACCAGCCGACGCACGCGCCGACCCCCATCAGCAGCTTCGCGTCGCCCCCGCGCTCCACGCCGAGCGCGAACAGCGGGAAGTGGATCGCGAAGGCCACCGCCGCGCCGAGCAGGCCCGCCCACGGCGGCGCCCCCGCCGCGTGGATCGCGATGCCGAGGGCCACCATCGGGAAGGTGAGCGCGTTCGGGATCCGCCCGGAGCGCGCGTCGGTGACGCTCGCCACGATCAGCCCCACCGCGAGCACCACGTGCTCGGGACCGAGGTGCAGAGGCAGCGCTGTGATGGGTCCCTCCCGCCGCGCACGTCGGCCCTGCCGAGACTCTACACCAGGGGGCGCCCCGTCGACGGCGCTCGCGCGGCGGCGCGCAGACTGCTAGAATCCCGACCAGTGTCCCGCGGGACCGACCGGCGTTCCCCCCCGACCGTCCGAACCCGCCGCCGCGACCGTTCCCGCGGCGGCGGCCCGAGGTGCCCTTGCGCGTGCGCAACCGCTTCCCCTCCGCTGCCTCCCGGCCACCGCGAACGGAGCGGACGTGGTGAACGTGGCCAAGCCCGCCGTCCAGACCTTCGGGAAGTACCAGATCCTCGACCGCATCGCGACCGGCGGGATGGCGGAGATCTACAAGGCGCGCCTCGAGGGGATCGGGGGGTTCCAGCGCACCTTCGCGATCAAGCGGATCCTGCCGAACCTGTCGCAGAACGGCGACTACATCTCGATGCTGGTCGACGAGGCGAAGGTCGCCGGCCTGCTGTCCCACGCCAACATCGTGCAGATCCTCGATCTCGGGCAGGTCGACGGCATCTGGTACATCGCGATGGAGTACGTCCACGGGCGCGATCTCGGCGCCGTGCTGCGGCGCGCGAAGAAGAAGGGCCTGTGCCTGCCCGTCCCGCACACGGTCTTCATCGCGATCGAGCTGCTGAAGGGCCTGGAGTACGCCCACCAGCGGCAGGTGATGCGGGGCGGCCGGCCGGTGGCGCTCAACATCATCCACCGCGACGTGAGCCCGCCGAACGTCCTGCTGTCGTTCCAGGGCGAGGTGAAGCTCACCGACTTCGGGATCGCCCGCGCGTCGCTCAAGGCGATGGAGACGGTGTCGGGCATCGTGAAGGGGCGCTTCGACTACATGAGCCCCGAGCAGGCCGCCGGGGCGAAGGACCTCGATCAGCGCTCCGACCTGTTCTCCGTCGGGGTGATGCTCTACGAGATGCTGACGGGCCACCACCCGTTCCGCACCGACAACGAGATCGGCACCATCGAGCGGGTGCGCACCGGGCGGTACGTCCCCGTGTCGCAGCGCAACCCCGAGGTGCCGTTCACGCTCGAGACCATCGTGGACCGCGCGCTGCAGGTCAACCGCGACGACCGCTACCCGTCGGCCACGGCCTTCAAGGAAGCGCTCGACAAGTTCTTCCACGACTCGGGCTTCATCTTCACCCACGCCACGCTCGCGAGCTACGTCCGCGGCCTGTTCCCGGAGGCGACGAGCCGCCAGGGCGCGGCGGCGGCGGCGTCGGCGGCCCCCGCGGCCACCCCGGCCGGCGCCACGAGCGGCAAGCAGAACCGGCCGGCGCCGCCGCCGATCGACGAGGGGCCCACCCGGCGCCTCGATCGCCGCAAGATGCCCGAGCTGTCGTCGGCCGCGAAGGCCACCGAGCTGCTCGACGCCGCGGCGGTGCGCACGGCCGACGAGATCGCCGCCAGCAAGCGCAAGGCCGCAGCCTACGACGCCGACGAGGGCGAGACGCTCCTGCGCCCCTCGGCCGACCTCGGGGAGGAGCCGGCCACCCAGCTCAAGCAGACGCGCGCGCCGCGCAAGTCGCTGCCGGGCGCCTCGCGCTCGAACCCGCCGGTCGACGAGGTGCGCCCGCCCGGGCCGTCGCTCCCGGGCGAGGGCTCGTCGTCGGGGCGCAGCGCGGCGCCCGCGGCGCGCCGCAGCAGCAGCGGGCGCACCGGCGCGGGCACGGGCACCGGGCGCACCGGCGCGGGCAACACGGCCAGCGGCCGGCGCCGGAGCGCTGCGAGCGCGCCGCCCCCTGCCGAGGGCGGGCGCTCCCCGTTCGGCTGGATGGGCTGGCTGCTGTCGCCGGTGGCGCTGGTGGTCGGGCTCGCGGTGGGCGTGCTGGTCACCGCGCTCGTGGCGGGCTTCGTCTCGCAGCTCAGCGCGGCGCCTGCGCCGATCGACGCGCCGATGATCGAGGTCCAGGCGCCGGTCGGCACCCAGATCCTGCTCGATGGCGAGGCCGTGCCGAAGTCGGTGGCGGTGGAGCCCGACCGGCTGCACACCCTCGAGGTCACCGTCCGCGACTTCCCCGCGTGGAGCACGCAGGTGCAGCTCGAGCGGGGCGAGACGCGGGTGTTCGTGATCCGGGCCGAGGCGCTGGCGCCCGCGCCGAAGTAGCGAGCGGGGCTACGGCGGCAGGATCGCCGAGAGCCAGTCGCGCGCGAGCAGCACGAACACCGTGGTCAGGCCGTAGAGCACGCCGGTGAGGAGCATCGGGCGGTCGCGCAGGAGCGTCTCGTCGGGGGCGCCGCCCTCGCCGTGGCGGTCGATCAGGTAGATGTAGCGGAAGATCCCGTACAGCACGAACGGGATGGTCAGGGTCATCCACCGGGTCGGGCCGAGCACGGTGTAGAGCAGGTAGGTGATGATCGTGGCCGAGGTCACGATGGCCTGGAACTGCTCGAGCATCTGCGGGCTGTACTCCTGCAGGTTGCGGCGCGTGCCGCTGTGGGCGCCCACGTGCAGCAGCTCGGCGCGGCGCTTGTTGAAGCCGAAGAACAGCGCGACGAACACGGTGCACAGGAACAGCCACGGGCTCACGTCGACGTTGATGGCGACGGCCCCGGCCAGCACCCGCCACAGGAAGCCCGACGACAGGAACAGCACGTCGAGGATCACGACGTGCTTGAAGTGCACGCTGTAGGACAGCGTGGTGATCAGGTAGATCGCGGCGATCAGCAGGAACAGCGGCGACAGCCACAGCGCGATCGCCCCGCCGGTCGCGGCGCAGCCGAGCAGCAGCAGCCAGGCGAACGGCTCGGGCAGCGCGCCGCTCGCGATCGGGCGGTGGCGCTTGGTGGGGTGCTTGCGGTCGGCTTCGCGGTCGAGCCAGTCGTTGAGCACGTAGCCGGCGGACGCGAGCAGCGAGAACGCGACGATGCCCACGCCCACCCGCATCAGCGCGCGCGGATCGAGGAACTCGCCGCTGAAGACGAGCGCGGGCATCAAGAACACGACGTTCTTGGACCACTGCTTCGGCCGGAGCTGGCGGACGGCGGCCACCAGCACCGACGAGGGGGTCCGCTTCACCAGAGGCTGTTCCAGAGGTTGATCCACGCACGCTCCCCGCGTTCCGGGCGCCGCCGATGGCGCCGCGACGCCACAAGGTAGCCGCTCCGCGGCGCTCACGCGCGACAATCGCCCCCGAGCAGGCGCTGCAGGCGGGCGATCTGCAGCCGCGCCTCGCCCCGGGGCAGCACGAGGCCGAGCCGATCGGCGTGGGCCTCGGCGGCGGCGAGGTCGGCCTCGGCCCCCGCGCGATCGCCCGTGGCGACCCGCGCCTGCCCGCGCTGCGCGTGGGCGAGGACGATGGTCACGTCCTCGCGGCCCGCCAGCGCGGCCATCGCGCCGTCGGCGAGGGCGAGCGCCTCGGCGCCGTCGCCGGCGACGACGAGCACCCGCGCCAGCGCCAGCTCGGCCTCGGCGACGTTGACCCGGTCGCCGATGCCGGCGAAGCGCGCGATGGCGTCGCGCAGGAGCCCGGCCGCCGAGCCCGGCTCGCCCATGGCAAGCATCCACTCGGCCTCGCGCACCTCGAGGTAGCCCTCGGTGCGCGGGATGGCGCGGGTGCGCGACAGGTGGCGCCGCGACTCGGCGAATGCCTCGCGCGCGGGCTCCAGCGCGCCGCGCAGCAGCCGGCTCGTGCCGAGGTAGACCCAGGCCATGGCGAGGTCGACCTGGGAGCCCGTGCGGGCGAGCAGCGCCAGCACCGGCTCGGCAGCGGCCTCGACGGCGTCGTGGTCGCCGGCCTGGGCCTGCTGCACCATCTGGAGGATGCCGGCGTCGATCTGGCCCTGCACGTGCTCGTTGTCGCGGAACAGCGCCATCGCCTCGTCGAGGCGGCGCCGCGCCAGCGCCGGCCGGCCGTTGGCGAAGTCGAAGCGGGCGACCTGCACGAGGCACATCCCGCCGCACTGCACGTCGCCGGTGGCGCGGGAGGCCTCGACGGCGGCGGTGAAGGCGGCGAGCGTGCCGGCGCCGTCGACGCCGGCCACCAGGCCCACGCGGCCCCGGCACCAGGCGGCGCGGTCGGGCTGGCCGGCCTCGTCGAAGGCCTCGGCGGCAAGGGCGTTGATGGCGCGGGCGTCCTCGAGGCGGGCGAGGTCGAACAGCGCCGCCCCGAGCGCGGCCGCGGCCTCGGCGCGCAGCGCGATCGGGGCCTCGGGCGTCTCCCACGCCGCGCGGAACGCGTCGTGGGCCTCGGCGGGCCGGTCGAGCAGCCGGAGCAGGTGGCCGAGCGCGACCTGCACCCGCGCGCGGTCGTCGGGCGCCGGCTCGGCGGCGAGCACGGCCTGGAGCCGCTCGACGGCGGGGGCGAACGGGCCGTCGTGGCGGCGGACCCAGGCCGCGCCGAGGGCGGCCCGGACGGCCAGCGCGACCTCCCCGGCGGCCAGCGCCTGGTCGGCGGCGCGCTCGAGGTCGTCGACGGCGCGGCGCTGGGCGCGGGCCCGGGCCTGCCCGGCGAAGCCGAGCGTGGCGACGCCCTCGGGTGCGCCGAGCCGGGCCACCCAGGCCGCCCAGCGGCGCGCGAGCTCGGGGGTGCCTGCTCGTCGGCGTAGGCGGCGACGGCCTCGGTGGTGCCGAAGGGGCGGTCGGCGTCGTCGCGCGGGGCGACGAGGCTGTGGTCGCGGAGATCCTGCAGGCGGTCGACGGCGTCGTCGCCGAGGAGGCCCTCGGCGTCGGCGAGGGAGAAGCCCGTGCGGAAGGGGGGGAGCAGCGCGATCGCCTCGGCGCGGCCCGGATCGAGCAGGTCCCACGTCCAGGCGATCGCGGCGCGCAGCGAGCGGTGGCGGTCGTTCTCGGCGCGCGGGCGGACCAGCAGGTCGAGCCGGCGGTCGAGCCGGGCCAGGATCTCGTCGGGGCCGAGGGTGGGCAGGCGCGCCGCCGCGAGCTCGAGCGCGAGCGGCAGGCCGTCGAGCCGCTCGACCAGCTCGTGCACGTCTTCGGGCTGCAGACGCAGGCGGCTCGACACGGCGCGGGCCCGGTCGACGAGAGCCGCGCCGTCGGCGGCGGAGAGCGGGCCGAGCCTCGATCGCCTGCTCCTCGTCGAGGCCGAGGCGCACGCGGCTCGTCCCGAGCAGCCGCAGGTCGGGCGCCGCGGCGAGCCAGGCCGCGACCCGCGAGCCCACGGCGTCGGCGAGCTGCTCCAGGTTGTCGAGCACGAGCAGCGCCGGCCGCGGGACGCCAGCACCCGGGCGATCCGCTCCAGCGGGGCCTCTCCGCCGGCGAGGCGGAGGTCGAGCGCGCGGGCCACGGCGTCGTCGAGGGCCTCGCCCGTGCGCGCGGCGGCGAGGTCGACCCAAGAAGGTGCGGACCTCGCCGGCGACCTCGCGCGCGAGGCGCGTCTTTGCCGACGCCGCCGGGCCCGACGAGGAGCACCCAGCGCCCGCGGGCGAGCGCGGCGCGCAGCTCGGCCAGCGCGGGCTGCCGGCCGAACAGGCCGCCCGCGGCGGCGGGCACCGCGGGCGCGGCACCTCGAGCCGGTAGCCGCCGGAGCGCTCGGTGAGCAGGAAGCGCGGCGCGGCGGGATCGGCCTCGAGCTTGTGGCGGAGCCGGTGCACGGCGTTGACCAGCGCCCGGCCGGAGCCCTGGCCCCACACCCGGCGGGTGAGCGTGTCGCGGTCGACCACCCGCCCCGCCGCCTCCCACAGGCAGCGCACCAGCTCGACCTCCTGGGCCGAGAGCGCCTGCTCGCCCCCGGGGCCGGTGACCCGGTGGCGCTCGAGGTCGACGGCCACGTCGCCGAGCAGGATCTGCGGCGCGGCGGGCGGCGGCGCCTCGACCGACGGCGCCGGCGCCGGCGCGGACTGCAGGACGAAGCGGTAGCCGGCGCCGTGGACCGTGAGGAGGTGGGTCGGGTGCCCCGGCTGGGCCTCGATCTTCGCCCGCAGCCGCGCGACGGCGTTGTCGCAGGCGCGGGTGACGACGGCGTCGCTGTAGCCCCAGACCTCGGCGATGAGCGCTTCGCGCGGGACGACCTCGCCGGCGTGGGTGACGAGGTGCAGCAGCAGCTCGCGCTCGCGGGTGGTCAGCTGGCGCGGCTCGCCCGGGGCGGCCCCCGGGGCCGCGCGCGGGTGCACCTCGCCGCGGACGAGGTCCACGTCGCACGCCTCGAGGGCGACCCGCTCGAACGGCAGCGCCAGCATGCCCTGCACCACGTCGCCCCCCGGACTCGCCTATCACGGACCGGTCGACCGGGGGTCACGGTCTCCGCGTGGTCTCCGCCGGGTGAGCGGCGCGCGGATGTGCCGAGGAGTGTCCCACTGCGTCGCCCGGCGCCCCTGCCGGCCGCGCTCTCCCCCCGGAGCTCATCCATGCGGATCCCTGCCCTGCTCGTCACCCTCGCCCTCGTCGGCTGCGCGACCGACGCCACCACCTCGCCCGCGAGCGCCGAGACCGACGCGTCGCTCGCCGCGCGGGTGGACGCCCTGGAGGCCGACCTCGCCGCGGCGCTCGACGACGCCGCCGCGCTCCGGACGCGGCTCGAGGCCGCCGAGGGCCAGCTGACGGCGCTCGGCGCCGGCGTCGACCAGATCGGCGCCGACGTGGACTCGGTGATCGTGCAGGTGGACGGCATCGACGCGACCGCGAACGAGGCTCAGGCGGACGCCGCCGCGTCGATGACCGCGGTGACGGGGCTGCGGGTCGACGTGGACGCGCAGGCCGTCTCGTTCGACGCGCTGTCGGCGCAGACCGCCACGCTGGCGTCGCGGGTCGACGGCGCCGTGGCCGACGTGGGCGCGGTCGTGACCACGGTGGTGGAGCACACCGCCGCGATCGGGGCCGTGCAGTCCGACGCCGCGACGCTCGGCGGCGCCGTGTCGGCGGTGCAGGCGGCGGTGGACGCCCACGCGGTGAGCCTGGTGCAGCTCGGCGCCGACGTGGCCGACGCCAGCGCCGCGGCCGCCGACGCGAGCACGACCGCCAACGGCCTGGCCAGCGACGTGACCGCGCTCCAGAGCGGCGCCTCGGCGCGCGACGCCGACATCGCCGACCTCCAGACGCAGTCGGCGTCGCTCGCCAGCGACGTGGGCTCGCTCCAGACCAGCACCAGCGGCTACGGCGCCGACATCGCCTCGCTCCAGGGCGCCGTCGCCAGCCACGGCTCCGACCTCAGCTCGCTGCAGGGCAGCGTCGCCACCTACGGCAGCGACTTCGCCACGCTGCAGGCCTCCGTCTCCAGCTACGGCACCGACATCACGAGCCTGCAGTCCACCGTCTCCACCTACGGCGCCGACATCACGAGCCTGCAGTCCGCCGTCTCGACGTACGGCAGCGACGTGAGCACCCTCCAGGGCGCCGTCGCCACCCATGGCAGCGACATCGGCTCGCTCCAGGGCACGGTCACCGGCCACAGCGCCGACATCACCACGCTGCAGGGCGCGGTCACCGTCTACAGCAGCGACCTCGCCTCGCTCCAGTCCACCGTCTCGACGCAGGGGGCCACGCTGGTCTCGCTGCAGAGCGCGGACCTCGTCCACGACAGCGCGATCTCGGCGCAGGGCGGCGACATCCTCGCCCTCCAGGGCGCGTCCAGCATCCACGACACCCTGATCTCGAGCCTGCAGTCGACCGCGTCGGCGCAGGCCTCCGACATCTCCCTGCTGCAGACCAACCAGTCGACGCTGTCGAGCACCGTGGCCCTGCACGACGGCGAGATCCTGAACCTGCAGCTCGTCGACAGCCTGCACGCGTCGGACATCGCCGCGCTCCAGGGCACCTCCTCGCTGCACGACGCCGAGATCCTCTCGCTCCAGGGCGACACCGCGTTCCTGTGGACGCTGGCCACCACCAACAACAGCACCCTCGCCACCCACGAGAGCCGCATCGCGTCGCTCGAGATCGCCGACTTCACCCACTCGGCCGACATCGCCCTGCTGTACGGCGTCGACGCCAGCATCCAGAGCGACGTGTCGCAGCTGCAGACCGACGTGGCCGGCCTGTCGAGCGGCGCGAGCCTCGTCTACAGCGACGTGCAGGTGTACCTCGGGGTCGCCCCGACCAGCTGGACCTCGCTGCCGCTGGGCCTGCCCGGCGCGGGCATGGCGATCCTCGCCGTCAACGTCCCCGACCAGTCCGCGGGCGCGAGCGTGATGTTCCGGCCCACCGGCTCGACGGCCGAGTTCAACACCAACGGCTACAGCGCCGCCCTCGCCTACCTCGACCCCAACGCCACCGCGTTCCTCGTCACCCCGTCGACAGCGACGGCGACGTGGACTGGATCACCGCCTACGCCGGCGCCTCCACCGTCCAGGTGCGCCTCGTGGCCTACGTCACGAACTGAACCGCGCCGCCCCGGCCCGGCCCGCTGGTTGTCCCGGAGTGGACGAAGTAGGCTGGCGCCGGAGGCGGGATGGCGAAGTTCATGCGCGCCCTGGCCAAGATGGGGCTCGTCGGCGCCGAAGAGGGCGACCAGCCCGGCGGGCGCCCGCCGCGGGCACCGATCTCGACGCACTCCTCGCCGAGGCCGCGCTGTCCGCCGAGGCCGAGGGCGAAGCCGCCGAGCCGCCGCCCGCCGAGGCGCCAGCCGCCGAGGCGCGGCCCGCCGAGGCGCGGTCGCGCACCACCCCCACCGCCGTGCCGCCCATCCCCGTCGAGGGGATCACCGACGAGCGGCCCCTGCCCGAGCTATACGCCGAGGCGGGCGTGCGGGAGAGCCCGTTCCCCGCCGAGAAGCTCCTGAAGGTGCTGGACGGGCTGGCCGCGATGGAGCCGAGCGTGCGCCTCGCCGCCATCCAGGCGATGGACGCCGCCGACGACAGCTGGACCGTCCACGACGCCGTGCTCGACGCGCAGCGCAAGATCGACGTGCTCGAGGGCAGCAGCCAGCGGCTCGACGAGGCGCTGGCCGCGGCCGAGCAGCAGGCCGAGGCCGATCTCGCCGCCCACGAGGCGTTCGCGCAGAACGCCACCGAGGCGATCCGCGCCCAGATCGCCGAGCTCGAAGCGACCCTCGCCAAGGAGCTCGAGCAGGTCGGGGAGCAGAAGGCGGCGATCCGGGCGAAGCTCGAGGCGGCGCGGGGCGCGCGCAGCCACCAGGCCGCCCGGTTCCGCAGTGAAATCGAGCGGCTGCGCGGGCTGTATCCCCTGTTCGGAGCCCCCGACACGGAGCGTTAGACATGGCGAAGCTGACCCCCCTCGCGAAGGGCCTGATCGCGGTCACCATCCTCGCAGTGACCGGCGCGGCCGCCTGGCACCTGGCCCTGCGGGACATGGTGTTCGGCAGCGGCGACGACGCGGGGACCCCGACCGCGGGCACCCCCGACCCGAAGCCGCTCGGCGGCCTGTTCGGGAGCAAGCCGAGCGGCCCCCTGGGATCCGACGGCAACCCGCTCAAGGTCTCGATCGTGAGCTTCCACGGCTACGCCCCGGCGCTCGTCGCCAACGGCAACAGCCTGAAGACGAAGCCCGGCTCGACGTTCGCCGACCTCGGGCTGAACGTCGAGCTCGTCATCCAGGACGACATCCCGACGCTCGCGACGATCTTCGAGAGCGGCTCGGCCCAGTGCGCCTGGCGGACCAGCGACTTCTGGGCGCAGGAGCAGCCGAACCTGCGCAACGCGGGGCTCGACGGCCGCGCGGTCATGATCGTCGACAACACGCAGGGTGCCGACGCGATCATCGCGAAGGACCCCGGCGTGCAGAAGGTCGAGGACCTCGCGGGCAAGAGCGTCGCGCTGCTGCAGTTCACCCCGTCGCACGGCATGGTGATCGACGCGATCGAGAACTCGTCGCTGTCGGCGCGCAAGAAGCAGTCCGTCAAGCTCGTCTACGTCAACGCCGAAGAGGGCACGGCCGGCGTGCGCGCGATGCTCGAGGGCGGCCACGTCGACGCCGCCGCGCTGTGGGACCCCGACCTGTCGCTGGCCGTGAAGAACGTCCCCGGCACCCACGTGGTGTACTCCACGAAGACGGCGACGAACCTCATCTACGACGTGATCGTCTGCGACAAGCGCGTGCTCGACGACCCGGCGAACGAGCCGGCCATCGGCAAGCTGGTCGAGGGCTGGATGAAGGGCGTCGACCAGGCCGAGGCCGACCCCGACAACGCCGTCGAGGCGCTGGTCTCCACCGAGGAGTTCTTCGCGCTGCTCGCCAAGGACGAGGGCAAGCCGTTCGTGAAGGGCCTGTTCGACACGCTCGTGTGGACGGGGGTGGAAGACAACGCCCGCATCCTCGGGCTCGCCGGCGGCACCAACCACTACGCGCGCGTCTACAAGCGGTTCGACGGCATCTACCGGGCAGCCGGCGCGCTGGCGAACCCGAACTCGCCGGTGATCGACCCCGCCGAGTCGATCGAGCTGAAGTACGTGCAGGCGCTGCTGACGAAGGACGCCGCGGCCCAGGAGAAGGCGAAGGAGCCCGAGTTCACCTTCAGCGACACCGAGCGCGAGAAGGCGCAGAAGAACGAGGCGATCGTCACGCGTCCGGTCACGGTGAACTTCGCGTCGGGCTCGGCGGACCTGACGAAGCGGGCCGAGCGCACCATCGACGAGGAGATGGTGCCGATGATCGAGAACCTCGGCTCGGCCTACTTCGAGGTCTCGGGCAACACCGACTCGACGGGCGGGCGGCAGGCGAACCTGGCGCTGTCGCAGCGGCGGGCCAACGCGGTCGTGGACTACCTCGTGGGCCAGTGGGAGTTCCCGCGCGAGCGGTTCAAGGTGGTCGGCAACGGCCCCGACGCCCCGCTGTGCAACGAGAAGGACCCGAGCGCCGAGGGGGTCGACCTCGAGCAGTGCCAGCAGATGAACCGCAGCACGCGCCTCGCCGTGTACTCGCGGTGATCGGATGCTGAACCCGTACCAGGGCCTGCCCGCGGGCAGGCGGCGCCTGCTGGGGGTCGCGGCGGTGGCGGCCGTGCTGCTGCTGTGGGCGGCGCTGTCGGGCAGCGGCGCCGTCACGCCGAACAAGCTCCCGCCGCCGTGGGACGTGGCGCACGCGCTGGTGGAGCTGTCGTGGCGCAGCGACCCGGCCGGCGGCGGCTCGAGCCCGCTGCTGCTCGCCACCCTGGCGTCACTGCGGCGCGTGGCGCTCGCCGGGCTGCTGGTGATCGCGCTGGGCGTGCCCGTGGGCATCGCGATGGGGGCGTCCCCGCCCGTCGACGCCGCGCTGTCGCCGCTCGTCGACCCGTTCCGCTCGGCACCCATCGTGGCCGTGCAGCCGATCCTCGTCATGTGGCTCGGGATCGACGAGGCGATGAAGATCGCCTTCCTGTTCCTGGGCGCCGTGGTGTACCTGGTGCCCATGGTCCGCGACGCCATCCGCGCCGTGCCGAGCTCGTACTACGTGTCGGCCATCGACATCGGTGCCACCCCATTCGAGGCCGTGCGCCACGCGCTCGTGCCCATGGCGCTGCCGCGCATCGCCGACGCCATCATCGTGAGCGTGTCGGTGATGTGGACCTACATCACCGTGGCCGAGTACATCAACGCCGACACGGGGCTCGGGCAGCTCATCCAGAACGCCAAGCGGTTCTCGGCCATGAACCAGGTCTTCGCGGGCATCATCGTCATCATCGCGCTGGCGCTCGTCACCTACTTCACGCTGGTGGCCATCCGCAACCGGCTGTTCTCGTGGGAGGCGACGCAGTGAGCGATGCAACGAGCGACGCAGCGAGCGAGCGCGGGGACGTGTCGGTCGACCTGAAGGCGATCGTCCAGGAGTACCCGAAGGCCGACGGCACGGGCGTCAACCGCATCCTCGACGGCGTCGACCTCGCGCTGACCCGCCCCGAGATCGTGATGCTGCTCGGGCCGTCGGGCTGCGGCAAGTCCACCCTGCTGCGCATGATGGGCGGCGTCCGCCCGCACGGCGTGGCGACCCCCACGAGCGGCACCATCACCATCGACGGCGTGCCGTGCACCGGGGCGCACGACGACGCCGTGATGGTCTTCCAGCGCTACGCCAACCGCCCGGACCTGTCCACGCGCGAGAACGTGGCGTTCCCCTTCCGCTTCGGGCTGTGGAAGCGCAAGGTCGACCCGTCCACCGCCGCGAAGCGGGTCGAGGACATGCTCGCCGCCGTGGGCCTGCAGGACAAGGCGAAGCTCAAGCCGCACCAGCTGTCGGGCGGGCAGAACCAGCGCGTGGCGCTGGCCCGGGCGCTGGTGCTGCGGCCGCGGATCCTGCTCATGGACGAGCCGTTCGGCGCGCTCGACGCGCAGACCCGCGACGAGATGCAGACCCTGCTGGTGCGCCTGCACGAGGAGCACCCCTGCCTCGTGGTCTTCGTGACCCACGACGTGACCGAGGCGCTGCGGCTCGGCGACCGGGTCGTGGTGCTGTCGGCCGGGCCGGCGCGCATCGTGGACGACTTCGCGATCGAGGAGCCGCGCCCCCGGAGCACGGCCTGGCAGCGCTCCACCGGGGCCACGCGCCTCGAGGAGCGCATCCTGAACCACCTGCACGCTGCCGGCGGACGCGGGCAGGTGCGCGTCTCGGTGTGACGATGGCCGAACGGCGCCGCCCCTGGGAAGACGACGACGAGATCTCCGAGGACAAGGTCAACTTCCTCAAGGAGCTGGTGCTGTCGCGGCCGAGCGGCATGGGGCTGCTGGCGGCGCTGACGTTCGGCGCCATCGCGAGCATCCCGCTGGGGCTCGGCGTGGGGGCGCTGCCCATCCTGCTGTACGCCGCGGGGCAGTCCATCGCGGCGCTGTTCGTGCCGAGCTCGCCCGTCTTCCGGGAGTGGGTGCTGAAGGGCAAGCGCAAGGAGCAGCGCGAGCAGGCGCGGGAGCACCTCGTCGGCGAGCTGCGGGCGCGGATGGACCAGTCGGTGCACTGGGACACCTACCGGCAGATGTGCGACCGGGTCACCTCGCTGAAGGCGCTGGCGCGCAACAAGGACACCGGGCTGACCGAGCGCGACGTGGAGCGCCTCGACGACGCGACCGTCGACTACCTCGGCATCTGGCTCGCCTGGCACCTCATGTACGAGCGGTTCCAGTCGACCGACGAGCGCTCGCTGCGCGGGAAGATCCGGCAGATCGAGCAGCGGCTCGAGGGCAGCGAGCTCGGGCCGGTCGAGCGGAAGCAGCTCGAGAAGGCGAAGGGCGACCTGTCGGGGATCCTGGAGCGGCGCGGGGCGCTGGCGGCGCGGGCCACGGCGCTCGAGGCGGAGCTGCTCGCGATGGCCGACCGGTTCGAGGAGGTCTACCAGCGGGTGGTGGCGAACCCGCGGGGCGACGTGTCGCGGGAGCTGTCGGACGCCGTGGAGCGGATGCAGGTCGAGGAGGCGCTCGACATGGCGGTCGACACGGAGCTCGACGCGATCTTCCGGCGGCGGAAGGCCCGGGCGGCGGAGCGGGCGTAGTGGGCGTGCGGCAGCGGGTCGCGCTCGCGCTGTTCTACGTCGTGTCGACGGCGGTGCTGGTGGGCGGCCTCGGCGACCTGGCGATCACCGAGCTGCTCGACGTGCAGCGCGACCTGCTGAGCGGCGGGGGCGCCTACCCCGTCACGCCGCCGGCGGAGACCGTGTTCCTGACGGTGCTGCACGCGATGGCCGGCGGGCTCGTGGGCGTGGGGGCGGCGTCGCTGCTGATGACGCACTACGGCATCCGCCGCGGGCAGCGCTGGGCCGTGGTCGGGGTGGCGGTCGCGATCGGCTGCGCGGAGGGCGCGAACACGCTCGGGATGTACGCACTCGGCTCGCCGCTGTGGGCGGTGACGGCGAGCTACCTGGCGCTGCTGCTCGTGGCGGTGGGGCTCTCCGTCCGCAGCTGAGCGAGGGCGGCCCGCGCCTCGTCGATCGCCTTGCGGCTGGTCGCGGCGTTGTCGGCGGTGAGCTGGTCGGCGGCGGCCTCCGCAGCGGCGAGGGCGGCGGCGGCCCCCGGGCCATCGCCGGCCGCGGCCGCCACCTTCGCCCGCAGGCTGTGGTGCAGGGCGAGCTCCACCGGATCGCCGAGCTGGACCAGGGCCGGCAGGCCGCGGTCGAGCGAGGCGCGTGCCTCGTCGAGCTCGCCGCCGTCGAGGTGGAACGCCGCCACGCGCGTGTGGAAGATGCCCGCGAAGCGGCCGTGCCCCGCCACCCACGGCGCCGCGAGCACCCGCGCGAACAGCTCGCGCGCCTGCGCCCGCCGGCCCGTGGCCGCGTAGACGAAGCCCAGGTTCGCCGTGGCGTAGGTCTGGCCGCGCGGGTTGTCGAGCACGCCGTACAGCGCGAGCGCCTGCTCCAGCACCCGCTCGGCCTCGACCGGCCGCCCCGCCAGGAACAGCAGCGGGCCGAGCCCGCCCAGCACCTGGGCCTCGCTGCGCTTCTCCCCCACCCGGCGGTGCAGGCCGGCCGCCTGCTCGAGGGCTGCCAGCGCGCCCGTGTCGCCGAGGTAGTGCAGCTCGTGGCCGAGGTTGGACAGGATCCGCGCCTCGTGCTTGCGGTGCCCCGTCTGCCGGGTGAGGACCAGCGCCTCCTCGTACAGCGCGCGCGCCTCGGCGTGCTGGCCGGTCATCGACAGGAGCTGGGCGATGCCGGTGAGGATCATGCCCTCGTCGAGGCGGCGGCCCGCCTCGCGCGCCAGGGCGAGGGCGCGGTCGTAGCGCTCGCGCGCCGGGGCGAACCGTTCGGTCTCGGCGTCGATGGCGGCGAGGGCGCCGAGCGTCCGGCCCTGGCGGCCGCGATCGCCGCGGGCCTCGTGCAGCGCGAGGGCCTGGAGGTAGAACGCGCGGGCGCGCTCGGCCTGCGTGCGCTCGTTGGCCACGGCGCCCTGCGACGACAGCGCCAGCGACTCACTCCACACGTCGCCCGAGGCGCGGAACGCGGCGAGCGCCTCGAGCAACATGGCCTCGGCCTCGTGCGGCTGGCCGAGCCCGCGCGACCCGGCCGCGGGCGGCCAGCAGGCGCGCGGCCAGCGGCGGGACGGCGAGCGCGCCATGGCCGCCTCGACCAGCACCACCGACGTCGAGAACGGCCCCCGCAGCTCGAGCGCCTCGACGGCGCCCAGCGTGACGCGCGCCGCGAGATCGGCGTCGGGGACGCCGGCCGCCGCGACGAGGTTGTCGAGGTCGGCGAGCAGGGGCCGGTCTGTGTGCTCGGCGGCGTCGGCGCGATCGGCGAAGTGGGCGGCGTGGCGCAGGCGGGCGGGGAGGTCGTCGCCGAGGCGCTCGGCGGCGTAGGCGTGGACGGAGACGAGCAGCTCGTAGCGGTCGCCCCCGGCGCGCACCAGGCTGCTGTCGACGAGCGCCTGCAGGACGTCGAGCGGCCAGGGCGCGTCGGGGTGCGCGGACAGGTCGACGACGGCCTCGACGGCGGGCAGGTCGAAGCCGCCCACGAACACGCTGCACTGCGCGAGCGCGGCCTGCTCCCAGGGGCGCAGCAGGTCCCAGCTCCAGTCGAGGGCGGCGCGGAGCGTGCCGTGGCGGGCGCCGCGGCCGCGCTCGGCGAGGAGGCGGAACCGGTCGCCCATCCGCTCGAGCACGCGGGCGGGGGTCAGGGCGCGCAGCCGGGCGGCGCACAGCTCGAGGGCGAGCGGCAGGCCGTCGAGCAGCTCGACGAGGCGGTCGAGCGCGGGGTCGCCCTCGACGCGGAAGGTGGGATCGGCCGCGGCGACGCGCTGCAGCAGCAGCGCCCGGGCCGTGTCGGTGCCCAGCGGCTCGAGGCGCAGCACCTGCTCGCCCGGCAGGCCGAGCACGACCCGGGAGGTCACCACGAACGCGGCCTGCTCGGCGCGCGCCGCCCAGCGCCCGACGGTGGCGGCGGCGAGCGACGCGACCTGCTCGAAGTTGTCGAGCACCACCAGGGCCGGCCCCAGCGCGGCGAGGACGTCGCCGAGCTGCTCGACGGGGTCGTCGCCCTGGAGCACGACCCCCACCGCGCGGGCCACGGCGCGGCAGATGCCGGCCAGGTCGCGCGCCTCGGCGAGGTCGCAGAACCAGGCGCCGCCGGTGCGGCGACCGCGGGTGCGGTGGGCGTAGCGGACGGTCAGGCGCGTCTTGCCGATGCCGGCCGGCCCGTGGACGGTGACCAGGCCCCGCACGGCGAGGGCGTCGAGCCGGGCGAGCGCGTCGTCGCGGCCCACGAACGCGTCGCGCTCGGCGGGGACGTGGTGGGGCAGGTCGTCGTCGGGGTGCCACGTCGGGTCGGGGCGCAGGGCGGCGCGGCAGGCGGGGCACAGGGCGAGGTGGGCGTCGTCGTGCGGGTCGTGGGCGCAGGCCAGGGCGAGCCAGGCGAGCGTGTCGGCGCGGGGCGGGCCGGGCGGCGGGGCGTCGGCGGTCCAGCGGGCCAGGACGGCGGCGGCGTCGGGGTCGCGGACGGCGAGGTCGCACAGCGCGTGGGCGACGGCGTCGCGCATCCGGGGCGGGAGGTCGGGCCGCGCGGGGATGGGGTAGTCGCCGGTGCGCAGGGCGTCCTGCCAGGCCTGGGCGGAGGGGAACGCCGGCGCGCCCGTGACGAGCTCGTACAGGACGGCGCCGGCGGCGAACACGTCCATGGTGGGGGCGGGCGGCGCGCCCGTGAGCTGCTCGAGCGACATGTAGCGGCGGGTGCCGGCGCCCTGGCGGGTCAGGGTGCCCGTGGGGTCGTCGGGCGCGGCGGTGCGGGCCAGCCCGAAGTCGGTGACGTGCAGCTGCAGCGCCTCGTCGACGAGCAGG